>NZ_JBWKNV010000001.1:96380-1005070 GCF_059415745.1 Caulobacter sp. GW821-FHT10A10 | reverse complement strand
ATCGGGGTCTCGTTGAGGCTCAGCGGGCGATAGAGCTCGCGCATCACCGCCTGGGCCCGCTCGTCCTCGGTGCCCACCACCACGCGGTCGGGACGCTTGAAGTCCTCGATCGCCGCGCCTTCGCGCAGGAATTCCGGATTGGAGACCACGGCGAACTGGGCGTTCGGAGCCACGCGCTTGACGATGGCCTCGACCTCGTCGCCGGTGCCGACCGGCACGGTCGACTTGTTGACGATCACGGTGAAGCCGTCGATCAGGCCGGCGATCTCCTCGGCGGCGGCGTAGACGTAAGAGAGGTCGGCATGGCCGTCGCCGCGGCGGGTGGGCGTGCCCACGGCGATGAACACCGCGTCGGCGTCCTTGATCGCCTGGGCGCCTTCCAGGGTGAACGACAGCCGGCCTTCACGCACGTTGCGCGCCACCAGATCGTCCAGGCCCGGCTCGAAGATCGGGATCTCGCCGGCCAGCAGCCGCGAAATCTTGCGCGGATCCTTGTCGATGCACGTCACCACGTGACCGAAGTCCGCAAAACACGCCCCAGACACCAGGCCCACATAGCCCGTGCCAATCATCGCTACGCGCATCGAAACCTCTTTCCTCGGATCGGGCCGGAGGCTCGCCGCGCCGGGACGAGGAGGATGGCGCGGGCGAGGTCAGGCTTGGCCTCCATGCGCCGCGCAAGCGTGCGGCGCAATACGGCAAAGCGTTTTCCGCGCAAGGAGACCGGACAAACGGTCACGTTCGGATTATAAGGGATTGTCGCCTTGAGGTTGCATCGTGCTCGTCGCCATCGCCGTCATCATCTTTCTCGTCGGACTATTGATCTGGCCCAGCATCGAGCGACCGGTGGTGCGAGGATTGCGCCGCATGGCGCGTCGACGGCGCTGAGTGCTCTATCCGTGAACGGCCGGATATTGAACAGGCGACAATTCGTTCCCCGCCTTGATCATAAACTCGACTCTATGGTCGAGCTTGATGCTCTTCAGGCGAGTCGATGAGCCATCGCGGGAAATATTCGCCTTTCAGGATATAGAGGCGATGGTTCCTGGGCTTCATGCCTACGTCACAGGCATGGCCTAAGAATTGATCCCGCCAGAAGCAGGCCGCTCAGGGATTGTTGCGCATCTGTGCAGAATGCGCATCTACGGGCGGTCAATTAACCTAACGCCGGGATTTAGGGCTGGTAATAGCCCTCGGTTGCGGCCTATAGGAAAACGCGCATTACTAATGGGGGTAAACCATGTCATCGCGTTTCGCCAAGGCCGCCGCGCTGGGTCTGGTTATCACCGTCGCGCCGCTCGCTTCGATCGCCGCCTCCCTGCAGGCGCCGACCACGGCCGCTGAACCGGCTCCGCCGACCGCCGAAGATCTCCAGCAGGTGATCGCCGACGCGGCGACCGCCGCCGCCGCCGATCCCGGCTACGCCGCCCTCGACGCCGCCGGCAAGCAAGCCGCCGTCAAGACCGCGATCGCCGCCGCCCTCGCCAAGTCCGGCGCCTCCCCGGCCGTGATCGTCGCCGCCCTGACCAAGGCCGCCGCCAGCGGCCTGATCACCGGGACCATGGCCGTCGACGTGGCCTCGGCCGTCTCGCCGGAGCTCGGCGCCCAGGTGGCCGCCGCCACCGGCGCGACCGGCACCGTCACCGCGGCGACCGACGGCGGCGACTCCGTCACCGTGCTGTCGAGCCTGGACGGCGGCGCGGCTGGCGGCGACGCCGGCGGCGCCCAGTACGACGCCTGCGCCGGCGTCATCGCCGACTATTGCGGCACCTGATCGCCGTCTTAAGACTTCGGCGCTCTTCGCGCCCTCGGGTTTCGTCGGCGAACCCTTTTTGTTTGTGTCGGGTTTCCGAAAAGACGGCCTGATGGCCGTCGAAATGGGGATGGATAATGAAAATTCTGGCTTCAGCCGCGGTCGCGGCCGTGCTTGTCGCGGCCGCGCCGCAGGTGGCGGCTGCGCAAGACGCCGCCACCAGCTTCAAGCGCGACAAGCACGTCAGCGTGCGTCAGCGTCCGCGCCCGGACTACGAGGCCGCCGGCGTCCGCCTGGGCGCGTTCAAGGCCTATCCCCGGCTGACGATCGAAGCCGAGCGGGACGACAACATCTACGCCGTCGCCGCCGGCGAGACGAGCGACACCATCTGGCGCGTGAAGCCGGAACTGGCGCTGCGTTCGGACTGGTCGCGCCATTCGCTGGGCGCCTTCGCCTCGGCCTCGGTGAACCGCTATTCGAACCACGACACCGAAAACAACGAGGAATACACCCTCGGCGTCAACGGCCGCCTGGACGTGGTGCGCGGCTCGAACATTTCCGGCTCGCTGCAGTACCAACAGCTGATCGAGCCGCGCTCGGCGCCGGAATCGCCGACGGCCTCGCTGGCTCCGATCGAGTATTCGCTGGTCACGGCCACGCTGAAAGGCGTCAAGGAATTCAACCGCCTGCGCATCACCGGCGACCTGAACAGCCGCTCGTTCGACTATGAGGACGGTCGCCTGGCGGTGACCGGCGGCGGCACGACCGCCCTGGACCAGGACTTCCGCGACCGCGACCAGATCCGCTACGGCGTCAAGGCCGACTACGCGGTCAGCCCGGACACGGCCTTCTACGTCTCGCTGACCGGCGACTCGCGCCGCTACGACGTGACCAAGACCCGTGACTCCGACGGCTACAACCTGGCCGCCGGTGTCGACTTCGAACTGGCCCAGGCGATCCGCGGCCAGGTCGACGCCGGCTACATGAAGCAGACCTACGACAACTTCGCCGGCGGCAGCCGCGACGTCAGCGGCTTCAGCACCAAGACCAAGGTCGAGTGGTTCCCGACCGAACTGACCACGGTCACCTTCAACGCCTCGCGCGCCATCGAGGAAGCCGTGGTCTTGGCCTCGCAGGGCTATGTGTCGACCAACAGCTCGGTCGCCGTCGACCACGAGCTGCTGCGCAACGTGCTGCTGTCGGGCCAGGCCAGCTTCGGCAAGGACGACTACGACGGCATCGATCGCGCCGACAAGCGCACCGGCGGCAAGCTGTCGGCCGCCTATCTGATGAACCGCCGCGTCGGGGTCTTCCTGACCTACACCTACGCCAAGACCAAGTCGGACGGCGTCGACAAGTCCAAGAGCTTCACCGACAACAAGCTGGCCGCCTCGGTCGCCCTGCAGTTCTAGGACCCGGCGGCCGAAAATTTGAGCGGCCCTCGCGTTTCGAATGTTTGAATTGGAGCCGGTTAATCCATTGCCGAGGTTTTCTTCGGTAATGGACAAGCTCCAGGCCTGAAATAGGTCACGGTCCTTCGCTAGGCGGGGGACCATTCGACCAGTGAAGAGTGCGCATCATGGACGGCTCGACCTTCGAGACCCAAACCGCTCCGACGTCCGACGTTGGGGGGGCTGCGTTTGACCTGAACGTCGTCATCGCCGTCTTCCGGCGGCGGCTGCGGCTGTTCGCGGCGGTGGCGCTGGCGGTGTTCGTGGCGGTCGTGCTCTACACGCTGCAGCAGACGCCGACCTACTCGACCTCGGCTCAGGTGATGCTGGACGTGCGCCAGGAGCAGGTCACGCCCGACATGAGCGCGGTGCTCTCGGGCCTGCCGGCCGACAGCGCCGTGGTCGACACCGAGGTCGAGGTGCTGCGTTCGCGCTCGCTGGCCGACCGCGTGGTCCAGAAGCTGAAGCTCGACCAGGATCCCTACTTCAATCCCAGCCTGGCCGGCGCCAAGGGCGTCCGCGCCTGGCTGCCCTTCCTGAAGAAGGCCGTCACCCCGGCCGAGAAGGTCAGCGACATCGAGGCCCAGCGCCGCCGCGAACGGGTCGTCGATCGCGTGCTGAGCGGCCTGGCCGTCAAGCGCTCGGGCGTCACCTATCTGATCACGGTCCAGTACACCCATCCCGATCCGGCCCAGGCCGCCAAGCTGGCCAACGCCTTCGCCGACCTCTATCTGACCGAGCAGCTGGAGGCGAAGTTCGACGCCACCCGCCAGGCCAACGACTGGCTGAACACCCGCGTCGCCGACCTGCGCGGCGAGCTGCAGCAGGCCGAGGCCGACGTCCAGCAGTACAAGATCGCCAACAACCTGATGAGCGCTCAGGGCGCGACCCTGACCGAGCAGGAGATCTCGGGCCTGAACCAGCAACTGGCCGGCGCCCGCGCCGAGCAGGCAGAGACCGACGCCCGCCTGAGCATCGCCCGCAGCCAGCTGGCCCGCGGCAGCACGGGCGAAGACGTCGGGGAGTCGCTGAACTCGCCGGTCGTGCAGCAGCTGCGCAAGCAGCGCGCCGAGAAGAGCGCCGCCGTGGCCGACCTGTCGGGCCGCTATGGCGACCGCCACCCCGACCTGCTGAAGGCCCGCCGCGAACTGACCGACATCGACGGGCAGATCCAGGCCGAGATCAAGCGCATCATCTCCAACCTCGAGGCCCAGGCCCAGGTCGCCCGCCAGCGCACCGGCTCGATGGCCGGCAGCGTCGGCGCCGCCCGCGGGGCCCTGGCCGGCAACAACCGCGCCGGCATCCGCCTGGGCGAGCTGGAGCGCAAGGCCGACTCCGTCCGCACGCTGTATGAGTCCCTGCTGGCCCGCTTCAAGCAGACCTCGGCCCAGCAGGGCATCGAGCAGCCCGACGCCCGCGTGGTGTCGCGCGCCACCATCCCGACCAAGCCCAGCGCGCCCAAGCCGTCGCTGAACCTGATGGTCGGTCTGGTCGCCGCCCTGGCGGCCGGCGTCGGCGCCATCATCCTGGCCGAGATCCTGATGGCCGGCCTGTTCACCGAGGACGAGGTCGAGCGCCGCCTGGGCGTCTCCTACCTGGGCTCGGTGCCGCTGCTCAGCTCCACCCTGGACGACGCCCGCGCCGTTCGTGGCCTGACGCCGCCGGACTACCTGCTCAACAAGCCGCTCTCCAGCTTCGCCGAAAGCCTGCGCAAGCTGCGCGCGGCGATCCTGTTCTCCAAGGTCGGCGAGTCGGTGAAGGTGATCGCGGTCACCTCGTCGCTGCCGGGTGAAGGCAAGACCACCACCACCTTCTCGCTGGGCCGCACGCTGGCCGCTTCGGGCGCCAATGTCGTCGTCGTCGACTGCGACCTGCGTCAGGGCGCGATCAACCGCTTCCTGCCCACGGCCCCGACCGTGGGCCTGATCGAGGTGCTGAACGGCGCGGCGACCCTGGACGAAGCCCTGGTCTCCGACGTCAGCGGCGCCAAGGTGCTGCCGCTGATGAAGTCGGCCTACACGCCGCGCGACGTCTTCGGTTCGGCCGCCTTCCAGCGCCTGCTGGCCGAGCTGCGCCAGCGCTTCGACGTGGTGCTGCTCGACACCGCCCCGCTGCTGGCCATCGCCGACACCCGCATCCTGGCGCCGCACGCCGACGCCGTGGTCATGCTGGCCCGCTGGAAGCGCACCCCGGTCAAGGCCATTACCTCGGCCTTGTCGCTGCTGCAGGGCCGTGGCGTGTTCCTGGCCGGCGTGGCCCTGACCCAGATGGATCTGAAGGCGCAGTCCCGCTACGGCTACGGCGACGCCGGCTACTATTACAAGAGCTACCGAAAGTACTATGCCGACTGACGCGGGGCGGACCCGGCGGCTCGCGGGGTCCGAAACCGCCGCCTGTCTGGTCCTGACGGGCCTGGTGTTCGCCGCCGTCCTGGCCTTCGGGGCCAGCGAGCTGGCGGTGGCCGCCGGCTTCTCGGCGCTCTACGCCCTGTTCCTCGTCGGCCTGCTGGCCAGCTGCGGCTGGGCCCGCCGTGACCTCGCCCGCCTCGGCGGATGGCTGGTCCCGGGCGTGCTGGCCGCCCTGCTGCTGGCCGCCGTCCTCTGGCCGCTGACGCCGTGGACGCCCGACGGCGCCCACCCGGTCTGGTCCTACGTTCCACAAGCCTTCGCCGCCACGACGCTGGACCGTTCGGCCGTGCTGCTGAACGTCGTCAACCTGCTGGGCCTCTTCTGTCTCTACGTTGCGGCGCGGGTGATCGGGGCGTCGCAGACGCGCGGTCGCCGCCTGCTGTTCTGCCTGCTGGCCGCCGTGGCGGTCTACGCCGCCGGGGCTTTGGCGCAGTACGTCTCGGTGCGTGGCCTGGGCCGGATGCGCGCCACCCTGCTGGGACCCAACAGCGCCGCCACCGTCTTCGCCGCCGCCCTGGTCATGGCCGTGGCCGCCCTCGCCGCGCGGCTGCGCCGGGGCGGGGCGCGCATGTTGCGCCAGGGCGATCCGCGGGCCGTCAGCCTGGCGAGCCTGAGCGCCCTGCTGCTGGTCTGCCTGCTGATGACCGCCTCACGCGGCGGCCTGGTCGCGGCGGTGTTCGGCGTCGGCCTGTTCGTCGCCTGGGAGCTGTTCTCCGGCCGGGGCGCCTCGCGCAAGGCCGCGGTGTTCTACGCCCTGGTCGCTCTGCTGGTGGCGGGCGTGCTGGTGTTCAACGGCGCGGGTCTGGTGCTCGAGCGCTTCGGCATGGCCCAGCAGCATCTCGACGTCCGGGCCCAGATCGTCGCCCCGCATTGGCGCGCCTTCCAGGCCGCGCCTTGGTTCGGCTACGGCCTGGGATCGTTCCCGACGGTCAACCAGCTGGTCGTCACCCAGGACAGCCTGCCGGCGCTCTACAACGTCCGCGCCGTGCACAATCTCTATGTCCAGTGGCTGGAGGAGGCCGGCGTGGTCGGCGCCGCGCTGATGGCGGCCCTGTTCCTGGAGCGCCTGGCCCCGATCGGCCGCGCCGCGCTCGGTTCGGACGGCCTCTCGGTCTGGTCGCGGGGCGCGGTCTGCGCCGCGGCGGTGTTTCTGGTCCACGGCCTTAGCGACTTCGCCCTGCAGACGCCCGCCATCCAGGCCTTGGCCGTGGTGGGTTTCGGCGTGGTCGGCGGCATGGCCGCTGGACGTCGCGAGGTTCGCGCCGCGCCCAGTTCGCGACCCGCGCGGCTGATGCTGGCGGGGGCGGTCGCCTGCTGTCTCGTGGCGGCGGCCGCCGCCACGCCTCTGCTGGCGGTCAAGCTGGACGGCGATCTTTCGGCCTGGCCGACGGCCTCGGCCGAGGTCCTGGCCTCGCGCATCGAGCGGGGCCTGTCGCAGGGCGCGCCGTCGCGGGAAGAGCTGGCGAAGCTGGACGGTCTCAGCGACCGTGAACTGGCCCTGCGGCCGGGGTCCGGTTCGGCCTGGCTGCGGCGAGCGGCGGTGGACGCGGCGGCCGGGCGCGACAAGGCCGCGGCCCAGGCGTTGGAGCGGTCGTATCTGGTGGCGCCGCTGCAGACGAGCCTGTTCCGCGCGCGGACGGTCTTCGCCTTCGAGCGCTGGGACCGGCTGACGCCGGCGGCCCGCGAGCAGGCGCTCTATCATCTGGGGGCGGAGTGGCGCCTGAGGCGCAAGCCCAAGCCGCTGATCGCCCTGGCGAACGGCATCCGCAACCCGGCGGGCCGGGTGGGCATGGCGCTGCAGCTTACGGCGCTGGGCGTTCGGCCCTGATGGTGGCCCTGATGGTGGCCCTGATGGCGGCCCTGATTTAGGCGGGACGCGCCGTCAGGGCCTTAAGGCCAGGGTCAGAGGATCAGAACAGCAGGCGGACGGCTTCGACCGCCGCGTACCACAGACCGGCGGAAACGATGGCGGCCAGGCCCCAGCCGATGGCGCGCGGCAGGCGGCGCGGCGCGGGGATCGTCTGGGCGAGGCTGTTCAGCGAGAGATTGGCGTGCTGCATGGAACCCGAAGTCCTGAGCGCAGGCCCTCCCTACGCGACTACAGCCTAGTTCGCTGACCCTAAAGCCTGGGTGAAGGAACAGGGTTTATGCAATGTCACTATATTTATGGTTAAGTATCAGTTTCCACGCGACGTCGTGAGAGAGTTGCATTAGGTAGTTAGATACGAAGTGGGGCGGGCTTCGTTTTGTGTGTGGTGGGATAGGGGGTTGCGCTGTGAGCGGAAGCTCGAACACCGAAATCATGGACGGCGTCCAGTCGGAGATTCTTCCGCGCGTGGCCGTCGATCCCGGCAAGCGTGTGATCGACGTCGTCGTTTCAGGCCTTGCACTGATCTTTTTCGCGCCCGTGCTTCTGCTCGCGGCGCTGTTGATCAAGCTCGAGTCTCCTGGTCCGATCCTGTTCCGCCAGACGCGGGGCGGGCTGAACGGTCGCACCTTCACGATCTTCAAGCTGCGCTCGATGCGCTGCGAGGAGAACGGCGACAAGGTCGTCCAGGCCAAGCGCGACGACGACCGCATCACCAAGATCGGCAAGATCCTGCGCACCACCAGCATCGACGAGCTGCCGCAGCTGCTCAACGTGCTGAAAGGCGACATGTCGCTGGTCGGGCCGCGTCCGCACGCCATGGCGCACGACGCCTATTACGGCGCGCTGATCTCGACCTATCACATGCGTTTCCAGGCCAAGCCGGGCCTTACCGGTCTGGCCCAGATCCGCGGCCTGCGCGGCGGCACCACCGACGTCGAGGCCATGGCCGCCCGGGTGAAGGCCGACATCGCCTATATCGACGGCTGGTCGCTGTTCAGCGACATCCGCATCATCCTGCTGACCGTTCCGCACCTGCTGCTGGCCGAGAACGCCTACTAGGCTTCAGCCGGAAGGCGCCTGACCAAAGGGCGCCGCACGAAGATTAAAGGCCTCGCTCCGGGATCCGGGGCGAGGCCTTTCTCTTTGGGCTGAGATCCGGGGAGGACCGGGGCTCAGCTCACCGAGACCCAGGCCGACGAGCCGGCCACCTGGCGCTCGATCCAGCGATAGTTCAGTTCGCTCCAGGGCGTGGCCCAAGGCGTCAGGTTGTCGAGCACCCAGTCGCCCTGCTCGAAGGCGACCAGCAGCACGGCGTGGCTTTCGCCGCGGGCGGTGACCGCGACCGCCATCGACAGGGCCGAGGCCGGCACGCCGGCCTCGATCAGGCGGCGGCGCTTCTCCAGCGCATAGTCCTCGCAGTCGCCGTACATCTTGCCGTCGATGACCTTCGGCAGCGACCAATACTCGGCCAGGCCGTAGAGATCGAAGTCGTCGGCCTTGCGGACCTCGCGGTTCACCTGGCGATTGATCTCGTTGATCAGCTTCATCTGGTCGCGGGTCAGGCGGGCCAGGCCGTCGACGTCCGAGGCCAGCGTCACGCCGGCGGGCGCCGACTTGGCGGAGGCGGCGGGCGCCGTGGCCAGCAGGGCGGCCAGGGTCTGGTCCAGCGAGCTCAGGCGAATGTTAACGTCCGGGCGCACTGCGCGCAGGACTTCGATGGTCTGGACGGAAGTATCTTCGTCTTCTTCTACTGCCGAGACGGCCAGCGGCGCCGAACCCCAGGTCAGGCGGCGCTCGCCGATCGACGAGGTGTTGATGGCGGCGGAATTGGCGTCGAGCGCCAGGGCGGCGACCTCTTGCGGCGGCGCGATGCAGCTCGCCTGATCCCGCTGGCACAAGGCTTTGAAGCCCGGAGGGGCCGCGGCCGGGGCGCCATGCGGCATGAAGGCCGGCGGCGCGGCCATGGCGGGCGCGGCGGCGATCATCGCGCTCAGGGCGACGGCGGCGGATCCAAGAAATGCGGAGATCTTCATGGTGGTCTCGCGAAATTCGTGAGTCCATCCTGCGATCTTCCATTGAATATCGGATCAAAATGCTTGGTGTTTTAACGAATAAGCGATCTGGTTTATTCGATATTATTGATAATAGTCTCTGAATATTCACGGTGAAATTGGCGTGCAAATTCTCGGTGTATTTCGTGTTAACAATGGCGTGCAGCGACAGTTGCCGCCCGCAAGCGGCTGAGGCAGTTTGAAGCCTCGTTTTCCGTCGTCGTCAGAGCCCATGGTTTTCCGCTTCCTGCGTTCCAAGTCCGCGTCGAAGGCCAAGACCGCCAGCACCGGCGGGCGGGTGGTCTACGCCGTGGGCGACGTCCACGGCCGCCTCGACCTGCTCGACGACCTGCTCGACGCCGTGGCCGCCGACTTCGCGGGCCTGGGCCGCCAGGACCGGCCGGTGCTGGTGTTCGTCGGCGACTACATCGACCGCGGCGCGGACTCGGCCGGCGTGATCGACCGGGTCGAGGCGCTGAAGGCCGTGTCCGGCGGCGCCTCCGGCTTCGAGGTGCGGGCCCTGATGGGCAACCACGAGCAGACCCTGCTGCAGTTCCTCGACGATCCCGAAGGCGGGCCGGTGTGGGCCGAGTTCGGCGGCGGCGAGACCCTGGCCTCCTACGGCGTCGCCCGCCCGGCCGGCCGCGATCCCGAGGCCTGGCGCGCGGCGCAGGAGCAGTTCCAGCGCAACCTGCCCAGCCGGCATCTGGCCTTCCTGCGCCAGCTGGAGCTGTCGGCCCTCTACGGCGACTACCTGTTCGTCCACGCCGGCGTGCGGCCGGGCCGGGCCCTGGCCGAGCAGGACCCGCAGGACCTGCTGTGGATCCGCGGCGACTTCCTGCACCAGCCCCACGGCCTGGGCCTGGTGGTCGTGCACGGCCACACCCCCGACGAGGAGCCGTTCGTCGGACCGCACCGCATCAATGTCGACACCGGAGCCTACGCCACGGGCGTTCTGACCGCCGTCCGCCTGGGCGAAGGACCGCCTTCGATGCTGCAAGCGCGAAAACGTCGAGCCGTACCGGCGTGATGCTTGTGGCTGCCCTTCGCCCATGCCATGAGACCGGCGAGGGATGCAGCCAAGAGACGTGACCAGCATGATTACCGTTCGACGCTTCATTCGGGCGGCTTCGCTTTGCCTGGCCCTCGCCGCCGTCGCACCGGCGGCCCAGGCTCAAGCTCAGGGCGCACCGCCCGCGCCGCAAGCCAGCGCTCCGATCACCGCCGACCAGGCCGCCGGCCTCGACTACCAGCTGGGCTCGGGCGACAAGGTCCGGGTCACGGTCTTCGGCGAGCCGTCGCTGTCGGGCGAGTTCTACGTCACCGGCTCGGGCAAGCTCTCCCTGCCGCTGGTCGGCGAGGTCAAGGCCGAGGGCCTCAGCGTCCGCCAGTTCCAGGACACGGTCGAGACGGCCCTGCGCGACGGCTACCTGAAGGAGCCGCGCGTCAGCGTCGAGGTCCTGAACTTCCGCCCCTTCTACATCCTGGGCGAAGTCACCAAGCCGGGCACCTATCCCTACACCTCGGGCCTGACCGTCCAGAACGCCGTGGCCACCGCCGGCGGCTACACCTACCGCGCCGACAAGGGCAAGGTTTACATCAAGCACGACGGCGAAGAGAAAGAGACCAAGGTCGAACTCACGCCCTCGACCAAGGTCGGCCCGGGCGACACCGTCCGTATCGGCGAACGCTTCTTCTAAGAAATACCCCGCAGGCGCGGTAGATTTCGTGCAATCGGACGAATTAAGGTTCGATTCACTAAGAAATGCGGCAATGGGCCGCGCCTGCGACTACCTGGCCGCGTATTAGAAACCATTTTTTTGTATCTTTCCGCACAGAGTGGCGTCGTACCACTCTGGGGGAACGCCTTTGTTGAAGGTTCTGACCTGCCTCACCGGGCAGCATGACTTCAGGCTCGTGCTTGTCGCCGGCCTCGTCTGCTTCGCCGCGTGTTTCACGGCGTTCCGTCTTTTCTCGCGCCTGCGCGGGGCCCGCGGCCTGGTCCGCGGCGCCTGGCTGCTACTCACCGGCCTCGTCGCCGGCTCGGGCGTCTGGGCCACCCACTTCATCGGCATGGTCGCCTACGACCCGGGCCTGAAGACGGGCTACAGCCCGGCCGGCACCCTGCTGTCGCTGATGATCGCCGTGCTGTTCATGGCCGCCGGCTTCGCCGTGGCCTCGGCCGAGCGCACCCGCACCAACGACTGCGCCGGCGGCCTGCTGCTGGGTCTGGGCATCGGGGCGATGCACTACACCGGCATGTCGGCCTTCGTGACCCAGGGCTACGTGGTCTGGGAACAGGCCACCGTCGCCGTCTCGGTGCTGATCGGCGTCGCGTTCTCGGCCGGCGCCCTGGTGCTGGGCGGCCGCGCCCGCACGCTGCCCAAGCAGCTGATCGGCGGCGGCATTCTGACCCTGGGCGTCTGCGGCCTGCACTTCACCGGCATGGGCGCCGTCACCATCATGCCCGACGCCAGCATCATCGTGCCCGAGCAGCTGCTGTCGGGCGCCGTGCTGACCCTGGCCGTGACCTCGATCACCGGCCTGATCATCCTGGGCGGCCTGGGCGCGGTGACCATCGAGTCCTCGACCAGCCGTTCGGCGCTGGACCGCATCCGCCGCCTGGCCAACGCCGCCTACGAAGGCATCGTCGTGGTCCAGGACGGCCGCATCAACGACGCCAACGCCGCTTTCTGCGAACTGGCCGGCGCCTCGCTGGGCGAGCTGGTCGGCAAGCCGCTCTACAACGCCATGCTGACCTTCGACGGCAAGGAATCCGCCCGCGAGGGCGTGCGCCGCGAAGGCCTGCTGCAGCCGCCCGAAGGCGGTCGCGCCATTCCGGTCGAGGTGTTCTCGCGCCTGATGGACGACGGCGCCCGCACCGAGACCTCGGGCCTCACCGTGCTGGCCATCCGCGACCTGCGCGAGCGCCGCTCGGCCGAGGAGAAGATCCGCTACCTGGCCGAACACGACGGCCTGACCGGCCTGCCCAACCGCAACTCGCTGCAGGTGCGCCTGGCCGCCGCGCTCGAGCGCGTCGAGGCCTCGGGCGAGAGCCTGGGCCTGGTCTGCATCGACCTCGACCACTTCAAGGAAGCCAACGACCTGCACGGTCACCTGGCGGGCGACGCCCTGCTGGTCGAGGCCGCGCGCCGCCTCCAGGAGTCGGTCACCGCCCCGTCCTTCGCCGCGCGCCTGGGCGGCGACGAATTCATCATCGTGCAGATCGCCGCCGGCGACCAGCCGACCGCCGCCGCCGAGCTGGCCGGCCACGTGCTGGAACAGCTGTCGCTGCCCACCTCTTACGAAGGCCAGGACCTGGCCATGGGCGCGAGCCTCGGCGTGTCGCTGTTCCCCGACGACGGCCGCACCGCCGAGGCCCTGCTGGCCAACGCCGACATGGCCCTCTACCGCGCCAAGGAAAGCGGCCGCGGCGTCTATCGCTTCTTCAAGCGCGAGATGGACGAGACCATCCGCGAGCGCCGCACCCTGGCCCGCGAGCTGCGCCAAGCGATCACCGACGAAGAGCTGGTGGTGTTCTACCAGCCGCTGGCCCGCGCCGCCGACGGCGAGGTCTGCGGCTTCGAGGCCCTGGTCCGCTGGAAGCACCCGGTGCGCGGCATGGTCCCGCCGCTCGACTTCATTCCGGTGGCCGAGGAGAACGGCCTGATCACCCAGCTGGGCGAGTGGGTCCTGCGCCGCGCCTGCGCCGACGCCGCCAGCTGGGACCGCCCGCTGCGCATCGCCGTCAACCTGTCGCCGCTGCAGCTGAACCAGCCCAACCTGCCCACCCTGGTCCACGAGGTGCTGATCGCCACCGGCCTGTCGCCTTCGCGCCTGGAGCTGGAGATCACCGAAAGCGCCCTCTTCAAGGACTACCAGCGCGCGCTCGACAACCTGCGCCGCCTGAAGGCCCTGGGCGTCCGCATCGCCATGGACGACTTCGGCACCGGCTTCTCGTCGCTGTCGACCCTGCAGTCGTTCCCGTTCGACAAGATCAAGATCGACAAGAGCTTCGTCGAGAACATCCACCGCCACGACCGCGCCACCGTCATCGTGCGCGCCGTGCTGGGCCTGGGCCGCAGCCTGGAGATCCCGGTCGTGGCCGAGGGCGTCGAGACCCAGGAGCAGATCGACTTCCTGCGCGGCGAGGCCTGCGCCGAGCTGCAGGGCTACGCCATCGGCCGTCCGGGTCCGCTCGACAGCCTGTCGGCCTGGACCCTGGCCAGCGCCGCCGCGGTGTTCGAGCCCATCCCTGAAGCCGCCGAGGCTCCCGCCAAGGTCAAGGTGCGCGGCGCGGCCTGATCCGCCGGAACCTTCACCGCTGAGGGGCGTTAGCTCACGCGCCCTGTTGGGGTGTGCGCGTGATCTAGGGCGGCGGCATGGGCCAATTCCTCAGTCGGACGGCGATCCGCTTCGCCTCGTCCGTCGATCGGCCGATCCTTCGGCTGTGCCTCGTGGTCCTGGCCGTGGGGCTGGCCGCCGCGGCGCGCGTCGGCGCCGTCGCCCTGACCAACCATCCGAGCAATTTCCCGCCGTTCTTCGTGGCGGTGATGCTGGCCGCCCTGGTCGGCGGCCTGTGGGGCGGGCTGCTGGCGGTCGCCGCCAGCGCCCTGCTGGTCAAACTGCTGTGGATGGGGCCGCTGGACGCCGTCGAGGCCGCCCAGCTGGCGACCTTTGCGGTGTGCGCCGGCCTGATCGTGCTGTTCGTCGCGGCCCTGCGGCTGGCGGTGCGCAACGGCTTCGCGGCCGAGGAGCGGTTCCGCATCGCCCAGGAGGCCTCGCTCGACGCCTTCGTCATTCTCGAACCGATCCGCCGCGGCGGCCAGATCATCGACTTCCGCTGGACCTACGCCAACCCCGCCGCCCAGGCCATGCGGCCCAAGGGGATCTCCACCCTGGTCGGCCGCCGGGTGCGCGACGTGTTCCGCGACGACACCGGCGAGCAGATGCTGGTCCGCCTGATGCGGCTGCTCGACGAGGGCGGTCCCGACGACCTGGAGCTGATGCGGGTGATCGACGGCGAGCCGCGCTGGGTGCGTTCGTCCGGCGTGCGGATCAGCGAGGGGCTGGCCATCACCTTCCGCGACGTGACGCGCGAGCGCCAGGCCGCCGCCGCCCTGCGCACCAGCGAGGAGCAGTTCCGGGGCGTGGCCAACGCCGCCCCGGTGATGATCTGGATCTCCGACGTCGGCGGCGACTGCGTCTGGTTCAACGACGCCTGGCTGAAGTTCACCGGCCGCTCGCTGGAGGAGGAGACGGGCAGGGGCTGGGCGCACGGCGTCCATCCTGACGACCTGGGTCCCGCCGAGGCCGAGGTTTTCGCCGCCACCAGGCTGCGCCAACCGTTCCGCGCCGCCTTCCGGCTGAAGCGCGCCGACGGCGCCTGGCGCTGGATCAGCAGCGCCGGCGCCCCGCGCCACGACGCCTACGGCCAGTTCCAGGGCTATATCGGCAGCTGCTTCGACAATACCGAGGTGGTCGAGACCACCCTGGAGCTCGAGGCCCGCGTGGTCGAGCGCACGGCGGCCCTGGAGGCCAGCATCGCCGAGCGGGCCAAGGCCGAGGCCGCGCTCGCCCAGGCCCAGCGGCTGGAGACCGTGGGACGTCTCACCGGCGGGGTGGCCCACGACTTCAACAACCTGCTGACCGTCATGGTCGGCGGGTTGGACATGATCCTCAAGAAACCCGGCGATCTGGCCCGCGTACAGCGGCTGGGCGAGGCGGCCCTGGCGGCCGGCCAGCGCGGCGAGCGCCTGACCCGCCAGCTGCTGGCCTTCTCGCGCAGCCAGGAACTCAAGCTCGAGGTCGTCGACATCGCCGGCCTGATCCTGCAGGTCGAGCCCCTGGTCCGCCGCGCGGCAGGCGACGCCAAGACCCTGGTAGTCGAGGCCCATCCCGAGGCCGGCGCCAGCCGTGTCGACGCCGCCCAGTTCGAGGCCGCCCTCCTCAACCTCGTCGTCAACGCCGTCGACGCCACCCCCGACGCCGGGACCATCACCGTCTCGGTCAGCGCCGAGACGCTGGAAGACGGCCAGGCGGGCGAGGCCCCGGCCGGCGACTATGTGCGGGTCGCCGTCACCGACACCGGCCATGGCATGTCGCCCGAGGTGCTGGGTCGGGTGTTCGAGCCGTTCTTCACCACCAAGGAGGTCGGAAAGGGCACCGGCCTGGGCCTGGCCCAGGTCTACGGCTTCGTGCGCCAGTGCGGCGGGGCGGTGACCATCGACAGCCAGGAGGGCCGGGGCACGACGGTGTCGCTGCACCTGCCCGCCGCCGCGCCCGACGCCGTCGGCGTCATCGCCGCAGAGGCCGGTCCAGCCGCCGACCTCACCGGCCTGCGGGTGCTGCTGGTCGAGGACGACGCCAGCGTCCGGGCCATCACCGAGGGCGTGCTGTCCGAACTGGGCTGCGAGGTCGTCTCGGCCGAGCATGGCCACGCCGCCCTGGCCCGCCTGGAGGCCGAGCCGCCGTTCGACGTGCTGCTGTCGGATCTGGTCATGCCCGGCGGCGTCAGCGGCGTCGAACTGGCCCGCGCCGCCGTCCAGCGCGACCCCGACATGGCCGTGCTGCTCACCACCGGCTACGCCGGCGACCGCCTGGCCGCGGCGCTGGAAGACTCGCCGTGGCCGGTGCTGAGAAAGCCGTTCCGCATCGAGCAACTGCGATCGGCGCTGGCCGAAGCCATCCGCTGATCCCTCTCCCCTTGCGGGAGAGGGTGGCCCGCGAAGCGGGCCGGGTGAGGGGTCGATAGTCCTTTCAACCGCGAACAGCGGACAGGCCGGGCGCGGCGGTTCAGGTCTGAGAGACCCCTCATCCGTCGACTTCGTCGACACCTTCTCCCGCAAGGGGAGAAGGAAAACGCCAAGGAACCTCCCCCTGTGGGGGAGGTGATCGCGCAGCGATCGGTGGGGGGAGCAGCTGCGAAATCGGCCAAAGCACGGGAAGCTGAGAACGGCCCCCCACCGGCCTTCGGCCGCCTCCCCCAGAGGGGGAGGTTTCTGGCGCTACCGCCGCCGGCTCAATCCCCCCAGCAACCCGCGCATGATCTCCCGCCCCGCCTGGGACGCCACCGTCCGGATCAGCGACTTGGCGAAGGTCTCGGCCATGCCCTGGCGGTTCGACGCGCGGGGCCGCGAAGCCCGGGCCTCCTCGCGTTCTTCCTGCGCCCGCTGGCGTTCGCGCACCTTCTCCTCGGCAGCCCGCTGGCGCTCGGCCTCGGCCGCGTCCTCTGCGGCGGCGGCGTCCTTCTGGGCCTGGGCGGCGCGGCCTTGCAGGGTTTCGTAGGCCGAGGCCCGGTCCTGCACCGTGTCATAGAGGCCGGCGACCGGGCTCTTGGCGACGGCGGCGGCGCGTTCTTCCGGCGTCAGCGGCCCCAGGCGCGAGGCCGGCGGGCGGATCAGGGTCTTCTGCACCACGGTCGGCGCGCCCTTGGCGTCGAGCACCGAGATCAGGGCCTCGCCCACGCCCAGGGCCTGGATGGTCTCGGCGGTATCGAAGGCCGGATTGACTCGGAACGACTGGGCCGCCGCCTTCAGCCCCTTCTGGTCGGCCGGGGTGTAGGCGCGCAGGGCGTGCTGCACCCGGGCGCCCAGCTGGCCCAGCACCGCATCGGGAATGTCGGCCGGGTTTTGGGTGACGAAATAGATGCCCACGCCCTTGGAGCGGATCAGCCGCACCACCTGCTCGATCTTCTCGATCAGCGGCTTGGGCGCGTCGTTGAACAGCAGGTGCGCCTCGTCGAAGAAGAAGACGAGCTTGGGCTTTTCCGGATCGCCCACCTCGGGCAGCTCCTCGAACAGCTCCGACAGCAGCCACAGCAGGAAGGTCGAATAGAGCTTGGGCGACTGGATCAGCTTGTCGGCCGCCAGGATGTTGACGTAGCCGCGACCGGTGACATCGATGCGCATGATGTCGGCCAGCTTCAGGGCCGGCTCGCCGAAGAAGTGCTCGGCCCCTTGCGTCTGAAGGGTCAGCAGCTTGCGCTGGATCGCCCCCACCGTGGCCGGCGAGACGTTGCCGTACTGGGTGCCGATGTCGGCGGCGTGGTCGGCCACGTATTTCAGCGCCGCCTGAAGATCCTTCAGGTCCAGCAGCAGCAGGCCGTCCTTGTCGGCGACGTGGAAGGTGATGGTCAGCACCCCTTCCTGCACGTCGTTCAGCTCCAGCAGCCGCGACAGCAGCACCGGCCCCATCTCCGAGATGGTGGTGCGGATCGGGTGGCCCTTCTCACCGAACAGGTCCCAGAAGATGGTCGGCGGCGCGCCGGGGGCCAGGGCGATGTCCATCGAGGCGGCGCGGGCCAGCATCTTCTCGTTGGGCGTTCCCGGCGCGGCGACGCCCGAGAGGTCGCCCTTCACGTCGGCGGCGAACACCGGAACCCCGGCGTCGGCGAAGGCCTGGGCCATGACCTGCAAGGTCACCGTCTTGCCGGTGCCCGTCGCGCCGGCCACCACGCCGTGGCGGTTCGAACGGTCAAGCCGCTGCGTCACGGGCCCTTCACCGAGCCCGATCAGGATCTCGCCGTCGCCGATCTCCAGGGTCATGCGCAACTTCCCTACATGATTGAGGCTTAAGCCTAGCTCTGCCCTTGTCCTTAGCCAATCGGGCTGAACAATGGTCCCCAAGACTTACGTCAGAAGAGATTCCCGTCGATGACGACCGCTCCGCCCTCGATCACCAGCCGCAACGCCGTCGTCTTCCTGGCGGTGGTCGCCGCCGGCGCGGCCATGTACTTCGCGCGCGACATCCTCACGCCCCTGGCCCTGGCGGCCTTCCTGGCGGTGATGATCGACAGCTTCGCCCGTGTGCTGAGCAGCCGGGTGCCGAAGTTCCCGCAGCGCCTGGCCCTGCCGATGGCGATCGTGCTGTCGCTGCTGCTGTTCGGCGGCTCGGTGTGGATCGTGGTCGACAACGGCGCCGAGTTCGTCGGCCAGGCCAAGGCCTACGCCCCGCGCCTCAACGAGGTGATCGCCAAGGTCACCGGCCTGGTGGGCGTGCAGGTGCCGCCGACCATCGACGACCTGATCGCCCAGCTCAATCCGCAGCAATATGTCGGCGCCGTCGCCGGCAGCCTGCAGAACTTCGCCTCCAACGCCGTCCTGGTGCTGATCTATCTGGGCTTCATCATCGCCTCGCGCCGGGGCTTCTCGCGCAAGATCGTCGCCCTGTTCCCGCATCACGCCGAGCGCGACCGCTCGGTGGCCCTGTTCCAGCGCATCCGCAACGGGGTCGAGCAGTACCTGTGGATCCAGACCGTCACCGGCCTGATGATCGCCATCGCCGCCTGGGCGGTCATGGCCCTGGTCGGGCTCGACAACGCCTTCTTCTGGGCCTTCCTGATCTTCATCGCCAGCTACATCCCGATCCTGGGCGGGGCCGTCGGCTGCATCTTGCCGCCGCTGTTCGCCCTGGTTCAGTTCAATCACACCCTGCTGCCGGCGGTGATCCTGGCGGTGGCGCTGCAGGTGATCTACTTCGTGGTCGGCAACGTCGTGCTGCCGCGCATGCAGGGCGACAGCCTGAACATGGACCCGACGGTGGTGCTGCTGTCGCTGGCCGTCTGGGGCGCCCTGTGGGGCGTCACCGGCATGTTCCTGTCCACGCCCCTGACCGTGGCCGTGATGCTGATCCTGGCCCAGTTCGACGGCACCCGCTGGATCGCCATCCTGCTGTCGGAAGACGGCGATCCCAGCGGCGAGAAAGCCGTCTCGCACGGCCCGGCGGGCGTGGCCAAACAGGGTTCTGCGAGAAAAAGGCCGAGTTTGAAAAAAGGGGCTTAAATTCCGAAAGGGCGCGCCTATCTAAGTCTCGTACCGGGAGCCCCCACCCCGGTCCCGCGCGACGCCAGCCTGCTTTACCTGGCGCGTCGTAAGCGGAAACAGCCCGCCGCTTCCCCCCAAGGCGGGCCTGCGCCGCCGGTCTCCCCCCACCGGCGGCGCTTCCGTTTCCGGACCGCATTTCCGAACAATCAACGGTCATCCGGCTCGGCTAGAAATGTGGGTGGCGCTTCCTTCGGAATTTGGCAGTTTAGGCAAAATATTGTTCGGTTCTCAGGCGCATGAGTTGAACGCGCGTGGGAAAGGGCTAGGTTGTCGCCAAAAATTCGCGAGGAAAAACCCATGGTCGGCGAAAATGACCGCAAGGCGAACCAGCAGGCGTCCAACGCTCTGAGCGCGGCCCTGGCCGCGGCGCTCGGCGGATCGCTTTCCCCGCCCCAGGCTCAGTTCGCGGCCCTGGCCTCGGAAGACTGGTCGGCCGAGGAACTGCCCGGCGTCGGACCCGCCGAAGTGGCCGCCGCCCTCGCCGAACTCTGGCGCTTCGCCGAATCCGCCGCCGACCAGCCCCTGGCCCTGCGCGTCCGCGCGGCCGAAGGCGGCGACGTGCTCGAGATCGTCCAGCCCGACCGCCCCTTCCTCGTCGACAGCATCATGGGCGCCATCGCCGAGACCGGCTTCTCGGTGCGCGCCATGTTCCACCCGATGGTCGAACTGGCCGGTCAGCGCCGCTCGCTGATCCAGGTCTGGCTCGAGCCCGTCGGCCAGGACCGCGAGCAGGCCCTGCTGACCGCCGTCCGCGACGCCCTGGGCGACGCCCACCTGGCCGTCGACGACTTCGACGCCATGCGCGCCCTGATGCGCCGCACGATCGACGAGCTGCGCGGCGCGGGCGTCGACCTGCCGGCCGAGGAGCGGGCTGAAGGTCTCGCTTTCCTCGACTGGCTGGAAGGCGACCACTTCGTGTTCCTGGGCGCGCGGGTCTACGACTATCCCCGCACCGCCGACGGCGGCTACGCGGCCGAGGAGCCGCTGTACCAGCCGGAAGGCAGCCTGGGCGTCCTGCGCGACCAGACCCGCACTGTCCTGCGCCGCGAAAGCGAGCCGGCGATCCTGTCGCCCCAGGTCCGCGACCACCTGCTGCTCGGCGCGCCCCTGGTCGTGGCCAAGTCGAACCTGCGCTCCAAGGTCCATCGCCGCGGCTACATGGACTATGTCGGCATCCGCCGCTACGGACCCGACGGCAAGCCCTCGGGCGAGGTCCGGTTCGTGGGCCTGTTCACCGCCGAGGCCTACGAGACCCCCGCCCACGAGGTGCCGCTGATCCGTCGCAAGGTCGAGCACGTGCTGGGCCAGGCCGGCAAGGATCCCGACAGCCACAACGGCAAGCGTCTGCGCAACATCCTCGAGACCTGGCCGCGCGACGAGCTGTTCCAGATCGAGGAGGGCGACCTGCTCTCCATGGCGCTGGGCGTGCTGCATCTCTACGACCGCCCGCGCGTGCGCCTGTTCACCCGCCGCGACCCCTTCGACCGCTTCATCTCGGCCCTGCTGTTCGTGCCGCGCGAGCGCTATGACTCCGGCGTGCGCCAGCGGGCCGGCGAACTGCTCAGCCAGGCCTTCGACGGCCGCGTCTCGGCCTACTACCCCAGCTTCTCCGACGCCCCCCTGGCGCGCGTGCACTACATCCTCGGCGTCAAGCCGGGCCAGCACGGCGACCCGGATCTGGCGGCCCTGGAAGCGGCCATCGCCGAGACCACCCGCACCTGGGACGACCGCTTCGAGGCCATCGTCCGCGAGCGCGGCGCCACCCGTCCGGTGGTCGACACCCTCTCCCGCTGGGCCGGCGCCTTCCCGCCCGGCTATCGCGACCAGTACGACGCCGCCGAGGCCCTGGCCGACATCGCCGTCGTCGACGACCTGAAGTCCGGCGAGGCCGTGCGCGTGCGCGCCTTCCGCCGCGAGGGCGACGACGCCCTGACCTTCCGCTTCAAGCTCTATCGCCCCGGCGCGGCCGCCCCCCTGGCCGACGTGCTGCCGATCCTCGAGCACATGGGCCTCAAGGCCCTGATCGAGGACGGCTTCAAGCTGAAGCCGGTCATCGACGGCCTGATCTCGCCGACCTGGGTGCATGAGTTCGTGCTGCGCGACGAACAGGGCGAGCACCTGGCCTTCGCCGACGTGAAGAGCGCCTTCGAGGCCGCCTTCGTGGCCATCTGGACCGGCCGCGCCGAAAGCGACGGCTTCAACCGCCTGGTGCTGGAACTCGGGGTCGACTGGCGTGAGGCCGCCCTGGTCCGCGCCCTGGCCCGCTACCGCCAGCAGACGGGTCTGGACCCGTCGCAGGCCGTGCAAGAGGCGGCCCTGGCCGACAATCCCGGCGTCGCGCGCCTGATCCTGGATCTCTTCCGCATCAAGTTCGATCCGGCCATCGCCGTCGACCTGGACGCTCGCAAGGAACAGGCCGTCGCGGTCGCCGACAAGATCACCGAGGCCCTGCAGGCGGTCGAAAGCCTCGACGCCGACCGGGCCTTGCGCCGCATCGCCGCCCTGGTGGGCGCGATCCAGCGCACCAACTTCTACCAGGTCGCCGAGGACGGCGCGCCCAAGCCGCACATCAGCTTCAAGATCGCCTCGCGCGAACTGGCCGACCTGCCCGCGCCCAAGCCCTATCGCGAGATCTACGTCTCGGCCCCGCATGTCGAGGGCGTGCACCTGCGCTTTGGCCCCGTCGCCCGTGGCGGCCTGCGCTGGTCCGACCGCCGCGACGACTTCCGCACCGAAGTCCTGGGCCTGGTGAAGGCCCAGCAGGTCAAGAACGCCGTCATCGTGCCGGTCGGCTCCAAGGGCGGCTTCTATCCCAAGCAGCTGCCGCGCGGCGGCGACCGCGACGCCATCCAGGCCGAGGCCATCCGCGCCTACAAGACCTTCCTGTTCGGCCTGCTCGACATCACCGACAACATCGACGCCGACAACAAGGTGATCGCCCCGGCCTCGGTCGTGGTCCACGACGGCGAGGATCCCTATCTGGTCGTCGCCGCCGACAAGGGCACGGCCACCTTCTCCGACATCGCCAACGGCGTGGCCGAGTCCTACGGCTTCTGGCTCGGCGACGCTTTCGCTTCGGGCGGATCGGTCGGCTACGACCACAAGGTCATGGGCATCACCGCCCGCGGCGCCTGGGAAGCGGTCAAGCGCCACTTCCGCGAACTGGGCAAGGACATCCAGACCCAGCCCTTCACCGTCGTGGGCGTCGGCGACATGTCGGGCGACGTGTTCGGCAACGGCATGCTGCTGTCTAAGCAGACCAAGCTTCTGGCCGCCTTCGACCACCGTCACATCTTCCTCGACCCCGATCCGGATCCCGCGACCTCGTGGGAAGAGCGCGACCGCATGTTCAAGCTGCCGCGTTCGTCCTGGGCCGACTATGACGCCAGCAAGCTCTCCAAGGGCGGGGCCATCGTGCCCCGGAACCAGAAGGAGATCCCGCTGTCGCCCGAGGTCCAGGCCATGCTCGACCTCAAGGCCGCCAGCGTCTCGCCGGCCGAGTTGATGACCGCGATCCTCAAGTCGCGCGCCGAGCTGCTCTATCTCGGCGGCATCGGCACCTATGTGAAGGCCAAGGGCGAGACCAACGCCGACGCCGGCGACAAGGCCAACGACGCCATCCGCGTCAACGGCTCGGACCTGCGGGTCAAGGTGGTGGGCGAGGGCGCCAATCTGGGCCTCACCCAGGCCGGCCGCATCGAGTTCGCGCAAAGCACGGGTCACCTCAACACCGACGCCATCGACAACAGCGCCGGCGTCGACAGCTCCGACCACGAGGTCAACATCAAGATCCTCACGGGCCTCTTGGAGCGCTCGGGCGAACTGACCCGCCCCGACCGCAACACCCTGCTGGCCTCGATGACCGACGACGTCGCCCATCACGTGCTGGAGCACAACTACGACCAGACCCTGGCCCTGACCCTGCTCGAAAGCGACAGCGTCGAGGAGCTCGACTCCCACGCCCGCTTCATGAGCGAGCTGGAAGGTCGCGGCCGCCTGGACCGCAAGGTCGAGGGCCTGCCCGAAGCTTCGGTGCTGGCCGACCGCGCCCAGGCCAAGAAGGGCCTGACCCGGCCGGAACTGGCCGTGCTGCTGGCCTACGGCAAGCTTGACCTGTTCGACGAGATCATCGCCTCGCGCGCCCCGGACGATCCCTGGTTCCAGGCCACCCTGCACGGCTACTTCCCCAAGGCGCTGGGCGTCTATGCCGACGCCATGCAGAAGCACCGCCTGAAGCGCGAGATCATCGCCACGGTGGTCGGCAACCAGATGGTCAACATGTGCGGCCCCACCTTCCCGAGCCGCCTGAAGGCCGCCGCCGGCTGCGACGTCGAGGCCCTGGTGGTCGGCTTCGCCGCCGCCCGCGAGATCCTCGGCATCGACGCCCTGTGGGATCAGGTCTCGGCCCTCGACAACCAGGCCGGCGCCGACGGCCAGACGGCCCTCTACAAGGCCCTGGCCTACGCCCTGCGCAGCCTGACCTTCTGGCTGGCCCGCCGGGCCTTCCGCGACAAGTCGAGCGTCAAGCAGCTGGTCGAGGCCTATGGCCCGTCGGTCGCCGCGCTGAAGGGCCTGACCCCGACGATCCTGTCGACCTTCGAGCAGAAGACCACGGCCAAGCGCGCCAAGGCCTATGTCGCCGACGGCGCCCCACAGGCCCTCGCCGAAGCCGTCGCGGCCCTGCAGCCGACGACCACCGCCGCCGACCTCGTCGACATCGGCAATGCGTCCAGCTGGTCGGTCGAGAACGTCGCCCGCCTCTACCACCAGGTCGGCGCGGCGCTGGGCTTCGACCGCCTGCGCTGGGCGGCCGGCCAGTTCGTCGGCGGCGACAGCTTCGAGCGCCTGGCCGTCCGCCGCCTGATCGAGGACCTGCTGTTCGAGCAGGCCGCCATCACCCAGGCGGTCCTCAAGTTCGCCGCCAACGCCCAGGCCGGCGACGACGAGTCCTCCGCCAAGGCCGCCGTCACCTCCTGGGCCGCCCTGCGCGCCGACCGCGTCAAGGCCGCCAAGCGCACGGTGGAAGACATCGAACAGGCCGGCGGCGGCTGGACCTTCGCCAAGCTCACCATCGCCAACGCGGCGCTGAGGGAGCTGTCGGTTCAGGGGTAGCGACAAGACGGGCTGAAGTCTCCTTCAGCCCGTCGTTCCGCCCCGTCTCCCCAACCTCCCGTCATTCCCGCCCTTGTGGCGGGAACCCCTCTGTCAGCCGCAGGTGCAGCAGGGGCGGCGTGCTGAGCACGCCGCTTGAATCCCACGTGTCAGCGGAACCAGGGTTTCCCGCCACAAGGGCGGGAATGACGGGCCATGGAGAAACCTGGCGCAAACCCGCTACCCGCCGCCCGCGAAGCCCGTCACCATCCCCCGACTCAACCCCGGGGCAAGCGCCGCATGGCCGCCGACAAAGACCGCATCCTCCTGCTCGACGCCCTGCGCGGCCTCGGCGTGCTGGGCATACTGCTGTGCAACGCGCCGGCCTTCGCCTTTCCGCTCGATCTCAGCGACAGCGTGACGGCCTGGCCGTTCGGGACGGGGCCGCAGACGATGTCGGTGTGGCTGGTCACCCAGTGGCTGTTCCAGCGCAAGTTCGTGACCCTGTTCTCGATGCTGTTCGGGATCTCGATGTTCCTGGTCGGCGGCCACAAAAGTCAGGGACGTGGTCCGCTCCTCTATCGGCGCCTCTTCTGGCTGCTGGCGTTCGGGATCGCCCACGGCTTCGCCATCTGGTGGGGCGACGTGCTGCTGAGCTACGCCCTGGCCGGCTTCGTGGTGGCCCAGGCGCGGTCTTGGCCGGCGCGGCGGCTGCTGGGCTGGGGCGTGGGGGTGTGGCTGGTGTTCGCCGCCCTGTCGGCCCTGGGCCTGGCGCTGCTGTCGGGCGAGCCGCCGTCCGAGACCGCGACCGAAGCCGCCCGCGAGGCGGCCAAGGGCGCGGCGGCGATCGCGGCCTATCGCGGCGACTTCATCCAGTCGATGGCCATCAACGCCCGCGAGCGGCTGGAAAGCCTGCCCTACGAACCGATCATCTTCCTGCTGACGACCAGCCTGATGATGATCGGCCTGGGCGCCTACAAGAAAGGCGTCTTCACCGGCGAGGCCTCGAAGCGGACCTACGGCGTGCTGATCGTCGTCGGCCTGCTGGCCCTGGCGGCCACCGGCTGGGCCTATTTCGCCTTCGTGCTGGGCGGGCTGTCGCAGCCGGTGCTGCACCTGGCCGAAGGCCTGCAGACCATCACCGCCCCCCTGACCACCCTGGCCTATGTCGGGCTGATGGCCCTGGCCGCGCGTTCGGCCGGCTTCTGGCGCAAGATCCCCGCCGTCCTGGCGCCGGTCGGCAAGATGGCCTTCACCAACTACCTCTCCCAGTCCTTGATCATGACCGCGATCTTCTATGGCGGCCGCGGCCTTGGCCTCTATGCGCGCCTCGACCGCCCGGCCCTGGCCCTGATCGTCGTCGCCGTCTGGATCGTCCAGATCCTGTGGTCGCGGTGGTGGCTCGACCGCTTCACCGTGGGCCCGCTGGAATGGGTCTGGCGCCGCCTCTATCGCGGCCCCGCGCCGCTGCGGCGGGTTTGAAACCCCTCTCTCTTAGAGAGAGGGAGGGGCCCATCGCGCAGCGATGGGAGGGTGAGTGGTTACACCTTCAGCCGGCGTGCCGGCACATCGTCCGCAACAGCGCCAGGATCGTCGCCAAGATCGTCCACGGGCTTCGCCTACCCACTCACCCTCCCACGCCTGCGGCGCGGGCCCCTCCCTCTCTCCATGAGAGAGGGATCCAAAGCGCGCTCCCCAAGGTCTCCGCTGCAAGGGCGGGGTTGAAAAGTTTGGCGGGCGGGCGATTGTCCATGCCGGTCACAAGAAACCGCCGAGCGAACGGCGTGCGTCACATGTCTGTCGCCGCTCGTCGCTAACGCCGCTTGCAGACGCCGTGGGCGTCCCGTCGGGGAGTGCGTACAATGAAGATCGATCGTCGCGGGCTTCTGGCCCTGCTCGGCACGGGCGCGGCCACGCCGGTCGCCGCCGCGGCTCCCAAGCCCTTCGAGGGCGAGGTCAGGTTCCTGCACGGCCTGGCCTCGGGCGACCCGCTGGCCGATCGCGTCATCCTCTGGACCCGGGTAACGGCTGACGGTGCGACCGCCCCGGTCGCCGTCCGCTGGGAGGTGGCGACCGATCCCGACTTCAAGACCCTCGTCGCCCAGGGCCGGACGCTCACCGACGCCGGCCGCGACTGGACCGTGAAGATCGACGCCACGGGGCTCAAGCCGGGCACGGACTATCACTATCGCTTCCGCGCCCTGAAGGCCGGCAAGCCGGTCGGCGAGGGGATCACGGGCGCGACCCGCACCTTGCCCGAAGGCGGCGTCAAGGACGTGGTCCTGGCCGTCACCTCCTGCTCGCTCTATCCGAACGGTTACTTCACCGCCTACGACGCCATCGCCAGGCTGCCGCGCGTCGACGCCGTGCTGCACCTGGGCGACTACATCTACGAGTACGGCGGCGGGCCCAAGGACTACGGCATGAACTCGCCGGTCGCCGCCCAGCGCCAGCCCGACCCGCCGCACGAGATCGTCAGCCTGTCGGACTACCGCCGCCGCCACGCCCTCTACAAGACCGACCCGATGCTGCAGGCCGCCCACGCCCGCGCGCCGTGGATCGTCGTCTGGGACGACCACGAGACCGCCAACGACAGCTGGGTCGGCGGGGCGGAGAACCACGATCCGGACAAGGGCGAAGGCGACTGGGCCGCCCGCAAGGCCGCCGCGCTCAAGGCCTATTACGAGTGGATGCCGATCCGCGAGCCGTCCAGCGGAACCCTGCCCGAGGCCGCCTGGCGCCGCTTCCAGTTCGGCGATGTCGCCACCCTGCTGATGGTCGAGACCCGCCTGACCGCCCGCACCGAGCAGCTGACCTACGAGCGCGACCTGCCCAAGACCGCCGACGGCAAGCCCGACATCGCCGCCTTCGTCGCCAAGTGGAAGGATCCCTCGCGCCGGATGATGGGCGAGGGCCAGGAGCAGTGGCTGGCCCGCGAGGTCGACGCCTCGGTCAAGGCCGGCACCGCCTGGCAGGTGCTGGGCAACCAGGTGGTCATGGCCCGCGTCGCCCCGCCCAACCTCAAGGCCACGATGGGCGACGAAAAGTTCGACGCCATGCTGGCGGCCTTGCCCGACTATGCCCGCGGCCGGGTGGCCGGCAGCGTCGCCATGTCGGCCTTCGACATCCCCTCCAACCTCGACGCCTGGGACGGCTATCCGGTCGATCGCCAGCGGGTCTACGACATCTTCAAGGCCAGCCAGGCCACCCCGATCGTCCTGGCCGGCGACAGCCACATGTTCTGGGCCAACGAGCTGTGGGACGACGCCGGCTCGACCCGCGTCGCCGCCGAGTTCGGGGCCACCTCGGTCACCTCGCCCGGCTACGGCGACATCATGCCCGGCGCCCCGATCGGCGAGGCCTTCGTCCAGCGCAACAAGGAAGTCAAATACGCCCACCCCAGCGCCAAGGGCTTCGTCCTGCTGACGCTGGAAAAGGGCCGCGCCGTCGGCGAACTGATCGCCGTCTCGACTATCCTGTCGACGGATTACACGACCAGCGTGCTCAAGCGGTATGTGGTGACGCCGGCCGACGGCGGGGGCGTGAAGGCGCTGAGCGAGGTTTGAGGTAGGCGACCCTGGGCCGGCTGTGCGTGAAGGCGCCGGTTCAGGATGCTATGCTTCCGGCGGCTGAAGAGGCCCGGGGGAGCACATGTATCAAACCGTCTATGACGTCACTCAGCTTGGCCTGAGAGCCTACGCCTTTCCGGCCTTTGGGCTGATCTTCGTCGCGATCGGCGGCGCTATCGCCGCGGCGCCGCGCCTTTCCGAGCGGATCCTGCCGTCGGGCTTCCGCGGCGGCGCCCGTCGGCCTTTCGGCCTTGTGTTCATGACGTTCGGCGTCGTCTGGACGACGCTCGCCTTTGGCGCGGTCCACGCCGCGCGTCAGGATCTGGTGTCGGCGCTCGAGGACGGGCGCGCCAGGCGGGTCGAGGGTCCGGTGCGTGATTTCCATCCCATGCCGGCGGAGGGACACGCCCTGGAGACCTTTCAGGTCGGTGGGGTGAGATTTGGCTATTCCGACTACGTCGAAGACGGCGCCTTCAATCAGACGGCGTCGCATGGCGGCCCGATCCGAGAGGGACTGCGGGTCCGGATCGACCATGTCGATGGCAAGATCGCCCGCCTGGCGGTCGCACAGGAGCCGCGGGCCGAAATTTCCAGGGGCGCGAAGGGGGCGCCCTAGGTTTCTACCTACCGCCGCTCCAGCGCCAGCCGCAGTCCAAACGCGATGAACACCCCGCCGCTGATGCGGTCGAGCCAGCGCACCACGGCGGCTTCGCGCAGCAGGCCGGCGAGCGGGGCGGTGGCGGCGATCAGCAGGCCGGCCCAGGCCAGGCCCAGCAGCACGTGGATCCCGGCCAGCAGCGTGCCGAACACGCCGGGATTGGCGCCCGCCGGCACGAACTGCGGCAGGAACGAGATGTAGAACACCCCGACCTTGGGATTGAGCAGGTTGGTGAACAGGCCGCGCCGGAACGAGTCCGCGATGCCGCCGCCGGTCGGCGACACCGCGCCCGGCTCGAAGCGGTCGCGGGGCTTGAGGAGCATCTTCACGCCCACCCACACCAGATAGGCCGCGCCCGCCCACTTCAGGGCGGTGTAGGCGATCTCCGAGGCGGTCAGCAGCGCCCCGGCCCCGAAGGCCGCGGCCATGCCCCAGATCAGGCAGCCCACGCCGATGCCCATGGCCGCCGCGGCCGCGCGGCGCGGGCCTTCGGTGGCGGCGCTGCGCAGCACCAGGGCGGTGTCGAGCCCGGGCGTGATGGTCAGCAGACTGGCGGCCAGGGTGAAGGCGACCAGAGCCTCAGGCGTGGTCATGGAGGTGGTCCTCTTCCCGTTCGACCAGCTGGCCGTTCTCCCAGACGCGATAGAAGCACGAGCGGAAGCCGACGTGGCAGGCCCCGCCGTCGCCCTGCGGCCGCACCTTGATCACCACGGCGTCCTGGTCGCAGTCGACGCGGACCTCGCTGACGATCTGCAGCTGGCCGCTGGTCTCGCCCTTCTTCCACAGGCCGTTGCGCGAGCGGCTGAAATAGTGGGCCACGCCCGTCTCCAGGGTGAGCTTCAGGGCCTCGTCGTTCATCCAGGCCAGCATCAGGATCTCGCCGGTGTCGGCGTGCTGGGCCACGGCCGCCACCAGGCCATTGGCGTCGAAGCGCGGGGCCAGGGCCGGCCCCCGTTCCAGGGCTTGCTTGTCGGGGGCGGAGGGGAAGAAGGCGCTGGTCATCAAAGACATATGGCGCAACACCCCCGGTTTGGGCTAGCCTCCCGCATCCGGCGGGGGACGGGAAAAGACGGGACGATGGACCTCAAGTCCAGGATCAAGGGCGGCGTGGCGGATTTGGACCGCTGGGCGCGGCCCTGGGCTGAACGCTCGAAGGCCAACGCGTGGGCCTACGAATTCCTGTTGTTCGGCCTCAAGCAGGCCTGGGCGTGCCTGTTCGGCGGCCTGATGCTGGCCCTGCTGGTCGGCACCTTCCTGTTCTGGCCCAAGGACGCGGCGCTGGCGCGCTACGACTTCCTCGTCATCGCCTCGGTCGCCATCCAGGCGGCCCTGCTGCTGCTCAAGCTCGAGCGCTGGGACGAGGCGGCGGTGATCCTGATCTTCCACCTGGTCGGCACGGCCATGGAGATCTTCAAGACCGCCCACGGCTCCTGGGTCTATCCGGAAGACAGCGTGCTGCGCATCGGCGACGTGCCGCTGTTCACCGGCTTCATGTACGCTTGCGTCGGTAGCTACATCGCCCGGGCCTGGCGGCTGTTCGACTTCACCTTCGTGAAGTACCCGCCGTTTTGGAGCGCCCACATCCTGGCGGTGCTGGTCTACGTCAACTTCTTCACCCACCACTACGTCACCGACATCCGCCTGGGTCTGTTCGCCCTGTCGGCGGTGCTGTTCGGCCGCACCTGGATCGTCTACACGCCCGACCGCCGGGCGCGGCGCATGCCGCTGCTGCTGGGGCTGATGCTGGTGGCGCTGTTCATCTGGTTCGCCGAGAACCTGGGCACCTTCGCCGGGGCCTGGATCTATCCCAGCCAGGCCGGCGGCTGGCACATGGTCGCCATCGAGAAGCTGGGGGCCTGGTACCTCCTGATGCTGATCAGCTTCGTCCTGGTCAGCCTCGTCCACCGCCCCCTCGACGCCTGCGTCGAGCGCCTGCGCGAAGGCATCCGCGCGGCCGCCTGAGGGGCGTTCCAAGGGGCGCGTCGAGCCGGAGAAATCCCGCCGGGATCGCCCGCTTCGTGCTATGATGATCCATGCGCCGAAGAGCGCGCCAAGGGGTTCCGTTCGCGGCGACCTCGACCTGGTTCGGCGGCCCGCCGGTTTCATGCCGGCGTCGTTCGTGGGCCTTTTCGTTCAAGGCCGTTTTCGTTCATCGCCGCCGACGTCCGGCGCGCCGTCCTATCGCCAGGACGTGCGTCGGCGCGCGCCTGGAGATCCTCGATGTCCCGCTTCCCGCCGACTGACCCGCCGATCGCTTCGCAGACCGAAGGGCGCTCGCTGCGCCTGTCGCGGGATCTTCGCCTGCTGGCCCTGTCGGATGTCCTGCGGCGCTATGCGGCCCGTTTCCAGCCCGACCTCAACGCCGCCGGCCTGCTGGCGCATCGCGCCATCGCGGCCGCGTTCGCCAAACCGGTCGCCGCCGCCGACGCCAAGGGGGCGATGGAAGCCGGGCTGCGCGCCCATATCGACGACAGCCTGGCCGATCAGGCCGCGAAGACGCCTCCTCCTGGCCGGCGCTCATGAGCGCCCGCAGCGTCAGTGGAAGCGCGCCGTTCGGGCGCCACGACTACGAGATCACCTATGGCTGGCGGGACGAGGCGCTCAGCGTCACGATCGGCGGCCAGCTGGCGACCCCGCCGGTCATCGGCGATGTCTACACCCTGGGCTCGCCCGACGGCGGCATCCAGGACTTCACGGTCATGCAGATGACGCGTGAGCGCGGACAGGGCTGGGTGGCGCGTTGCAGCGCCGCGGCTCGCCCGCCCCGCCTGGAGGGCTCCGATGACTGAGGAAACCGACCGCATCCAGCGGGAGAACGAGTATCTCAAGCGCCGCAACGCCCAGCTCCAGGCCGAGGTCGGCGACCTCACGGCCGAGGTGGTGCGGCTGCAGCAGCGCCTGGGGGCGTTCGCCGTCCGCGCCGCCGTCGCGCCCAACCCGCTGTCGGGCGGCCAATAGGATGGCCCTCTCGCCCGAGCAGGTGACGGCCCTGCGCAACCTCGCCCGCAAGAAGCAGGGCCACGAGGTCGACTGGATCAACATCGCCGACGCCCGCGGCCTCACCGACCTTGGCCTGGCCGAGCGCGGCCGCACCGGCTGGATCATCACCGCCGCCGGCGAGGCGGAACTGCTGGCGCACGAGCGGGGCTAGGGTCCGGGGTGGTTCGCATCTAATGACCCTCTCCCTGAAGGGAGAGGTGTCCGCGAAGCGGACGGAGAGGGAAGCAGCGCGATAGGCGGCCGCTTCAGCGGAAGCTGAAAACGGCCCCCCTCCGGCCCTCCGGGCCACCTCCCCCAGAGGGGGAGGGCCTTGTGCCTATTTCCGGGTCACCAGGTCCATGAACCGCTGCTGCAGGACCTTGTCGGTCTTGAACACGCCGCGGAACTGGGTGGTGATGGTCGAGACGTCGTGGTGGTGGACGCCGCGGGTGCTCATGCACTGGTGCTCGGCGTCGATCAGCACCGCCACGCCGGCGGCCGAGAGGTGGTCCTCGATGGCGTCGGCGACCTGCATGGTCATGGTTTCCTGCGTCTGCAGGCGCTTGGCGAAGATCTCGACCAGGCGCGCCAGCTTCGACAGCCCCACGACCTTGCCGGTGGGCATGTAGGCCACCCAGGCCTTGCCCAGGAACGGCGCCATGTGGTGCTCGCAGTGGCTCTGCACGTCGATGCCGCGCAGCATGACCATGTCGTCATAGCCCTGCACGTCCTCGAAGGTGCGCGACAGCTCCTTGGCCGGGTCGCCCGCATAGCCGGCGAACCACTCGCCATAGGCGTCGACCACGCGCTGGGGCGTGTCGAGCAGGCCCTCGCGGTCGGGGTTGTCGCCGGCCCAGGCCAGCAGGGTCCGGACGGCGGCCATGGCCTCGTCTCGGGAGGGGCGCTGGGCGGGTTCAAGATCAAGACCGGCGTTGTCATCAGAGCCGATCAGGGTTCGCTCGCGGGTCAGTGCGTCCATGTTTTCGAAGGGGGCTTTCCACGGGCTGAGTTGCGCCGGAGCGCCGTTCGCCCCGGAATTACGCGTGCCACCCGTTAAAGGGCGCGCCTCTCACGTCGCAAAGACGTGGTTCGAAGGCTCGCTCCCCGCTATATGGGTCCGGTTTTTCGTTCCGACAACACCCTTCCGCTGCGTCAAGGCGACCGAGTTTTCATGACCATCAGGCTCTACGACACCATGGCGCGCGAGAAGCGCGACTTCGTTCCCGCCGATCGCGACCGGGTGACGATGTATGTCTGCGGACCGACGGTCTACGGCTACGCCCACATCGGCAACTTCCGTCCGGTGGTGGCCTTCGACGTGCTGTTCCGCCTGCTGCGCCACGAATTCGGCGACGAGGCGGTGGTCTATGCCCGCAACGTCACCGACGTCGACGACAAGATCAACAAGAAGGCCGCCGACGAGGGCGTCGAGATCAAGGTCATCACCGACCGCTATCTCGCCGCCTATCACGAGGACGCCGACGCCCTCGGCGCCCTGCGCCCGACCCTGGAGCCCAAGGCCACCGACCACATCGACGCCATCGTCGAGATGATCGGCAAGCTGGTCGACAACGGCTCGGCCTACGCCGCCGAAGGCCACGTGCTGTTCGACACCCAGAGCTTCGCCGACTACGGCCAGCTGTCTGGCCGCCCGCTGGACGACATGATCGCCGGCGCCCGCGTCGAGGTCGCGCCCTACAAGCGCCACCCGGCCGACTTCGTGCTGTGGAAGCCGTCCAAGGAGAACGAGCCCGAGTGGGAAAGCCCCTGGGGCGCGGGCCGTCCGGGCTGGCACATCGAGTGCTCGGCGATGATCGAAAAGCAGCTGGGCCTGCCGATCGACATCCACGCCGGCGGCATCGACCTGCAGTTCCCCCACCATGAGAACGAGGTGGCGCAAGGCCGCTGCGCCCATGGCCTGCCGACCTACGCCCGCTACTGGATGCACAACGGCTTCCTCGACATGGCCGGCGAGAAGATGTCCAAGAGCCTGGGCAACGTCATCATCCCGCACGAGCTGGTGAAGACCGTGCCGGGCGAGGCCGTGCGCTGGGCCCTGCTGTCGGCCCACTACCGCCAGCCGCTGGACTGGACGCCCGAGCTGGTCGAGCAGTCCAAGAAGTCGCTGGACCGCCTCTACGGCGCCCTGCGCCGCGCCAAGGACGTGGTTCCCGACCAGGCCGTCGAGGCCCCGCAGGAGGTGATGGACGCCCTCTGCGACGATCTCAACACCCCGGCCGCCGTCGCCAAGCTGTTCGAGGTGTCGAGCGCCATCGAGAAGGCCGTCACCGCCGGCGACCTGACCGAGGTGGCGATCCACAAGTCGCGCCTGCTCGAGGCCGGCGCCCTGCTGGGCTTCCTGCAGGCCGATCCTGACGCCTGGTTCGAGGGCGACGCCTCCGACGACCTGAAGGCCAAGGTCGAAGACCTGCTGGCCCGCCGCGTCGCCGCCCGCGCCGCCAAGGACTGGACCGCCGCCGACGCCATCCGCGGCGATCTCGACGCCCTCGGCGTCGTGGTCATGGACAGCCCGACCGGCGCCACCTGGCGGATGAAGGACTAGGATCTAGGAAAGGCTCCCTCTCACGAGGGAGCCTTTTTCATATCCGTAAAATCCCCGCGAAAGCGGGGACCCAGGCGTTTTATCGTCGAGCGCCTTGGGTTTCAGAAAAAGCCTGGGCCCCCGCTTTCGCGGGGGTTTTACGGGTTTGGAACCGAATAGCTCGCTTCCCGCGAAGCCCCTTACCGCGCCGTGCTGCCACCCTTCTCAGGATCCGGCGGCAACCCCGTCTTCGGATCGCGGGCCACCGGCGCGAAGCCCTCGGCGATGAACAGGTCCGTCCGCCGGGTGCGCTTGCGATCCAGCCGCACACGGACGATCTCGTCGCCCGAGGTCGCCTTGAAGTCCTGCTCGATCTTGGGCTTGTAGACCCCCTCCAGGCTGGCGATCAGCGTGCGCTGACCATAGGCGGCGGTCATCGGGGCCTCGGTCTCGGCCTGGTTCTGCGGATGGGCCTCGTGCACCCAGATGCGCAGCGGCGGGGCGCCGACCGTGCCCCAGTAGTCGCGCCCGTAATAGGCGGCCACGTTGAACAGGAAGCGGTCGTCGACGGCCACCGAGGTCAGGCGCTGGCCGGCCTGCTCCTCGCGGGCGCGGTTGATGATCGCCTGCACCGTCTGGTCCCAGCCGCGCACGCGCTTGAAGCTGTTGGCGAGACCAATGCCGTCGGCCAGGCGCGGGCTGATCAGGCAGGCCAGGAACAGGGCGGCGAAGGCGGCTTGCAGGGCCAGGCCCCCGGCCAGCCAGCGCTTGGCGCTCCAGCGCACCATCCAGCCGGCGACCAGCACCGAGCCGGCGACATAGGCCGCCGCCGCCCAGTTGGCGTTGGCGCGGCTGACGAAGGCCTGGCCGGCCACGGTCAGCAGCGGCGGCAGGGCAAAGCACAGCAGCAGCACGTCGGCGGCCTGCAGCCGCTTCTTCACCGCCAGCACGATCCCGCCGCCCAGCAGCACGCCGAAGGGCAGGGGGCCGAACACCCCGAACTGCGAGCCGACGAACTCCACGAGCTCGCGCGGATTGAACAGCGACTTGGCGCCCCAGTTGGCGTTGGCGGCGGTGTGCTCGACCGTGGCGAACTTGTGGGCCGCGTTCCAGATCAGGTTGGGCGCGAAGACGGCGATCAGCACGCCGAAGAAGGCCAGGCCCATCGGCCAGGTCCAGGCCTTGCGGGCCTCGCGTGACAAGGCCAGGTGAGCGCCGATGCTGAACAGCACGTAGATCGCCGCGTACTTCGACAGGAACGCCAGCCCCAGGGCCGCGCCCAGGCCGGCCGCGGTCAGCAGGCGCTCGCGCGGGGTCTTGGCCACGGGCAGCGAGACATATGCCCAGATGGTCAGGGCGAGGAAGAACAGCAGCGGCGCGTCGGTGCCGATCACGCCCGACGACAGCTGCACGCCCGGCATCAGGGCGTAGACGCCGGCGGCCGCCAGGCCGGTCCAGCCGCCGTAGAGGCGCCGGGCGATGCGGTGGACGATCAGGGCGGTGGCGCCGTGCAGCAGCGGCCCGCCCAGCCGCAGCCAGCCCTCCGTGTCGCCGCCGATCGTCGTCGTCAGCCAGATCACCCAGGCGATCATCGGCGGCTTGGAATAGTAGCCGAAATCCAGGGTTCGCGACCAAAGCCAGTACTGCGCCTCGTCGGGGTACAGCTCCAGCGGCGTCGAAAAAATCGCCAGTACCCGGACGATCGTCAGCAGGGCGACGCCGATCAGGGTCAGGCGCCACGCGCGAGCTGCGGAATCTTCGGCGGCGTAGGGGGGCGCGGTCATGACGCGCTTCTTAGCGAAGTAAGGGAAATCTGACCAATTGTTCCGCAAGCGACTGATCGATGTGGCAGATTCTGGGCCATCGTGGCCTTTCCGTCACCAAACCTTCTAAATGTTTCGCTACACCGCCCAAACGATGCGGTTCGATGCTCGTTTTTCCGAACTAGCGTCAAAGAATGAGGGGATCATTGGAATGAACACGAAAAAAATCGCCTGTCTGGCGTCGACCGCGCTGGTCGGCAGCCTGCTGGCGGCGACGGCCGCGATGGCCCAGTCGACCGCCTCGACCGAAGTCGAACAAGTCGTCGTGACCGCCTCGGGCACGAAGTCCGTGGACGGCCTGGTTACCGCTGAAACGGCTCTGAAGAACCGTTCGGTCATCACCCAGGAATACATCGACACCCAGCCCGCCGGCCAGACGATCGCCCAGACGCTGAACCTGGTCCCGGGCTTCAACTTCACCAACAGCGATCCGTACGGTTCGTCGGGCGGCACCATTCGCCTGCACGGTCAGGACGGCGCCCACATCGGCCTGCTGGTCGACGGCGTGCCGCTGAACGACGCCGGCAACTACGCCATCTACACCAACCAGCAGCTCGACCCGGAACTGATCGAGCAGGCCAACGTCAACACCGGCTCGGCCGATGTCGACACCGCCACCGCCTCGTCGACGGCCGGCGTCATCAACTACACCACCCTGCGCACCACCAAGGACATGCGCTTCGTGGTGAAGCCGTCGGTCGGCACCGACAACTTCCGCCGCGTCTTCGGCCTGATGCAGACCGGTGAATTCGGTCCCTTCGGCACCCAGGCCTGGTTCGCCGCCAACTACACCAAGTACGACAAGTACAAGGGCCCGGGCAGCCTCGAGAAGAAGCAGTACAACTTCCGCATCTACCAGCCTGTCCGCGACAACGGCGACTTCATCAGCCTGACCGGCAACTGGAACGAAAACCGCAACGCCCAGTACTATTCGTTCAACATCCACGACGCGACCTACGTCGTGCGCGCGGACGAGACGAGCACCCTGGGCTGGGACGGCGACTACCTCGACACCTGGGTCACGCCGACCGCCGTCAACGGTTCGACCGACACCGTGCCGACCACCAACGGCGCCACCCGCGGCTTCTACGGCTTCCGCATCAACCCGTCGAACACCGGCACCCTGCGCGGTTCGTCGCGCTGGACCATCCGCGACAACCTGCACGCCACGTTCGACCCGTCGTTCAACTACACCCTCGCCAACGGGGGCGGCACCTTCTCGCTCAGCGAAACCGACCTGCGCGTCGTTTCGGCCTCGGGCGCCGGCAAGGACCTGAACGGCGACGGCGACACCCGCGACACCGTCCTGTTCTACGGCCCGAGCAACACCAACACCCGTCGCTACGGCTTCAACAGCTCGGTGATCTGGGACATCAACGACAGCAACCTGCTGCGCGTCGCCTACGCCTATGACGAAGGCCACACCCGCCAGACCGGCGAGTTCAGCTACCTCGTCGACGGCTTCGCCAGCGATCCCTTCAGCGCCAAGGACGGCCACGAAGACTCGACCGCTCTGATGATCAACGGCCACGTCGGCCAGAAGCGCGACCGTGACTCGATCGCGATCCTGCAACAGTGGAGCGCCGAATACCGCGGTCGCTTCATCGACGACCGTCTGCGCGTCAGCGTCGGCATCCGCGCCCCGCTGCAGAAGCGCGAACTGCACCAGTTCTGCTACTCGCAAGCCGGTTCGTCGACCTACACCTGCACCGACCGCACCCCGGCCACCTCGGTGAGCCTGGCGACCGACGCCGTCGCCAACGCGGTCACCTTCGGCACCTCGACCACCCGCTACTTCGCGCCGTTCCGCGCCATCCGGAAGTACGACGCGGTCCTGCCGAACTACGGCGCCTCGTTCCGCATCACGGATCACGGCTCCATCTTCGCCAGCTACAGCGAGCAGCAGTCGTCGCCGAAGGTCGACAACCTCTACACGCTGACCTCGACCGGCAAGCTGGGTGAAGTGCAGCCGGAAACCAGCAAGGGCTACGACTTCGGCTACCGCTACAACAAGGGCGGCATCGTCGGTTCGATCAGCGGCTGGGGCAGCACCATCAAGGACCGCATCGTCAGCACCCGCGACCCGACCGACGACACGATCATCGACCGCAACGTCGGCGACGTGAAGCTGTGGGGCGTGGACGCTCAGGCCGGTTGGTCGATCGACGAAGCCCTGACCGTCTACGGTTCGGCCAGCTACACCAACAGCGAACTGCAGAACAACCTGTTCGTCGGCGGTACGGCGGTCTATCCGGGCGCCGGTCTGGCGGCTGGCTACGCCCCGACCAAGGGCAAGGAACTGGTTGAAACCCCGAAGTGGATGTTCGGCGGCCGTCTGACCTACAAGGTCTCGGACTTCACCTTCGGCTTCCAGGGCAAGTGGGTCGGCGAGCGTTGGATGACCGACGTCAACGACGTCAAGGTTCCGCACTACACCGTGTGGGACATGGACGTCCGCTACGACCTCAACAAGCTCGGCATGGAGAAGAGCTACGTTCAGCTGAACGTCTCCAACCTGTTCGACGAGAAGTACTACGGCGACCTGAACGGCACGACCACGAGCGGCCTGTCGGGCGCTCCGGGCTACAGCGGTCCGTTCGCCCGTCGCGGCGCGCCCCGCGCGGCCATCCTGACCCTGCGCACCGAGTTCTAAGAACAAGGCGCGGGTTCAAGGACCTGAAATGGGGAAGGGCGGCTCTTCGGAGCCGCCCTTTTTCTTTTGTCGCACCAATTTGCTAGAAGGCGCGCTTGACCCTTCGACCCCCAGGGGCCATCTGCGCCCCCTCTCGTTGACCAGGCTTTCGAAAATGACCCTCACCGTTCCCGCCGAGTGGGCTCCGCACCGCGCCATGTGGCTGGGCTTCCCCAGCCATGGCGAGCTCTGGCAGGAAGACCTCGAGCAGGCCCAGCAGGAGGTCGCCGACCTCGCCCGCGCCCTGGCCGGCCCGGGCGGCGAGCGCGTGCGCCTGATGGTCGTCGGCGACGAGGCCGAGGAAGCGGCGAAAGCCCTGCTGGGTGACACCAGCGTCGAGATCGTCCGCGGCCAGTTCGGCGACATCTGGCTGCGCGACACCGGCCCGATCTTCACCGCCGGCGGTGACGGCGCTTCGGCCGCCGGCTTCAAGTTCAACGGCTGGGGCGGCAAGTACGACCTGGAGGGCGACGACATCGTGGCCGAGCAGATCGCCGCCGCCTCGGGCGCGCCGCTGGTCCGCAACGACTTCATCCTCGAAGGCGGCGCCGTCGACCACGACGGCCTGGGCACCGTGCTGACCACCCGCCAGTGCGTGCTGAACGAAAACCGCAACGAAGGCTGGGACGAAGCCTCGGCCACCTCGGCCCTGGCCGCCGCCCTGGGCGCCAAGAAGGTGCTGTGGCTGGGCGATGGTCTGCTCAACGACCACACCGACGGCCACGTCGACAACCTGGCCCGCTTCGTCGCCCCGGGCGTCGTCGCCTGCCCGATGGCCTTCGGCGCCGACGATCCCAACGCAGAGGTCTATGCCGAGACCGCCCGCCTGCTGGGTTCGATGACCGACAGCCGCGGCTCGCCGCTGCAGGTCGTGCGCATCCCCTCGCCGGGCCGGATCCTCGACGAGGACGGCGAGCCGATCCCGGCCTCGCACATGAACTTCCTGATCGCCAACGAGGCGGTGATCGTGCCGATCTACGCCGAAGAGTCCGGCGCCTTCGCCGTCGAGGTGATCAAGGGCCTGTTCCCCGAGCGCCAGGTCATCGGCCTGCCTTCCACCGCCATCCTGACCGGCGGCGGCTCGTTCCACTGCATCAGCCAGCAAGAACCCGAGGAGTAAGTCGACATGACCCGCACGCTCAGCGTCGCCGCCATCCAGACCTCCTACGGCATGGACCTGGACGCCAACATCAAGAAGACCGAAGCCTTCATCCGCGAGGCCGCCTCCAAGGGCGCGCAGGTCATCCTGCCGTCGGAGCTGTTCCAGGGGCCATACTTCTGCGTCGCCCAGGAAGAGCGCTGGTTCGCGCAGGCCCATCCGTGGCGCGAGCACCCGGTGGTCAAGGCCATCGCCCCCCTGGCCGGCGAGCTGGGCGTCGTGATCCCGATCTCGATCTTCGAGCGCGAGGGCCCGCACTACTTCAACAGCCTGGTGATGGCCGACGCCGACGGCTCCCTGCTGGGCGTCTATCGCAAGAGCCACATCCCCGACGGCCCCGGCTACATGGAGAAGTACTACTTCCGGCCGGGCGACACGGGCTTCAAGGTCTGGGACACGCGCTTTGGCCGCCTGGGCGTCGGTATCTGCTGGGACCAGTGGTACCCCGAGGCCGCCCGCGCCATGGCCCTGATGGGCGCCGAGGCGCTGTTCTATCCCACCGCCATCGGCAGCGAGCCGCATGACGCCAGCCTCGACACGGCCCTGCCGTGGCGCCGCGCCATGCAGGGCCATGCGGTCAGCAACGTGATCCCGGTCATCGGCGCCAACCGCATCGGCTTCGAGCCCTGGGACGGCTATCCCAACGGCGGCCAGACCTTCTACGGCTCGTCGTTCATCGCCGACCATCGCGGCGATCTGGTCAGCGAGCTCGGCCGCGCCGACGAGGGCCTGGTCCAGGCCAGCTTCGACCTCGACTTCCTGACCACCCACCGCGCCGCCTGGGGCTTCTTCCGCGACCGCCGTCCGGAGTTCTATGCGAGCCTGGCCGGACCTCGGCCGAGCGCCTGAGCCGTAGATGCTCCCCCTGAAGGGGGAGCTGTCGCGGAGCGACTGAGGGGGAAGTGATCGCGGCGCATCAGCAGCCGCTTCCCCCTCCGGCCCTACGGGCCACCTCCCCCTTCAGGGGGAGGACCTGATCAACGCCCCCTCCCACCGGAGGGGGCGTTTTTCATGCCTGCTTGACTCATCCATAACTCCTTAGTTATCAATAACCCATAGCCACTCGGTTATCGATCTCCCCAGGCCCAGGCATGACCCCCGCCCCCGACGACCTCTTCCGCACCCTCGCCGACCCCACCCGCCGGGCGCTGTTCGAGCGCCTGTGCCGCGAGGGCGAGCAGACGGTGGGGGCGCTGACGGCCCAGGCCGGGGTGTCCCAGCCGGCGGTCTCCAAGCACCTGGCCGTGCTCAAGCAGGCCGGCCTGGTCACCGACCGCCACGCCGGCCGCCAGACCCACTACAGCGCCCGGCTCGAGGCCCTGTCGCCCCTGGTCGACTGGACCCGCCGCATGGCCGGTTTCTGGGAGAGCCGCTTCGACCGGCTGGAGGATCTCTTGAACAGGATGGACCAATGATCGACCAGACCGCCGACCTGCGCTCCGTCGTCGTCGAGCGCGACCTGCCGTTCCCGGCCGACAAGCTGTGGCGCGCCCTGACCCAGCCGCACCTGATCGAGGAGTGGCTGATGAAGTCCGACTTCGCCCCCGTGGTCGGCCACCGTTTCAACCTGCGCGGCGAGTGGGGCGGGGTGCTGGACTGCGAGGTGCTGGAGGTCGATCCGCCGAACAGCCTCTCCTACACCTGGAACCACGCCCACCCCGACCCGGCCTACGCCCTGACCAGCGTGGTCACCTTCACCCTCACCCCCACGGCGGCGGGCACCCACCTGCGCATGGAGCAGTCCGGCTTCCGCCCCGACCAGAAACAGGCCTACGGCGGCGCCCACGCCGGCTGGAAGCAGTTCCTGGAGAAGCTGGAGGGGGTGCTGGGGAGGGATTGAGCGAAGCCGCGTTTCGACGCCATTCTATCGCTCGTCATCCCGGCCGCAGCGAAGCGGAGAGCCGGGACCCAGGGGCCGGCGCAATGCGGTCGCCCCTGGGTCCCGGGTCTGCGGCGCATTCGCGCCTTCGCCCGGGATGACGATGATGGGAGCAGGGAGAAGATCATGGGTGACGCCCCCAAGCTGCTCTCCGGCGGCAATCCCCAGATCGCCAAGGGCGACGGCGAGGCCCCGATCCAGGCCTATGTCGCCGCCATGCCCGGCTGGAAGCGCGCTGTCGGCGCCCGGCTCGACGCCCTGATCAGCGACGCCGTCCCCGGCGTGCGCAAGGCCGTGAAGTGGAACTCGCCGTTCTATGGCGCGCCGGATAAGGACAAGAGCTGGTTCCTCAGCTTCCACGTCTACGCCCGCTACGTGAAGATCGCCTTCTTCCGGGGCCAGGCCCTCGATCCCGTTCCGCCCGAACCGTCCAAGAGCGGCGATGTCCGCTATTTCCACATCCACGAGGACGAGCCCCTCGACGAGGCCCTGCTCACCGCCTGGATCCAGCAAGCCGCCGCCCTGCCCGGCGAGCGGCTCTAAGAAGAGAAGCGAACGAGGAAACGCCATGACCGACACCGTCGAGGACGCGACCAAGTACATCGACGAGCGCATCGTCAGCCTGGCCGATTGGCGCGGCGAGGCCCTGGCCCGCATGCGCGCCCTGATCCACGAGGCCGATCCGCAAGTGCTCGAAGAGGTGAAGTGGCGCGGCACGCCCGTCTGGTCGCACGCCGGCATCCTGTGCACCGGCGAGACCTACAAGGCCTATATCAAGCTGACCTTCGCGAAAGGGGCCTCGCTGCCCGACCCCGCCGGCCTGTTCAATTCCAGCCTCGACGGCAACACCCGCCGCGCCATCGACATCCGCGAGGGCGAGGCGGTCGACGCCGAAGCCTTCAAGGCCCTGATCCGCGCGGCGGTCGAGCTCAACACGGTGAAGAAGAAAAAATAGCCTCTTAAAACGCCCGTCATTCCCGCCCTTGTGGCGGGAAACCCTCTATCAGCCGCAAGGGCGGATGGGGCGACGTGCTCGGCACGTCGCTTGCGTCTCACGCGTCGGCGGACCCAGGGCTTCCCGCCACAAGGGCGGGAATGACGGGAGAGGAGAGGGGGGCTCAGGGCCTGCGGATCAGCCGCAGCCCCACATACGCCGCCCCCGCGACCGCCACGGCCGGCAGGGTCGCCCCCACCTCCGGCGCCAGGCGGCTCACCGCCTGATAGGCCGCGATGCCGATCGCCCAGGCCAGCAGGCCCGAAACGCTCACCGCCCCGCTCGCCGCGCGCTCAGCCTTGCGCCGGCGCACCACGAAGTGGTCGGCCAGCAGCACCCCGAACAGCGGCGCGAACACCGAGCCGATCAGCAGCAGGAAGCCCTCGTACCGGCCCATCGGGGCCAGCAGAGCGGCCAGGGTGCACACCGCCCCGAACGCCAGCGCCAGCCGCGCGGGCCGCACCGGAACCAGGGTGGCGGTCGAGACCGCGGCCGAGTGCAGGTCGGCGAAGGCGTTGTCGGTCTCGTCGATGATGATCAGCAGCAGGGCGACGCCGCCGCCGGCCGCCGCCAGGGCGCTCAGCAGCAGCCCCTCGCCGCCCGCGGCCAGGGCGTAGGCCGCGCCCAGCCCCATGAACCAGATGTTGGCCAGCACGTAGCCGGCGACGCTGCCCCGGAACATGCCGCCCGGGGTGCGGCCAAAGCGGGTGTAGTCGGCGATCAGCGGCAGCCACGACAGCGGCATGGCCGCCACCAGGTCGACCCCGGCGCCGAAGCTGGTCTCGCCCGTCCCGGCCCTGGCCATCAGGGCGGCCAGGTCGTGCTGGGCCAGCAGTCGCCAGGTCAGCCAGCCGGCCCCGCCCAGCAGCAGCCACAGGCCCCAGGCCCGCAGGAACCGCCGCACGAACGACACCGGCCCCAGCACCGCCAGGGCCGTGGCCAGCACCCCGAACAGCAGGGTCCAGGCCAGGGGATTGGAAAAGCCGAAGCTCTGCTTGGTCAGGGCGTCGGCGGCGTCGCGCATGGCGATGATCTCGAACGCGCCCCAGCCGGCCAACTGCACGGCGTTCAGCACCGCCGGAACCGCCGCCCCGCGCTTGCCCAGGGTCAACCGCAGCGCCCCCATCGACGACAGGCCGGTGTCGGCCCCGACCACCCCGGCCGCCGCCAGCAGCAGCGCCCCCAGCACCGAGCCGACCACGATCGCCGCCAGCGCCATCGGCAGGCTGAGCCCCGGCACGAGGAACGCGCCGGCCTGCAGCACCAGCAGGCCGATCCCCAGGCTGAACCACAGCGAAAAGGCGTCCCGCGCCCCGAACACCCGGCGCTCGGCCGGCACGGGGGTCAACGGATCATATGCATCGTCGAGCTTGGCCATGCGTCAGCCTTAGCAGGTCGCGGCGCAAGTCAAACCCCTCTCTCATGGAGAGAGGGAGGGGCCCGCGCCGAAGGCGTGGGAGGGTGAGAGGTTGCACCGTCGGCCGGAAAGGCCTCGGTCGCAGCGGCTGGATCGCCAAAAAAGGGCGGTCTTCCCGACGGCTCATCCATTTCTCGCCTTCCTCGCCCTTGTGGCGAGGATCCATGGCCGAGCCGGGCTCGCCCTCTTCGGACGGGGCGCCGCCAGCGTGGCCGCGCGGCCTCTGAGATCTGAGCGGCTGAAGCCTGGACCCTAGGCACGAGGCCTGGGGAGGCGGGTTGGGTAGGCTCGCGCCTTGTTCGGAAGGCTTGTTACCCCTCACCCTCCCACCGCTTCGCGGCGAGCCCTCCCTCTCCCTATGGAAGAGGGGAAGTGATCAGAACTCCACCCCCACCCGCAGGATCGCCACCACGGCGTTCTTCATCGCCCGGTCGCCGCCGGGACGGATCACATATTGCAGGTCCGGCTGCAGGGTCAGCGGGCCGACGGTGTCGGCATAGGTCACCTCGATGGCGGACTCCGTATCGCCCAGGTCCTGGCCCTCGTCGGCGGCGTTGGCCCGGTGCTTCTGGGTCAGGTAGGCCTGGTTGACGCCGATCGAGAAGGCGCTGCCTGGCCGGCTCGCGAAGACCCGGTCGATCTTGATCCCGGCCTGCCAGCCGCCCTGGAACGGCGTGGTGTCGCCGTCCGAGACGCCCAGGCGCGCGAAGGCCGTCGTGCGGCGTACGGCGTCCTCGGCCTCCGTCCCCGTCAGGCCCCGCTCCAGCAGCACATAGGCCCCCTGCGCCTTGCGCTTGGCCGGATCGCCGGTGGGGCCAAGGTCGCGGATGTCGTCCTGCTTGCGGGTGTAGCGCCAGGCGCCGAAAGCCACCTTGCCGGTCCCCGCCTTGCCCAGGCCGGTCCAGCCGCCCTCGGCGATCAGCAGGGCGCCGTCGTCCATGTGGAAGTCGATGCCGCCCGGATCGCCCAGCACCCCGGCATGGGCGTTGAGCACCGCCGCCTGCGCATAGACGTGCTCCGACGGCGTCCAGGCCAGGCGCACCGCCAGACTCGTGGAGGGAAAGATCGACGGCCCGTTCGGCCCCGTCGCCGCCAGCTCCGAGCCGATGCCGAAGGCCGGCGCGATCAGCAGGCCGGCGCTGTCGTTGGCGTAGAACTCGCTGTTCAGGTCATAGAGGCCGGCCTTCACCGAGCCTTTGCCGCCGGCCAGGTCCTGCTCGATCCAGGCCTCGTACAGCCGCAGCCGGTGGCGCGAGACCTCGATGTTGTCGACGCCCTGGATCGAGCCGGAGTCGCCGCCCGGCGCGCCGCCGGTGTTGTTCAGCACCAGGGCGTGGGCCCGCGCCCCCGTCCAGCCAAGCGCCTTTTCCAAATCGAGGTCCGCCCCGATCGTCAGGTTGTCCAGCACCCGCCCGCGCCGGGCCGCGCCGCCGTCGACCGTCGCCGCCAGGTCGGCCTTGTAGCCGAAGGAGAGATCCAGCGCCCCGGAGGCTTCCGCCTCCCGCGCCTGCGCCTGGCCAAAGCAAGCCAGGCCGGCCGTCAGGGCCGTTCCGATGATCAGGGTCCGCATTCTGCCGCCGCTTGATGAAGTGGCGGCCAGCATCGCGGCCCAAGGCTCAGAAACCCTTTATTCCCAGCCGTTTACGCCGCGACGCAACGTCGCGGCGCCCCAGGTGGAGCACTTGCGCGAACACAGCCGCGAGGCGCGAGGGCGCCGTCGCCGCCTACCACTGCCGCGCATGCCAGCAGTCGTCGCACTCGCCTTGGGCCAGGTGCTCGCAGCGGGGAGACGGCTGGGAGAAGGCCCACTTCAACGCCTTGAGCGTGGCCAGGCCGAGCGCACAGACAAATGCGAGCCAGGCCGGCAGCCCCGGCAGGTTCGAGGCGATGACGGAAGTTGCGGTGGCCAAGGCGGCTGGCGCGATAATCCACATAATCCCCCCCGGGATTTTGTTGTTCAGTACCGTATAAAGAGAGTTGAAGATCCGATCGTCAAGCTTGAGCCGCCCATGGGGCGACTCTTTGCCGCGGTTGGCGCCAGCGGCCTTTCACTGGGCCTTTCACTGGGTCTTTCACTGGGTCTTTCAAAGGGGTGCCGCGCCCTAGGCCGCCGCCGGAGCAAGCCGGTGTCGGTAGGTCGCCAGCCAAGTGTTCACGCGCGCCGTCAGCGGCCGCTCGACATAGAGATACATCACCAGCCCGACCCCCATCGACACGCCCAGAACCGCGCCGACGCCCAGCCAGCCCACCAGGACGTGGACATCGCCGGCCCGCGCGAACAGCTTGTTGGCGACCTGGGAGACGAAATAGTGGGTCAGGTACACGGCGAACGTCGCTTCGGCGAAGATGTTGAGCTTGGGCGGGAACAGGCGCGTCCCTGACCTTTCGAGCCAGATCGCGGCCAGGAGCAGCACGGCGCACGGCGCGCCGTTGCCGATCGAGCGCCACAGGATCTCGAAATCCCAGAACATCGGGCGGGCGATCAGCAAGGCGGCGGCGATCACGGCCAGGACGGCCAGGGCGGCGGTTCCCACGCGATCGACCTTTTTCAGGATCAGAAACGCCGCCAGGCCCCAGACGAGATCCAGGAGGATGGGGGCGGTGTAGAAGTCCCAGGGCGCCCATCCGTCAGGCGTGACCAGGCCGCCCGCGACCAGGGCCAGCAGCATCCCGGCGGCGGCGAGCGGCGCGCGGTCGCGTCCGGCCAGCTTCATGGCGGCGAAGTAGATGGCGGCGAACAGCATGATGTAGTTGAGCGTCCACGCGACGAAGACGACCGGCTGAATCTTTCCGCTGCCCTTGAGGTAGGGCACGAAGAAGAGCGATTTCAGGATGGTCTCGGCGTTGGCCACGGTCGATTTGAACAGATCGGGCTTCACCAGCGCGAGCGCGGCGACGGCGGCCGTCATCAGCCAGTAGAGCGGCACGACCCGCGCCGTGCGATCGACGATGAATTGCTCGGGGGTCTTCGTCGACCGCGACATGACGAACGCGGTCAGGAAGGCGCTGCACACCAGGAACAGGTCTGTTCCGAACCGCAGGAAGGACGCCGCGCTGTCGGACAGTCCGGCTGCCGCCGTGACGACCTCGGAATGTACGAGGACGATCAGAAGCGACGAAATCAGTCGCATGGCTTGGACATTGTAAAGCATTCGAGCCCCCCGGCTGAACAACCTTCGCGGTTGTTTCGTGAGCGCACGGGAGCAGATCAGGCAGCCACAACTGAAGCGGTAATCTCGTCTTGCGTGTCCAAAAAAGCCAGCGATGACAAAGGCGGCAGGGAGTCACGGTGTTCCGCCACGGCAATAGGCGCCGTTTAAGTTGTTCACGCTTTACGGGTGTTTCGGGCCGCGGCCCTGGGGTCGGAAGCCAGCCGCGCCTACGCACGGCCGCGCCGAGGCCGTGGCGATGGCTGTGCTGAGAGAGGAGAGAGGAGGGGCCCTGGACTCCAGAGCGCCCAAAAGGGGCCGGTCTGAAGCGGAGAAGGCCGAAATCTTCCTAGAGCCGAACCGACGACGGTCCCCGCCCAGGGAGCGCGAGCGCCTTGCGGATAAGCGGTGGGAGGTCCTTGGTGGAGCCGAGGGGAATCGAACCCCTGACCTCCTCATTGCGAACGAGGCGCTCTACCATCTGAGCTACGGCCCCAAGGAAGCGCGGAGATACGGTGGCCGGCGGCGTCCGTCAAGCGGCAGTTGCGCGGGTTTCGGTGGAAGCCGGAGGCGGCGCGGCCTTGCCAGGGGGGACGGGGCGCGGCAAGAAGCTTGCGACTTCGCATGGAACGCACATGGCCCCGCTGATCTACTTCGTTTTCTTCATTCTCGGCTCGCTGCTGAAGCTGCTGCAGTGGGTGGTGGTCATCAGCGCCATCCTGAGCTGGCTGGTGGCCTTCGACGTCATCAACCTGCGCAACCGCGCGGTCTATTCGATCAGCCGCTTCCTCGACGCGGTGACCGCGCCGCTGCTGGCGCCGCTGCGCCGGGTGATCCCGCCGCTGGGCGGCGTCGACATCACCCCGATCATCCTGTTCCTGATCATCGTCGGCGTGCAGTCGTTCCTGCTCTATCCGCTGCGCAACACGCTGCTGAGCCTGCTCGGCTGAGCCGGAACGCCCCAGTCGCCGTCCTCGCCGTGCGCCTGACGCCGCGCGGCGGGCGCGAGGCGATCGACGGCTGGGCGGCCGACGCCGACGGCCGTCCCTATCTGAAAGTCCGGGTTTCGGCCCCGCCGGTCGAGGGCGAGGCCAACGCCGCCCTCGTCGCCCTGCTGGCCAAGCGCCTGTCCGCGCCGCGCTCGGCCGTGCGGGTGGCCTCGGGCGCGACCGCCCGCCTCAAGCGCATCGAGGTCGAGGGCCTGGCCCAGGACGCCCTGGACCGTCTGCTGGACCGCCCTCCGAATTGGCCCGCCTGACCCCTTTTTCAACGCAAGGTGCGACAAATCGGCCGCCGGTCGCGCCGCGCCCTCGCAAGCGCGCTTTGGCTGTGCCATTGAAAGAATAGTGTTCTTTCACGACCTCCTTGAGGTCGTTCGCCCAGAGTTCGGGCGCCCAGAGTTCGGGCGAAAGACGGCGATCACCAGGGCCAGATGGGGGCCGCGCGATGAGCTCCACGGCCGTAGGCGACAAGGCCCTAAGCGTCAAAGACAGGCAAGCGGCGATCGTCCGCGCCGCTGCGGCCCGGCGGGGCAACATCTATCTGCGCCTGACGGCCACCATCTGCATGGCCGCCATACTGCACGTCTATATCGGCATGCGCTGGGTGTGGCTGTGGGCGGCCGCCTATGCGATCGCCCAGCTGTTCGAGCTGTGGCTGTTCCAGTCGCTGAAGGCGGCGCCCGAACGCGCCCTGGCCGGCTGGCGGCGCTGGGCCCTGGCGATCATGCCGGCGGTGACCTCGATCATCTTCGGGGCCCTGGCCCTGCCGCTGTTCGCCTCCAACCAGCGCTTCGCCCCCACCCTGGGCGGCATGCTGCTGGCCGGGGCCCTGCTCAACGTCATCGTCGTCAATGTCAGCCTGAGGTCGGCCACCCTGGCGGCCGCGGCGCCGCACATCGTCTATCTGCTGATCGTGCCGTTCATCGGCCGGGCGGCCAATCCGGGCGCGCCCCTGGCCAACGCCCTTTGGTTCGGGGTGCTGCTGCTGATCTTCTCGGTCGCCGTGGCCGCCCGCACGCTGGAGGCCGCCCTCAAGGCCGAGGAGGCCGCCAAGGCCGAGGCCGAGCGCCGCCGCCATGAGGCCGAGGAAGCCGTGGCCGCCAAGAGCGCCTTCGTGGCCATGGTCAGCCACGAGCTGCGCACCCCGATCAGCGCCATACTGGCCGGCGCCGCGCGCCTGCACAGCGAGGTTCCCGAAGCCTCGTCCAAGGTCCACGCCCAGCTGATCGCCGACGCCGGCGCGATGATGCGCACCCTGCTCAACGACCTGCTGGACTTCTCGCGGCTGGAAGCGGGTCGCATGGCGGTGGAGCGCGCGCCCTACAACCTGCGCCAGGCCCTGGCCGACACCCTGCGCCTGTGGCGGCCCGAGGCCCAGAAGAAGGGGCTGAAGCTGCGGGTCGAAGGGGCCGTGGGCCTGCCGCGCTGGGTGTCGGGAGACGCCCTGCGCCTGCGCCAGGTGCTCAACAACCTGCTGTCCAACGCCATCAAGTTCACCGAGCAGGGCGGCGTCACCGTGGCCCTGGCCGCCCACCGCCAGGGCGAGGGCTGGACCCTGGAGATCGCCGTCACCGACACCGGCCGGGGCATCGAGCCCGAGGTCATGCCGCGCATGTTCACTCCGTTCGACCAGCTGAACGCCGAGGTCATGCGCAGGCACGGCGGCTCGGGCCTGGGCCTGGTGATCAGCCGCGAGCTGGCCCGGCTGATGGGCGGCGACCTGGCCGCCTCCAGCGAGGGGCTGGGCCACGGGGCGACCATGCGCTTCACCCTGCGGCTCGACGAGGCCCAGGCGCCCGCCGCCGGCGACGCCGCCGCCTCGATCGCCGGGGCCCGGGTGCTGGTGGTCGACGACCACGTGGTCAACCGCCGGGCCATCGAGCTGGTGCTGCAGACCTTCGGCGTCACGCCCGTCCTGGCCGAGTCCGGCGAGCAGGCGCTGGAGGTCCTGGCCTCCACCGTGTTCGACGCGGTGCTGATGGACGTCTACATGCCGGGGCTGGGCGGCCGCGAGACCACCCGCCTGCTGCGCGCCGAGCCGGGCCTCAATCGCGGCGTGCCGGTGATCGCGGTCACCGCCTCCTCCACCCCCAAGGACTGGGACGCCTGCCGCGCCGCCGGCATGAACGCCCACGTCGCCAAGCCCATCGACCCGGCCCAGTTGCACGCCGCCCTGGTCGAGGTGCTGCCGGTCATCCCCGCGCGGACCGTGGCGGCTTAAGGCCGCCCTCTCCATCCTAAATCTCGTCATCCCGGAAAGCCCGCAGGGCTTATCCGGGACCCAGGGGCCACTGCACTGCGCCGGCTCCTGGGTCCCGGCTCTCCGCTTCGCTGCGGCCGGGATGACGACCCTAGGGGTGGGAGAGGCTGTCCCTCAGCCGCTCCACCAACCCCGCCTCGTCCTTCATCTGGCATTCCCAGACCGTCTCGACCCGCCAGCCGGCCTCGACCAGCGCGGTCTCGTTGCGGGCGTCGCGGGCCTTGTTGCGAGCCACCTTGGCCAGCCAGTAGTCGCGATTGGCCTTGGGCACGCGCGAGCCCCGCGCGCAGTCGTGGCCGTGCCAGAAGCAGCCATGCACGAAGAACACCAGCTTCCGCCCCGGCATGACGACGTCGGGCGAGCCGGGCAGGTCCTTGCGGTGCAGGCGGTAGCGGGCGCCGAGACCGGTGAGCAGGCGGCGCAGGGCGAGCTCGGGCGTGGTGCCCTTGCTCTTCACGCTGGCCATGACGGCCGAGCGCTTGGCCGGGTCGAAGACGTCGGTGGTCATCGCAAGGGAACGCGTAGGAGGGGCTGCATGCCCTCCATCGCGCCAAAATCAGTCGTCATCCCGGCCGCAGCGAAGCGGAGAGCCGGGACCCAGGGGCAGCGGCAATGCGCCGGCCCCTGGGTCCCGGATAAGCCCTGCGGGCTTTCCGGGATGACGAGCATGAGGCGCCTTACAGCCCCTCGAACAGGGCCGTCGACAGGTAGCGTTCGGCGAAGCTGGGGATGATCGCCACGATCAGCTTGCCGGCGTATTCGTCGCGCAGGGCCAGGTCGAAGGCGGCGGTCAGGGCCGCGCCCGAGCTGATGCCGACAGTCAGGCCTTCGGTCGAGGCGGCCTTGCGGGCCATGGCGAAGGCGTCGTCGTTGCTGACCTGGACGATGTCGTCGATGACGCCGCGATCGAGGATCCCCGGCACGAAGCCGGCGCCGATGCCCTGGATCTTGTGCGGGCCGGGCTGGCCGCCCGACAGCACGGCCGAGGCTTCCGGCTCGACGGCCACCATCTTCAGGCCCGGCTTGCGGGCCTTCAGCACCTGGCCGACGCCGCTGATCGTGCCGCCGGTGCCGACGCCCGAGACCACGGCGTCCACGGCGCCGGCCGTGTCGTTCCAGATCTCCTCGGCGGTCGAGACCCGGTGGATCAAGGGGTTGGCGGTATTCTCGAACTGCTGGGGCATCACCGCGCCCGGCGTGGCCTCGACGATCTCCTGGGCGCGGGCGACGGCGCCGCGCATGCCCTTCTCGGCCGGGGTCAGCTCCAGCTTGGCGCCGAGCAGCAGCAGCATCTTGCGGCGCTCGATCGACATGCTCTCGGGCATCACCAGGGTCAGCTTGTAGCCCTTGGCGGCGGCCACGAAGGCGAGCGCGATGCCGGTGTTGCCGCTGGTCGGCTCGACGATCGAACCGCCCGGCTTCAGCACGCCCTTGGCTTCCAGGTACTCGACCATGGCCACGCCGATGCGGTCCTTGACCGAGGCCAGCGGGTTGAAGAACTCGAGCTTGGCCACGACCTCGCCCTTGGGCTTCAGCTCGGCTGACAGGCGCGGCAGGCGGATGATCGGGGTGTCGCCGACGGTGTCGAGGATGGAGTCGTAGATCTTGCCCCGGCCGGCGCGCTTGAAGCGAGCGGCGTCGTACAGGCTGGAAGCGTCGTCCATGATGGTCTCTCGGAGCGTTGAATTGCGGCCCTTGGATGATCTCCACCTTAGGCCGTAGGCTTTTGCGTGTCAGCGACCTATTCGGCCGCCAGGGCCGCAGATTTCCTGGTCGCGAGCGGAGTCAGCAGGTGCTCGGCCAGCCAGCGCACGGCCGGGGCCGCCACGCCGTCGCCGATCACGTGCAGGCCGGCCGTGGCGCTCTTGGGCAGGGCGTAGCTGTCGGGCAGGCCCATCAGCCGGGCCCCCTCGCGCGGCGTGACCAGGCGCGAGCGCACCACGCCCTTGTCGATCACCAGCAGCGTCTGCCGCGAGGAGCCGCCGCGCGGGGTGCGCAGGCATCCCGCAAGACCGTCGAACCGCACTTCCGCCCGTTGCTCGCCGCCGCGCATCCGCCGGAACACGCCGCCGACGGCCCGTTCTCCGCTGGCGATCCGGGCGTCGACCGAGGCGCGGTGGGCCGGGGCCATCAGGTCCAGCAGGGCGGCGGTGGCTTCGTCGCTGCGCCATTCGACGGCGTCGTCGGTCTCGAGCACGGTGGAAAGGTCGGTGTTGCGGACAGGCGGGGCGGGCAGGGCCCACCACTGCCAGCGGTCCTTCAGGGCCTGCGGCAGGCGGGCGGCGGCCTCGCGCACGGCGCGGCTGTGGAACGGCCCCTGGCCGGTCAGGCCCTCGGTCGGCGCCCGCGTCGCCACCACGAACACGCGGGGCCGCGACTGCGGGGTGAAGCTGGCCGCGTCGATCTCCAGCGCCCCGAACTGGTAGCCCTGGTCGGCCAGGGCCTGGCACAGGGCGGTGAAGTCCTCGCCGCGGTGCGAGGTGAGCAGGCCGACCACGTTCTCGATGACGATGGTGGTGGGGGCGCGGCCCTCGTCTTCCAGCGCCTCGACCAGCCGCCAGAAGCCGAAGAACGCCGACGAGCGCCCGCCGTGCAGGCCCGCCCGCGCGCCGGCCAGGCTGAAGTCCTGGCAGGGGCTCGAGGCCCAGGCCAGGTCCGCCTGGCCCGGCAGGTCGGCCGCCTCCAGCTTGAAGACGTCGCCGGTGTGGAAGTGATCCTCGGCGTCCGCGAAATTGGCGCGGTAGGTCGCCGCCTTCACCGGGTCGAAGTCGTTGGCGAAGGCGCAGGTCCAGCCTTCGCCGAGGCCGATGCGGGCCATGCCGCCGCCAGCGAAGAATTCGTAGAAGACGGGGGCGGCGTTGTGATTCATCGTGCTGGCGAGATTAGCTTGAGCCGCCGCTTCGAGGATAGCGCCCGCATGATGCGTTTCACCGTCATCGCCGTCGTGGGAGCCGCCTGTGTGCTGTTGGCCGGGTGCGGCGACGGACCGATGGGCCAGTCCGAGGGCGCCAGCGCCGCGCCGGCCGACGCCCCGACGAGCGTGGGTCCCGACTATGGCGGCGACTTCGACCTGGTGGGAACAGAGCCGTTCTGGAGCGGCCGCATCCGCGAGGGCGGGCTCGTGCTCGACCGCATGGAGGGCGGCGCGGTCAGCCTGCCCAATCCGGGCGTGCGCATCGACGGCGAGCAGGGCGTCTGGGACGCCGAGCAACCGGGCGAGGCCGGCGCGGGTCACCGCCTGGTCTTTCGCCTGACGCCCCAGCCCTGCTCCGACGGCATGTCCGACCGCGCCTTCAGCCACGCCGCCGAGGTCTGGATCGACGGCGCGACCCTCAAGGGCTGCGCGGGCCGGGTGGAGGAACTGGAGAAGCAGGGGCGGCCGTAGACCCCCTCCGTCGTCATCCCGGGCGGAGGACCGCATAGCGGTCCGCAGACCCGGGACCCAGGGGACCGGGCTCCGTGGTCAGGCTTGCCGCCTGTCGGTAGCCGACGCCTTGCGCCGGCCCCTGGGTCCCGGCTCTACGCGCTGCGCGCTACGGCCGGGATGACGAGAAGGGGGAGGGCTGTCGCCCAGGCAGCCTTAGCTGCCCTTGATGTCGATCGTCTCGATCTGCGACTGGCTGGCCTGCGCCTTGTGCTGGCGGCCGGGGGTGGGCAGCAGCAGGCCGACGGCGATGGCCGCGACGATGGCGAGAGCGATGAGGGCCTTGGCGGCCATGGTGTTTCGGGTCCGTTGCGGGTCTGAAAATCCAGCGCCCGTGACCGTCATATGGTTCCGCCGGCGCCGCTTGCAAGGGCGGCGGAGAACGCCGGTATCCCTTCTCCCCTTGTGGGAGAAGGTGGCGGCCGAAGGCCGACGGATGAGGGGTCTCTCAGACTTGAGACGCCTCATCCGATCTGACCGTCGCACGCGGCTTCGCGTTCTGAGAGACCCCTCACCCGACCCGCTTCGCGGGCCACCCTCTTCCGCAAGGGGAGAGGGGCCTAGAGCCGCCCCCGCGCCCCGCCCTTCAGGGCGTCGATCTTGCGCTCCGGCCTCGGCGGGGCGGCCTCCTCGGGCTCCAGCGCCGACAGCCAGCCGCCGGCCGTGCGTACGGCGCGCTCGGGCGGCAGGGCCACGACGATCTTCCTCACCGTCGCGGCCATCTGGCCAAGCAGCCGCACCTTTTCGGACGCCTTGCGCATGGCCTCACGGTCGAAACCGTCCTCCATCGCCGCCCACAGATCATCCATCGCCGCCATCAGCCGCTGCTGGATCTTCGCGCACCAGGCGCGGGAGGTCTGTTCGCTCATGCCTGGAAGCATGCGGCCGGTTTGAAGGCCGGGGACAGGAAACGTGCGTTTTCTTGTAGGGTGTTGAATTCGTTGGGAGCGAAGCCGCGGCGGGCGGGGATAAACCCTCTCCCGCCCCCAAATTCTCCCGTCATTCCCGCCCTTGTGGCGGGAACCCCTCTGTCAACCGCAAGGGCAGAGGGGGCGGCGTGCTCAGCACGCCGCTCGCATCTCTCGTGTCAGCGGAACCAGGGTTTCCCGCCACAAGGGCGGGAATGACGGGAAGAGGGGGAGGCCTGTGGATAACCTTCGCCCCGCCGGCGCCCCCTACTTCGTCGCCTCGTGCACTTCCTTCTTGGCCGCGGTCCCCGCTTCTTTGCTCTCGCGGGTGATGTCCTTGCCGGCTTCCTGGGCCTTGTCGCCGGCCTTGGCGCCGGCTTCCTTGGCGGCGTCCACCGCGTCGCCGGCGGCGACCTTGAGGTCGGCGGCGGTTTCCTTGGTGCTTTCCTTCAGGGCCGTGCCGGCTTCCTTGACGTCCGGGTCGTTCTTGATCTCGTTGGCGGCGTCCTTGATGTCCTGGCCGGCGGCGGCGGCGCCTTCCTTGATCTGCTGGGCGTGCTGGTCCGAGCAGGCGGCGGCCGACAGGGCCAGGGCGGAGACGGCGATCAGGGCGAGGGTGCGCATGGGTCTTCCTCCAACGCTTGTGGCAACGGTCATGGTTGACGAGTCCGGCAAAGAACGGCGCGGCCAAGGTCGGGGTTCCGACTCTGCCGATGCGCCGCTTTCCCCGGAGCCCTTGCGGGGCTAAACCCCCGCCATGCGCATCGCCTTCCTCGGAACCCCCGATTTTGCCGTCGCCTGCCTGGCCGAGCTGGTCGCCAGCGGCCACGAGATCGTCTGTGTCTACAGCCAGCCGCCCGCCCCGCGCGGTCGCGGCCAGGAGCTGAAGCCCTCGCCGGTCCACGCCTTCGCCGACGGCCTGGGCCTGCCGGTGCGCACCCCGGTCTCGATGAAGACCCCCGAGGAGATCGAGGCCTTCCAGGCGCTCGACCTCGACGCCGCCGTCGTCGTCGCCTTCGGCCAGATCCTGGTCAAGGCCGTGCTCGACGCCCCGAAGCTGGGCTGCTTCAACCTGCACGCCAGCCTGCTGCCCCGCTGGCGCGGCGCGGCCCCGATCCAGCGGGCGATCATGGCCGGCGATCCGGTCACCGGCGTCCAGGTGATGCGGATGAGCGAGGGCCTCGACGAAGGCCCGGTCCTGCTGTCGGAGAGCGTGCGCATCGACGCGCTGGACACCGTGGCCAGCCTGCACGACCGTCTGGCCGCCGTCGGCGCCCGCATCCTGCCCGTCGCCCTGGGCGCCATCGAGCGCGGCCAGGCGATCGAGACGCCGCAGAGCGAGGACGGCGTCACCTACGCCAGGAAGATCAAGCCGGCCGAGGCCCGCATCGACTGGACCCGCCCCGCCGCCGAGGTCGACCGCCACATCCGCGGCCTGTCGCCCTTCCCCGGCGCCTGGTTCGAGGCGCCGTCGGAAAAGGGTCCGGTGCGCGTGAAGGCCCTGCTGTCGACGGTGGAAGACGCGGATGGCGCGGCGGGAACCGTGCTCGACGACGACCTGCTGGTCGCCTGTGGTGAGGGCGCGGTGCGCTTGCTCAAGGCCCAGCGCGAGGGCAAGGGCGCCCAGGACGCCGAGGTCTTCCTGCGCGGCTTCCCGCTGGCCGCCGGCACGGTCCTGGCCTGATGCCCCGCTACCGCCTCCTCGTCGAGTACGACGGCCGTCCCTATGCCGGCTTCCAGGCCCAGGCGACCCTGCCCAGCGTGCAGGGGGCGATCGAGGCGGCGGTGAAGGCCTTCAGCGGCCAGGAACTGCGCATCGCCGCGGCCGGCCGCACCGACACCGGCGTCCACGCCACCGGCCAGGTCGTCCATGTCGATCTGGAGCGCGACTGGCCGGCCCAGACGGTGATGAACGCCCTCAACGCCCACCTGATGCGCGAGGCCGTCTCGATCCTCGACGCCGAGGTGGCGCCCGAGGACTGGCACGCCCGCTTTTCCGCCAACGAGCGCCGCTACCTCTACCGCATCCTCAACCGCCGCGCCCCGCCGGCCATCGACAAGGGCAAGGTCTGGCACATGAAGAAGCCGCTGGACGCGCAGGCCATGCACGCGGCGGCGCAAGCCCTGGTCGGCCTGCACGACTTCACCACCTTCCGCGACATGCACTGCCAGGCGAAATCGCCGCTGAAGACGCTGGACGTCGCCCGCGTGCGCCAGGTCGGCGAGGAGATCCATCTCGACTTCGAGGCGCGGTCGTTCCTGCACCGCCAGGTGCGGTCGATGACCGGCACCCTGGTCGAGGTCGGCGCCGGCCGCTGGGCGCCCGGCGACGTCAAGGCCGCCCTGGAGGCGAAGGACCGCACCCAGTGCGGCCCCGTGGCCCCGGCCGACGGGCTCTATCTGGTGGGCGTCGGCTACGACGACTGACGGCCGCGAAGAAACCCGCGGCCTCCGCCGGCTCGACGGTCGGCGAAGGCTGCGGGAGAGGCCGGTGTGAGGGCGGCCTCGAGGGCGGAAACCCCGGGGAAGTCAGGGAAGGGGCTTCCGGTGGGGAGGTCAGTCCGGCTTGCGCTCCGACATCCGCTCGGCGATCCACATCGATCCCAGCGCCAGGATGAACACGCCGAAGCCGGCGAGCACGAAACCGAGATAGGCGATCTGACCGAACGACATGGCGGGCTCCGTTGGAGTTCGCCCCGACGTTGCGCCGCCGGCGCAAGCGTCGCCTTGATCTGGGTCAAACCGGCTTTTCGAATCCCTCTCTCATGGAGAGAGGGAGGGGCCCGCGCCGAAGGCGTGGGAGGGTGAGAGGTTTCACCCTCTGCCGGAAAACCCCAATTCCTTCCGTTGCATGCTTTCGCGGGCCATGCCCGGCTTTTGCCATGAACCCCACCGCAAACGCCCGCCGCCTTCGTCGTAGCCAGACGCAGGCCGAAAAAGCGCTCTGGACGCTCGTCCGCAATCGCCGCCTCGGCGGCTTCCGCTTCCTGCGCCAGGTTCCGATCGACCGCCATTTCGCCGACTTCGTCTGCGAAGCTTGCAAGCTGATCGTCGAACTGGACGGAGCCGCGCACGAGGAGCAGGAGGGCTATGACGCCCACCGCACCAAAGTGCTGGAGCTGTTCGGATACACCGTCCTGTGGTTTCCCAACGCGCGGGTTCTGACCGATCCCGGAACGACTGACGACATCCTGGCCGCCCTGCAAACCGGCCGGCGGTGAAACCTCTCACCCTCCCACCGCTTCGCGGCGGGTCCCTCCCTCTCTCTAGGAGAGAGGGATTTCAGACTGCCTCGCCGATCAGCCAAATCTCGCCGACAGTCTCGAACGGCGGCTCATCGTCGCGATCGAGGGTGTCGAACCCGCGAACGGTGAAGCCCGCCGGAACCGTCAGGCCCAGCCGCTCGACCAGCCCGGCGTCCGTCCGGGGCGTCCAGCGCTGATAGTCGCCGTCACGCTCGCAGAAGCCGGCGAAATCGCCGGGGTCGAAGAAGACGCAGACCTCGCCGCCGAACAGGTCCGGCCAGGGCAGCACGGCGACGACGCGGGCCTGGGCCAGGGCGCGAGGCTGCTCGCCGGACAGGCGACGGGCGGTGTCGATCAGCACCTGGGCGCAGGCCGCCTGCACCGGCCGCCGGGCGCTCTGGCCCCTCAGCAGCGCCGCGTGAACCGGCAGCTTCCAGTTCCAGTAGCCGCGCCCCTCCCAGGGGCCGTCCGGAAAGGCCAGGGCGTCTGCCCGCCCTCGCAGCCGGCGCATCTCGCGCACGGCGTCGTGCTTGAAGCGGCCCAGAGCCGTCAGCCCCAGGCGCCTCAGTTGGGGACCTGGAAGTTGACCGTGAGCACCCGCCGCACCACGCCCGCGCGGGTTTCCTTGCGGCTCGGCGCCTTCATGCGCATGAACTGGGTCAGCTTGATCGCCTGCTCGCCGAACCGGTAGCCCGCCGGCGTCTCCGAGACCACCCGGCAGTCCTCCAGGGTCTTGCTCCGCGTGACCCGGCAATCCAGCTGGACCACGCCGTTGATCTCCATGCGCTGGGCGGCGTCGGGATAGTAGCGCGAGGCCTGGTCTCCGGTGGGGTTCGCCAGCCAGTCGCGCAGCTCCGCCGGCCGCGCGGTTTCCGTCGCCACGCCCGCGCCGGGATCGGCCGCAGCCAGGATCGCCGCCAGAATGAACGCCTGCATGCTCGCCCTCAAACGCGTCTAACGCCACGAGAGCCATCCATAGGCGATGGCCAGGTCCTCGCACAACCGTCGCGGAAGTCCGGGTTTCAGAGCACCGAGCAGTTGGTCAGCTGCGCGAAGGCCTCCAGCGCCGACGCCCCCACCACCGAGGTCCCGAACCGGTCCAGCTCCGGCGACCACACGGCCACCGTCGCCTTGCCCGGCACGACCGCCACGATCCCGCCGCCCACCCCGCTCTTGGCCGGCAGGCCGACGCGGTAGGCGAAGCTGCCGACGCTGTCATAGATGCCGCAGGTCAGCAGCAGGGAATTGAGCCGCCGGGTCAGGCGCTCGGGGAAGATCGTCTCCTCGACCACCGGCGAGAAGCCGCCGGCCGCCAGCGGCAGGAAGGCCCGGGCCAGCTGGCGGCAGCTCATCGTCAGGGCGCACTGGCGGCAATAGGCGGCGACCACGGCCTCGGGGTCGTGGGTGATCGTCTCCTTGCCGCGCATCAGGTTGGCGATCGCCCTGTTCTGCCAGGCGTTGGCCAGCTCGGAGGCCGCCACCGCCTCGTCGATCTGCGCGGGGCTGTCGGCCAGGAAGCCGGCGAACCCCTGCACCAGGGCGGCGGGATCGCGCACCTTGTCCAGCAGGATGTCGGTCACCGCCAGGGCGCCGGCGTTGATGAACGGGTTGCGCGGAAAGCCGCCCTCGGACTCCAGCTGCGACAGGTGATTGAACGGCGTGCCCGACGGCTCCTTGCCGACCCGCGTCCAGACCTCGTCGCCGACGCGGTTCAAGGCCAGACCCAGGCTCAGCACCTTGGTGATGCTCTGGACGGAGAAGCCCTCGTCGGCGTCGCCGATCACGTGCTCGCCGCCGTCGACCGTGCGCACGGCCATGCCGAACTTCGTCCCTGGCACGCCGGCCAGCTGCGGGATGTAGTCGGCCGTCCGCCCCTTGCCGAAGTGCGGCTTCACCAGCACGGCGACCTCGGCGAGGACTTCGTCGATGGAGAGCTCGTTCATGCGCTGCGCATCCCCTCCGCCTACCCCCTAGTTCGTCATCCCGGAAAGCCCGCAGGGCTTATCCGGGACCCAGGGGCCGGCGCAGTGCGGCTGCCCCTGGGTCCCGGCTCTCCGCTACGCTGCGGCCGGGATGACGAGCATTTTTGCCTTCGAAGTCGTCAGCCTGAAAACGCCTCGAAATACCGCCGGATCAGCGCGGTGTAGGCCACCGCCAGCTGGCGCACTTCCTCCACCGGCACGCGCTCGTCCACCTGGTGCATGGTCGAACCCACCAGGCCGAACTCCACCACCGGGCAGATGGCGCGGATGAAGCGGGCGTCGCTGGTGCCGCCGGTGGTCGACAGTTCCGGCACGCGGCCGGTGGCGTCGCCCACGGCGCCGACGATCACGTCGGTGAAGGCGCCCGGCTCGGTCAGGAAGGCCTCGCCGCTGATCTTGCACAGCGCTTCGACCCGGCCGGAGAAGCCCTCGGCCGCCTCGCGGCACTCGTGCTCGATCCAGGCCGCCAGGTCCTTGCCCTTGTGGGCCGGGTTGAAGCGGATGTTGATCCGGGCCTTCGCGCTCGCCGGGATCACGTTCGTCGCCGGATTGCCGACGTCGACCGTGGTGATCTCCAGGTTCGACGGCTGGAAGCCGGTGTAGCCCTCGTCCAGCACCCGGCTCTGCAGGCGCGAAAGGATGTCGACCAGCACCGGGATCGGGTTGGCCGCGCGGTGCGGATAGGCCACGTGGCCCTGGCGGCCGTCCACGGCGATCCAGGCGTTGATGCTGCCGCGCCGGCCGATCTTGACCATGTCGCCCAGCAGGCTGGCGCTGGTCGGCTCGCCGACGATGCAGTGGTCGATGATCTCGCCCTCGGCGGCCAGGGCCTCGACCACCTTCACGGTGCCGTCCTCGGCCACGCCCTCTTCGTCGCCGGTGATCAGGAAGCTGATCGAGCCGGGAACTTCGTTCGTATTGCCCACGGCCGCGACGAAGGCGGCGATGGCCGACTTCATGTCGACCGCGCCACGGCCGTACAGCACGCCGTCCTTGATCTCGGCCTCGAACGGACCCGCCGTCCAGGCCGCGTCGTCGCCCACCGGCACCACGTCGGTGTGGCCGGCGAAGCAAAGGTTGGGCCGCGCCGTGCCGCGCTTGGCGTAGAGGTTCTCGATCTCGCCGAACTTCATGCGGCGGCAAGCGAAGCCCAGCCCTTCCAGCTGGCGCTGCAGCACGTCCATCGCGCCCTCGTCGGCGGGGGTGACGGAGGGGCGGCGGATCAGGGCTTGGGCCAGCGCAACGGCGTCGATGGGGGCGTCGATGCTGACGGAAACGGGCGAGGGACTGGTCATGGTGCAGGCTTTAGGCTTCCCTTCCGCGCGACGCAATTTCTCAGGCCCATCCTTTCAAAGGCCGGCATGCCCAAGATCGACATCGACAAGGCCCCCACCCGCCACGGCACGGCCTATCCGCCGCCGTTCGACGAACCCTGCCGCGCCCGTCAGCGCTGGAAGCTGGGCGACGCCGTCGGCCTCACCCAGTTCGGCGTCAATCTCATGCGGCTCCAGCCCGGAACCTGGTCCAGCCAGCGCCACTGGCACACGGCCGAGGACGAGTTCGTCTGGGTCGTCGAGGGCGAGGTGGTGCTGGTCGAGGATGAGGGCGAGACCATCCTGCGGCCCGGCGACTGCGCGGGCTTCAAGGCCGGCGTTCCCAACGGCCACCAGATCCAGAACCGCTCCGACCGCGTCGCCGTCCTGCTGGAAATGGGCTCCCGCCGTCCGGAAGAGGACGGCTGCGACTACCCCGACCTCGACCTGATCATCCGCCCCGGCGAGGAGACCTACCGGCACAGGGACGGCACGCCGTACGAGGTCGAGAGCGGCAGGAAGCGGTGAAAAGAACCCCCTCTCTCTTAGAGAGAGGGAGGGGCCCATGCGGAGCATGGGAGGGTGAGTGGTTACACCGTCAGCCGGCGTGCCGGCACATCGCTCGCAACAGCGCCAAGATCATCCAGGGGCTTCGCCTACCCACTCACCCTCCCACGCCTTGCGGCGCGGGCCCCTCCCTCTCTCCATGAGAGAGGGGTCATTTATGAGCCGTTCCTACCGCCGCGCCGCCCCGTAGCGGTTCTCGCCCTTGGTCCCGCGCAGGAAGCCCAGCTCCACCCATGCCCAGATCGATAGGGCGAAGGCCGCCAGGCCCAGCAGGGGGGCGGCCAGTTCGGCGCCGTTGGGGCCGCCGCCTTCGTAGAGGCCGGCGGCCAGGGCGGTCAGCGCGTAGGGGCCGACGGCGAAGATCAGGATCCACCAGGCCGCCTTGCCCCGGTCGTGCAGGCGGCGCACGGCCACGCAGACCCCGGCGGCCAGGATCGGCAGGAACAGCAGGCAGGGAACCGCGCCCAGCCAGCCGCCGATGCGGGTGGCCAGCACCACCAGGCTCATGACCACGGCGGCCAGGGCGATCTGGACGACCTGCACCCGCCAGTATTCCAGCCGGGCGGCCCGGCCCTTGAGCGAGAAGAACGGTTTCAGCTTTTCGACGAGGCTCGACATGGCCTCCACTAGAGCTTGATCCGGGCGTTTCGGAAAGGGCTCAGCGCAGGGCCGCGAGGGCGTCTCCCATCGACGGCCGCGCGCCGCCGTCCGGCTGCACGCAGGCCGCCTCCAGGGCGCGCAGGGCGGCGGGGACCTCGCCTTCGACATGGTCCAGCACCTCGCCCAGCAGCAGGCCGAAGGCGCGCACGTCCAGCGCCGACCAGCGCCGTTCCTCGCCCGGCGGCAGGAAGGCGGCCGCGCCGAAGTCGCTGAGCACGGCCGCGCCGGTTTCTCCGTCCCACAGCACGTTGTGGGCGTAGAGGTCGCCGTGGCTCAGGCCCCGCGCGTGCAGCCGCGCGGTCCCGGCGGCGACGTCGCGGACCAGGCGGCGGGCGACGTCCAGGGAAAGGCGGAAATCGGCGGCGTAGACGTCGCGGCTGCAGCTTTCCAGGCTGGGCGGGCCGGCCAGCACGCGCCAGCCGTCCGGCAGCAGCGGCATCAGCAGGCCCTCGACGCCGTCTGGATGCTCGACCACGCGGCCCAGGGTTCCGGTCAGGTTCGGATGCTCGCCCACGGCCAGGCAGGCGGCCATCTCGCGCTCGGGCAGACCATCGCTGGTCATGGTCCCGCGGAACAGCTTCAGGGCCGCTGGCCTGCTCGTCCCTTGGCCGCTCCACGAGACCTCGAACACATCGCCCGAGGCCCCGCGGCCCAGGACCCTGCCGATGGCCAAGTCGCGCCAGGCGACGGGCGCAGCGGCGGCCTCGGGGAGGGCTGTGTCGAAGGGGTTGCCGGCCCAGGCGAGCCAGGCCAGCGCCGGCAGGTCGGCCAGCCAGCCGGGCAGGGCCTCGAAACGGTTGGCCGAGACCCGCAGCAGCTCCAGGCTCGGCGCGCCCGCCAGACTCCCGGGCAGGGCCGACAGCCGGTTGCCGGCCAGCATCAGCTTCTGAAGCGCGGGCCGCTCGCCCAGGGCGGACGGCAGGGTCGAGAGGCGGTTGTCGGTCAGGGTCAGCCAGCGCAGGGCCGGCGGCAGGGCCTCGGCCGGGACCTCTTCGATCCCACAACCCCGGAAGCCGACCTGGCTGAGGGCCGGGCAGTCGCCCAGGACGTCCGGCAGCCGGCGGAACGGCGCGCCCGAGGCGAACAGCACCTTCAGCCGCTTCAGGCGGGAAAAGTCGTGGGGAAGGTCAAGGATGGCGGTGCGGCCAAGGTCCAGCACCTCCAGCGTCTCGGCAAGGCCGAACACCTCCGGCGGAACCTCGGAAAGGTCCGCGCCGGAGAGGTCCAGCCTCGTCGCCCCGGCCAGGTCGCCGGCGCGCAGGGCGGCCAGTGTGTCGTTCGCGGCCGCCCCCGTCACGCGGATCAGTCGCGCAGCAGGTCGTTGATCGAGGTCTTCGAGCGGGTCTGGGCGTCGACCGTCTTGACGATCACGGCGCAGTAGAGGCTCGGGCCGCCGTTCTTGTCGGGCAGGCTGCCCGGCACCACGACGCTGTAGGGCGGCACCTTGCCGATGTGGATCTCGCCGGTCTTGCGATCGACGATCTTGGTCGAGGCCGACAGGTAGACGCCCATCGACAGGACCGAGCCCTCGCCGACGACCACGCCTTCCACGACTTCCGAGCGGGCGCCGATGAAGCAGTTGTCCTCGATGATGGTCGGGTTGGCCTGCAGGGGCTCCAGCACGCCGCCGATGCCGACGCCGCCCGACAGGTGGACGTGCTTGCCGATCTGGGCGCACGAACCGACCGTCACCCAGGTGTCGACCATGGTGCCTTCATCCACGAAGGCGCCGATGTTCACGAACGACGGCATCAGGATGACGTTCTTGGAGATGTGCGAGCCGCGACGCACGATGGCGCCCGGCACGGCGCGGAAGCCGCCGGCCTCGAACTGCGGGGCCTCCCAGCCGTCGAACTTGTTCGGCACCTTGTCCCACCACGGACCGACGCCGCCGCCCAGGGCGCCCGAGCGCATGACGGTGTTGGGGTTCAGGCGGAACGACAGCAGCACGGCCTTCTTCAGCCACTGGTGGGTGGTCCACTCGCCGTCGATCTTTTCCGAGACGCGGGCCTTGCCGCTGTCGAGCAGCAGCAGGGCCTCTTCCACGGCGGTGCGGACCGGGCCGCTGGTGGCGGTGGAGACGCCGTCGCGGGCCTCCCAGGCGGCTTCGATCTCGGTCTGCAGATCGGCGAAGGTCAGGGCGGTCATTGGTCGGATCCCTTCAGGCGCGCCGAGCTCAGGAACCCGGCGAGGTCGTTGGTGCGATGGTGGACGTGTTCGGAGGTCGAGGCGGCCGCGTGGGCGCCGACCAGTATGGTGGTCATGCCGATGCGCGCGGCCGGGACCAGGTTCTTCTCGCTGTCCTCGAAGAAGGCCGTGGTCGGCGGATTGATGGCGTGCAGCTTGGTGATCTTGTCGAAGGTCGCCAGCGACGGCTTGGGGATGTAGTCGGCCGTCTCGATGGCGAAGATCTCGCCGAACAGGCCGCGCAGGCCCAGATGCCCCAGCACCCGCTCGGCGTGGCCCAGCGAGCCGTTGGTGAACACCAGCCGGCGGCCCGGCAGGGCGGCGATCGCATCGTGCAGCGCCTGGTCGGGGACCAGGTTCTCCATCGACACGTCGTGCACCTCCTCCAGGAACTGGGCGGGGTCCATGCCGTGATAGGTCATCAGCCCGGCCAGGGTGGTGCCGTGCTCCAGGTAATACTTCTTCTGCAGCGCCCGGGCTTCCTCGCGCGGAAGCCCGGTGTAGCGCTCGACGAAGTCGGTCATGCGGCCCTCGATCAGGCCCATGAACTGCGTCTCGGCCGGGTAGAGGGTGTTGTCGAGGTCGAACAGCCAGGTGTCGACGTGCGAGAGGTCGGCGCTCATGACTGGAACCTCCCCCCGTGGGGGAGGCGATCGCGAAGCGATCGGAGGGGGGAGGATCCTCGGCGCGGCGGAAGCTGAGAACGGCCCCCCTCCGGCCCTTCGGGCCTCCTCCCCCAGAGGGGGAGGTTCTCTGAAATCATTTCGAGATCAGCGTGCCCGCGCCGTGTTCGCTGAACAGTTCGACCAGCATGGCGTGCGGGCGGCGGCCGTCGAGGATGACCACGGCTTCGACGCCGCTCTCCACGGCGTGGATGGCGTTTTCGAGCTTGGGGATCATGCCGCCGGTGGCGACGCCGTCGGCGATCAGCTGGCGCGCCTGGTCCAGCGTCATCTCGCGGATCAGCTCGCCATTGGCGTCGAGCACGCCCTTGATGTCGGTCAGCATCAGCATCCGCTTGGCCTTCAGGGCGCCCGCGAGGGCGCCGGCCACGGTGTCGGCGTTGATGTTGAAGGTCTCGCCCTGCTCGGACACGCCGATCGGGGCGATCACCGGGATGTAGTCGGTTTCCGAGCCCAGCAGGGCCTGGATCAGGTGCGGGTCGACCTTGGTCGGCTCGCCCACGAAGCCCAGGTCGACGGCCTGCTCGATGTTGCTGTCCGGGTCCTTGCGTGTCCGGGTCACCTTCTCGGCGGTGATCAGGCGGGCGTCCTTGCCCGACAGGCCCACGCCGCGCACGTCGGCTTCGGCGCCGGCGAGCGTGATCCAGTTGGCGATTTCCTTGTTGATGGCGCCGGACAGCACCATCTCGGCCACTTCCATCGTCGCCTCGTCGGTGACGCGCAGGCCGTCGACGAAGGTCGACTTCACGCCGGCCTTGTCGAGCATGCGGCTGATCTGCGGACCGCCGCCGTGGACCACGACCGGATGCACGCCCAGCAGCTTCAGCAGCACGGCGTCGGCGGCGAACAGCTTGGCCACCTCTTCCTGGCCCATGGCGTGGCCGCCGTATTTGATCACCACCGTCTCGCGGTCGTAGATCTGGATGTAGGGCAGGGCTTCGGCCAGAGTCTTGGCGGTGGCCCAGCCAGCTTCCTCGGCGACTTCGGTCAAGGCGGTGGTCCTGGTGCGCGAAATTAGGCGGGCCTCGATAGCGGACCCCGCCCCCCCTGTCACCAAAAACGGCGCGACCAGGCGCCTGGGAGGCGCTCAGGGCCTGGGCGGGGCGGGCTTGACCGGGACCGTCGATTGCTTCTGGGCCAGCCTCGGCCCGCAGGTGCATGTGCAGGTCTGGCGTCTGTCGTCCTTCACGACCTTCGGAACCCTGCCGACGTTGCAGGCCGGCTTGAGCTGAATCAGGCAGGAGAGCCGTCTCTGATTGAAGACGGCCAGGCAGCTTCCATCGTCCGCCCGGGCCACCCCGCCAATCAGGGCCGGCAGCGCCGCCAGCGCGACGGCCGAGCGCACCACAAGTCTGAAGGTCATGACGTCTTCCCCCGAGGACAACGCAGGAACCCTACATCGGTCCGCGGCCAGCGACGAACGGACGTCCTACTCAGATCGAGTGCTCAGCGCTTGCGGTCAAAACGCCACTTCATCGCCAGCACGGCGGCCGACATCAGCAGGCAGGCCAGGTTCGAGGCGATCACCGGCCAGGCCTGGATCAGCACGCCATAGGCCACCCAGCAGCAGAAGCCGCTGACGGTGACCACGTAGGTCCGCAGCGACACCGACGAGGCGTCCTTCTCCTTCCAGATCTTGACGATCTGCGGAGCGAAGCTGGTGATCGACAGCAGGGCCGCGGCCGTGCCGACAAAGACGGCGAGCGGCGAGGCGGCCATCAGGCCGAGCGCGGCATTTCGGTCAGGCCCCAGCGCTGGGCATAGGCCGGCGCCAGCTCCAGTCCCACCGGCGGCAGGCCCGGCGCGTGGTCCTCTTCCAGGCAGACGGCCAGATAGGCGAGAGCCGTCTTCACCCCGTGCTCGGAATAGGGCTTGCCGATCACCCCGCAGGCGCCGGCGAAATCCTCGGGCAGGCGCTTGACGTTGGCGGTCATGAACAGGGCCACGCAGCCGCAGTCGTCATGGATCTTGCGCACCACCTCGACGCCGGTCGGGCCGTCCTGCAGGTGCACGTCCACCAGGGCGAGGTCGGGCTTCAGGGCCTTGGCCAGGTCCACGGCCTCGTCCGAACTCATGGCCAGGCCCACGGAGTGGTAGCCCACTTCCTGGGCGAGGAACTCCAGCTCGGTGGCCAGCAGGACCTCGTCCTCGACGATCAGCACATCCAACGCACGCCCGGCCATGGGTAAGCTACTTCCTCAGTGGTGCGCGCCGTTGACTGGCAGATGGACGACGACGCGCGTTCCGGGTCCGGCGTCCGTGGTCTCGGACCGCGCCTTCAGCTGCTGGCACAGCAGCTGGACGATGGTCAGTCCGAAACCCGAAGATCGGGCCCCTTCAACTGCTCCAACGCCGTCATCGGCGATTTCGATCCGGAAGTCGCCGTTTTGGCGAGTGATCGATACCGAAATCTCGCCGGCGCGACCGTCGGGGAAGGCGTGGCGCAGGGCGTTGGAGAACAGTTCGCTGATCACCAGGGCCAGGGGCGCGGCCTTCGAGGCGGCCACGTCCACCCGCTCCAGGTCCAGCCGCACGCGGATATCCTCGCGGTTGGCCGAGCCGGTCATGTCGGCGACCAGGTCCCGCACGAAGGCCGAGACGTCGAAGCGCTCGACGTCCTCGCTCTGGAACAGCCGGCGGTGGACGGTGGCGATGGCGTTCACCCGCTCCAGCATGCCGCGCAGGCTGTGCTTGAGGGCCGGGTCCTTCTCGCGGCGGTTCTGCAGCAGCAGCAGGGACGAGATGAGCTGCAGGTTGTTCTTCACCCGATGGTCGACCTCGTGCAGCAGGGCGGTCTTCTGCTCCAGGGCCAGGGTCAGTTCGCGGGTGCGGCTATCGACGGCCTCTTCCAGGTCGCTGCGGGTCTCGCGCAGGTGCTGCTCGGTCTGCTTCTTGTCGCTGACGTCCAGCTGCGAGCCGAAGAAGTAGATGATCTGGCCCTGCTTGTTGCGCACGGGGCTCAGATACAGCGCGTTCCAGAAGGTGCTGCCGTCCTTGCGGTAGTTGAGGATGTCCATGGCGATGTCGTCGCCGTCGGCGATGGCCCCGCGCAACTCGGCGATCGAGGCCGGATTGGTGTCGGGCCCCTGCAGGAAGCGGCAGTTGCGGCCGATCACGTCGGAACGCGCATAGCCGGTCAGCCGCAGGAAGGCGTCGTTGGCGAAGATGATCGGATTGTCGGCCTGGGTGGCGTCGGTGACGATCATCGCCATGCGGGTGGCCCGGATCGCCGCGGCGAAGGGGTCGTCGATGCCGTGCTCGGCCGCGAGCTGATCGCCCGCCCGCTGCGACTTCAGATAATCCGTCATCCTGCGCCCGACCCCGGCTTTTGTTATTGGTACGCCCCGTCAGGCCTGAACGCCCGGTCGATAGTCGGGTTCCCGACCAAGCTTGGGCGGAAAACGCAAAACGCGGCGGCCCATGGGGGACCGCCGCGCCTTGAAAGGTCAAGCTTTCTGACCAGCCCTTACTTCGGCTGGTAGATCTTGTCGAAGACGCCGCCGTCGGCGAAGTGCGTGGCCTGGGCCTTGCGCCAGCCGCCGAAGGTGTTGTCGATCGTCACCAGCGGGATCTTCTTGTACTTGGCGGCGTACTTGGCCGCGACCTTGGCGTCGCGCGGCCGGTAGTGGTTCTGGGCGATGATGTCCTGGGCCAGCGGGCTGTAGAGGAAGCGCAGATAGCCCTCGGCGGCCAGGCGGGTCTTGTGGCGGTCGACGTTCTTGTCGACCACGGCCACCGGCGGTTCGGCCAGGATCGAGATCGACGGCACGACGATCTCGAACTGACCCGGAATTTCCTCCAGCGCCAGGAACGCCTCGTTCTCCCAGGCCAGCAGCACGTCGCCGATGCCGCGCTGGGTGAAGGTGGTGGTGGCGCCGCGGGCGCCGGTGTCGAGCACCGGCACGTGCTTGAAGAGGTCGGCCACATAGGCTTGGGCCTTGGCGGCGTTGCCGCCCTTCTGCTTCAGCGCCCAGGCCCAGGCGGCCAGGTAGTTCCAGCGCGCCCCGCCCGAGGTCTTCGGGTTCGGCGTGATGACCTCGACGCCCGGCTTGGTCAGGTCGCCCCAGTCCTTGATCTTCTTCGGATTGCCCTTGCGGACCAGGAACACGATGGTCGAGGTGTAGGGCGTGGAGTTCTGCGGCAGGCGCGACTGCCAGTTGGCCGGCAGCAGCTTGGCCTTGTCCGAGATCTCGTCGATATCGTAGGCCAGGGCCAGGGTGACGACGTCGGCTTCCAGGCCGTCGATCACCGAGCGGGCCTGCTTGCCCGAGCCGCCGTGGCTCTGGTTGATGGTCAGGGTCTGGCCGACCTTCTTCTTCCAGTAGCCGGCATAGGCGACGTTGATCGCCTTGTAGAGCTCGCGGGTCGGGTCGTAGCTGACGTTCAGCAGGGTCAGCGGCTTGGCCTGGGCGAAAGCCTGGCCGGCCGTGAGGGTCGAACCCCCGAGGGCGGCGGCGGCGCCGGCCGCGCCCAGCAGGCCGCGGCGGGTGGGAGACTTCAAGGCGGTGGTCATGGCGATGTCGCTCTGTCTCGGTGTTATCTCGGGTGGTCCATGCGGATAACGCACGAACGTGACAGAAGCGCTATATCCTATTGCCTAGGTAGGCTTCACGCCCAAGAAGACTCTCAAGGCCGGTAGATTTGGTCGAAGACGCCGCCGTCGGCGAAGTGCCGGGCCTGGGCTTTCGCCCAGCCGCCGAACTCGCGGTCGATGGTCGCCAGCGGGATGTCCGGGAACTTGGCGGCGTACTTGGCCGCCGCCTTCGGGTCGCGCGGCCGGTAGTGATGCTTGCCGATGATGTCCTGGGCCAGCGGACTGTAGAGAAAGTTCAGGTAGCCCTCGGCCACCAGCCGCGTGCCGCGCCGCTGCACCACCTTGTCGACCACGGCCACCGAAGGCTCGGCCAGGATCGAGCGCGACGGATAGACGATCTCGAACTTGTCGGCGCCGAATTCCTCGCGGGCCAGGTGGGCCTCGTTCTCCCAGGTCAGCAGCACGTCGCCGACGCCCCGCTGGGCGAAGGTGGTCATCGAGCCGCGCGCGCCGCTGTCGAGCACCGGCACCTGGCGATAGAGTTGCTGGACGAAGGCGCGGGCCTTGGCGTTGTTGCCGCCCTTCTGCTTCGCCGCCCACGACCAGGCCGCCAGATAGGCCCAGCGCGGCGCGCCGCCGGTCTTGGGATTGGGGGTGATGATCTCGACGCCCGGTTTGACGATGTCGCCCCAGTCCCGGATCCCCTTCGGATTGCCCTTGCGGACCAGGAAGATGATCGTCGAGGTGTAGGGAGCCGAGTTCTTGGGCAGGCGCGATTGCCAGTTTTTGGCGATCAGGCCGCGGGCGGCGATCTGGTCGATGTCGTCCGCCAGGGCCAGGGTGACGACGTCGGCCTGCAGCCCGTCGATCACCGAGCGGGCCTGCTTGCCCGAGCCGCCGTGGCTCTGCTTGATGTCCAGCGTCTGGCCGACCCGGCGCTTCCAGTAGGCGGCGAAGGCCGGATTGATCTCCTGATAGAGCTCGCGGGTCGGGTCGTAGCTGACGTTCAGCAACGTCACGACCTTGGGGGTCTGGGCGAGCGCGCCCAGCGGAGCCGCCGCCGCTACGGCGCCGACGCCGATCGACAGGTCTCGGCGGGAAAGACGGGGCAGGGTCATCGGGCGTCCTCTGGATAACGCCGAACCTTGACCGATCTCGCTCCCGTTGTACGCGCGAATGTTTCTGATGGAGGTGTGAGAAAGGGGGCGGTCGCCGGAGCGCCTTGACCGGTCAGCTAGATCGGTCCTCCGCAACGGGAGCAGTCGCGGCCGGGGCCTCCGATGAGATAGCCGCCGCCCTTCAGCTTTCTGAGCCAGACGGGATAGCCGCAGCTCGCGCAACGCGAGACCGCCATCAGGGCGCCCATGGCGACCAGAAACAGAACGAGATGCAGGCCAGGCGCGACGATCGAGAAGTACGCCGAAGCGAATGGCGTCAATGGCGCGCCGAGGAACCACGCGAAGATCACGACGCCGCCGAGAAGCCAGCGTGTCGACGGTTTAAGCTGAGGGAAGCCGCGCATGGGAGGAAGAACGCACGTTATCGCCTGGTCCGAAAGGGGCTCGGCGATGCGCCGTCGCCAACTCAGCGGGTCACCCCCATCCCCGGCCCTTCCCCCATCAAGGGGGAAGGGAGAGGGTGAAGGCTCTTGCCTAGAACGCGAACTGGCTGCGCAGGTTGACGGCCTGGTAGCCCTGGCTGAGCGCCACGGTCCCGCCGGCCGGATCCAGGCGGTCGATGTCGACGTCCAGATAGTCGAGCGAGAACTTGGTCACCGAGTTGGGGAACCAGTTCACCCCGGCCGTCCAGATCGTCTGCTCGCCGCCGCGCACCCGGTCGGCCGCCAGCGTGGCGGTCTCGTGGTGGTTCAGGTCGAGCACCGAATAGCGCGCCGCCAGCTCCCAGGCGCCCCACTTGCCGGCCTTCGGGTCGAAGGGGTTGGCGATCGACGGGGCGTCGAAGGCGAAGGTCGAGCCGTTGTAGCGGCGGCTCTCGCCGGTCAGCACCCAGCCGCCCTCGACGTACCAGCCGCCGAACTTCGGATTGCTGACGCCGGCCGCCGGGTTGCGGCGGTCCAGGGCGATGTCGAAGTACTCGCTCTGCACCAGCAGGTTCTTGTGCTGAACGGCCAGTTCCACGCCCACGTGGCGCAGGTTGTCGGCGTCGATGGCGCCGGTGGTGACCAGGGTGGTCCCGTCGACGCGCAGTTCCGGACGCTCGGTCAGCGTCAGCGGATAGGCGCCGCCGACGGCCGTCTGGGCCGGAGTGACGATGTAGCCGGCGCCGACGCCGGTGTGGACGATCCAGTCCTTGGTCTTGACCGGCAGGAAGGCGGCGCGGGCCACATAGCCCTGCTGTTCGTCGAAGGTCTGGGCGTCGCCGGTCTTGCCGCCGGTGGCGGCGGCCGACAGCAGCCAGCGCTCGCCGCTGGTCTGCACCTGCAGGGCGTAGCGGCGGTCGGCGGCGGCCAGGCCGCGCGTCAGTTCCGAGATCGCCGGGCGCTCGGCGAACAGCGAGCCGTTGGTCGAGCCGGCGTCCTCCAGGCCCACGTTCGGGGCGAAGGCGCCGACGCGCACCTTGAACGGCGCGTAGTTGTACTGGAGGAACAGCTCCTGCAGCACGCCCGAGCCGTCGGTGCCGGCGCCGCCGAAGTCGAGCAGCACGCTGTAGTCGAAGTTCTTGAAGACCTTGCCGTCCATGCCCAGGCGCGCGCGGCGGAAGTTGCTGCCGCTGTTGAGGTCGCGGCCGTTGCCGATCACGGCCGGCAGGCCCTTGTCCTGGAAGTAGTGGGCGGTGTCGAGCTGCATCACCCCGTGCAGGGTGGCGCTGAAAGCGCCGTCGGTCGAGGCGATGGTCGGGCGGCCGCCGGCGATGCTGACGGTCGCGGCGGGCGCGGCGGCGGGAGCCGCCTTCGGGGCCGCGGCGGTCGCGGTCTTGATCTCGGCGATCTGCTTCTGGAGAGCCGCCAGCTGGGCCTCCAGGGCCTCGATGCGGGCCTGCTGGTCGGGAGCAGCTTGGGCGTGAGCGCCGCCGGCGACGACGAGCGTCGCGGCGCCGGCCAGGGCGGCGGCGCCCCGGGCGAAGCGATGGATGGTCAAGGTCTTCCCCTCACGGCGATCAGGGCCGCCGTCTGTTATCGATGGGAACAGCCTTAATATTAGTCCTTAAACGGACCTTTAGCGTGGCGAGCCGGGAAGGCCGTGACGACTGCGGCGGATTGTCGCCAAGATCGGCGCAAAGTCCTTATGAAAAAGGCCCCGCACGTTGTGCGAGGCCCTCTTCTCCACCTAGGCGGACGATGCTTAGAACATCGTCCGGCCGGTGAGCTTCACGTTGTAGCGCTTCTGGCGCTTGGTGCTTTCGGCAGTGCCTTCCAGCGCCACGTAGGACATCGCCGTGCCGGCCCGCAGGGCGAAGCCCAGGGTCAGGGCGCCGTCCTTGTCGTCGAACGGCTCCAACACATAGGTCTGGCCGTTCAGAGTGGCGACGGTGTCGGCCAGCTTGCCGGCCAGGGTCTTGCGGTAGCCGACGCGGACTTCCGGGCGCACCCAGACGTCGCGGCCGAATTCGGCGCCCAGGACGACGCCCACGTCGCCGCTGAGGTTGCTCCACTTGCGTCGGCCGATCTCGTTGTCCATCACCGTGCCGCCGCCGGTCTCGTCGTGGCTCGACTCGTTGAGGTAGGTGTAGTCGACCCGCGCTTCCGGACGCGAGAAGAAGCGGCCGAACTTCACTTCATAGGCCGTGCCGGCGAAGGCGTTGGCGGTCAGGGCGCCCCAGTCGCTGCTGGCCTTGCGCTTTTCCTCGTAGACGCCGTCGCCGTTGGCGTCGACCAGGAACACCCGGTCGCTGTCGAACCAGCCGTAGCCGACGCCGCCGCCGAGGTTGAAGCGCCACGGACCCACCGACCGGCGCCAGTAGACGCCCGTCTGGACCAGCGACGAGGTGGTCTGTTCGCCCACCTGGGCGACGGTGTCGTGCTCTTCCAGGGCGGTGTAGGCCAGGGTCACGCCAAGCGCGCCGCCCGCGTCGCCCATCGCCTCGTAGCCGGCGACGAAGCCGAAGGCCTGGGTGTCGGTGCCCAGGGTCGGGCCGTCCTCGCGACGGACCAGGGCGTTGATCTCCTGGACCCAGATGCTGTCGGGCCCGTAGCGGTCGCCCGGATCGGGCCGGATCGAGGTGGCCTGCGAGATCTGCTGGGTGACGGTCTGCAGGGTGGCGAACATGCCCTCGCCCTGGTCCGGCAGCAGCTGGTTGTAGCGGTTCAGGAACGTGCCGCGGTCGCTGATGCCCAGGAAGCCGCCGGCCACGTCGGCGTCGCCGCTGAGGGCGTTGAAGATCGCGTCGTAGGCGGCCGCGCCCGAGCGGGCCATGCCGATCTCGGCGGCCGTGCGGCGGCGCACGTCGATATAGACGTTGTTGGCGTCGGCGCGGCTGCTGGCGACGTACATGTAGGGCGCGTCGTCGAGCAGGCTCTGGCCCAGGGCGCCGCTGGTCAGCGAACCGGCGGTGATCACCGTGTACGAGGTCGGGGCGCTCAGCAGGCTGGTCAGGCGCAGGCCAAGCTGCGCGCCGCTGGCGACGGTGGCCGCGCCCGACACCACCAGGCGGGTGTTGGTCGAGGTCGCCGGATCGGCGGTGAACACCAGCTTGCTCTCGGCGCCGAGGTTCAGGCTGGTGATGTTGATCGTTTCGGCCTTGGTCAGGCCCAGCGAGCCCTTGCCGATGGTGACGTCCAGCCGGCCGTCGCTGTCGCTGATCGAGCCGATCACGGCCGCGCCGCCGTCGATGCGGAACACGTCGGCGCCGTCGCCGAACGAGATGTCGCCCACGACGGTGCCGTTCAGCACGTTGAAGGTGTCGGCGCCCGAGCCGAAGCGGATGGCGCCGATGATGGCCGGCTCGTCGGCGTCGTCGACGCCGTCGCCGTCCGTGTCGGTGTCGGCCACGCCGTCGGCCCCGTCGTCGCCGTCGTTGACGCCGTTCTGGGTCAGGGTGACGCCGGTGGTGTTGCGGCTGACGTCGATGGCCACGGCCTTGCCGGTGACGACCTCGTTGCTGGCGTCGGTGTCGCTGTCGTCGGTGTCGAGATCGTCGTCCGTGGGCGAGATCGAGGCGATGATCGAGCCGGTGTTCTCGATCGAGGTCAGGCCGCCCGAATAGTCGATGACGCCGTAGGCCGTGCCCTTCTCGCCGACGACGGTCGCGTTGATCACGCCGGCGTTGCGCAGGGTGTTGGTCCCGCCGCCGGCCTCGATGGCCACGCCGCGGGCGTCGAACACGCCTTCGGAGACGCTGTAGGCGACGATCGTGCCCTTGTTCCAGATGGTCGGGGCGTTGCCGCCCGCGGTGACCCGGACGGCGGTGCTGTTGGCCTCGTAGGCCTGGGCGGTGATCGAGGCGTCCGAACGGAAGCCGCCGGCGATGTTGGTCGCCTGGCCGGCGTTACCGCCCAGTTGCACGCCGGTGGCCGTCACGCCGTCATACAGGCCGTTGGCCGTGATGGAACCCTTGGCGATCACGCCATAGGCGTTGTCGCCCGTGCCGACCGCGCCGACGGTGATCGCGCGGGTGTCGGAGCCGACCAGCAGGGCCGGGGCGGCGCCATAGACGGTCAGCGCGCTGTTGCCTTCCGAGGCGTCCTCGACGCCGTCGCCGTCTTCGTCGGTCTTGGTGGTGTCGTTGTCGGCCGGGCGGATGTCGAGCAGCACGCCGCCGCTGACGTTGCCGGCCACGCGGACGGCCGAGCCGCCCTGCAGCAGGTCGTCGGCGTCGAGCTTGTCGCGCACCGTCTTGTCGGTGGGGCGGCTGGTGTAGCGGTAGCCCGTGGCGCTGACGCCGCCCTGCACCACGAAGGCGCCGGTGACGTCGCCGTCGACGGCCACGCCGACCGAGTTCTCGCCCAGGACGCTGACGCCGCCGTTGATGGTGACCTTGCCGGTCACCGGGGCGGCCACGCGCACGCCGTAGCTGTTGTTGCCGGTGACTGCGATCGTGCCGCCGTTGGTCAGGTTGCCGACCAGGGCGCTCTCCAGCGAGATGCCCGCCGAGTTGTTGCCCTCGATGGTGATCGAGCCGCCGGTGGCCAGGATGTCGCCGGTGAAGGCGCCGGCGCCGGTCAGGCGGATGCCGTAACGGTTCTGGCCCAGCGCGAAGGCGCCGTCGATGTCGCCGTCCGAGTCGGCGTCGGTGGCGGTGTAGTCCTCGTCGAGCGTGATCGTGCCGGTCTGGGTGACCGTGCCGGTCGTGCCGCCATTGATCAGTATGCCCGTGGAATCGTTGACGCCCTGGGTCGTCAGCGAGCCGGTGTTGGTGACCTTATTGTTGCTGTTCAGCGTCACCAGCGCGCCGGAGGCCGTCAGCTTGATCGTGCCGCCCGTGTCGATCTTGACATCGTCGGCCGCGCCGCTGGTCCCAGCGGAACCGGTGGCGATCGGGGTCGTCCGTTCGGAATTGATGACGGTCTCGGCCTGCGCGGCCAAGGCCATGGCCATCAGAGGAGCGGCCGCGACCGTCGCGACCAGGACCTTGCGCTGCATACGAACCGACCACCCTAAGGAGAATACCCTCGACCCCCGAGATTGCGTCATGTTGCGGCGAAATTGCGGTGACCCGCCACAGTCGACACGTATCCAGGGGTTCCCCGTCTATCCCATGAGATCGGGCGGCGCCATATCTGCTTCGTCGAATCATCGCTTCGTCACAAAACTGGCCTACGAGCCTTGGTCCCGCCGTCGGGCCGTTCGAGGCCCGCGTCGCCAGATGGAGCCCGGACCCCCGCCATGCCCACCGTCTCCCCCCCTTCGCCGGTCGCGCCGGATCGCTGGGGCGGCCCCTTGGCGGGCGCATGGGCCGGGGCCTGGACGGCGGTCGCCGGCGGGCCGGTCGCCCTGGTGGCCATGACCGCGCTGGGCGCGGCCCAGCCGGGCGTGGCCTTGCCGGCCGCCGTGCTGCTGGGCGGCGGCGGCGTCTTCCTGCTGCGCCGCCTGCGCCGTCTGATCGAGGACGCCTCGCTGGTCGCCATTCCGGCCGCCGCGACCGCCGACCGCGCCCCGCCCTTCGCGGTGATCCTGGAGAACCTGCCCGAACCGTTGATGGTCATCGCCGCCGAAGAGGCCGACGACCTGACCGGCCGCCGCTTCGTCTTCGCCAACGCCGCCGCCCGCGAGCGTTTCCGCATCAAGGAGAGCGCCCTGCTGGTCACCGCCGTGCGCAGCCCCCAGGTGCTGGAGGCGGTGGACGAAAGCCTGTTCGGCGGCGTCGAACGCACCGTGGAATGGACCGGCGTCGGCTCGCAGGGCCGCGACTGGACCGCCCACGCCCGGCCGCTGGGCCGCGACGACCGCGGCTCGCAGTTGGCCCTGCTGGTGCTGCGCGACGAGACCGACGTGCGCCGCAGCGAGCGCACCCGCGCCGACTTCCTGGCCAACGCCAGCCACGAGCTGCGCACGCCGCTGGCCTCGCTGTCGGGCTTCATCGAGACCCTGCGCGGCCACGCCAAGGAGGATCCGGGCGCCCGCGACAAGTTCCTCGGCATCATGCAGGCCCAGGCCGAGCGGATGTCGCGGCTGATCGACGACCTGATGAGCCTGTCGCGCATCGAGCTGAACGAGCACATCGCCCCGGCCGGCCGCGTCGACCTGGCCATGGCCGCCCAGGACGTCATCGACGCCCTGGCCCCCCAGGCGCGCGACAAGCAGGTCAGCTTCGACGCCATCCTGCCGCCGCGCGGCTCGGCGGTGGTCGAGGGCGACCGCGACCAGATCGTTCAGGTGGTCCAGAACCTCGTCGACAACGCCATCAAGTACACGCCCAAGGACGGCGTCGTGCGGGTCGAGATCTTTCCCGGCCTGACCCCGGCCACGGCCGTGGCGCCGCGCGACCCGGCCGCCGCGCGGCTGTCGCTGCTGACCCCCGACCATTCGGAGTCGGAGTCGCTGTTCGCGGGCCTGCGGGTCGGCGACAAGGGGCCGGGCATCGCCCGCGAGCACCTGCCGCGCCTGACCGAGCGCTTCTACCGCGTCGAGGGCCAGAAGAGCGGCGACCGCTCGGGCACGGGCCTGGGCCTGGCTATCGTCAAGCACATCGTCAATCGTCACCGGGGCGGGCTGCACGTGGAGTCGACCCAGGGCGAGGGGGCGACCTTCGGCGTCTACCTGCCGATGGCCAAAACCTTGCCCGACAAGGACTTGGCCACAGCTGACGGGGCTGCTCCGGGCGGTGTCGTAAAACTGTCGTAGAAACGTCGCATAAGGTCGGCGCCCGGCCGGCATAGATCGGTCACGGGCGGGGCGGCGCAACGGGCGCCGTGCTCGCATCCTACGCGCAAGACCGCTTCACGCATGCTGACCTGGCTCTCGCTCCTCTTCCTGGCGCTGTTCGCGCTGGCGGCGTTCCTGCTCGGTCGGGGCCGAGCGCTCAAGGCCGCCGGCGGCGCTTCGGTGCGCCTCCACTCGCTGCCCAACTATTACGGCGCCTACGCCGCCCTCTGGGCCGGCGCGCCGGCCGCCCTCCTGCTGCTGCTCGGCGCCGTGTTCGGCGGCCGACTCGAGGAGGCGGTCCTGCAGGCCGAACGTCCGGCGGCCGTCTCGGCCCTGACGTCCGACCGCCAGGACGTCTTCTTCAGCGACGCCCGCGCCATCGCGGCCAAGGAGTCGCCGTCGGAGGTGGTCTACGAGGGCGAGCTGAAGACCGCGCTCGACGCCAAGGTCGCCGAGTCCCGCAAGATCACCGCCATCGTGCGCTACAGCACGATCGGCCTGGCCTCGCTGGTGGCCCTGATCGGCGTGCTGCTGGCCCTGCCTCGGGTGGGCCTCGAATTCCGCGCCCGCAACCGGGTTGAAGGCTGGATCAACGGCCTGCTGATCGCCTGCTCGGTCGCCGCCGTGCTGACCACCCTGGGCATCGTGCTGTCGCTGGTCTGGGAAAGCTGGCGCTTCTTCCAGAGCGTCAACCCGCTGTCGTTCCTGTTCGGCACCGAGTGGAGCCCGCAGATCGCCATGCGCGCCGACCAGGTGGCCTCGTCGGGCGCCTTCGGGGCCGTGCCGCTCTTCGCCGGCACCTTCCTTATCATGCTGATCGCCATGCTGGTGGCCGCGCCCGTCGGTCTCTACTCGGCGATCTACCTCTCGGAATACGCCAGCCGCAGCATGCGCTCGACGATCAAGCCGCTGCTCGAGATCCTGGCCGGGGTGCCGACCGTGGTCTACGGCTTCTTCGCCGCCCTGACCGTGGGTCCGCTGTTCCGCGCTGGCTTCAACGCCATCGGCGCGGTGCTGATCGGCGGTCCGCTGGACGGCGTCGGTCAGTACCTGATGGAAGTCCAGAACCAGATGGCCCTGGTGGCCGGGGTGGTGATGGGGATCATGCTGATCCCGTTCGTCTCCTCGCTGTCGGACGACATCATCAACGCCGTGCCGCAATCCCTGCGTGACGGCAGCTACGCCATGGGCGCCACCAAGTCCGAGACGGTCAAGCGGGTGATCCTGCCGGCCGCCCTGCCGGGCATCATGGCCGCCATGCTGCTGGCCGTGTCCCGCGCCGTCGGCGAGACCATGATCGTGACCATGGCGGCGGGCCTGCAGGCCAAGCTGACCGTCAACCCGCTCGACACCGTCACCACCGTGACCGTGCAGATCGTCACCCTGCTCACCGGCGACCAGGAGTTCGACAGCCCCAAGACCCTCTCGGCCTTCGGCCTGGGCCTGACGCTGTTCGTCGTGACCCTGGCGCTCAACATCATCGCCCTGCGCATCGTCCAGAAGTATCGGGAACAATATGACTGACGCCGCCATCACCGCCGGCGCCGCTCCGCACGGGCAGGGCCCCCGCGCGACGCTCTCGGCCGCCGAAGCCCGCCTGAAGAAGCGCTACCGCTCGGAAATGTGGTTCAAGGCCCAGGGCATCGCCGCCATCGTCGTGGCCATGATCTTCCTGGTCGTGCTGGTGGGCCGCATCGTCGCCCAGGGCTACACCACCTTCGAGACCCACTCGATCAGCGTGCCGGTCTACCTGAACCCGGACCGCATCGACCGCACCGCGCTCGACGGGGTCAACTACGACTACATCGTCGCCGAGGCGGTGATGAAGAAGCTGAACATCCAGGACGACGACCTGGGCACCACGTCGGGCAAGGTCATGGACCTGGTCTCGCGCGACCTCGGCTTCCAGCTGCTCGACAAGATCAAGGCCGACCCGTCGGTGATCGGCAAGACGATCACCGTCACCGGTCCGGTCAAGGCCGACGCCGACCTCTACTACAAGGGCGAGATCAAGCGCGCGACCGCCGAGGAAGACCGCAAGCTCGACAACCAGCAGCTCGGCTGGCTGGACCAGCTGGAGAAGAGCGGCACCGTCAAGGGCGGCTTCAACTTCGGCTTCTTCACCAAGTCCGACTCGACCGAGCCTGAACAGGCCGGCGTGCTGGGCGCGGTGGTCGGCTCGGCCCTGATGCTGATCATCACCGCCATGATCGCGGTGCCGGTCGGGGTGATGGCCGCCGTCTATCTAGAAGAGTTCGCCCCGAAGAACCGCTGGACCGACGTCATCGAGGTCAACATCAACAACCTCGCGGCCGTCCCCTCGATCGTCTACGGCCTGCTCGGCCTGGCCCTGTTCATCAACTGGCTGCACGTGCCGCGCAGCTCGCCGCTGGTCGGCGGCCTGGTGCTGGCCCTGATGGCCCTGCCGACCGTGATCATCGCCACCCGCTCGGCCCTGAAGGCCGTGCCGCCTTCGATCCGCGAAGCCGCCCTCGGCGTCGGCGCCTCCCGCGCCCAGACCGTGTTCCACCACGTGCTGCCGCTGGCCATGCCCGGCGTGATGACCGGCGCCATCCTGTCGCTGGCCCACGCGCTCGGCGAAACGGCCCCGCTGCTGATGATCGGCATGGTCTCGTTCGTGCCCGGCGTGCCGGAAGGCTTCACCGGCGCCTCGACCGTGCTGCCGGTGCAGGTGTTCATCTGGGAGAACGCGTCGGAACGCGCCTTCCACGAGCGCACCGCCGCCGCCATCCTCGTCCTTCTGATCTTCATGATCGTCATGAACGCCGCGGCCGTCATCCTGCGCCGCCGCTTCGAACGCCGGTGGTAGGATCCATATGACCGTCACCAACCCCAACGCTCTCGCCCTCGTCCAGGGACACGCCATGCCCACCCAGAACCGCGACGGCGGCGTCGCCGCGCCCGTCATCCACACCGCCGTGCCGCAAGGCCATGGCGTGGTCGAGACCCGCGACTTCAAGATCCGCGCCCGCGACGTCAACGTCTTCTACGGCGACAAGCAGGCCCTGTTCGACGTGGCGCTGGACATCCCGGCCAAGTCGGTCACGGCCTTCATCGGCCCGTCGGGCTGCGGCAAGTCGACCTTCCTGCGCTGCATCAACCGGATGAACGACACCATCCCGTCGGCCCGGGTGCAGGGCGCGATCGAGATCGACGGCGCCGACGTCAACGCCAAGAGCGTCGACCCGGTGGTGCTGCGCTCGCGCGTCGGCATGGTGTTCCAGAAGCCGAACCCCTTCCCGAAGACCATCTTCGAGAACGTCGCCTACGGTCCCAAGATCCACGGCATCGCCACCCGCAAGGACGAGCTCGAGGCCATCGTCGAGAGCAGCCTCAAGAAGGCCGGCCTGTGGAACGAAGTCGCCGACCGCCTGCATCAGCCGGGCACCGGCCTGTCCGGCGGCCAGCAGCAGCGCCTGGTGATCGCCCGCGCGATCGCCGTCTCGCCCGAAGTGATCCTGATGGACGAGCCCTGCTCGGCGCTGGACCCGATCGCCACGGCCAAGATCGAGGAGCTGATCGACGAGCTGCGCAGCCAGTTCTGCATCGTCATCGTGACCCACTCGATGGCCCAGGCCGCCCGCGTCTCGCAGAAGACGGCCTTCTTCCACCTCGGCAAGCTGGTCGAGAGCGGTCCGACCGAGGAGATGTTCACCAATCCTCGCGACAGCCGCACCCAGGACTACATCACCGGCCGCTTCGGTTAAGCGCAGGCGGAAGGAAACAGGACATGACCGAGCATACCGTCAAATCCTACGGCGAAGAGCTGAACCACCTGACGGCCGAAGTCACCCGCATGGGCGGCCTCGCCGAAGCCCAGGTGGCCGACGCCATCGAGTGCATCGCCCGTCGCGACGCGGGCCTGGCCCAGAGCGTGGTCGGCCGTGACGAGCGCCTCGACACCCTGCAGGTCGAGATCGAGCGCAAGGCGTTTCGCCTGATCGCCCTGCGTCAGCCGATGGCCGTGGACCTGCGCCACGCCGTCGCCGCCCTGAAGATCTCGATGAACCTCGAGCGCTGCGGCGACCTGGCCAAGAACATCGGCAAGCGCGCCCTGATCCTCAACGACGCCGAGCCGATGAGCGCCCTGACCCGCTCGATCGAGCGCATGGGCCGCCTGGTGCAGGGCCGCCTGAAGGACGTGCTCGACGCCTACACGGCCTCGGACGTGCAGCGCGCCATCAGCGTCTGGAGCAGCGACGAGGAAGTCGACGAGCACTACAACTCGATCTTCCGCGAACTGCTGACCTACATGATGGGCGATCCGCGCACGATCAACGCCTGCACCCACCTGCTGTTCGTGGCCAAGAACCTCGAGCGCATCGGCGACCACGCGACGAACATCGCCGAGAACATCCATTTCGAGCTGACGGGCGAGGAGATCATCTCCCAGCGTCCCAAGCTCGACGTGATCGCTCAGTAAGCCTCTGGAGGGCCGGTCGACGTGACTCCGTACGTTCTGGTGGTCGAGGACGAGGACGCCCTGGCCACTCTGCTGCACTACAATCTCGACAAGGAAGGCTACCAGGTCTCGGTGGCCGCCGACGGCGAGGAAGCCCTGACCCTGGCCAGCGAGCGCGCGCCGGACCTCGTCATCCTCGACTGGATGCTGCCCAAGGTCTCGGGCATCGAGGTCTGCCGCCGCCTGCGCGGCCGCACCGACACCCGCAACGTGCCGATCATCATGCTGACGGCGCGGGGTGAAGAGAGCGACCGCATCCGGGGGCTCGACACCGGCGCCGACGACTACGTGGTCAAGCCGTTCTCGATGGTCGAGCTGACCGCCCGGGTCCGCGCCGTGATGCGCCGCATCCGCCCGGCCCTGGCCGACGACCGCATCACGGTCGGCGACATCATCATCGACCGGGTGGCCCACCGCGTGAAGCGCCAGGGCAAGGAAGTGCACCTTGGCCCGACCGAGTTCCGCCTGCTCGACTACCTGATGCAGCACCCGGGCCGGGTGTTCAGCCGCGAACAGCTGCTGGACGCGGTCTGGGGCTCGGACGTCTATGTCGAGGCCCGCACCGTGGACGTCCACATCGGTCGCCTGCGCAAGGCCCTGAACGGCGCGGCCGAAGCCGACCCGATCCGCACCGTCCGCTCGGCCGGCTACTCGCTGGACGTCGAAGCGGCCTGACGAAAAGAGGGGACGGCGCGTCGCGCGCCGCCCCCGTTTCATCCGAAGCCTAGGCGCCGGTGTCGGCCAAGATGACCGCGTTGATCACCGAGGCGCCGTCGTCGCTCAGCCGGCGGGCGACGAAGTAGCGGCCGTCGAAATAGAGGTCCGCCAGCTTCCTGCCGGTCGCGCCGGCGCCGAACCAGAAGCCGTAGTTCGGCGCGCCCGCGCCCGTGGCCGCGGAGGCCTGGATGACGCTGAACATCGGCGCGGTCAGGGCCGCCGTCCCGACATTGAGCTTGCCGGTGTTGCGTTCCGACTGGGCGCTGACCGCCGCCTTGCCCGTGTAGTTGTACGGGTCGTGGATCACCACGCGGCCGGTGGCGATCAGGGCGTCGGGGATGTCGAACGTGGGCGTTCCCTTGCAGGGCAAGCCCAGATCGATCTTGCAGAGGCCGGTGAAGCCCGCGTCGATCTTGATGGCCACGCCGGCGTCGTCGAACACAGGATTGATGATCGTGACGTTGTCGGCGGTCGCGCCGACCCGGATCTTGATCGGCGCGACGCGGAAGATCGTACCGTCGATCACCGTGTCGCCGTTCTGGATGTCGACGCCGATGTCGGCGGCGACGATGCGGCCGCCCCGGATATTGGCGACCACCTCGCGATGGGCGCCCTGCACGTCGCCGCTGCCGGTGCTGTTGATCCGCACGCCGGTGCTCTGGGACTCGGTGTGCAGATTGACCAGATGGATGGCGTAGGCGCCGTTGAGGATGTCGACCCCGACATTGCCGTCGGCGGCGGGATAGTCGATCTGGCAGTCGGTGGCGAAGACGTCGTTGGCGCCGTCGAACACCATGCCGCGCGCGGCGCCGTAGGCGAAGAAGCGCTCGATGCAGGTGAACTCGTTCGTCCCTTCCAGATAGAGGCCGACGCCGGACCGCTTCAGGTTGGCCGGCGTGGCGTCGTCCACATGGGCGGTGACGAACGGCCAGAAGTGCACGTCGACGATGCGCGAGACGTCCCTGGCGCCCTTGAGCCGGATGCCGTTCTTGCCGTCCAGCCGCAGGTTGCTGAGATTGATCCGGCCGCCGTCGATGCCGGTCCCGGAGAGGCCCGTGCCGCCGGCTGGGGCGGTCATGTCGGCCAGCACGCAGGTGTCGAAGCCGGCGATGAAGGCGTTGCGCACGGTCGCGCCGGTGCGGTTGGCGGTGACGCCGACCCCGCTGTAGTCGGCCAGCAGGGCGGTGATCGCCGCGGTGGTCGTCGGCGGTTCGCTGGCGTCGGGCAGGTCCTGCACGATCGACAGGTTCTCGATCGCCGCGCCTCGGCCCAGGCTGAGGGTCGCGTTGGGCACGAGACGGATCAGCGAGGGGCGGTCGAAGATCGACTGGCCGACGCGGGGCTGTTCGGCGGCGACGTCGTCTCCGCTGAGCACGGCGTCCTGGGGCAGGGCGACCGAGGTGGCGACGCGATAGCGGCCGGCGGCCTTGACCTTGCCGCCGGTGACGGCGCCGGCCGTGTAGCTGGCGAGGGCCGATTGCAGGGCGGGGCCGTCGTCGCCGGCGCCGGTTCCGGCCGCGCCGTAGTCCTCGGCCGAGCGAATCTCGGCGATCTTGGCGTCGACGGATCGAGTCGTCGCGCCGGCGCCCGGTTGGGTGTAGGTGACCATGGGAAATATCCTGAACTTTGAAAAGGCTTGAAAAATGCCGCCGGCCAGGCCGTCGGTTCAGGTATTGTTCGGCATGGCTGCGACCATATCGGTCGCCGGGAGATCAGCCGCCCCGCAGCCGCTCCAGGATCCCGCAGTCGGCCACCGTGTCGCTGTGGCAGTGGTCGAGCATCTCGCGCAGGTCCTCGCGCATGGCCTGAAGGTCGGCGATCTTGCGTTCGACCTCGGCCAGTTGGTCGCGGGCCAGGGCGTCGACCTCGCCGCAGGGGCGGTCGGTCGCGTCGGCGAGATCCAGCAGGGCGCGGATGCGGTCCAGGCCGAACCCCAGGTCGCGCGAGCGCTTGACGAAGGCCAGCCGCCGCTCGTGGGCGGCCTCGTAAGCGCGGTAGTTGCCGTCGGTGCGCGGCGGCTTGGGCAGCAGGCCCATGCGCTCGTAATAGCGGATGGTCTCGACCGGTACGCCCGTGCGGCGGGCGAGGTCTCCGATTGAAAGCGCTGACATGCTCTTGACCCTGTAGCGACTACAGGGTGCAGACATAGGCCCTCTTTCGAGGAGGTCCAGAGATGGCCAACTGCTGCGGCGATGATCTGTGCAAGGCCGACGCCCCCGCGCCCTCGGGGCGCTGGCGGCTGGCGCTGTGGATCGCTCTGGTTATCAACGGCGGCATGTTCCTGGCCGAGGGGGTGGCGGGCCTCTTGTCAGGCTCGGCGGCGCTGCAGGCCGACTCCCTGGATTTCCTGGGCGACGCGGCCAATTACGCCATCAGCCTGGGCGTCGCGGGCCTGGCCCTGACCTGGCGGGCGCGGGCGGCGATGCTGAAGGGCGCGACCATGCTGGCGTTCGGCGGCTGGGTGTCGGCCATGACCGTCTGGGGCGTGATCGCCGGACGCACGCCCGAGGCGCCGGTGATGGGAACCCTGGGGCTGATCGCCCTGGTCGCCAATGTCGGGGTGGCGGCGCTGCTGTTCGGCTTCCGCACCGGCGACGCCAACATGCGCTCGGTGTGGATCTGCTCGCGTAACGACGCCATCGGCAACGTGGCGGTGATGCTGGCGGCCGCCGGCGTGCTGGGCACCGGTTCGCGCTGGCCCGACCTGGCGGTGGCCGCGGTGATGGCGGGCCTGGCCTTGCAGGGCGGCTGGCAGATCGTCCGTCAGGCGCGGGCCGAGCTGCGTCAGGCCAAAACGCAGGCCGAGGCGCCGCCCCGCTTCAGCGTGGCGGCGCGCAGCCGCGGCTAGGGCGTCGTCTCCAGCAGGCGCGCGTCGTACTGCCGGGCGAAGGCCAGCGGATAGGACTGGCTGACCTGGTAGCCGGGGCCGTCGCGCCGGCGCATCAGGTAGAGCACCCAGGTGTCGCCGACCTTGGCGATCGGCTGGCCGTCGTCGCAGGCCGTCGGCTGGGCCGTGCGGCCGATCTCGAAGGCGGTTTGGTCCGGCGCGCCGACCACCGCGCTGGTCGCCGTGACCTGGGCGCTCCAGGGCCGATCCCGGTCGCCCTGGTCCTGGTCCAGGCCGTCCGTGTAGAGCGCCTGGTCGACCCGGGCCAGGAGCACGGCGTCGTAGGTGGTCCGGCGGATACGATCCTTGGCCGGCATGTTGTAGTAGCAGGCCTGGGCGGCGCCGGCCGTGGTCAGGGCTAGCCCGGCGCTCAAGGCGATGAAAGTCAGGCGGCGCATGCAGCGTCTCCCCCGCGAAATCCCTCGACCGCAATCTTGGCGGGAATTGTGGCGGGCGCGCGGCGTCAGGCGCCGATCGCGGCCGTCACCTCCTCGGCCGTCACGATGGCGTGGGCGTAGGTCGGGGCGTTGATGGCGTGGGCCGCGTGCAGGGCCTCGTCCGAGAACGCCGCCGTGGCGTCGGTGACCAGGGTGACGTGATAGCCCAGCTCGGCGGCGAAGCGGCCGGTGCCCTCGATGCAGGTGTTGGCCACCAGGCCGATCAGGATCACGTGGGTGATCTCGCGCTGCTTGAGGCGGTAGTCGAGGTCGGTGTTGGCGAAGCCGCTCGACCCCCAGTGCTCGGTGACGATCACATCGCCGGGCAGGGGCGCGAAGTCGGGATGCCACTCACCGCCCCAGGCGTCCTTCTCGAACACCAGGGCCCGGGCGCTGCCCTGCAGATAGGGCGAGGGATGCTTCCAGCCGTCCAGATCGCCCAGGGCGAAGCGGTGGTGGGGCACGACGAACAGCGGTAGTCCCGCGCTCCGCGCCGCGGCGACCACGGCCTTCAGCCGCCCGTGCAGGCCTTCGGCCCCCTGGGTCGCCGCCACCCTGGGCCACAGCTTGCCGCCGTCGGCCAGGAAGTCGTTGTAGGGATCGACGAACAGCAGGGCGGTGCGGCCCTGGGGATAGGCGAGGCTCATGGCGGGGCTCCCGGCGGCGAGGCCGTCAGGAGGCGCGCGATCGGCGCGCAGGGCTTGGATGATCCGGTCGTGGCGGGGGCTTTTACCGCCTCCCAAACTCCCGTCATTCTCGCCCTTGTGGCGAGAAGCCCTCTCTCCGCCGCAAGGGCGGATGGAGCGGCGTGCTGAGCACGCCGCCTGCGCCTCACGTGGAAGCGGAACCAGGGGTTCCCGCCACAAGGGCGGGAATGACGGGATGGAAGGAGAGTGGCGTAGTCGCTGAGCCCCAGCCCCTAGACCGCTTCCCCCGCCAGGTCGCAGGCCTGGGCGATGCTGTCGAACAGGGCCGAGACGGTGATCGGCTTGGCCAGGTGCAGGTCGGCGCCGGCGGCGAGGCACGCTTCCACCTGATGGGGCATGGCGTTGGCGGTCAGCGAGATGATCGGGATGCGCGGCCGGCCGGCGGCGCGCTCGCGCATGCGGATCTCGCTGATGGCGGTCAGGCCGTCCATCACCGGCATCTGGGTGTCCATCAAGACGAGGTCGAAGGCCTGGCTTTCATAGGCCGCCAGGGCCGCCTCGCCGTCGGCGGTGATGACGAGATCGGCGGCGCCGTCGAGCATCAGCTCCACGACCCGTTGGTTGGTGGGGTGGTCCTCGGCCAGCAGCACGCGCAGGCGTTCCGGCGCGGGCGCTCTGGTCGGGCGGCGGGCGGGCGCGGGCTCTTCGGGGGCGGCGGTGTCCAGGCGGGCGGTGAAGGTGAAGCAGGCGCCCTCGCCGGGCGTCGAGCGGCAGGCGATGTCGCCGTCCATCAGTCGCGCGAAGCGCCGGGCGATCGACAGCCCCAGGCCCGAGCCGCCGAACCGCCGGGTGATCGAGCCGTCGCCCTGGACGAAGCGCTCGAACAGGCTGGCTTGCACCTGCGGGGTAAAGCCCTCGCCGGTGTCCTCGACCGTGACGACCAGGCGGATGGCCTCGCCCTCGATCTGAGTGCGGGCGTGGACGGCCACATGGCCCTCGCTGGTGAACTTGACCGCGTTGCTGATCAGGTTGCTGACGATCTGGCCGAACTTCAGGGCGTCGCCGCTGACCCGGTCGTGGAAGCCGTCGTCGAAGCTCAGCGAGAAGTTCAGGCCCTTCTGGTGGGCCAGGCCCTCGAAGGTGGCGGCGGTGGCGATCAGCGCGCCGCGCAGATTGAAGGGGGCGGGCTCCAGCCCGACCTCGCCAGCCTCGACCTTGGCCAGATCCAGAATGTCGCTGAGCAGGGCGTTCAAGGTGCGGCCCGAGCCCAGGATCACGTCCATCATCTCGCGCTGGCGCGGGGTCAGCTCGGTCTGGGCCAGCACCTGGGCCATGCCCAGCACGCCGTTCAGGGGGGTGCGGATCTCGTGGCTCATATTGGCCAGGAACTCGCTCTTGGCGATGCTGGCGGCGCGGGCGCTCTCCAGCGCCGCCTCCAGCGCCACGGCCGAGGCCTTACGCTCGGTGATGTCCTCGCTGATGATCAGCAGCAGCTTCTCGTCGCCCTCGCCGGGGATGGCGATCTTCTTGGTTTGCAGCCAGCGGTCGCCGTTGTGCGGGGTCTTCAGCGGCTCCTCGTCGATGACCCAGACCTCGTCGCTCTCCAGCACCTTGCGGTCCATCTCGGCGAAGAAGGCGGCCTGATCGGCGGGGAAGAAGTCGGCGTCGCGGCGGCCGATCAGGGCCTCGCGGGGCACGCCCAGCAGCTCTTCGCCGGCGCGGTTGACCAGCACGAAGCGGCCGTCGCGGCCGTTCTTGACCACCAGCATGGCCGGCACGCTCTCGACCACGGCGTCGAGGAAGGCCCAGGAGTGCAGGGCTTCCGGCGTCGACGGCGTGGCGGGCGCGCCGGCGTCGGCCGGCGCGGCGTCGCGCGCGTTCGGGAGATTGTCTCTGGCCATGACCTCGCGGTTCGCCCCCTAAGGCGCGTCCAGCCCCGACGCGCGTATTCGCACGCATGGAAGCCCGCGAGCGGCGCCGCGGGCAACGGCGCCAAGCGTCGCAGGCCAGGGCGCGGGACGATAGGACGCAGCCCGACCTTGACCCGGGGCCGCGCCCGCGCGACATCCCCGGCTCATGGAAAAGCTGACCATCCTCCTCGTCGGGTCCGGCGGGCGCGAGCACGCCCTGGCCTGGAAGATCGCGCAATCGCCGCTGTGCGGCCGCCTCGTCGCCGCGCCCGGCAATCCGGGTATCGCGGCCGTGGCCGAGCTGAAGCCGGTCAAGGCCACCGACGCCGACGGCCTGGTCGCTCTGGCTCAAGAGATCGGCGCGGACCTGGTGGTGGTCGGCCCGGAATCGGCCCTCGAAGTCGGCCTCGCCGACAAGCTCGCCGAAGTCGGCATCCCCTGCTTCGGCGGATCGCAGCGCGCGGCCCAGCTGGAAACCTCCAAGGCCTTCACCAAGGACTTCTGCAAGCGCCACGACCTGCCGACCGCCGCCTACGGCGTGTTCGAGGACGCGGCTTCGGCCGGGGCCTTCCTCGACACCCTGGAAGCCCCGTTCGTGATCAAGGCCGACGGCCTGGCCGCCGGCAAGGGCGTGGTGATCGCCGAGACCCGCGAAGCGGCCGACGCCGCGGTGGTCGACATGCTGGGCGGCCGCTTCGGCTCGGCCGGCGCCCGCGTCGTCATTGAGGAGTTCATGCACGGCGAGGAGGCCTCGCTGTTCGCCCTCTCCGACGGCAAGACCGCCGTGCTGTTCGGCGCGGCCCAGGACCACAAGCGCGCCTATGACGGCGACGAGGGCCCCAACACCGGCGGCATGGGCACCTATTCGCCGCCGCCCGTGCTGACCGACGCCCTGGTCGAGCAGGCCTGGCGCGAGCTGATCGTGCCGACCGTCGAGGGCATGGCCGCCGAGGGCAACCCGTATGTGGGCGTGCTCTATGCGGGCCTGATGCTCACCCCGACGGGTCCCAAGCTCGTCGAGTACAACGCCCGCTTCGGCGATCCCGAATGCCAGGTGCTGATGCTGCGCCTGGAGAGCGACATCGTCCCGATCCTGCTGGCGGCCGCCAAGGGCGAGCTGGCTTCGGCCGAGCCGCCCAAGTGGCGCGACGAGGCGGCGATCTGCGTGGTGCTGGCGGCCGAGGGCTATCCCGACGCCCCCAAGACCGGCGGCCTGATCCAGGGCGCCGAGGCCGACTACGGCCACGAGGCCGAGATCTTCCACGCCGGCACGACCCGCGACGCCGAGGGAAACCTCGTGGCCTCGGGCGGCCGGGTGCTCAACGTCTGCGCCCTGGGCGCGACGCTGCACGAGGCCCGCGACGTGGCCTATGCGGCGCTGGGGACGGTCAGCCTGGAAGGCGGGTTCTATCGCAGCGACATCGGCTGGCGGGCGCTCAGCCAGCACTAGTCGGATCCCTGGAAGAACCCTTCCCCCTTGATGGGGGAAGGGCAGGGTTGGGGGTGATCTGCTGAACTGGCCGCCCGCGCCAGCCGCCGACGCCGTAGCCACCCCCATCCCCGACCCTTCCCCCATCAAGGGGGAAGGGGGTTTTGTATTGCGCCCGACGTCGTCGTCTCTAAACTCCCATTCAAACAAATGTTGGGAGTGAAGCGCCGTGGCCGAGCCGTCCGCTCAGGAGCTGAATTCGGGCACCAAGCCGGTCGATCCGCGCCATGCGATCGACGAGGCCGCCCTGGCCGCCTGGCTGGAGGCCAATGTCGAGGGCTATGCCGGCCCGCTGGAGGTGCGCCAGTTCAAGGGCGGCCAGAGCAATCCCACCTACCAGCTGGTGACGCCGGCCAAGCGCTACGTCCTGCGCCGCAAGCCGCCGGGCAAGCTGCTGCCCAGCGCCCACGCGGTGGATCGCGAGTTCAAGGTGATCTCGGGCCTGCACAAGGCCAGCTTCCCGGTCGCCCGGCCCTACGCCCTGTGCATGGACGAGGGCGTGATCGGCACGATCTTCTACGTGATGGACAACGTCGAGGGCCGCATCCTCTGGGACGGGACCCTGCCCGACTATGCGCCGCCTGAGCGTCGGGCGATCTACGAGGCCCAGATCGACACCCTGGCGGCCCTGCACACCGTCGACTACGCCGCCGTCGGCCTGGCCGACTACGGCAAGCCGGGCAACTACTTCACCCGCCAGATCGACCGCTGGACCAAGCAGTACCGCGCCAGCGAGACGACCAAGATCGACGAGATGGACCGGCTGATCGAGTGGCTGCCGGTCAGCGCGCCCAGCGACGACCAGACCTCGATCGTCCACGGCGACTACCGTCTCGACAACATGATCCTGCATGCGACCGAGCCCAAGGTGATCGCGGTGCTGGACTGGGAGCTGTCGACCCTGGGCAATCCGCTGGCCGACTTCACCTATTTCCTGATGAACTGGGTGATGCCGTCGGATCAGCGCGGGGGGCTGGCCGAGATCACCGACCTGACGGCCTATGGCATCCCGACCATCGACGAGGCCGTGGCTCGCTACTGCGCCGCCACCGGGCGGCAAGGCCTGCCGCAGCTGGACTGGTACTTCAGCTACAACCTCTTCCGCCTGGCCGGCATCTGCCAAGGCATCGTCGGCCGGGTGCGCGACGGCACCGCCGCCAGCGCCCATGCGCAGCTGATGGAGGCCCGGGTGCCGGTGCTGGCCAAGGGGGCGTGGAGCTTCGCCAAGAGGGCGGGGGCCTAGGGCCTTTTCCGAGACCAAACACAGTTTGCTTTCCTGGGCCTCGTGCCCAGGATCCATGGTTCAGCCTGCTCAGACCTTTCGAGAACGGCCGAGGTCTGAGTAGCCGCCGGCATGGGCCCTCGCCACTAGGGCGAGGGAGGCGATGATTTTTGACGGGCCTTGCTGGGTGGCCCTCTCTCCGCCGAAAGAAAATGGCGTGACAGCCGCGCCCTGACCCCGCCATCCTGCCGCCAAACGCCCCTGGGGAGGGGCGAAACGTTCCAGAGGGGCCTAACTCCATGCGTATCCGTTCCCTGGCCGCCGCCGCGCTCGGCGTCGCGGCCGCCGCCCTGTCGTTCGCCGCCGCCCAGGCAGCGGGCCCGCTGACGTTCGTCCAGGCCGGCAAGCTGCTGGCCGATCCGGCCACCGGCAAGGTCGAGACCGCCAAGACCGTGGTCGTGCAGGACGGCAAGGTGGTGCGCATCGCCGACGGCTACGTGTCCGAGCCCGGCGGGGTGGTGGTCGACCTCAAGGACCGCTTCGTGCTGCCCGGCCTGATCGACAGCCACGTGCACCTGACCGGCCAGCAGGGCCCCAATTCGCGCCTCGACGAGGTGACCCAGTCTTCGGCCGACCAGGCGATGGTCGGGGCCGGCTACGCCCGCAAGACCCTGATGGCCGGCTTCACCACCGTCGCCGACCTGGGCGCCGACAACGACGCCATCTTCGCCCTGCGCGCCGGCATCAAGCGCGGCGACGTGGTCGGCCCGCGGATCATCGCCGCCGGTTCGGCCGTGTCGATCCACGGCGGCCACGGCGACATCAACGGCTTCCGCGAGGACGTCATGCACGTGCTGCGGCCGGAGTCGGTGTGCTCGGGTCCCGACGACTGCCGCCGCGCGGTGCGCGAGCAGGTCTGGCGCGGCGCCGACGTGATCAAGATCACCGCGACCGGGGGCGTGCTCTCCAACACCGCCGCGGGCCTCTCCCAGCAGTTCAGCGACAGCGAGCTGGCCGCCATCGTCGAGAGCGCCCACCGCATGGGCCGCCGAGTCACCGCCCACGCCCACGGCGTCGACGGCATCAACGCCTTCCTCAAGGCCGGCGGCGACTCCATCGAGCACGGCACCTATCTCGACAATGAAAGCATCGCCCTCTTCAAGAAGAACGGCGCCTATCTGGTGCCGACCCTGATGGCCGGCGACTTCGTGGCCCGCATCGCCGCCAGCCCGGGTAACTTCTTCACGCCGGCCCAGACCGCCAAGGCCCTGGAAGCCGGCCCCAAGATGCTCGACATGGCCCGCCGCGCCCACGACGGCGGCGTCAAGATCGCCTTCGGCACCGACAGTGGCGTCAGCGCCCACGGCGACAACGCCTATGAGTTCGTGCTGCTGACCCGCGCTGGGCTCTCGCCGATCGAGGCCATCCGCACGGCGACGGTGAACGCGGCCGACCACCTGGGTATTACGGCCGAGGCCGGCTCGCTGGCGCCCGGCAAGGCGGCCGACCTGATCGCGGTCGAGGGCGACCCGCTGGCCGATGTTTCCGTGCTCCAGAAGGTGGATCACGTGATCAAGGGCGGGGTGGTCGTCAAATAATCCCTCTCCCCTTGCGGGAGAGGGTGGCCTCCCGGAGGGAGGTCGGGTGAGGGGTCGATAGTCCGTTCCGCCGCGTCGGCTGAACGACGGGGTACAGCCGTTCGCGTTTGAGAGACCCCTCATCCGTCGGCTTCGCCGCCACCTTCTCCCGCAAGGGGAGAAGGATTACGCCAGGCCCGCCAGCACCCGCGCCAGCGCCTCCTCATCCTCGAACCGCGCCCGTACCGGCCAGGCGGCCACCCGGTCGCGCCAAGCGGGCGGCAGGCGGATCCAGTCCTTCTCCGTCGTGACCAGGCTGGCGCCCAGGTCCCGCGCCCGTTCGGCGAGGCCCCGCAGGGTGTCCTCGCTGTAGGTCCCATGGTCGGGGAAGGGGGCGAAGTCGACGAGATCGCAGCCGGCGGCCTGCAGGGCGCGTTCCACCTTCCAGGGTTTGCCGACACCGGCGAAGCCCACCTGCGGCCCGCCCGGCGGCGGGGCGGCCGGCTCCAGGCGGGCGATCAGCACGGGCTTCGACGCCAGCAGGGCCAGCAGTTCCGGATCGGCTTCAGCCAAGTCGGCCGGCAGCAGCACGATCACCGCGTCGGCTCTCGCCAGACCCACGGCCAGGGGCTCGCGCATCGGCCCGGCGGGGAACACCCGGCCGTCGCCGAACGGCCATTCGTCGTCGCGGGTCTCGCCGTCGACCACCACCAGCGACAGGGTCTTGGCCAGGTCCGGGTTCTGGTGGCCGTCGTCCATGACGATGACCTGGGCGCCGGCCGCGGCGGCGGCCTTGGCCCCGGCGACGCGGTCGCGCGAGATCCAGATCGGGAAGTCCTGGGCCAGCATCAGCGGCTCGTCGCCGACCTCGCCGGCCTTGTGGCGCGCGGGATCCACCCGCAGCGGTCCCTTCAGCGACCCGCCATAGCCGCGCGACAGGCCGTGGGCCGCCACCCCGCCGTTGGAGAGCACCAGCAAGAGCTCGCGGACGATCGGCGTCTTGCCGACCCCGCCGGCGGTGAGATTCCCGACGCAGATCACCGGCGCGCCGGGATCTTCTGGGCTGGCCTTGGCGATGCGACGGGCCGTGGCGCTCGCCCACAGCCAGGACAGCGGCGTCAACAGGGCGCGGGTCAGGGGGGCGGGGCCGCCTTCGCGGCGATACCACCAGCGCGGGGTCGAGAGCTTCATGCGGCCGCCTCCGGTACCAGTTCCAGGATGCGCGACAAGCCGGCCCGGGCGGCGTCGTCGCGGGCCTCGACGAAGGCCTTGGCGCGGGCGGCCTGGGCCTTCAGCCGTTCGGGCGTCTCGAGCAGGACCGACAGCCGCTCGCCCAGCACCGAGGCGTCGGCATAGGCCACGCCCTCGACGGCGGCGAGGTCGCCGAAAGCCGTCAGCCAGTTCTCCACATGCGGGCCGGAGACCACAGGGCAGTCCAGCCGCGCCGGCTCCAGCGGGTTGTGGCCGCCGATCCCGGGGACCAGGCTGCCGCAGACCAGCGCCAGGTCGGCCAGGCGGTACCACAGGCCCATCTCGCCCAGGGTGTCGGCGACGATCACCTCGGCCACGGCGTCGTGGACCTGGCTGCGGCGCACGGCCTCGAGGCCGCGCTCGCGGGCCATCTCCAGGATCTCCTCGCCGCGCACGGGATGGCGGGGCACGATCACCAGGCGCGGGGCCAGGTGGAAACCGGCCACGGCGTCGAGGATGACCTCGTCCTCGCCCGGATGGGTGCTGGCGGCCAGCAGCAGCGGCCGGTCGGTCAGCTGGAAGCGCAGGCGGGCGTATTCGGCCTCGTCGACCGGCAGGGAGGCTGAGCCGAACTTGAGGTCGGCTTCGCCGGCCACGCTTCCGCCAAGGCTGGCGAAGCGGTCGGCGGCGCGGCCGTCCTGGGCCAGGATCAGGTCGAAGCCCGAGAACAGCCAGGCGGCCGCCAGCGGGCGCGCCTGCCAGCTGCCGTAGCTCCTGTCCGACAGCTTGGCCGAGACGAGGGCCAGCTTCGTCCCGCGCGCCTTGGCGGCCAGCAGCAGGTTGGGCCACAGCTCGCTCTCGACGAAGACGGCCAGGTCCGGCCGCCAGTGGTCGAGAAAGCGCGCGGCGCCGCCCGGGGTGTCGACCGGCAGATACTGGTGGATCGCGCCGGCCGGCAGGCGCTTGGCCAGCAACTGCGCCGAAGTGACGGTGCCCGAGGTGACCAGGATCGCCGCGTGCGGCCGCTCGGCCCGCAGGCGCTCGACCAAGGGCAGGATCGACAGGCTCTCGCCGACGCTGGCGCCGTGCAGCCAGACCAGCACGCCGCCGGGGCGCGGGATGGCGGGCTTGCCCAGGCGTTCGTTCAGGCGGGCGGGGTCTTCCTTGCCCTTGGCGGCGCGGCGGCGCAGCAGGGCCGGCGCGATCGGCGTCAGGGCCGTGGTCGCGGCGCGGTACAGCGCCAGGGAGAAGGGCAGGCTCACACGCTGCCTTCGGCCGCCAGGGCGCAGGGGTGGGCGTGGCCGCCGCGCTCGATCTGGATGGTCGAGTGGCCGATGTTGAAGCGCTTGGAGAGCTCGCCGCAGACGTCGTGCAGGAACTGGTCGTGGTCGCTCTCGTCGGGCCGGACGATGTGGGCGGTCATGGCCGTCTCGGTGGTGCTCATGGCCCAGATGTGCAGGTCGTGCACCTCGGCCACGCCCGGACGGGCGGCCAGCCAGTCGGCCACGGCCTTGGGGTCGATGCCGCGCGGGGCGGCGTCCAGCGCCAGGTCGAGGGAGTCGCGCAGCAGGCCCCAGGTGCCCAGCACGATGACCACGACGATGGCCAGGCTGACCACCGGGTCCAGCCACAGCCAGCCGGTGGCCCACATCAGCAGGGCGGCGACCACCACCCCGGCCGAGACGGCGGCGTCGGCGGCCATGTGCAGGAAGGCCCCGCGCACATTGAGGTCGTCCTTGCTGCCGCGCATGAACATCAGGGCCGTGGCGGTGTTGATGGCGATGCCGATGGCGGCCACGACCATGACCGGGCCGGTCTCGACGGGCTGCGGATCGGCGAAGCGGCGCACGGCCTCCCAGGCGATGGCGCCCACGGCCACCAGCAGCAAAGCCGCGTTGGTCAGGGAGGCCAGGATCGTGCCCTTGCGCAGGCCGTAGGTGCGGCGGCCCGTCGGGGCGCGCTTGGCCAGCACGGCGGCGCCCCAGGCCAGCAGCAGGCCCAGCACGTCCGACAGATTGTGGCCGGCGTCGGCCAGCAGGGCCAGCGAACCGGTGACGAAGCCGGCGACGGCCTCGGCCGCCACGAAGGCCAGGTTCAGCGCCGTGCCGATCGCGAAGGCGCGCCCGAAGTCGGCCGGGGCGTGGCTGTGGCCGTGGTGACCGTGGGAATGCCCGTGATGGTGGCCGTGTCCGTGGCCATGGGCGTGCCCGTGATCATGACCCTGGTGGTCATGATCGTGGTCGTGATGGTCGTGATCGTGGCCCGGATGGTCGTGCGGCATGGGGTCTACATCCCACCAAGGGAGGCGGGGATCAATATTCGAAGGAACCTCCCCCTGTGGGGGAGGTGATCGCGTAGCGATCGGTGGGGGGAGTGACTGCGAACTCGCCCGATGCCTGGGAACCTGAAAACGGCCCCCCACCGGCCTTCGGCCGCCTCCCCCACAGGGGGAGGTTCCTATAGGCCCACGATCTCCTCAGCCCGCCGCGTCGCCGCCGACAGCCGGGCCTCCCACTCGCCCACGAGCGCCTCGGGATCGTCGCCGCGGCCCGCGCCGGTGGGGCCGTCCCAGACCATGGCGGCCTTGGCGAAGGGCAGGGGGATCAGCGTCTGGTCCCAGGAGCCCAGACGGATGCAGGGCTTGGCGGCCAGGCCGACGAAGATCACCGGCGCGCCGGTGAAGCGGGCCAGGGTCGGGGTGCCCTTTTCCATGTGCTCAGCCGGACCGCGCGGGCCGTCCGGCGTGATGGCGATGCCGCCGCCGTCCTTCACCCACTTGATCATGTCACGGAAGGCCTGCTCGCCGTGCTTGTTCTTGCCAAGATCCGACTTCTTGGCCGACGAGCCGCGGATCGAGGGAAAGCCGAGCTTTTCGACCGTACGGGCGATGAACTCGCCGTCGTTGGACAGCGAGATCAGGGCGCGCATGTCCTGGCGGGCCGGGCTCTGCGGCCAGCTGAGCGGCGAGAGCGGGATGCGCGAATGCCAGAAGCACAGGATCGCGCCCGTGCCCTGGGTGCGGCCCTGCGCCCACACGCCCTCGGCCTTGTCCTGGCCCTCGATGGTCATGCGCAGGGTGGCGAACACCAGCTTGGAATAGCCGGCGAAGATCGACGACAGGATCTTGATGACGATGGGCGAGCGCAGGGGCCTCAAGAGGCGGTCTCCTCTGAGGGGGCGTCAGGCGCGTGGTCGAGGTCCTGGGCCTTGGCCAGGCGGGCGTAGAGGCCCTTGGCGCGGACAAGGCCCGCGTGGGTTCCGGTCTCGACGACGCGGCCCTTGTCGATGACGTAGATGCGGTCGGCGTGCTTCACGGTCGACAGGCGGTGGGCGATCAGGATCGTCGCGCGGCCGGCCATCAGCCGCTCCAGCGCCGCCTGCACGAGGGCCTCGCTCTCGGTGTCGAGCGCGCTGGTGGCCTCGTCGAGCAGCAGGATCGGGGCGTTCTTCAGGAAGGCCCGGGCGATGGCGATGCGCTGGCGCTGGCCGCCCGACAGACGCGCGCCGGCCTCGCCGACCCGGGTGGCGTAGCCCTCGGGCAGGGCGCTGACGAAGTCGTGGGCGGCGGCCTGGGCGGCGGCGGCCTCGATCTGCGCGTCCGTCGCGTCCGGCTTGGCGTAGGCGATGTTGGCGCGGATGGTGTCGTCGAACAGGAACGGCTCCTGGGTCACCAGGGCGATGCGGTCGCGCAAGCTGGCCAGGGTCACCGAGCGCACGTCGTGGCCGTCGATGCTCACCACGCCGCCGGTCACGTCGTAGAAGCGCGGGATCAGGTTCAGGATCGAGCTCTTGCCGCCGCCCGAGGGGCCGACCAGGGCCACGGTCTCGCCCCGGCGCACGGTCAGCGACACGTCCGACAGGGCCGGGGCGTTTTCGCCATAGGCGAAGTCGACATGGTCCAGGCTCACCGAGCCGTCGCCGGCCGGCAGGGCCTTGGCGTCAGCGGGATCGACGATGGCCGGCTCGACGTCCAGCGCGGCGAACAGCCGGCGGGCGGCGGTGAAGCCTTCGCTGAACACGGTCTGCAGGTTGGAAACCTGGCGCAGCGACTGGCCGGCGACCAGCAGGCCGCCCAGGAAGCCCAGGAAGTCGCCGGGCGTGATGCCGCCGCCCAGCGCGCGCCAGCCGGCGTAGAAGAACACCGCCGCGACGATCATCATCGTGAAGGTCTCGGTCGTCGGGGCGGCCATGGCCTTGGCGTTGCTGCCCTTGATCAGATGCTTCTGGCGGCGATCGACCACCTCGGCGACGCGGGCCTGCTCATAGGCCTCGCGGTTCTCCATCTTGACGATCTTGACCCCGTCCAGGCTCTCCATGATCGCCGTCGACAGGTTGGAGGTCTCGCCCATGGCGCCCTTGGCGGCCTTGCTGGTCTTCTTCGAGAACCGCCGGGTGATCAGGCTGACCAGCGGCGCGATCAGCAGCACGGCCACGGTCAGGACGGGCTCGTAGCGCAGCATGGCCACGATGGCGCCGACCACGATCAGGGCCTCGCGCACGTAGTTGATGACGCCGGTGGTCGCCGCTTCGCGGATCAGGCCCGCGTCGTACAGCATCGAGGCGACGTACGAGCCCGAATGGGCGCCGCGCAGGCGCGAGAGGTCGGCCCGCACCAGCTTGCCGAACAGGGCGACCTGCACGTCGCCGACCAGGCCGTTGCCGATGGCGCTGATGACCCGGGCCTGGATCACCTGGCAGATCCCGCGCGCGACGGCGATGCCGACGATGGTCAGCGGGATCGCCCACAGGGCCCCGGGCTTGGGATGGCCGATCAGGTCGTCGACGGCCGGCCCGGTGAGATACAGCAGTCTGGAGGTCAGATAGGCGACGGCGGCGGCCGTCACGACCGACACCGCCAGCCCCTTCCAGCGCGGCCGCAGATAGTCGCGCCAGACCCGCGCGGCCAGGGCGCGGTTGGAAAGCTCGGTCTCGGCGGCGTCGGTCATGGGCGAGGGGTCGGATTTCGAAAGGGGGCTGTCAAGGACGCCCGCGCATCAGTGCTGGGCCAAACGACACGGGGTTTTGCAATAATCCCCTGTGGGCCCTATCTAGGCGCGTTTTCAGAGGATCGCCACTTGGCCGGTTTCGACCTTTCCACGCGCTGGGGGCGCTTCAAGACCTACCTCCACTACATGTGGAACGATCACGCCTATCTGCGCGTGGGCTTCACCAACGCCCATTGGGTCAGCCCCGAGCTCGTGCGCACCAACCAGCCCTGGCCGTTCCAGCTGGCCTGGTGGAAGAAGCAGGGCATCAAGACGGTGGTGAACCTGCGCGGCGGCTTCGACGGCAGCTTCTACGCGCTGGAGAAGGACGCCTGCGAGCGCCTGGGCATGAAGATGGTCGACTTCACCATCACCTCGCGCGAGGTGCCGATCCGCCAGCGGGTGCACGGCGCCAGGGAACTGTTCGAGACGATCGAGTACCCGGCCCTGATCCACTGCAAGTCGGGAGCCGACCGGGCGGGCATCATGAGCGTGCTCTACGCCCACTATCGCCTGGGCCTGCCGATCGAGGAGGCCAAGAAGCAGCTGTCGGGCCGCTACCTCCACATCAAGGAGGGCAACACCGGCGTGCTCGACTACACCTTCGACCAGTACCTGGAGCGCGGCGCGCCCAAGGGCCTGACCTTCACCCAGTGGGTGGACAGCGACGACTACGATCCGGTGGCGATGAAGAAGACCTTCCGCGCCGGCATGCTCGGCAAGGTGCTGACCGACAAGCTGCTGCGGCGGGAGTAGGCAGGAAGGAACCTCCCCCTGTGGGGGAGGTGATCGCGAAGCGATCGGAGGGGGGCGTAGCTGCTGAGACGGCCAACGCCTCGGCAGCTGAAAACGTCCCCCCACCGGCCTTAAGGGCCGCCTCCCCCAGAGGGGGAGGTTCTCTCAGATCAAGCCGCGCTCGGATCCAGCAGCTTGTGGGCGTGGATGATGAAGTAGCGGGCGTGGGCGTTGTCGACCGTGGCCTGCGCCTTGGCCTTCCAGGCGGCGTGGGCGTCGTTGTAGGTCGGGTAGGCGCCGACGAATTCCACCTTCGAGAGGTCACGGAACTCGGTTCCGGCGACATCCTTCAGTTCGCCGCCGATCACGAGATGAAGAAGCTGCTTGTCGGACATGGGGGAGCACGATCCTGCGGTAGATTATGATTATGGCAGGTCGATATGCCCGACGCGTGACAGGATCAACGGGTGAAGCGCCCTATTCGCGCAAACCAAGCTCGGAACCGTCGGATTCGGCTGGTTGTAGGCGAATTTTCGGCCGAGGTGATCGGTAAGCAACGCTCCGGCCTCGTCGCAGATCAGGTCGGCGGCCGCCAGGTCCCACTCGCTCTTGGGGCTCAGCGCGATCGCCGCGTCGAAGGCGCCGGCCGCCACCAGGCAGACCCGATAGGCGATGGAGTTGCGGGCCTCGATCCGCATCGGCGGCCAGGGCGTGCGCCAGGCCGGGTGGGCGAACATCTTGGCGTCGCCCAGCATGGCCGAGCCGTCCAGCGCCTCGGTCGGGCTGGGGGCGATGGCCGCGCCGTTCAGGGTCGCGCCGCCGCCGAGGGTAGCGGCATAGGTTTCATCCAGGGCCGGGGCGTGGACGACGCCGGCGATCGGGCGGCCGTTCTCGACCACGGCCACCGAGACGGCGAACCACGGCCGGCCCTTCATGAAGGCCACCGTGCCGTCGATCGGATCGACCACGAACTGGCGCGCGGTGTCGAGCCGGGTCGGATCGTCGACCGTCTCCTCCGACAGCCAGCCGTAGTCGGGCCGGGCGGCGCGCAGGCGCTCCTTCAGCAGGGCGTCGACGGCCAGGTCGGCGTCGGTGACCGGCGAGCCGCCTTCCTTCGACCAGATCTTCACGCCGCCTTCCCGAGCCTTCAGGGCCAGGGCGCCGGCCTCGCGGGCCGCGTCGAGGATCAGGTCGAGGTCGCTCATCATTTGCCCGCGATCGCCAGGCCGTCGACCAGCAGGGACGGGCTGTTGCTGGCCCCGCGGATCTCCAGGTCGGACCCCACGACCAGCCGGCCGTAGATGTCGATCAGGTTGCCGGCCACGGTGATCTCGGTGACCGGATAGGCGATCTGGCCGTTCTCGAACCAGAAGCCCGAGCAGCCCACCGACCAGTCGCCGGTGTTGCCGTTCAGGGACGGACCGAACATCGAGGTGATGAACAGGCCGTCCTTGGCCTGGCCCATCAGGCCGGCCAGATCGAGTTCGCCCGGCTCGAGCGTCAGGTTGTGGGTCGAGACCCCGGGCGGGCCGGCCGAGCCGCGCGACGCGTGGCCGGTGGTCTCCAGGTTCAGCTGGCGGGCGCTGGCGCTGTTGAGCAGCCAGGTGGTCAGCACGCCGTCGTCGATCAGGGCGCGATGCACGGTGGCCACGCCCTCGTCGTCGAACGGGGCCGAGCCCAGGCCGCGCACGCGGTGCGGGTCTTCGGTCAGCTGCACGCCGGCGGCGAAGATCTTCTGCCCCAGCTTGTCCTTCAGGAACGAGGTGCCGCGGGCGATCGAGGGGCCGGAGATGGCGCCGATCAGCGGGCCGATCAGCGACATGGCCAGGCGGTTCTCGAAGATCACCGGGGCGGTGGTCGAGCCGATCTTGCGGGCGTTGAGGCGCGAGACGGCCTGACGGCCGGCCTTGTCGCCGATGGCCTGGGGCGTGGGCAGGTCTTCGGCGTGACGCACCGAACGGCCTTCGCCGCCGCGCTCCATGCCCGCGCCCTCGCCGGCGATGGCCGAAGCCGAGAGGCCAAAGCCCGTGGCCGCGTGCAGGCCCGAGAAGCCGTCGCTGGTGACCAGGCGCCAGGCCGTGGAGCTCCAGCTCGACGAGCCGCCGTCGGAATTGGTCACGCCCTCGACCGCGCGGGCGGCCTCTTCGGCCTCGCGGGCCTGGGTTTCCAGGGTCTCGGCGGTGGGTTCGTAGGCGTCGACCAGGTCGAGCTCGGGGAACGGGCCCTTGGCCAGGCGGTCGCGAGGCGCGAAGCCGGCGTAGGGATCCTCGGGGGCCAGGCGGGCCATGGCCACGGCGCGCTCGATCAGCTTGGCGCGGGCCTCGGGGCTGACGTCGGAGCCGGAGACGGTGGCGCTGCGGCGACCGACGAAGACGCGCAGGCCCAGGTCCTTGGCCTCCTCGCGCTCGACTTCCTCCAGCTCGCCCAGGCGTACGCCCACCGACAGGGATTGGCGCTCGGCGAACACGGCCTCGGCGGCGTCGGCCCCGGCCTTGCGCGCGGCGGCGACGACGTCATGCAACAGGTTTTCGTCCATGGGGCCTTATGACGAGCCGGGGCGGGCGGAGCAAGCGCCGCCGGCCCCGTGAAATTCAGGGAATGGCGTAGAACAGCAGGATGACGCCGCCGAAGACATAGGCCAGCCAGGTGCAGATCATGCCGACGGCGCGCGGGATCGACACCCCGCCGCTGCGCGACAGGCCCACGGCGTGGATCAGGCGGCCGGCGAACAGCACGAAGCCGACGCCATGCACGGCGATGATCGGCGCGCCGACCACGGCCAGCACCGCCAGCACGCCAAGGCCCGTGGGGATGTATTCGCTGGCGTTGCCGAAGGCGCGGATGGCCTGGGCCAGCTCCGGCACGCCGCCGTCGCCCAGGGCCACCTTGTGCTTCTGGCGCAGGCGCACGACCAGCAGCGACAGCACCAGCAGCAGGAAGACGTGCAGGCCGGCCCAGAGGGCGGCGGCGTGGCCGGCGGCGGAAACGTCCATGGCGCGGACCCTTCGGAACAGAAAGCGGGGCCGCATATGGGCCCGGCTTCCGCCCGGAAGGCAACTGGTAACGTGGCGTAAGGTTGAGTGTGGGGTCAGCGCAGGCTGTAGCCGCCGTCCGCGAACAGGGTGGTTGCGGTGGTGAAGCCGTTGCTCAGCAGGAAGAGCACCGCCTGGGCGATCTCGGCCTCGCCGCCGGGGCGGCCGACCAGCGAACCCGCCGTCTGACCGGCGAAGGCGGCCTCGCGCGCCTCGGCGGGACGGCGCGCCCAGAGGTCGCCGTCGATCGTGCCGGGGGCGACGACGTTGACCCGCACCGGCGCGAGGTCCACCGCCAGGCCGCGTCCGAAAGCCTCGATCGCGCCGTTGGCGGCGGCGTAGAGGGCCGCGCCTTTCGGTGGCCGGGCGCTGGCGGCGCCGGACATCAGCACCACCGAACCGTCGGGCGACAGCTTCGGCGCGGCGGCGCGGACGCAGCGCACCTGGCCCCAGAACTTGCCGTCGAACGGCGAGGCGATGGGCCGCTTCGTCGGGATGGTCGAAGGGGGCGATCGTGTAGGTCGCGGCCGGGGTGAACAGGTGGTCGATGTGGTCGAGGGGGGCGAAGAACCGCGCGACCGAGGCCGTGTCGAAGAGGTCTATGGTCGCGGCCTGGGCGTTGGGGCCGAGCTGCTGCTGGGCCGCCTCCAGCCGGTCGGCCGAGCGTCCGCCGATCACCACGCGGCCGCCGCCATCGACGAACGCCTTCGCGGTGGCCAGCCCGATCCCCGAGCCGCCGCCGATCACCACCAGGGTCTTTCCATCGTACTGCATGGCCGGAAGGCTAGGCGGCGGACGAGCACGACGGAAACGACTTGAATTCCGATTATTCCGGACTTCAGTGCGGGAATGATCTTACTCCCCTCCCTCGACCGCTATGGCGGCGTGCGGGCCTTCGTGGCCGTGGCCGAGCACGGCGGTTTCGCCGCCGCTGCGCCGGCGCTGGGCCTGTCGCCCTCGGCCGTGGGCAAGGCGGTGCAGCGGCTGGAGGCCCGGCTGGGCGTGCGCCTGCTGGCCCGCACCACCCGCAGCGTCGCCCTGACCGAGGACGGCCGCGTTTTCCACGCCCGCTGCGTCGCGGCCCTGGCGGGGTTGGCCGAGGCGGAAGCCGAGTTGCTGCAGGGCCGGGGCGAGCCGTCGGGCCTGCTGCGCGTGGCCCTGCCGCCGCTGCTCGGCCGGGCCTTCGTCATGCCCGTGCTGCTGGAACTGGCCGCGCGCTGGCCGGCCCTGAAGCTGGAGGTGACGTTCGGCGCGCGGGCGGTGGACCTGACGGCCGAGGGCGTGGACCTGGCGGTGCGCATCGGCGACCTCGACGACCGCGCGGGCCTGGTGGCGCGGCCGCTGGGCGTGCAGCGGCGCGTAGTCTGCGCGACGCCGGCCTATCTTGAGGCGCGAGGTCGGCCGAAGACGGTCGAGGACCTGCTGGGTCACGACTGCCTGGTCGAGGCCCGCGATGGCCGCCCGACGCCCTGGCCCTATGCCGATACGGACGGGACAGCGCGGCTGCTGGCGGTCGACGGCCGCCTGCGGATCGGCGACGCCCTGGTCCTGGCCGAGGCGGCGCGAGCCGGAACCGGGATCGCCATGGTCCCCCGCTGGGTGGTTGCCGAGGATCTCGCCGCCGGCCGGCTGGAGACGGTGCTCGACGGCGTGTTCGACAGTCCCCTGCCGGTGAACCTGGTCTGGCCGCGTACGCCGTATCCGAGCGCCAAGCTGCGGGCGGCGGTGGACGCGCTGGTCGCGCGGTATGGGGCGGAGCGGCCGTGGGAGGTTTGATCTGCTCCCTCTCTCTTTGAGAGAGGGAGGGGCCCGCGCCGCAAGGCGTGGGAGGGTGAGAGGTAACAAACTTGCAGAATGAAGCGCGGGGCTTTCAGGCTGCTGCTTTTCGCGGTTGGCCGCCTTTTCGGATTTGCTTGTTGACGGTGTAACCCCTCACCCTCCCACCGCTTCGCGGCGGGCCCCTCCCTCTCCCTATGGAAGAGGGATCAAGGAGCCGCCGCCCTACTTCTCCCGGGCGATGGGGTAGAGCAGGTGGCGCTGGTCGTAGAAGGGCGTGCGCTTGTAGAACCAGGCCAGGCGCGCGTCGGGGTCGGCGGCGAACTTGGGGTCGGCGGCCAGCTTGGCCTCGAACTCGGCTTTCAGCGCCGGATCGGCGGCCATCATCTTCTCGGCCAGCGGGGCGATGGCGTAGGGCTCGATATATTCGACGCGGCTCAGCACCTCGGGGACCATGCCCCAGGCGAAGACGCTTTCGCTCGACTGCGGCTCGAGCAGCAGCACGACGAGGTCGCCCAGCGGCTGGTCGGTGGGCACGCGCACCGAGCCCTTGGGGAAGGTCCAGTCGCGGGCCTCGGTGGTCACCTGCTCGACGCTCATCTGCACGTGGCCTTCGTTGGCGCGGGGCGCGAGCGTGGGGTCCACGAGGCGCAGCATCTCGACCGGGATGACCTTGGGTGCGTCGAGCGTCTCGACCTTCACCCCGTGCAGCTTCAGCCGCTCGATGATGTCGGCGCGATAGCTGGGCACCCAGTAGGCCTTGGGACGGGCCAGCTGCAGCGTCGGGTGCGAGCCGTAGAACGGCAGCTGCCAGAGTTCGGGGTCCGGTTCGCCCAGCCAGCGGATCTCGGTCTTGCCCGAGGCGACGCTGTCATAGGTCTCGTAGCGGATGCCCTTGAAGGCGCGGGTCGTGGTCGGCTTGTCGTCGGCGACGAAGTTGGCCGGGATGGTGGCCGGGCGCAGGGCGCTGTCGGCGGCGACGGCGGTGCGCAGCGTGTCGCCCTTCTGCGCCAGCAGCTTCAGCGCCGTCTCGATGAAGACGTAGGTCCCCAGCACCCGCTGGGCGTGGGGTTTCAGGCTGTGGTTCTCGATCAAGATGGTCGGCACGTGGGCGGCCGAGCCCCAGCCGTTGGAGAACCGCTCGCCCAGGCCGCCGTCAGACAGGCCGGCCTTGGGGTTACGCTCGTCGACGCCGAACACCAGCTCGCCGGGGATATGGCCCTCGGCCTCCAGGCTCTGGTTCATGGCCGGCTTGAAGGCCTCGTCCAGCCACTTGGCGGTGGCCGGCGAGCGCGACCAGACGCCGTCCTCGCCGTTGTAGCCGTAGGTGACGTCGTACTGGTAATCCATGCCGTCGGTGACGTGGACGTCGACGTAAAGGTCGGCGTGGTACCTGGCCTGGAGCCGCTTCAGCGCCTGCATCTCGGGCTGGTCGAGCTTCATGAAGTCGCGGTTGAGGTTCTGGTTGGTGGCGGTGTTGCGCCAGCCCTGGATGCGCGGCCCGCGCTGGTTGGGCCGCGAATAGGGACCCGAGCGCTCGTGACCGTCGACCGACAGGATCGGGATCAGCACCAGATTGACCTTGTCGAGCAGGCCGTCCTTGCCGTGAAAAGCCATGTCGCGCAGCAGCATCATGCCCGCGTCCTTGCCGTCGATCTCGCCCGGGTGGATGCCGCATTGCACCAGCAGCAGCGGCTTCTTCGGATCCAGCTTGTCGCCGTCCTTGCTGGCGATCACCGCGAAGATCGGCCGGCCTTCCGGCGAGACGCCGAAGTCCTCGACGCGCACCAGCTTGGTCGCCTTGTCGAGCCGGTCGAACCAGGCGCGGGTGTCGGCGTAGGTCGGCGAGAAGTCGTGTTCGGGATCGGCCTCGAAGGCGGTGACCCACGGATCGGCCTTGTCGCGGATCAGCGCCTGGCTGGCGCCCTGCCAGTGCGGCGCGGGCGGCAGGAAGGCTTCGTCCCAGGGGGCGACGTTGGGCGGAGTCTGGGCTTGAGACATGGCAGCGCTCGCGGACAGCAGAAGGACGGCGGTGGCGATCGGAAGGATGCTTCGCATGAGCCCTTTCCTTCACCATGCCCAGGCATGCGACAAGCGGTCAGTCTTCGAAGACGCGCCTTAGGATATCGAGAAGCTCCGAAAGGACGGCTTGCTCCAACGTTCCGACCTTGCGCAACATCCGTTCCCGATCAACCGACTTGATCTGGTCGGGCAACAGAAGACCACGTCTCCCTGCAAACTCCACCAGCGGCCGAAAAGGGGATGGGCGGCTTCCCGTCGTCATTGGCACGACGATGTGAACGGGCAGATGGTTCAGCCCGTCGGGGGACACCACCACGCACGGGCGTGTCTTCCTAATTTCGCTGCCGACAGTCGGATCCAGCCGAACCAGCCAGATATCGCCGCGCGTTACCACACCCAGTCCTTATCGTCGGTCAGAGGCGCGTCCAGCCACTCCCGTTCCTCTTCGGTCAGCCCTTCGGCGGCAATGGCCTTCGCCGCCTCGGCCCAGCCCTCGCGCGGGTCAGCCTTTACGGGCGAGAGGAAGACCCGGCCATTCTCGGCCACAAAATTGATGCGATCGCCGAGCTTGGCGCCGAGTGTCTCCAACACGGGCTTAGGCAGGATCACCCCCGCCGAATTGCCGATTTTGCGGATAGCCGAGGACATGACCTACTCCGTTCCAACAGAGTAATAACACGACGGCAGGGCGCGCACCATCCGCCCCCTAGCCTGCCGCTCCCTCTCGCCAGGCCTCGGCCTCTTCCAGCCAGACGACGAACCCGCACGGCGCTGACGTCTCGTCGGCCGCTGAGATCGTGGATCGCACGGCCTCGTCGATGTGGGCCAGACGCTGCTCGAACGACAGAGCCTGGGTTTCCCGGATCAGGTCGCCGCCGACCAGCGTCAGGTCCACGCGGGGTATCTCCAGCCCGTCGCGAAGCTCGAACACCTCCACGCCATAGACCACCTGGGCCTTGGCCTTGGCGTAGCCGAGCAGCTGGAGAAGCGCGTCGCGGTCGAGCAGGTCCGAGCCGCCGCCGGAGGCCGCGGCCGCCAGGATGGTCTCAAGTTCCGCGACGCTCTTCAGCTTCACGGCTTGGGTTTCCAGATCGGCTTGCCCTCGCCCGGCAGGCCCAGGCGCGACCACTTCTCGCTGACCGCGTCGACCACGGCCTGGTCCATGCGGATCTCCTCGCCCCACTCGCGATTTGTCTCGGGCTCCCACTTGTCGGTGGCGTCGAGGCCGATCTTGGAGCCGAGGCCGCTGACCGGGCTGGCGAAGTCGAGATAGTCGATCGGGGTGTGCTCGATCACCGTGATGTCCCGCGCGGGATCCATCTTGGTGCTGATCGCCCACATCACGTCCTTCCAGTCGCGGGCGTTGATGTCGTGGTCCACGACGATCACCCACTTGGTGTACATGAACTGGCGCAGGTAGCTCCACACGCCCAGCATCACCCGCTTGGCGTGGCCCGGATAGGCCTTCTTCATCGACACCACGGCGATGCGGTAGGAGCAGCCCTCGGGCGGCAGCCAGAAGTCGACGATCTCGGGGAACTGCTGGCGGATCAGCGGGATGAACACCTCGTTCAGCGCCTCGCCCAGCACTGAGGGCTCATCCGGCGGACGGCCGGTGAAGGTGGTCAGGTAGATCGGGTCCTTGCGCATGGTGATCGCGGTCACCTGGAAGACCGGGAAGGTCTCGACGCTGTTGTAGTAGCCGGTGTGGTCGCCGTAGGGGCCTTCCTCGGCGTGCTCGTCGAGCAGGACGTGGCCCTCGATGACGATCTCGGCCTGGGCCGGCACCATCAGCGGAACGGTCTTGGCCGGCACGAGGTCGAGCTTGGCGCCGCGCAGCAGGCCGGCGAACTGGTATTCCGAAAGCGTGTCGGGCACCGGCGTCACGGCGGCCAGGATCGTGCCGGGATCGGCCCCCAGCACCACGGCGCAGGGCAGGGGCTCCTTCTTGCCGGCCTTCTTGTGGCGGGCGTAATGCTGGGCGCCGCCGCGGTGAGCCAGCCAGCGCATGATCGCCTTGTCCTTGCCCAGCACCTGCATGCGGTAGATGCCGAGGTTGAAGTCGTCCTCGCGGTCGTCGCTGGGGCCCTTGGTGACCACCAGGCCCCAGGTGATCAGCGGCGCCGGCTCGCCCGGCCAGCAGGTCTGCACCGGCAGCTTGGAGAGGTCGATCTGGTCGCCCGTCAGCACGACCTCCTGCACGGGCGCCTTCTTCACCGTGCCCGGGCGCATCGACAGCACCGTCTTGGCCAGCGGCAGCATGTCGATGGCGTCCTTCAGGCCCTTGGGCGGCTGGGGCTGGCGCAGGAAGGCCAGGAGCTCGCCGACTTCGCGCAGCTCGCCGGCGGTGGTGCGCGGCTCGCCGCCGAGCGTGACCCCCATGGCCACGCGTTTGACCGTGCCGAACAGGTTGGCCAGAGCCGGCATCGACGAGCGGCTGCCGTCGGGCAGCAGCACGTGCTCGAACAGAACCGCCGGGCCGCCGGTCGCCAGCAGGCGGGTCTGGATCTCGGTCATTTCGAGAACGGAGGAGACCGGCTCCTTGACCCGCACCAGTTCGCCCTGGGCCTCCAGCACGTCGATGAATTCGCGAAGCGAGCGATAGGCCATGGGCGGGGAGAACTCCTGGAACGCGGCGGAACCTAGAAGTCGCGGTGCGTCGGGGCAAGGTGGTGAAGGGGGCGTCGAGCGCGCGTGGAGAAAGGATGCAGGCCAGGCTTCGTCCTAGGCGCCGCACGCGGGGCGTGATCTCTGCTGCTCGAAGGTTGCAGGAGTCCGTCGATGACCGATCAAGCCGTCGAAGCCGATCCGCGAGCCGTCCGCCGGGCGGCGGTGCTGCGCCTGATCACGGGCCTGGCCCAGGGTCTGCTGCTCTATTGGCTGTACCAGGCCGATGAGCGCAAGTTCTGGCCCGACGGCCAGCCGATGGTCTATGCGGCCTTCCTGCTGGCCGTGCTGTTCGCGCCGTTCGTGGTGCTGGCCGGCCTGTCGACCATGCGCTGGCGCAGCCTGGCCGCCTGGAAGGCGGTGGTCGTGCTGCTCGCGGCCGGGGTCGGCGCCTATGGCGTGTGGAGCGGCGATCCGTCGGCTTCGGGCGTCAACGGCCTGGGACCCTTGAGCTTCCTGGGCGTGGCCGCCCTGATCTTCATCGGCCATCATCTGGTCGAGCCGGCCGACATCGAGCGGCGGCCGATCGCCGGCTATGCCAGCTATTTCGACATCACCTGGAAGCACGGGGTGCAGCTGGCGCTGGCGGCTGGCTTCACCGGCGCCTTCTGGCTGCTGCTGTGGCTGGCGGCGGTGCTGTTCAAGCTGATCGGCGTCGGGGCCATCGAGACGATCATCCAGACCAAGCTGTTCGCCATCCCGGCCACCACCACCATATTCGCCGCGGCCGTGCAGCTGACCGACGTGCGCGCCGGCCTGGTGCGCGGGGTGCGGACCGTGGCCCTGACCCTGCTGGCCTGGCTGCTGCCGCTGATGGTGCTGATCGCCGGGGCCTTCCTGCTGACCCTGCCGTTCACGGGTCTGGAGCCGTTGTGGAAGACCCGCAGCGCCACGGCCAGCCTGCTGGTCGCCGCCGCCTTCCTGACCCTGCTGACCAACGCCGCCTACCAGGACGGGAACGAGGCGACGGCCGTGGTGCTGAAGTGGGCGGCGCGGCTGGCGGGCCTGCTGCTGGTTCCGATCGTCGCCCTGGCGGCCTACGGCCTGTCCTTGCGCATCGGCCAGCACGGCCTCAGCACCGATCGGATCATCGCCGCCGCCTGCGTGCTGGTGGCGGCCGGCTACGCCCTGGGCTACGCGGTCGCCGCCGTGCGGCCCGGCGCCTGGATGAAGACCCTGGAGGCGACCAACATCGGCATGGCCTTCGTGGTCATCGCCGTGCTGCTGGCCCTGGTGACGCCCCTGGCCGATCCCCGCCGGCTGTCGGTGAACGATCAGGTGGCGCGGCTGGAAGCTGGCAGGGTCAAGGCCAAGGACTTCGACTACGACTTCCTGCGCTTCCGCAGCGGCCGTTTCGGGCTGGACGCGCTGAAGCGCCTGGCGGCCGGTCCCGACGCCTCCGTCGCCAAGGCGGCCAAGGCCGGCCTAGCCCGCGAGGCGGCCGGGCCTGCGCCCGGAAAGGCCGAGCCCTTGGCCGAAGTGATCGTCTATCCCAAGGGCCGGACCCTGCCGAACGGCTTCGAGGGCCTGGCCGATCTGAGCGACTCGCCGTGCCGCTTCGCCGCCAAGCCGTGTTCGGCCCTGCTGCTCGACGTCGATGCGAACGGGACCGAGGAGGTGCTGCTGTCGAGCGGCGCGGCGCTCGACGTCTTCGAGCTGCGCGACGGTCGCTGGAAGAAGGTCGGCTACGCGTCCAGCCGTTGTGGCCGGGTGGCCGATATCGCCGCGGTGCTGGAGGGCTCCGACGGGACCGCGACGACCGCGCCCTCGCCCTTGCGCGACGTGGTGATCGGGGACATCCGGATGGAGATCCGGCCGCAGGGCGACGCCTGCAACGTGACGGCGGAGGAAGCCCTGGCCTCGCGGCCTAAGCCGCCCCCTCGCTGACCGCGTTCAGCCGCGCATAGACCCCGCCGGCCGCCTTCAGTTCGGCGTGGCGGCCTTCCTCGACGACGCGGCCGTTCTGGAAAACCAGGATGCGGTCGGCGCCGCGCACGGTCGACAGGCGGTGGGCGATGACGATCGTGGTGCGGCCCTGCATCAGGGCCTCGGCGGCCTCCTGGACCAGGGCCTCTGTCTCGACGTCGAGCGACGAGGTGGCCTCGTCCAGCACCAGGATCGGGGCGTCGGTGAGGAAGGCGCGGGCGATGGCCACGCGCTGGCGCTCGCCGCCCGACAGCTTGATGCCGCGCTCTCCCACCAGGGTGTCGTAGCCGTGCGGCAGCTTCAGGATGAAGTCGTGGGCGCGGGCCTTTTTCGCGGCCTCCACCACCTGGTCGAAGGTCGCGTCGGGGCGGCCGTAGGCGATGTTGTCGAGCAGGGAGCGGTGGAAAAGGGCCGGGTCCTGCGGCACCACGGCGATGGCGCGGCGCAGGGAGCCCTGGGTGACCTTGGCCACGTCCTGGCCGTCGATCAGGATCCGCCCGCCCTGCAGGTCGTGCAGGCGCTGGATCAGCTTGACGAAGGTCGACTTGCCCGAGCCGGTGGGGCCGACCAGGGCCACCTTCTCGCCCGGTGCGATGTCCAGCGAGAAGCGGTCGTAGAGCGGTGCGCCGGCGTTGCGGTAGGCGAAGGTCACGCCCTGGAAGGCCACGGCGCCGGGGCCGGCGACGAAGTCGGGCGCGCCCGCGACGTCGGCGATCTGCGGCGGCAGCTTCGACCAGGCCGCGACGTCCTCGGAGTCGTCGATGCCCTTCTGCAGCATGCGGATGTTCTCACCCATGTTGCGCAGATAGCCGCTCATCAGCAGGAAAGCCGTCATGGCCGCGACGATGTCGCCGGCGCCCGCCTGGCCGCGCATCCACGACCAGACCATGGCCCCGGTCAGGCCCGCCTGCAGCACGACCAGCAACAGGTTCTGGCCCAGCCAGACGTCGGTGAAGCGGTTCCAGGTGACCATCACCGCGTCGCGCCAGGCGGCGGTGACCTGGGCCAGGCGCTGGGTCTCGCGATCCTCGGCGCCGAAGGCCTTCACGGTCGGGTTGGAGGTCACGGCGTCGGCCAGGGCCCCGCCGATGGCGGAATCCAGGGCGTTGGACTTCAGGTTGGCCGGCCGCACATAGCGCTCGGTGATCCACAGGTTCACCGACAGATACAGCAGCACCACGACCAGCGAGATGGCGCCGGCCAGCGGCTGCTTGACCAGCATCACGCCCGACAGGCCCAGCAGCACGATCATGCTGGGCACCAGCCAGATCGTGAAGGCGTCTGTGACGCTGTCGTATCCCCACATGGCGCGGGTCAGCTTGCGCACCGTCGCGCCGGCGAAGCTGTCGGCGTGCCAGTCGGACGAGAAGGCCTGGACGCGGGCGAAGCCCTCGTTGGTCATCTCCTCCATGTTGCGGGCGGCCAGCGGGATCCAGAACCGGTGGGCGATGTTGCGGATCAGCGAAAAGGCCAGGTAGACGCCGACGAAGACGGCCCAGGCCCCCCAGGCGCGCGACTTCTCGCCGGCCACCACGACATTGACCAGGTGCTCGGCGGCGGTCGGCAGGGCCACGTCGAAGCCCACCGCGATCAGGGTCAGCACCACCCCGGCGGCGAAGATCAACTTCCGGCGCAGCCAGAAGCGCGCCAGGAAGCCCAGCACCTGGGTGTTGGACAGCGCCCGGCGGCGGCCCTGGGTCTCGTCCTCGTCGTCGAAATCGCTCATGGCGGGCTAGATAGGCCCGTTGGAGCCGGCTGGGAACGTCCCGCCGACAGGCTGCTGCCAGGTTTCGAACCTAGCGGCGCGCCTCGGTGGCCATTCGAACCGCCAGGCCGCCCAGCACGCTGGCCATCAGCCAGCGCTGGACCAGGGCGAAGCTGGGGCGGGTCGCCAGGAAGGTCGCGATCGAACCGGCAGCCAGGCAGATCAGGCCGTTGATCGTCAGGCTGACGGCGATCTGGGTGCCGCCCAGCAGCAGCGACTGGCTGAGCACCGCCCCGTGCCTGGGGTCGATGAACTGCGGCAGCAGCGACAGATAGAGCATCGCCGCCTTGGGATTGAGCAGGTTGGTCAGGAAGCCCATGGCCATCAGCTTGGCCGGCGGGTCCTTGGGCAGCTCGCGCACCTGGAAGGGCGATTGGCCGCCCGGCTTGATCGCCTGCCAGGCCAGCCAGCCGAGATACAGCGCGCCGCCGAACCGCAGGATGTCGTAGGCGATCGGGGCTGCCATCAGCAGGGCGGTGATGCCCAGCGCCGCGCAGACCAGATAGACGATGAAGCCCGCCGCCGTGCCGACCAGCGACACGATCCCGGCCCAGCGTCCCTGGCAGATCGAACGGCTGACCAGATAGAGCATGTTCGGCCCCGGAGTCAGGGCCATGCCCAGGCACACCAGGGCGAAGGCGATCCAGGTCTTGGCGTCGGGCATCGGGGTTTTCCTGAAAAGCGGACAAGAAAAAGGGCCGGTCGCTTTCGCGGCCGGCCCTTGGTCTGTTTGGCTGTCGCCGAAGATCCTTAGTGGATGTCTTCGTTGATGAGGCCGACCTTGTACCAGCCAGCGGTCTGCAGCTGGTTCAGCACGCCCATGAAGTCGGCGTACATGACGTCGGCGTCGGCGCGGATCATGACGCGCTGATCGTCCTTCGGGCCGGCTTGGCCTTGGGCGGTGAACTTGGCGTCCAGGTCGAACTGCAGGTTGTCGAGGCTGGTTTGCTTGTCCGCGATGAACAGAGCGCCCGACTTCTGGATCGAGATGAAGACCGGTTCCTTCGGCTTCGGCGCGCCGGGGGGCGGCGGAACGGCCGGCGGCAGGTCGATCTTGATCGAGGTCACGGCCATCGGCACGGCGACCATGAAGATGATCAGCAGAACGAGCAGAATGTCGACGAAGGGCGTGACGTTGATTTCTGAATTCTGGTTCAGCGAGTAGCGACCGCCGCCGCCGCCAGCAAGTTTAGCCGCCATAGCCTGACTGTCTCCCGGGGACCGCCCCCAGGCGGTCCAGAAATTGTTAGATGCCACGTCTGGCGCAGACGAGCGCGGAAGTAAAGCCCGACGACGCGCCGCAATGGCAACCCCTTTTGTGAGTCTTTTTGGCCTAACGCCGTTCGGAAGAGCGTTTTGGGCGCCAGGCTTCGCGCCCCGCGCGACTAGCGTTCGCATCCAGGCCGCGCTAAGCCCCCGCGCATGATCTTTTCCTTCGACGCCTACGTCACCGCCGCCCTGTTCGATCGCGCCGGACGCGCCGGATTCGCCCTGGGCGACGGCACCGTCCGATTCGAGGCCGAGGGCGGTTTCGTCACCGTGGAAGCCCACGGCGGACCGCTCGGCGGGGCCGTGCTGGCCGCCTGCGTGCACCCCTCGGGCCGGGGCCTGGTGACCGGCGGCGACGACGGCCGCGTGGTCTGGAGCCGCGTCGAGGGCGACGAGGTCGTGGCCACCCTGCTGGCCGAGGTGAAGGGCAAGTGGATCGAGCACGTGACGGCCAGCGCCGCCTCGGGCCTGATCGCCTTCACCGCCGGCAAGGAAGTGCATGTGCTGGACTCGGCCGACGCCGAGTTCCGCCGCACCTATGTCCACGAGAAGACGGTCTCGGGCGTGGCCTTCGATCCCAAGGGCAAGCGCCTGGCCGCGGCCGGCTACGGCGGGGTGTCGCTGTGGTGGAGCCGCATCGCCGACCAGAAGCCGACGGTCATGAAGTGGGCCGGCAGCCACGTGGCCCTGGCCTACAGCCCCGACGGCAAGTTCCTGGTCTCGGCCATGCAGGAAAACCAGCTGCACGGCTGGCGCCTGTCGGACGGCAAGGACATGCGGATGGGCGGCTATCCGGCCAAGATCAAGAGCCTGGACTTCTTCGACAAGGGCAATCTCTTGGCCACGGCCGGCGCCAACGGCGCGGTGATCTGGCCGTTCGCCGGCGCCAGCGGCCCGATGGGCAAGGAAGCCGCCGAGATCGGCTTCTCGCGCGACTCGCTGGTGGTGCAGGTGGCCGGCATCGACGCCCTGCCGGTGATGATCGCCGGCCAGGACAACGGCCGCGTCTGGGCCGCGCACATGCGCTCGGGCCGCATCGAGACCCTGAAGGCCGAGAAGGGCGCCCCGATCAGCAGCCTGTCGGTCAACGCCGACGGCTCGCGCCTGGCCTGGGGCGACGAAAGCGGCGAGGCCGGCGTGCTGAGCGTGCCGGATATCTCGGTGCGGAATTTCTGACGACAATCCCTCTCTCTTTGAGAGAGGGAGGGGGCCGCCGCGAAGCGGTGGGAGGGTGAGAGGTTTCACCGTTGGCCGGTGACCCTCGATCCCTCCCGACGGGCGTTGTGGCGCCGCGCTTGAGGCTGCGTGTCTTCGCTGTTGCTGAAGGTCAGGCTTTCTCGTCCGAGCCTCGTTCGGATAGGGTGTAACCTCTCACCCTCCCATGGCTTCGCCATGGGCCCCGCCCTCTCTCAAAGAGAGAGGGATCAATTGGGCCAGGTCGCCTCGCTCGCGCCCAGTACTTCTCCCGCAAGGTAGAGCGAGCCGCAGATCAGCACGTGTGGGACGGGGTCGAGCGCCAGGGCGCGGCTGAGGGCGTCGTCCAGCCCGTCGCAGGCGGCGGCGCGCAGGCCGGCCAGTTCGGCGGCGGCGGCGGTTTCGGCGGCGCTGGCGGCGGCGTGGCCTTCGAAGGTGACGGTGAAGACCTTGGTCGCGATCCCCCGGAAGGCGCCGAAGAAGCCGGTGGCGTCCTTGTTGGCCAGCAGGCCCGAGATCAGCGCCACCGGGCGGCCGTCGCGGGCGGCCAGATCGGCCACCGCGCGGGCCACGGCGCGGCCGGCGTGCGGGTTGTGGCCGCCGTCGAGCCAGAGGTCGGCTCCGGCGCTTTGAGCGGCTTCCGCGTAGGGGCCGGCCGTCAGGCGCTGGAAGCGGGCCGGCCAGACCGTGCCGGCGATCCCCCGGCCCATGGCCGCCTCGTCGATCCGGGGATCATCCAGGGCCAGCAGGGCGGCGACGGCGAGGCCGGCGTTGGCGAACTGGTGCTCGCCGGGCAGGGCGGGAGCGGGCAGGTCGAGCAGGCGATCCTCTGTCTGCACCAGCAGGCGGCCGCGCTCCTCCCAGGCGTCGAAGTCACGGCCCATCAGGGTCAGCTCCACCCCGGCCAGGGCGGCGGCGGTCTCCAGCACGCCGTCCACCGAGTCTTGCTGGCGAGCGCTGACGGCCGGTGCGCCCGGCTTGATGATGCCGGCCTTCTCGACGGCGATTTGCTCGATGGTGTCGCCGAGGAACTCGCGGTGATCCAGATCGATCGGGGCGATCACACTGACGGTCGGTTGGGCGATCACGTTGGTGGCGTCGAGCACGCCGCCCAGCCCCACCTCGACGATGCAGAGGTCGGCCGGGGTCTCGGCGAAGGCGACGAAGGCCGCGGCCGTGGTGATCTCGAAGAAGGTGATGGCCTCGCCGGCGTTGGCGGCTTCCACACGCTCCAGCACGTCGGCCAGGTGGGCCTCGGTGATCAGCGTCCCGGCCAGGCGGATGCGCTCGACGAAGCGCACCAGGTGCGGCGAGGTGAAGACGTGGACCTTGAGCCCCGCGGCCTCGGCCATGTGGCGCAGATAGGCGACCGTCGAGCCCTTGCCGTTGGTGCCGGCCACGTGGATCACCGGCGGCAGGCGGTCCTGCGGGTTGTCGAGCGCCGCGCACAGCCGGCGCATGCGGTCCAGCGACAGGTCGATCTTCAGCGGGTGCAGCGCCCGCAGGCGCTCCAGCGCGGCGTCGTGGGCGCGGAGGTGGTCGGTCATGGGAGCCCCGAAAGCTCCTCCCCCGTGCAACGGGGGAGGTGGCGCGGCGCTATCAGCGCCGTGACGGAGGGGGCGAGGGACGGAGTGCGGTGCGCGCCGCCGCCCCCTCCACCGGCTTCGCCGGTCCCCCTCCCCCGCAGGCGGGGGAGGAGCTAAATCAAGCCGCCTTGCGACGGCCCAGCATCAGGGTGCCGAGGATCGAGCCGAGGGTCTCGGGCAGGTCCTTGCGGGCGGTGACGCGGTCGACCATGCCCTTTTCGACCAGGTATTCCGAGCGCTGGAAGCCCGGCGGCAGGGTCTCGCGGATGGTCTGCTCGATGACGCGGGGACCGGCGAAGCCGATCAGGGCGCCCGGCTCGGCCAGATGCACGTCGCCCAGCATGGCGTAGGAGGCGGTGACGCCGCCGGTGGTCGGATCGGTGAGGACCACGACATAGGGCAGGGCCGCGTCGTTCAGCTCGTTGATGGCCAGGGTGGTGCGGGCCATCTGCATCAGCGACAGGGCGCCTTCCTGCATGCGCGCGCCGCCGGCGGCGGTGAAGGCGATCAACGGCACTTCGCGGGCCAGGGCGGCCTTGGCGGCGGCGATGAAGCCTTCACCGGCGGCCATGCCGAGCGAGCCGCCCATGAAGGCGAAGTCCTGGACCAGGACCACGGCGTCTACGCCGGCGATCTTGCCGTAGCCGATGGCCATGGCGTCCTGCTCGCCGGTGCTCTTGCGGGCGGCGGCCAGGCGGTCCTTGTAGGGCTTGCCGTCCGAGAACTTCAGCGGGTCTTCCACGACCGACGGGGTCGGCAGGGCCTCGTATTCGCCGTCGTCGAAGGTGAACTTGAAGCGCGCCTCGGGACCGATGCGCATGTGGCGACCGGCCGGGGTGACCCACAGGGCCGCCTCCAGGTCGGAGCGATAGATCATCTCGCCCGTGTCGGGGCACTTGACCCACAGGTTCTCGGGCGTCTCGCGCTTGGCGAAGGCGCCGCGCACGCCGGGCGCGATCCGAGACAGCCAGCCGCCGCGACGGTCGGTCGAGGTCTTGGCCTTGTCGCCCTTCTTGGGGCCTTGGGGTTCAGCCATAGCCATAGCCTTAAAGCCTCATGCCGTTCCGACTCGCGCCGATCGCACAGCCTTAGCCAGCTCCGACGCCTTGGAAAGAACCTTTTGGGTCACGTTTTCGTTCAGTTTCGCCGCCGATGCGATTTCGTCCACCAGGGCCGAGCCGACGACGACGCCGTCGGCCACGCGGGCCACTTCGGCGGCGCGCTCGGGGGTCTTGATGCCGAAGCCGACCGCCACCGGCAGGCCCGAGGCGGCGCGCAGGCGCCCGACCGGCTTGGCCACCGCGTCGGCGTCGGCTTCCAGCACGCCGGTCACGCCGGCGACGGAGACGTAGTAGATGAAGCCCGAGGTGCGCTTGACCACGGCCGGCAGGCGCGCGTCGTCGGTCGTCGGCGTCGCCAGGCGGATCAGGTTCATCTTCGCCGCTTCCAGCGCGTCGGTCAGGGCGTCGGCCTCTTCCGGCGGGCAGTCGACGATGATCACGCCGTCGGCGCCGGCGTCGGACGCGTCATTGGCGAAGGCTTCGAAGCCGTAGGACAGCACCGGGTTCAGATAGCCCATCAGCACGATCGGCGTGACCGTGTTGGTCTCGCGGAAGCGGCGGACGATGCCCAGCACGTCGCGCATCTTGGTGCCGGCGGCCAGCGAGCGCTGCGAGGCCAGCTGGATGGTCGGGCCCTCGGCCATCGGGTCCGAGAAGGGCATGCCCAACTCGATGACGTCGGCGTGCTCGGCCAGGCCCGTCAGCAGCTCGAACGAGGTCTCCAGGTCCGGGTCGCCGGCCATGATGTAGGCGACGAACAGGGCCCGGTGGTCGTTTTCCCGCTGGAAGGCGCGTTCCAGGCGCGTGCCGTCGCGATAGCTGGTCGTCATTAGATCGTCCGTCCCAGGGCGTCGGCCACGGTGAAGATGTCCTTGTCGCCGCGGCCCGACAGGCAAAGCACGATGACGCCGCCTTCGCCGATTTCCTTGGCCAGCTGCGGCAGCTTGGCCAGGGCGTGGGCGCTTTCCAGGGCCGGAATGATGCCCTCGAGCTCGGCGCACAGCTGGAAGGCCTTCAGGGCCTCGTCGTCGGTGCAGGTCAGGTACTGGGCGCGGCCGATGTCGTGCAGGAACGAGTGCTCCGGACCGATGCCCGGATAGTCGAGGCCGGCGCTGATCGAGTGGGCGTCGATGATCTGGCCGTCGTCGTCCTGCAGCAGGTAGGTCTTGTTGCCGTGCAGCACGCCCGGGCGGCCGCCGGTCAGCGAGGCGGCGTGCTTGTCGGTGTCCAGGCCATGACCGGACGCTTCCACGCCGTAGATCTTCACCGTCTCGTCGGCGAGGAAGGGGTGGAACATGCCGATGGCGTTCGACCCGCCGCCCACGCAGGCGACGACGGCGTCGGGAAGGCGGCCTTCCAGTTCCTGGATCTGCTCGCGGGTCTCGCTGCCGATCACGGCCTGGAAGTCGCGGACCATGGCCGGATAGGGGTGCGGGCCGGCGGCGGTGCCGATCATGTAGTAGGTGTCGGCCACGTTGGTGACCCAGTCGCGCATGGCCTCGTTCATGGCGTCCTTGAGGGTCGCGGCCCCCGAGGTCACCGGACGCACTTCGGCGCCCAGCAGGTTCATGCGGAAGACGTTGGGCTTCTGACGGGCGACGTCGACGGCGCCCATATAGACCACGCAGGGCAGGCCGAAGCGGGCCGTGACCGTCGCGCTCGCCACGCCGTGCTGACCAGCGCCCGTCTCGGCGATGATCCGGGTCTTGCCCATGCGCTGGGCCAGCAGGATCTGGCCCATGCAGTTGTTGATCTTGTGCGCGCCGGTGTGGTTCAGCTCTTCGCGCTTGAAGTAGATCTTGGCGCCGCCGAGATGCTTGCTCAGGCGCTCGGCGAAATAGAGCGGGCTCGGCCGGCCCACATAGTGGGTCAGGTAGCCGCGCAGCTCCTTCTGGAATTCCGGATCGTTCTTGGCCTCGGTGTAGGCCCGGTCCAGCTCGAGCACGAGCGGCATCAGGGTCTCGGCCACATAGAGGCCGCCGTAGTCGCCGAAGCGCCCCTTGGCGTCGGGATAGGCGGACCAGTCGTTAGGCTTTGCGGGAGCGTTCACGGGCGACTTCCAGAGTTCAGGCGCGCTTTACGGCGTCCAGGAACGCCGTGATGAGAGCCGGGTCCTTTAGGCCGGGACCGCGTTCCACGCCAGAGGAAACGTCCACCAGCGGGGCGCCGGAGGCGCGCACGGCCTCGGCCACGTTCCAGGGATCGAGCCCCCCGGCCAGGAAATGCGGGCGAGAAAATCGCCGGCCTTCCAGCAGGCTCCAGTCGAACCTTGCGCCGGTGCCGCCGGGCAGGGCCGATCCTTCCACCGGCTTGGCGTCGAACAGGAACTGCTCGGCGACGGTCTCGAACGCGCGGGCCTGGTCGACGTCGGTCGACGAAGAGACGGAGAAGGCCTTGATCACCCCGGCGCCGCTGCGCTGCGCGATCTCGCGGACGCGGGCGGGCGTCTCCTTGCCGTGCACCTGGATCAGGTCGGGGCGCATCGTGGCCATCAGGCGGTCGACCAGGGCGTCGTCGGGATCGACGGTGACGGCCACGGTCTGCACGCCGCGGCCGCGCACCGGCTGCACCAGCCGCTCGGCGGCTTCGGGCGTGACGTTGCGGGGGCTCTTGGCGAAGAAGACGAAGCCCAGATAGGCCGCGCCGCCGTCGAAGGCGGCCTTCACCGTCTCCGGCGTCGAGAGCCCGCAGATCTTGGCCTTGGTGGTCATGGCCGGGGAGTTACGGTGGGGAAGGCCTCAGCGCAACCCCGTGCAACCTTCATTGGAGCGTGAAGACCCCGTTGACCGCCTTCCACTCGGTGGGACCGATCAGCCGGTTGTGCGCCACCTGCACCGAATGCAGCACCCCGTCGAGCTCGCGGCTCCAGAAGTCGAGGAAGCCTTTCAGGGTGGGGAACTTCGGGGCCAGGTCGTACTCCTGCCAGACATAGAGCTGCAGCAGGTGCGGATGGTCGGGCAGGTGGTAGCAGATCTGGGCCGTGGTCAGGCCGTAGCCCAGCATTTGCAGCTCGAACGCGCGGGTGGTCATCGAAAGCACTCCGACAACGGGTAAGCGTCACCGAAGAACCGTCCGCCCGGGAGCTGAGTCGCTCAAGAGGGCAGGGCGTCGCAGGGAGTGTTTCCCCTCCCGCTTGCCTCTTCTCCCGTCATTCCCGCCCTTGTGGCGGGAACCCTGGGTCCGCTCGCACGTGAAGCGCCAGCGGATCGCTGGCGATCCGCCCCCACTGCGCCTGCGGCTGAAAGAGGGCTTCCCGCCACAAGGGCGGGAATGACGGGCTTAAAAGAAGGCGGGAGAGGGATCCGTCATCAATCCCGCACCAGACCCCCGTCCACCACCAGGTTCTGGCCCGTCACCGCCCGCGCCCAGGGGCTGGCGAAGAACAGCACCGCGTCGGCGAATTCGGCCGGGGTGGTGACCGAGCGCAGCGGGGTCATGCCGGCGATCAGGTCGAAGACCGGCTCGGGCGTGGCGGCGCTGGCGCCGGTGACGCGCAGCAGGCCGCCCGACACCATGTTGACGGTGATGCCGGCGGGGCCGAGGTCGCCGCAGGCGGTGCGGGTCAGCGACAGCAGGGCCGCCTTCACCGCCGTGTAGTCGTGATAGGGCACGACCGGGTTCTGGAAGAGGTTGGTGCCCACGTTGATCACGCGGCCAAAGCCGGCGTTGGCCATGTCGGGGGCGGCAGCCTGGATGACGTTCAGCGCGCCCTTGAGCACCGTCGTGTTCTGCTTCTCGAAGTCTTCCCAGGCGATGCTGGCCAGGTGCGCGCGGGCGTCGCCGTTGAAGCTGTAGTCCAGGGCGTTGTTGATCACGGTGGTCACGTGCGAGCCGAAGGCCTGTTTGGCGGCGGCGAACATCGCCTCGACGGCGGCGCGGTCGGCGACGTCGGCCTGGACGGCGATGGCCTTGGCCGGCCCGCCCAGTTCAGCCGCGAGAGCCTCGGCGGCGTCCTTGCTGGCGCGGTAGTTGACGACGACGCGGGCGCCGTGGCGAGCGAAGGCGCGGGCGATCTCGGCCCCCAGGCCCCGGCCGGCGCCGGTGACGAGGACGATCTGGTCGGACAGCTGCATTCTATACTCCTGGAACTCGGCCCAGCGGTCCCTTAGCGCCGTTCGTCGAGGCTGGCGACGACCCCCAGCTCCGGCGAGGGCGGGTTTGGCAGGGGGACCTGGGCCTCCAACCGGCAGACCAGGCCCTGGGGCCGCCAGTCCATCCGCGCCTGGCCGCGCAGTTCGCCGCGCAGGCTGCGCTCGATCAGGCGGGAGCCGAAACCGCGTCGGGCGGGCGGGGCGGTCACCGGCGGCCCGCCGGTCTCGGTCCAGGTCAGGCACAGGGCGCGGGCCTCGGCGTCGAAGCTCCAGGCGACGGCCACCGCGCCCTCGGCCGTCGAGAGCCCCCCGTATTTCAGGGCGTTGGTGGCCAGCTCGTGGAAGATCAGCGACATGGTCAGCGCCCCGCCCGGCGGCAGGAAGCAGGCCGGCCCCTCGACGGTCACCCGGCCGGCGGCGGCGGTGAACGGGGCCAGCGCCCGCTGCGCCACCTCGCGCAGTTCGGCCCCGTGCCAGCTCTCGCGGGTCAGCACGTCGTGGGCCAGCGACAGGCCCAGCAGCCGCGACTCGAACTTCTCGAAGGCGGTGATCGGATCCGGCTCGTTGCGCAGGGTCTGGGCGGCCATCGACTGGACGGTGGCCAGGGTGTTCTTCACCCGGTGGTTCAGCTCGTTGATCAGCAGGCGCAACTGGCCCTGGTGGCGCTCCTGCTCGACCTCGATCCGCTTGCGGGTGGTGATGTCGGCGATGATGGCCACGAGGTAGGGCCGCTGGCCGGGCGGCTGCACGCGCGAGACGTTGAGGCGGATCCACAGGCTCGACCCGTCGCCGGCCCGCAGGCGGCGCTCGGCGTGATAGGTGTCGGTGCGGCCGGCCAGCAGCGAGCGGACGTGGCGCTGGGCGTCCGGCAGGTCTTCCGGCTCGATCAGCTCGGCGGCGTCGCCGGCCAGCAGGTGGTCGCGGTCGTGGCGGGTGATGGCGCAGAAGCGGTCGTTGACCTCCAGGAAGGCCCCGCTCGGCGCGATCCGCGCCACGCCCATGGCCGCCTGGTCGAACAGCGCCTTGTAGCGCGCCTCGGCCGCCTCCAGCCGCAGGCGCGCCTCGACGGCGGCGGTGGCCACCTCGGTATAGAGCACCAGCCCGCCGATCGCCCCGTCCTCGGTGCGCCAGGGGGCCATCGACCAGCGGATCCACTCGACCCGGCCGTTGCGATCGACATAGCGGTCGCCGGCGTCCTCGCGCAGCTCGACCCCTTCGGCGATCACCCGGGCGTGCAGGTCGCGCCAGTGCTGGGGGATCTCGGGAAACACCTCGTAGTGCACGCGGCCCAGCAGCGGCAGGTCGGCCGGCAGGCCCTGGTCGGTCAGGTACTGGGCCGAATGGGCGAGATAGCGCATCGACCGGTCGAAGATGGCGATCCCCAGCGGCGCATGCTTCAGCGCCGTGGTCAGGCTGGGCGAGTCCTGCGCGATCATCGGGCGGGCGGCGGCTCCGGCTACGGACGGCGAGAGCGCGCATCATGGCCCCGTTCGCGCGTGGCGCGCTAGACATGATCCTTCTCCCCTTGCGGGAGAAGGTGGCGCCGACAGGCGTCGGATGAGGGGTCTCTCAAACGTTGGACGCCCCGCCCACCCAAATCCGCAAAATCCCCGCGAAAGCGGGGACCCAGGCTTTTTCTGCCACCCACGGCGCTCGACGACAAAACACCTGGGTCCCCGCTTCCGTGCCCTCGCTGGCGGCCCTTTGGTGCCGCCGCCGCCATCGTTGTCGCTTAGGTCACCTTCAACCTCGGCATGGCCGCCCCCAAGCGCTACGGCCAGTCCCCGACGGGGGGGGGGGGGCTGGCGATGGCGGCGGCGAAGGCAGTGATGAGTGGGGCAGTGAGGTATATTGTCAGTACTCCAAGGGGGGGGATTTTATCCTGTTCGACATTTCGCTCAGCATCGCCACAGCTCTGTGCTCGTCAGTTTCGAGTGCTTTTCGGGCATTATCCAGAACTCTATGCAATTCTGCGGGATTAATTCTTCTTCCTAATTCAAATCCCAGTGCGCTTGGGAATATTGTTTTGTAACTATCCGATACGGCCTTTTTGGTTGGAGATATCGCTATATAGTTAAGCAAGAACTCTGGCCTCATGACAGGGGATGGCACCTGTTTGGGGTGGTAAAAGTCCTTCAATGCGCGCATGACCGCCCGCTCGTTTGTTAGCCAATAGGTTTTGTATCCTAATGGGTGGGGGGTTTTCGATTCTTTTCCGTTTTTTCTCAGTTCGTATACTCTTAATATAAGTGTCGCGTCGTTCTTTGACCTAATCTCTGCTTTTGCTTTGCTAGGGTCTCTGGCGGAAAGGATGGCGGAGGATAATCCCGATATGGCATCTGGATCTATATTCTTTCTTGTGTCCTCTTCATCTTCGTATTCCATTCCGAATCTTGAGCATAGATATGTACGAAACCCATCAATGGCTGTTCCTTGGTGTAGCTCTTGATGCTCCAAGAAGGTGCCTAGGAAGCTCTTCCAGCCGCGCGGCTTCTGGCCGTCGCTTATTCCCAGTTTTGCGTAAAAATACGATCTGATAAGTATGCGGTCGATTTGAAGTGCTGTGTCTTCATTTATTATTGGCTCTATTCTGGAGTAGTGATTTATAAATTCAGCATCTGCAGCAACTAGATGTGTGTATGCTTCTTCAATTGCAATATCCGTCAATATTAATGTTGATCCCGCATCTTTGATGATTTTTAGTGCATTTACTGTAGACTGCTGCTCTGACTTGAGAAATTGCTCCGATAGTGCGTGCACGATCATGTCTGCGCCAACTATTAGGCGCATGTTTGAGGCCATTGTGTTAAAATATTCTATTACATTTGGGTCATTTTTCAGTATGAATAGTAGAAAATAGGTCCGGCCTAATCTAGAAAGGTATAGCCTTTCCTCTTCTCCTCCATTTAAAATAACATTTCTGATGGATATGGATACCCAATCTCTTATGGAAAAAGATGCGGTGCCAAAAGATTTTTCCGAAAAAACGGCGTCATCAATTTGGTCTACTGCCTGTATTTCTGGCTCTAAATCGCTATTTCCGAGGGCGTATGTGCTTAAAGATAGGCCTTGGGTACTATATAGAGATTCAAGTGCGGTATGTACGCAGTTAACTGCCTTTTTGGCATGCTTAACCATGTCGTCGTCTTTGAAAGTTGTCGCGTAATCTAAAAGTAGTTTTTCTGATACCGACTCCTTGATGGAAGCGTCTTCAATATTTTCGTCAATTAATTTTTTCCTCTCTTCATACCGAAGCGCAAAAGAATCCTCCTTTTTGTGCCAGCTAATTTCTCTTCCTGTTGGGTTGCCCTTTGAAGAAAGGGTGGATAGGCGAGAGTTGAATATACTATTTATAAATTTGGACGCGGTTGGTATTGCTCTTGTAATTTTATCTAATATTTGAGATCTAGACAAAAGTATTCCTTTATCTGGATCCGTTCCTTCAAGGGACCATAGTATAAGTGAGTCTGTAACGGTTATAAGTAGTGATGTCTTGCTCCTTCTGCTCTCGAGTTCCTGACCTAGAAACGCGCACAAGGTTTTTTCATCGAAAGGGTATTTTCGATCTTTAGTTGCGGATCCGAAATTGTGAAGGAAGGATGCGGCTGGCGCGAGATACGAATTAAAGGCAGATATTGTGCCGACGGAATTATTTATATGCGCGACTATATAGTCCTTGCTTCTTATTCTAATCGTGCACGAAAGTTCGTGAGATAAATCCTCTTCCAGTTTATCGATAAGTGATATCTCGGATGAGAAATAGAATAACACTTGAGTCGGTTGTCTTCCGAATTCTAAAAGTCTCTTTACCGTGTGTCGGATCTTATCTTCTATCTTGAAGGTTTTGGAGATTTGGAGGAACGACGAGGTTCTGGTTGAGGATTCGAAAATTGTTTCCTCGAAGCCGTCGGCTCCACCATCGTGAAATCCCCCTAGCGGCACGAAATCTGTGCCCATGATCGAGGCGTGAAAAGATTGAGCAAATCTTTCGAAGTTAAAGTAATCAACTTCGTCAATTGCGACGGCGCAAACCCTGTGATCAATGGTGTTCATTTTATGGGGCCAAATTTTCCATAATTGCTACAATTCGAGTTCTGTAATCCTGCTCCCCTACTCCCCCGCCTCCACCGGCTGATCGTAAGCCGCCATCATCGCCATGTTCAGGATCTTCGAGACCGAAGCCCCGAGCGGGCAGATCTGCACCGACTTGGAGAGGCCCAGCAGCACCGGCCCGATCACCGTGGCGCCGCCCAGCGACTGGACGAGCTTGGTCGAGATCGAGGCGGCGTGGATGGCCGGCATGATCAGGATGTTGGCGCTGTCGGTCAGGCGCATGAACGGGTAGGCGAGGCGCTTTTCGGGGTCGAGGGCGAGTTCGGGGGGCATTTCGCCCTCGTATTCGAAGTCGACGCCCATCTCGTCGAGCGTGGCGACGGCCTCGCGCACCTTGTCGGAGCGCTCGCCCATCGGGTTGCCGAAGGTCGAGTAGCTCATGAAGGCCACACGCGGCTTGAAGCCGAGGTTGGAGACGGCGCGAGCGGCCTCGCAGGCGATCTCGACCAGCTCGTCGGCGTCGGGCAGTTCGGTGACGTTGGTGTCGGCCACGAAGATGGTGCGGCCCTTGGCCAGCACGACCGACATGCCCATGATCCGGCCGCCGGGCGCGGGATCGACGACGCGCAGAACCTCGTCCAGGGCCTGGTCGAAGCTGCGGGTGACGCCGGTGACCATGCCGTCGGCCTCGCCCATGCTGACCATCGAGGCGGCGAAGCTGTTGCGGTCCTGGTTGATCAGGCGCTGGACGTCGCGCTTGAGGAAGCCCTGGCGCTGGAGCCGGGCGTAGAGGGCGTCGACATAGTCCGGGTTGCGGTCGGAAAGCCGGGCGTTGTGGATCTCAAGCCCCGAGGTCTCGGGGTCCAGGCCCACCAGGCGCATGTTCTCGTGCACCAGGTTCTCGCGGCCGCAGAGGATGGCCTTGCCGTAGCCGCCGGCCTGGAAGGCGTAGGCGGCGCGGATGACGCTGGGCTCCTCGCCCTCGGCGAAGACGATGCGCTTGGGCCGGGCCATGACCGAGCCGGCGATCTTCTGCAGGAAGCCGGCGGTGGGGTCGAGGCGCTGGGCCAGGCTCTGGCGGTAGGCCTCCATGTCGGCGATCGGCTTGCGGGCCACGCCCGTGTCCATGGCCGCCTGGGCCACGAACGGCGGCACGTACCAGATCAGGCGCGGGTCGAAGGCCGAGGGGATGATGTAGTCGGGGCCGAACTTCAGCTGGCGGCCGTGATAGGCGGCGGCGACTTCATCCGGCACGTCCTCGCGGGCCAGCATCGCCAGGGCCTGGGCGCAGGCGATCTTCATCTCATGGTTCACGCGGCGGGCCCGCACGTCGAGCGCGCCGCGGAAGATGTAGGGGAAGCCCAGGACGTTGTTGACCTGGTTGGGATAGTCGCTGCGGCCGGTGCCCATGATCGCGTCCTTGCGCACGCGGTGCACCTCTTCCGGGGTGATCTCCGGATCCGGGTTGGCCATGGCGAAGATCACCGGATTGGGCGCCATGCTGGCGATCATCTCCGGGGTGAAGGCGCCCTTGGCCGACAGGCCAAGAAGAACATCCGCGCCGGCGACGGCTTCTTCCAGGGTGCGCTTGTCGGTGTCGACCGCGTGGGCGCTCTTCCACTGGTTCATGCCCTCGGTGCGGCCGCGATAGAGTACGCCCTTGCTGTCGCAGGCGATGACGTTCTCGGGGCGCACGCCCATGGCCTTGATCAGGTCCATCGAGGCGATGCCGGCCGCGCCTGGGCCGTTCAGCACCACCTTGATGTCGGCCAGGTTCTTGCCGGTGATGTGGCAGGCGTTGATCAGGCCGGCGGCGCAGATGATGGCGGTGCCGTGCTGGTCGTCGTGGAACACCGGGATGTCGAGCAGCTCCTGCAGCTCGGTCTCGATGCGGAAGCACTCGGGGCTCTTGATGTCTTCCAGATTGATGCCGCCGAAGGTGACGCCGATGTTCTTGACGACGGTGATGATCTCGTCGGCGTCCTTGGTGGAGACCTCGATGTCGATGGAGTCGACGTCGGCGAAGCGCTTGAAGAGCACGCTCTTGCCCTCCATCACCGGCTTGGAGGCCAGGGCCCCCAGGTCGCCGAGGCCCAGGATCGCCGTGCCGTTGGAGATCACCGCCACCAGGTTGCCCTTGGAGGTGTACTCGTAGGCCATGTCGGGATCGGCGGCGATCGCGTGCACCGGCACGGCCACGCCGGGCGAATAGGCCAGGCTGAGGTCGCGCTGGGTGGCCATCGGCTTGGTGGGGGTCACCGCCAGCTTGCCCGGTTGCGGGTGGCGGTGGAAGGCCAGGGCCTCCGCGTCGGTGAAGGTCTTGCGTTCCGCGTCGCTCATGGCGGCGTTTCCTGTCCTGCGTAGCCAGTTGAAATGGACCCGCCGAACGATGCGACGCGCCCTTATGCACGGACCAGCCTAGCGACGGCGTCCCGGCGCGACAACCGCGCAATCATCGATGGTATCGCTACAAACGCTTGTTGGGATTGGGTTTGCGGCATGTGGGACACTGCCCCCGCGTAAGCCGGCGAGCGGGGCGCCGGATAAATCCGTTGACCGGGCGGAGGGGCTGGGCGACGAGGCGCGAGCTCGTTTCGTGGAGAGAACGCCCATGTCCGCCCCCCCCGTCAGGATCGCCGTCGCCGGAGCCCTGGGCCGCATGGGCAAGGCCGTGGCCGCCACGCTGGAAGGCCGCGCCGACGCGGTGACCGTGGCCCGCTTCGACCGTCCGGGTTCCGAAGGCGAAGGCCTGGTGGCGCTGGAGAGCGCCCTGGCCGACGCCCAGGCGATCATCGACTTCACCATCCCCGAGGCTTCGGTCGCCCTGGCCGAGACGGTGGCCCAGGCCGGCGGCGGCATCGCCCTGGTGATCGGCTCGACCGGTTTCACCCCCGAGCAGGACGCGCGGCTGGAAAAGGCGGCCCAGACCGTGGCCATCGTGCGCTCGGGCAACTACTCGCTGGGCGTCAACATGCTGATGGGCCTGGTGCGCCAGGCCGCCGCCCTCCTGCCGGCCGCCGACTGGGACATCGAGGTCTTCGAGGCCCACCACAAGCGCAAGATCGACGCCCCGTCGGGCACCGCCCTGATGCTGGGCCAGGCCGCCGCGGAAGGCCGCGGCGTCGTTCTTTCCGAGGTCGAGGACCGCGCCCGCGACGGCGTCACCGGCGCGCGCACCGAGGGGAACATCGGCTTCTCCGTCGTGCGCGGCGGCGGCATCATCGGCGAGCACAGCGTGATCTTCGCCGGCGAGAGCGAAAGCCTGACCATCGCCCACTCGGCCATCGACCGGGGCCTGTTCGCGCGCGGCGCCGTGGCCGCGGCGGTGTGGGTGCAGGGCAAGCCGCCGGGGATCTACGACATGCAGCAGGTGCTGGGGTTCAAGGCGATCTAGCCGCCTAGTCTCCCGTCGTTTCCGCCCTGGAACCGGGGCTCCTCCGCTACCGACACCGCAAGCGGACGGGTTTGGTGTCGGCAGATGGGGGAGTGATCACCGAAACCCTCTCTCATGGAGAGAGGGAGGGGCCCGCGCCGCAGGCGTGGGAGGGTGAGTGGGTAGGCGAAGCCCCTGGACGATCCTGGCGCTGTTGCGGGCGAAGTGCCGGCACGCCGGCTGAAGGCGTAACCACTCACCCTCCCATCGCTGCGCGATGGGCCCCTCCCTCTCTCTAAGAGAGAGGGCGAGCCGCACCTGATGTCAGCGCGGCGCCTGACGGCGGCGGCCTTCCGTCTACCCCCTGGCCAGGGCACTGGCCGCCTTGCCGTCGTACTGGCCGCCGAAGTTGGTCTTCAGGTGGGCCATGATCGCGCCGACGTTGGCGTCGGGGTTCTGGGTGCGGAAGTCGTCGATGGCGGCGCGCAGTTCCGCTTCCGTCATCTGCTTGGGGCCATAGGAGGACAGGATCGCCAGTTCGGTTTCGGCCGCCTTGATCCGCTCGTCCACCTTCGACACATCGCCGGCCGCCTCGATCAGGCGCGCACGTTCGGCCGCCAGGTTTTCCAGCGTCAGCTTCGTGTTCTTCAGGAACTTGGCGACGGTGGCGACGACCTTTTCGTCGGTGACTTCGGTCACGCCGCGCTTGAATTCCTCGGTCGTGATCTGCGTGGCTTCACCGATCAGCGTGGTGAGCAGGTCGGCCTTCAGGCGGTCGCTCACCTTGCGCGCCGCGAGTTGGTCAGCCTTGAGCGCGTCGAGCAAAGCCATGTCGTCGTCCTTTCAATTCACTCTATTCGGTCGTGTCGTGGCCACTCTTAGCGGCCTCTCGATGCGTCCGCTAATGGGCGCGTGTCGATAGCGGAGGAGATCGGGCGGGTCTCGCCCATTTCAATACCGGCGCTTTCTCGACTTTTCCGCAACGGGGGCCTCACAAACGCCACGGCTTGCGGCATGGTGCGGCCAATGGCCGAGCCCCACGCCGACCCCGATTCCGCACCGAAGACCGCGAAACCCAAGCGGGGTCTCCGCCTCGACAAGGCCGCCCTGGCCGACGCCGGGCTGGAGGCCGTGTCGTTCGCGATGATGGCGTTCATCGCCCTGGGCTTTTCCGCCTATTCCGGACGGCGCGAGATCAGCCGCGCGCTGGCGGAAGCGTGGCTGGCCGAGCGCGGCATCGAGGGCCTGATCTCGGTCGAGAGCCTGGACGCCAGCGGCTTCGCCGGCTCCATCCGGCTGGGTCCGGCCAGCGATCCCTATTTCTCGGCCAAGCGCATCGAGGTGGCCTACGATCTGACCGCGCCATGGTCGGGCGGGCCGTTCGCCATCGACACCCGGGCCGTGCGCATCACCAGCCCGCGCCTGCGCGCCCGCTACGACGGGCAGAAGCTGACCTTCGGCAAGCTGCAGCCGCTGATCGACGAGGCGCTGAAGTCGCCCGGCGAGGAGAAGCAGGGCGGACCGGCCGTGCTGGTCGAGGACGCGCGGGTGACGCTCGACACCCCCGGCGGCGTGGCCCGCCTGACCGGCGACGCCAGTCTCGACGACGGCCAGCTGTTGCGGCTTGACGCGGCGGTGGCGGCCATGCGCTACGCTACCGACAATCTGCAGGTCGAACTGCGCGGGGCGGCCCTGCGCGCCCGCAAGCGCGGCGACCGTCTCACCGTCGACGCCCGCGCCGACGTCGAGGGGCTGGACGCCGAACAGGTCGACCTGGAGGAGGCCGACGCCCGCCTGGAGGCAGACGTCGCCTATCCCGACCTCAAGCGGCTGGCCGCCACCGGTCCGGCCGACGTCAAGCTGTCTATCAAGGCGCAAGGCTTGAGAGCCGGCGAGACCAGCCTGGCCGATGTCGAGACCCGCCTGACCCTGGCGGGGCTGGTGGCCGGCGACTTCAAGAAGGGCGGCGCGGCGGCGCGGGTGTCGGGCCAGGCCCGGGCCGGCCGGTTGGTCGCCCCTGGCGTGGAGGCCCGCAGCTTCGCCGCCGAGATCGACAGCGACGCCATGCGGGTGGACTTCGACCAGGCCGGCCTGCGGGCCCTCGGGCCGGCGCGGCTGCGCGGCACGGCCGACCAGGCCCTGGCCGGCGGCGCGGCGCTGAGCCGGGCGGCGGTGGACGTCAAGTCGAGCAACCTCTCCTTCTTCGCCCCCAAGGGCGGTGCGATCGGCCTGACCGGCGTGGTGACCGTGGCGGCCGGCGTCGGCCGCGCGGCGCGCGACGGCCTGGGCCTCTCCAGCCTGGTGCTGGACGCCAAGGGACGGTTCCGGGCCGGCGACGGGCTGAACCTGACCCTGGCCGGCCGGGCGGGGGCGGACGGGGCGGTGTCGGCGCCCGACGCCGAGCGCCTGACCGCCGGCCTGCCCAATCCCGCCTATGCCGACGCCGCGCGCAAGGCTCTGGGCGACTTCGAACTCGACGCGCCCGACCTGCGGCTGGAGATCGGCGGCGGCAAGGTTTCGGCCTTCGCCGGCAAGCCGGTGACTCTGGCGTCCGCGAGCGGCGCCAAGGCGACCCTGACGGCCGGAGGCGGCCGCCTGGTGGAAAGCGCCGGCGGCGTCTCGCGCGGTGCGGCGACCCTGGCGCTCGGCGGTGGCGGCCTGCCGCAACTGACTCTGGCGGCCACGAACTGGCGCGCTGACGCGAGCGGCTTCGCCTCGCCCGTGACCCTGGCCGGCACGCTCGATGTGCCGCCGGCCGAGGGGATCAAGCTCGACGCCAAGGGCCAGGCGCGCTTCGCCGGGGGCGTGCTCGACGTGCGCCTGGCAGGCTGCACGCCGGTGAGCGTCGCCGCCATCGAGGCGGGCGAGGCCGGCGAGCGGCCGATCCAGGACATCGCCCTGGACGTCTGCCCGGTCGCAGCGCCGCTGGTGCGGGTGGCGAACGGCCGCTGGGAGGCGCAGGCCCGCTTCACCAACGGGCGCGGAACAATCACGGCGGCCGAAGCGAAAGCCGAAGACGTGGCCGGAACCTTCGTCGGCGGCGGCCAAGGCTTCGACCGCGCCGAGGTGCGGCTGACGCAAGGAAGGCTGGTCGACGCGGCGGCGGCCAAGCGGTTCGAGCCGGTGAAGGCCACGGGACGCCTGGCTCTGGTCTCGGGCGTGTGGAGCGGCGGCGTCGACTTCGGCACGGCCAGCGGCTTTGCTTTGGGCCGCATCGATATCCGTCATGGCGTTGAGAGCGGCCGCGGCTCGGCCGTCATCGACGCCTCGAACATCGTCTTCACCAAGGAGGCGGGACTGCAGCCGGTGGCCGTCAGCCCGATGGCCGCCTTCGCCAGCGAGGCCGAGGGCAAGGCCAGCTTCAAGGGCCGCTTCGACTGGACCGACAAGGGCGTGACCAGCAGCGGCGAGGTCGTGACGGAAGGGCTCGACTTCCGCGCCAGCCCGCTGGGCTTCGTGGCCACCCTGAACGGCGACGTGAAGTTCGACAGCCTGGCGCCGCTGACCAGCGCGCCCGACCAGAAGCTGAAGATCACCCGCATCGACTCCATCGTGCCGCTGGAGGCCATCGAGGGCGTCTTCACCCTGGGCGCGACCTCGCTGAAGGTGTCGGAGGCGTCGCTGACGGCCGCCAAGGGCAGGATCTCGATCGAGCCGATCGACGTGCCGCTGGACGGCAAGGCGATCAGCGGCGTCATCGTCATCGACGGCCTGGATCTAGGCGAACTGACCGCCGGCTCGACCCTGGCCGACAAGGTCAAGCTGGACGCGGTGGTCTCGGGCCGCCTGCCGTTCCAGTTCAGCGACAAGGGCTTCAAGCTGCTGGACGGCAAGCTGAACGCCATCAAGCCCGGCCGCATCTCGATCGCCCGCGAGGCCCTGACCGGCGTCGAGGCCAACCAGACGGCCAGCCAGGCCGAGAACGACAGCCCGGGCAACCCCAACAACGCCGCCGTCGCCCAGCAGCCGGTCAACGCCATCCAGGACTTCGCCTACCAGGCCATGGAGAACTTGGCGTTCGACACGCTGGAGGCCGGGGTCAATTCGACGCCGAACGGCCGCCTGTCGCTGCTGTTCCACATCAAGGGCGAGCACGATCCGAAGGTCGCCGAGAAGGCCAAGGTGGGGATCCTGGAGCTGATCCGCGGCAAGGCCTTCCAGCGTCGGATCCCGCTGCCGGCCAAGACGCCGGTGGACCTGACGCTCGACACCTCGCTCAATTTCGACGAGCTTCTGGCCGCCTGGGGCCGTCGTTTCGCCGAAGAAACCGAAGAAACACGCCGTTCAGCGCCGGTTCAGCCGTGACCGCGCAACGTGAACCCCGAACTGGAGACTAAGCCATGCACAAGCGCGTCCTGATCGCGACCCTGCTGGCGGCGGGAGGCCTCGCGGCCTGCACCCCGACCGTCCGCGTCAAGGTCGATCCGATCAACATCTACGCCAAGCTGGACGCCGACGTGCGGGTGCGGCTGGACAAGGAAGTCCAGACGCTGATCCAGCAGAACCCGAACCTGTTCTAAGAGGAGGAACCGCCATGATCCGCAAGACGATGACGGTCCTGGCCATCGCGGCCGCCATGGGCGCGGTCGCCGCGCCCGTTCTGGCCCAGTCGGCCGCCGCCAAGGCCGCCGTGGACGCCGGCAAGGCTGCCGGCACGATCGGCGAGCAGGCCGACGGCTTCCTGGGCATCGTGTCGGGCGGCGACGCCGACCTGCGCGCCGCCGTGGCCGAGATCAACACCGGCCGCGCGGCCGTCTACAAGGACACCGCCGCCAAGACCGGTGTCACCGCCGACGCCGCTGGCCAGGCCACCGCCAAGCAGCTCTACGCCCGTCTGGCCGCCGGCCAGTACTGGAAGCCGCTCGGCGGCGGCTGGGTGAAGAAGTAAGTCGCTGGTTCTAGATGCTCCCCCTCTGGGGGAGCTGTCGCGAAGCGACTGAGGGGGGGTCTCGCCGCCGCGCCGACCCCCTCCGGCCCTCTGGGCCACCTCCCCCAGAGGGGGAGGATCTGAGACGTGAAACGCCGCGACAGCCGATGGGCCGTCGCGGCGTTTTTCTTTGGGGTGCTCGCCCGCGGCGTCTACCGCGGCGCCATGCGGATGCCGCCGTCCAGGCGGACGTCTTCGCCGTTGAAGTAGCCGCAGGTGATCATGGTCAGGGCCAGCTGGGCGTATTCGGCAGGATTCCCCAGGCGCTTGGGGAACGGCACCGAGGCGGCCAGGGCGGCTTTGACGTTGTCGGGGGCGGCGTTCATCAGCGGGGTGTTGAAGATGCCCGGCAGGATGGTGTTGACGCGGATGCCGTCGTTCATCAGGTCGCGGGCGATCGGCAGGGTCATGCCGATGACGCCGCCCTTGCTGGCCGAATAGGCGGCCTGGCCGATCTGGCCGTCTTCGCCGGCGACGCTGGCGGTGTTGACGATGGCGCCGCGCTCGCCGTCTTCCAGCGGCTCCAGGTCGAGCATGCCCTTGGCCGACTTGGCGATGCAGCGGAACGTGCCGACCAGGTTGATCTGGATCACGCGGTCGAAGATATCGAGCGGGAAGTGCTTGGTCTCGCCGGTGGCCTTATCGCGGCTGGCGGTCTTGGCGGCGTTGCCGACGCCGGCGCAGTTGACCAGGATCCGCTCCTGGCCGTGGGCGGCGCGGGCCTTCTCGAAGCCGGCGTCGACGTCGGCGTCGCTGGTGACGTTGACCTTGCAGTAGACGCCGCCGATCTCCTTGGCGACTTCCTCGCCGCGGGCCTCGTTCATGTCGAAGATGGCGACCTTCACCCCCTGGGCGGCCAGGGCGCGGGCGGTGGCTTCGCCGAGGCCCGAGGCGCCCCCGGTGACGACGGCGGCGACGGTGTTGTCGAGTTTCATGGACGTTTCCCCTGGGGTTGCGTTTAATCGTTGTGTTGAGGAGCGGTTTAACCCCATGAGCGCCGACGCCAAACCATCCCCCGACGTCAACGGCGGCGTCACGCCCGACGACGTGCTGGATCCGAGGAAGGCGCTCGTGCCGGCCACGGTGCGGGTCAACGAGCAGCGGGTGGCGCGCGGCTTCTGGCCGAAGATGCGCCGCGTGGCCGCCAAGGTGCCCTTCGCCGCCGACGCCCTGTCGGTGTGGTGGTGCGCCCGCGACCCCGAGACCCCGGCCGCGGCCAAGGGCATGATGTTCGCGGCCCTGGCCTATTTCGTGCTGCCGACGGACGCCATTCCCGACCTGCTGCCGGCCATCGGCTTCACCGACGACGCGGCCGTGATCGCCGCCGTGCTGGCCATCGTCGGCAAGAACCTCAAGCCCCGCCACAAGGACGCCGCCCAGGCCTTCCTTTCCAAGCTGTCGTCGGATGACTGACACGCTGCTGTGGGCGATCTGCGGGGTCTGCGCTCTCGCTTATGGCTTCGTGCTGGTGCAGCGGCCGCCGTCGTTCCTGCGCACCGTGGTCAAGGCGGCCGCGACCGGCGCCCTGGCGGTGCTGGCCTATCTGGAAGGCGGCACGGTGCTGCTGGCCGTGGCCCTGACCCTCTGCGCGCTGGGCGACGTGTTCCTGGCCGGCGATCCCAAGCGCTGGCTGCCTTGGGGGCTGGCGGCGTTTCTGGCTGGGCACGTCGTCTATGTGATCGTGTTCTGGCGCGAGCGCACGACGCCCAGCCAGGCCTTCTTCGTCATCGCGCCGGTGGCCGCCCTGGTCGGGGCGGTGATGCTGCGGCGGTTGTGGGGCTCGCTTGGTCCGCTGCGGTCGGCGGTGTTGGCCTATGTGGCGGCGATCCTGGCCATGGTGGTCTCGGCCGCGGCCCTGCCGACCACGCGCTGGCCGGCGACGGCGGGCGCGGTGGCGTTCATGGCCTCGGACGCGATCCTGGCCTTCGACCTTTTCAAGGGGGCGAAGCTCTTCGGCTCGGCGAGGCTGACGGCCTGGGCCGTGTGGTTCCTCTACATCGGCGGCCAGGCGGCGATCGCCTGGGGGATGCTGCGGTAGGGACCTCCCCCTGTGGGGGAGGCGATCGCGTAGCGATCGGAGGGGGGAGGTGGTGCGAAGCCGGCCCAAGCCTCGAGAGCTGAAAACGGCCCCCCACCGGCCTTCGGCCGCCTCCCCCAGAGGGGGAGGTTCCTAGTACGCCCCGTCGCTGAACAGCTTGCCGATGTCGCCCTGCCACTCGCCGTGGAACTTCTCCAGCAGGCGTTCGGCGGGGGTGATCCCGCTGTCGGCGATCTCTTCCAGTTCGCCCAGATAGATCGTCTCGTCGAGGAAGCCACCGTTCAGCTGGGCGCGGGCCTTGAGGCCCTGCTTGGCGATGGCGACGAAGTCCTTGGCGACGTCCTGCACGGTGCGGCCGGCGACCTTGGCCTTCAGGCCCAGGGTCGGCACGTCGCGGCGCAGGCCTTCGCGGTCTTCGACGGTCCAGTCCTTGGCCAGGTCCCAGGCGGCCGCGAGCGCCGCGTCATCGTAGAACACGCCGGTCCACAGGGCGGGCAGGGCGCACAGGCGGCTCCACGGACCCGCGTCGGCGCCGCGCATTTCCAGATAGGTCTTCAGGCGCACTTCGGGGAAGGCGGTGGTGGCGTGGTCGGCCCAGTCCTTGATCGTGGCCCGCTCGCCGCCGACCTCGTCGATCTTGCCGTCGATGAAGTCGTGGAAAGACCGGCCGGCCAGGTCGATATAGCGGTCGCCGCGCTTGGCGAAGTACATCGGCACGTCGAGCAGGTACTTGGCGTAGCGCTCGAAGCCGAAGCCGTCCTGGAACACGAAGTCCAGCAGGCCCGTGCGGTTGGGATCGGTGTCGGTCCAGACGTTGGCGCGGGCGGAGAGGAAGCCGTTCGGCTTGCCTTCCGTGAACGGAGAATTGGCGAACAGGGCCGTGGCGATCGGCTGCAGGGCCAGGCTCATGCGGAACTTGGCGACCATGTCGGCTTCGCTCTCGAAGTCGAGATTGGCCTGCACGGTGCAGGTGCGCAGCATCATGTCGAGACCCAGGCCCCCGACCTTGGGCATGTACTCGCGCATGATGACGTACCGGCCCTTGGGCATGATCGGCACTTCCTCGCGCTTCCACTGCGGCGAGAAACCGACGCCGAGGAAGCCCAGGCCCAGCTCGTCGGCCACGGTCTTGACCTCGTCGAGGTGGCCGCCGGTCTCCTCGCAGATGTCGTGCATGGTCAGCAGCGGCGCGCCCGACAGTTCGAACTGGCCGCCGGGCTCCAGGCTGACATTGGCGCCGTTGCGCTCGAGGCCGATGATCACATCGCCTTCCATCACCGGCTTCCAGCCGAAGCGCTGCAGGCCGACCAGCAGGGCGTGCACGCCTTTATCCCCTTCGTAGGGGACCGGTTCATGGGAGCCCAGGTAGAAGCCGAACTTCTCGTGCTCGGCGCCGACGCGGAAGGCCGACTTCGGCTTATTGCCCTTGGCGAAATAGGCGGTCAGGTCTTCGAGGGTCAGCGGGCGCTGATCCAGGCTGGCGGTGTCGGCCATCGCCGTCTCCCCTAAAAACAGATGCTACAGGAGGGGAGGGGCCCAATTCCCCCCGACCGCCACGAAACGCGTGGAGCGCAGTTGGGCGCTGTCTTAGCCGACCTCAAGAGGGTCCGCTACAATTAGCGTTACCGTTCGGTCTAGTCGGCGAACGCACCGCCGCGTCAGGACGTTCCGGAGGGAACGTCGACGTGCGAGGATCGTGCTCATGTCCAGCTTTCGCGCCCCGCAGAGCCTGACGACCGCCCTGGCCCAGCCCGGCGGCGAGGCCCTGGCTCATGAAATCCTCGGCGAACGCGCAGCCTCGCTGGGCCGGGCCGGCGCGCGGGTCGAAGCGAGCCTGGCGGCCCTGGCCGGAGCGGGCGAGGCCGAGCGCGAGACCCGGCTCTGGGACGCCGCCGACGCCGTGCAGGCCTATTTCGTGCAGCGCGAGTTGTCGGGCTTTCGCAAGCACGACGAACCGATCGCCGACTACGGGATCCCGCGCGCGGTTCTGGCGCGGCTGGGTGCGATGCGGCCGGGCTAGCCGGGAAAAATCGCCGTTCTTTTCGGTCGCGACGCCGCTAGGATCGGCACGACGACACGCTGGATCAGCCGGCGACGCGGGGAAGAGATGAAGTTCGCACGCTTGTTCACAGCCTTGGCCGGGAGCGGCCTGCTGCTGGTCGCCGCCGCCTCCGCGCCGGCCCAGACCAGCGGTCCCGGCGCGGAGCACATCGCCGCCGCCCAGGCGGCCGCCAAGGCCGGCGACAAGCCCGAGGCGCTTAGGCAGATGGAGCTGGCGGCCAAGGCCGGCAATGTCTGGGCCGCCTATTTCCTCGCCCGGGTCTACGAGCAGGGCGATGATGTCCCCAAGGACGAGGCCAAGGCGCTGGTCTTCATGCAGCAGGCGGCCGAGGCCGGCCATCTGGACGCCGAGTACCGGATCGGCCTGCGCTACCTGAACGGCCAGGGCCTGCCGCGCGACCGCGACCGGGGCGTCGACTATCTGTTCCGGGCCGACAATCACGGCTCGCTGCCGGCCAACCAGGAACTGACCAGGATCGCCGAGGCCGAGGGCAAGAAGCTGGCCTGCGCCAAGGCGGCGATCGCCCGGCTGGGCTATGGCCCCGCCCGCACCTCCACGGCGATGTTCGGCAAGGCCAACCAGTTCGTCCGCGCCAGCGGAAGCGGCGGCGACCTCGTCGATCTCTACGGGCCCGATCCGGACGCGTCCTATGGTCCCGCGCTCTATTCAGCCGTCCGGCTGAGGATCCAGGGCTACGGCCGGACGGTCGAGAAGCGGGTCGCCGGCGGCCAGTCCAGCGTGACGTTCCAGGAGTACGAGGACCTCGGCGCGCCATCGGCCCAGGGCGACAAGGACGCGGCGGCGATCAAGGTGGAATGCGGGCTCTGAGACCCTCTCCCTGTGGGAGAGGTGTCCGCGCAGCGGACGGAGAGGGGCGTGGCTCGGTTATCGGCCGAAATCTGCGGCGGCTGAAAACGACCCCCCTCCGGCCCTCCGGGCCACCTCCCCCAGAGGGGGAGGATCTCTTACTTCCAGTCCCCCGCCGCCGCTTGCCACAGCGTCATGGCGCTGATCGCGGCCGTGTCGGCGCGCAGGATGCGCGGACCCAAGGACACCGGAACGACGAACGGCAGCGAGCGCAGGCGCTCGCGTTCCTCGGGGGCGAAGCCGCCTTCGGGACCGATCAGGATGGCGGCGGGCGCGCCCGTGCCGGCCAGGGCCTCGATGGCGGGCTTGGCGTCGCCGCCCTCGTCGCAGAACACCAGGCGGCGGGTCTCGTCCCAGCCGTCGAGAATCTTGTCGAGCTTCTCGGGATCCAGGATCGCCGGCACGTCCAGGCGTCCGGTCTGCTCGGCGGCTTCCATGGCGATGGCGTCCAGGCGGGCCAGCTTCATGTAGTCGACATTGGTGCGACGGGTGACGGTCAGGCGCACGCGGCGGGCGCCCAGCTCGGCGGCCTTCTCGACGATGGTCTCGACCCGGCCGCGCTTGACCATGGCGACGATCAGGTCGAGGTCGGGCGTCACGACCTGTTCCCGGGTCTGCTCCAGCGCCTTCAGCAGGCAGCCGCGCTTGCCGGCGTCGACCAGGCTGGCGCGCCACTCGCCGTCGGTCCCGTTGAACACCAGGATCTCGTCGCCGACCGACAGGCGCATGACCGAGACGAGATAGCGCGACTGCTCATGGGTCGGAGCGATTCCGGCGTCCTTGGACAGCGGCTGGGGCACGAAGAGACGGATCATGCGCTCCTTCTAGCGCAGGTTCTCATTCAGGGGGTAGGCTCAGCCTATGACCAAGTCCCGCGACTACGACGAAGAGCTGCGCGACCTGCAGATCGCGCTGATCGCCCTCCAAAAGCTGGCCATCAAGGAAGGCTGGAAGCTGCTGGCGATCTTCGAGGGGCGCGACGCCGCCGGCAAGGACGGCACGATCGCCCGCATCACCGAGCACCTGCACCGCCGCCAGACGACGGTCGTGGCCCTGCCCGCGCCGACCGAGCGCCAGCGCAGCGAGTGGTACTTCCAGCGCTATGTGGAATGGCTGCCGGCCTGCGGCGAGGCGGTGATCTTCAACCGCTCCTGGTACAACCGGGCCGGGGTCGAGAAGGTGATGGCCTTCTCCACGCCCGAGCAGCAGGCCCAGTTCCTGCGCGACGTGCCGGCCTTCGAGACCATGCTGGTCGAGAGCGGCATGCGCTTTTCGAAGTTCTGGCTGGATATCGACAAGGACGTGCAGGCCGAGCGTCTGAAGGCCCGTCGCGACGATCCGCTGAAGGCCTTCAAGACCAGCTCGCTCGACGCCGTCGCCCAGGAGAAGTGGGACGACTACACCGCCGCCCGCGACGACATGCTGGTGCGCACCCACACCGAGACCGCCCCCTGGGTCTGCGTGAAGGCCGACCACAAGAAGGCCGCTCGCCTCAACGTCATCCGCTGGCTGCTGCACACCGCCGCGCCCAAGGGAGCGGCCGGCAAGAAGATCCTCAAGGGCGTGCCCGAGCCGGACCCGGAAGTGATCTTCCGCTTCGAACCGGCGGCCCTGAGCGACGGGCGGCTGGCGCGGTAGCTACTTGGCCCTGTCCTTCTTCTCTTCCGCGTCGTCGTCTTCACCGACCCGCTCCTCGACGGCGGCCGAGAAGCGCTGGTAGGCGCCCAGGCCCACCAGCACCAGCACCGAGGCCACCACCAGGGCCGTCGGATAGACCAGCTTGGCCACGTCCTCGCGGGCGGTCTTGAAGACGATGACCAGGGCTTCCAGGAACAGGGCGATGACCACGGTCGACAGGAACTTGGTCAGGCTGCGGCGGGCCTCGGCGGCGCTGCGCTTCTCACTGCCGCGCGTCACCTCCTCCTCGAACAGGTATTTGGCGACGTCGAACACGGCGATGGCCACGATGATGTAGCCCAGGGCGTCGAGCACGGCGTCCGGGCCGGCCGTCTCCGGCGCCCGTAGGCCGTCCACCGCCTCCATGAAGCCGAGCGCGATCAGCGCCATGGCCGCCAGCATCAGCAGCAGGCTGGCGCCCGCGAAGACGGTTCGGGTCAGGTAGGTCATGGGCGCGCCTCCGGGGTCGGACGACAACGCTGGAGAGGTCCAGCTGGCTCCCCTCGGCGTGATGGCGACGCGGGCGGCCGGGGGCGTGAGACGGTGATTTCTCCGCACGCGGACGGCGAGATGGCGCTTGCAAAGCCGGATTCGCGTGCCTTAAGGTTGAGCAATACCTCGCGGGGGCGGGCTGAAGTGAGACATAACAAGGCTGCCAGCGGGCTGAGGCGAGGTCGCCAGGCGATACCGGCTCTTCCTGTTTCAAGGGCGCGTTAATCATGCCCTGGCCTTGGCCGCGTGAACCTTGGACCGAAGCCTTCGTCCTGGAGGCGGACTTCCAGACCATAGCCGCGATCGGTATCGCGACCACCGAGGAGGAGCTGCGCGAGCTCACGGCCATGATCTGCTCAGGGGTCCCCGACAGTATCAAGTTCGTCGCCGAATGGCGCGGCGAGGCGGCCGATACGGTCAGCCTGTCCATCGACGTTCCCGACGAGGTGAAGTTCTACCAGACGTTCGTGCGCACGCCCGAGGGGCTGTGCGTCGAGCAGGGCGTGTTCTGGATCAACGAGCGATATCGCGAAGGCGGCCACGCCTGGCGGCTGATGCGCGCCCTGGCCCACGTCTACGAAGACCTGAACGTCGTCGGCGTCACGACGACGGCCGGCATGGAGAACGGCGGCTACACCTGGGCGGCGGCGGGCGCGCGAGCGGTCGATCCGGGCCTGCATCGCCGCGAACTGGTCAAGCGCCTGGACGTCTGCATCGCGAAGGGCGAGATCGACGCCGACTATCGAGACGCCGTCGTGGAGGCCATCAAGTCCGCGAAGGATGATGATCTGATGCTGACCGTGGCCGCCTTGGGAGACGAGCAAGGCGCGTGGATCGGCAAGGCCATGCTCGTTTCCTATACCTGGGACGCCTACTGGAAACCCAGTGATCCCAGGCTCCGCCAATATCTGATACGGGTCCTGTTAGATGACGATGAGCAACGCACCGAGGGCCGCGGCCCGCCCCGTCATGCCTGAAGGCATGGTCGACGCCTTCAGCGCCGACGCCGACCTGTTCAAGCTGACGCCGATCGTCCTGAAGCCGACGAAGGCAAAGGCGGGCAAGGCCGTGGAGGTCGCTCCCGTCGAAGCCGCCGAGCCCGCGCTGGCCTTCAAGTAGGCTGGCAAGTCGACCGGGGCGGGCGTGCGAGGGCCGCGCGCGGCCCTACTTCTGGTGCGCCGTCTTCTTGGCGGGTTGAGGCGCGGCGTCGGCGCGGCCCTTGGGCTGCAGCACGATCGGCGTGATGCGCAGATCGTCGGCGGCGTCGGCGAAGGCGTCGATGAAGCCGGCTGGGATCTTGCGAGAATTCTGCGGCGTCGTCGCCATGGGCAATCTCCGTTCAAGGCGCGACAGGGTCGCGTCGCGCATCTCTTGAGAACGGCGGTCTGCAAAATCCGTCAGCACAGTCCGTCGTCGCCGCCGGGATCCGAAGATCTCGACGGAGGGTAAGCTAAGCTCCGCTGGTAAACAATACGCGTAAAAGCGGAGGTCTGTTCCTTAACGGGACGCTAAGAAACTTTTTACATCGATGTTGGTTCCAATTGCTTGATCTGGATCAAGGCAAGTTCTGCCGATTGTAATCGACAGCGTTGTCTATATTGGCGGGTAGGCCTTTTCAGGGTCGTTTTCCGTCGGCTTGGCGACAATGTTTCAGCGCCGCGACAGCCTCTCGTCCCGGGTAGGGGCGAGCAACCCCCCAATTGGGTATCCGCGTCCGATCGTCGCAAGAGGACGGCCAGAGCATTTTTCGGCGGCGGGAAACGAAAACGGCCGCCCCTTTTCAGGGCGGCCGCCGTGTCGTCTTCCGGAGAAGATGCGCCTCAGTTGGCGCCGTAGAGCTTCTTCACATCCGCGCGGAAGGCCGCGCCGCTGTCGGGGCGGCTGTAGAACATGTGGCCGCCGGGATAGTTGGACAGGGTCACCCGGCCGTTGGCCGTGGCCGGCATGGCGTCGACCACCAGGCGCGAGGCGAAGAACGGGCACGACAGGTCGTTGTAGCCGTGGACGATCAGCACCTTCAGCTTCGGGTCCACCGAGACCGACTTGCGCAGGTCGGTGACGGACTCGGTGTCGGGGCCGCGGCCGCGGTCCCAGGCCTGGTTGACGTCGCCCGACAGCGCTTCGTAGCGGCTCTCGACCTTCCAGCCGACGGTGCGGGTGGTGAAGTCGACGATGGCGCTGGTGGTCGGGGCGATGATCGAGTCGAGGATCGGGTCGTTGGTCTCCTGCTCGGGGGCGAACGGGAAGGGGTCCAGCGAGGTGACGTTGCTGTCGTAGCGGCTGCCCAGGCGCCCGGTCTGGCGGAACACCTCGCGCAGGAACGACTGGGTCTCCAGCCGGCCGCCGGCGCGGCGGACGTAGGTGGGATCAAGGCCGGTCATGGCCGAGACCTTGGTGGTCAGGCGGTCCAGGGCGGCGGGGTCGGAGCCCTTCATCAGGTCGACCATGTATTCGCCGCGGGTGTAGTCCTCGACGTCCTTGATGGCGGCCGGGGTCAGCTTGCCGTCGCGCTCCAGCTTGGCGGCGGCGATCGACGGCAGGGTCCACATGGCCGGCAGGGGCGAGATCTCCTGGGCGGTGCGGCCGGCGCTCGACAGCAGCGGCGACACGAGCACCAGGCCGTTGATCCCGACGCCGTAGTCGGTCTGCAGGGTGTAGGTCAGGCGCGGGCCGCGGAAGCCGCCGTAGCTTTCGCCGACGATGTACTTGGGCGAGGGCAGGCGCTCGTTCTTGACCAGCCAGTCGAAGACCACGCGCGACAGGTAGTCGATGTCCTGCTTGACGCCGTAGAAGCGCTTCTTGGTCTCTTCCGGCGTGGTCAGGCTGCGCGAGAAGCCGGTGCCGACGGCGTCGATGAAGACCAGATCGGTGAAGTCCAGCCAGCTGGCCGGGTTGTCCTGCAGGCGCGTCGGGGCCGACGGGCTGTCGCCCTCGGCGCCGAACTGCACGCGCTTGGGGCCGAGGGCGAAGTTCAGATAGACCGAGGCCGCGCCGGGGCCGCCGTTGAAGGCGAAGGTCACCGGGCGGTTGGGATCGCGCGGACCGTCCAGGGTGTAGGCGGTGAACACCACCTCGGCGATCTTCTTGCCCTTCTCGTCGCGCACCGGCAGCGAGCCGACGGTGGCGGTGTAGGCGATGGTCTTGCCGGCCAGGACCGTGGTCTGCTTGACCGACTTGTCGGCCGGGAAGGCGGGCAGCTCGACGGCGGGAGCTTTCTCCGCCGGCTTGGCCTCGTCGGCCAGCACCGACCCGCCGGCCATCATTCCGATCGCGAGGGCCGCCCCCGCGGTCCACGACTTCCAAGTGCTGAGCAATGTCGCCTCTGTGTTCCGGAGCCTGGAGCGGGCCGGGTTTCTCCGGGCGCGCTCGGGTGAGGACGAAATGGCTAGAGCAAGGCCAAGCTGTCGGCAAGGACGCCGCCCAAAAGTGGGCTAACGGCAAGATCGTGCCCGGCGAAGGTCTCGTGCGGGTTCGCCTAAAACGCGAGCAGGCCCTGAGCGGGCGAGCCGGATTTCCCTTGTCCGATCACGACTAAGCACGAAAAACGGGTTCCGTTTTGTCCCCCGCCGCACTAGGAGTAGCCCCGCCTCGGCAAGGCCTGCCAACGCGTCTTGCCGACCCTATATTTTGTCCGGCGCCGGTCCGGCGCGTTGCTCCAAGGCGAAGATCCCATGGCCCAATACGACGTCGTCATCATCGGGGGCGGTCCCGGCGGCTACAACGCGGCGACCCGCGCCGGTCAGCTGGGCCTGAAGACCGCGATCGTCGAAGGCCGCGGCAAGCTGGGCGGCACCTGCCTGAACGTCGGCTGCATGCCTTCGAAGGCCCTGCTGCACGCCTCGGAATACTACGAAGCCGCCGCCGGCGGCGAGTTCGCCAAGCTCGGCATCGAAGTGAAGCCGAAGCTGAACCTCGACCAGATGATGGCCCAGAAGGCCGAGAGCGTCGAAGCCCTGACCAAGGGCGTCGAGTTCATCATGAAGAAGAACAAGGTCGAGTACGTGAAGGGCTGGGGCCGCATCGACGGACCCGGCAAGGTCGTCGTGAAGGCCGAGGACGGTTCGGAACGCGTCCTCGAGACCAAGAACATCGTCATCGCCACGGGCTCGGAGCCCACCCCGCTGCCGGGCGTGACCATCGACAACGCCGGCCGCATCGTCGACTCGACGGGCGCCCTGTCGCTGCCGACGGTTCCGAAGAGCCTGATCGTGGTCGGCGCCGGCGTCATCGGCCTGGAGCTGGGTTCGGTGTGGCGTCGCCTCGGCGCCGAAGTCACCGTCGTCGAGTACCTGGACCGCATCGTGCCGGGCACCGACACCGAAGTGGCGACCGCCTTCCAGAAGATCCTCACCAAGCAGGGCTTCAAGTTCAAGCTGGGCGCCAAGGTCACCGGCGCGGCCGACAAGGGCAAGCAAGCTGAACTGACCCTCGAGCCGGTCGCCGGCGGCCCCGCCGAGACCCTGCAGGCCGACTACGTGCTGGTGGCCATCGGCCGTCGCCCGTTCACCCAAGGCCTGGGCCTGGAAACCGTGGGCATCACCCCGGACAAGCGCGGGATCATCGCCAACGACCACTACAAGACCGGCGTCGACGGCATCTGGGTGATCGGCGACGTGACCTCGGGTCCGATGCTGGCCCACAAGGCCGAGGACGAGGCCGTGGCCTGCATCGAGCTGATCGCGGGCAAGGCCGGCCACGTGAACTACGACATCATTCCGGGCGTCATCTACACCAAGCCGGAAGTCGCCACCGTCGGTAAGACCGAGGACGAACTGAAGGCCGCGGGCGTCGCCTACAAGGTCGGCAAGTTCCCGTTCCTGGCCAACAGCCGCGCCAAGATCAACCACGAGACCGACGGCTTCGTGAAGGTGCTGGCCGACGCCAAGACCGACCGCATCCTGGGCGCCCACGCCGTGGGGCCCAACGTCGGCGATATGATCGCCGAGATCTGCGTGGCCATGGAGTTCGGCGGTTCGTCGGAAGACGTCGCCCGCACCTGCCACCCGCACCCCACCCGCTCGGAAGCCCTGCGCCAGGCGGCCATGGGCGTCGAAGGCTGGACGATGCAGGCCTAAGACTGGGCAGGCTTAAAGAAAAGGGCGGGCCCGGAAGGCTCGCCCCGTTCGAAGATCGGAAAGCCCCGCCGACCACGGCGGGGCTTTTCTTTTTCAGGCAACGGCCTCGGCGGCGACCGAAAGCGGCAGCGGCGGGGCGTCGAGCGTGCGGGTGTACAGCATGGCGACGCTGGCGTTGCCTTTCGTCAGCGGCGGCATGTGGTCGCCCTGGTAGCCGGTGATGTATTGGCTGACGCCGCTCCAGTCCAGGCCGGCGGGCATATGCTTGTTGCTGAAGTAGACGGCGACCTCGACGTTGACCTTGAGCGGCTCCGACGAGTGCGGGCGGCGCACCAGCACCTGGCCCAGCAGGGGCGTCGCGCCCTCCGCCTCCAGCGACTTCGCCGCGATGATGTATTGCCAGGAGCCGGCGACGCTGCCGCTCACGCCTGAAAGGTTGAGGACCTCCAGGCTCGCGATCGAACTGGTGGTCGTGTTGGAAATCGTCTGGCTGCTGCCGATCGAGACGCTGGGCCCCGACGGCGAGAAGCCGATGCTTCCGTTGAAGCTGTAGCTGAGCGAGTCGCTGTAGGTCGTCGTCGTCACCGTCGTGTCGGGCGAACTGAGGATCAGTTCCACGGGCGGCGGCGGCTCGTTGGGCGTGTTGAAGTCGATCGTGAGGCCGTAGCCGACGGGCGGACGGTTGCCCTTGTTGACGGTCAGCGAGCTCTGGCCGACCAGCTCGATCAAGAAGTAGTCGTAGATGTCGGTCTGACCCGTCGGCTGGACCGACACCGCCTTGCCCGTGACGGACATCGTGGACTGCCAGACCCCGACCTGAGCGTTGCCGATCCAGGTGTCGCTCAGGACGTAAGGGACGGTGGCGATGTCGGCGAAAAGGTTGTCGGTCGTCGTTCCGGTAGACATTTGCGGTTCCCCCAATGGATGACGCGGTGCGTCCGGCGTGTTCTGGCCGGGCAATCAATCTTAAATTGCGCGACCGTTTTGGCCGCGCAACCGGATCGGCGGGGGGAGGCTCAGATTGAGACGCCTGGTCGAAGTCGGGTCCACCGGGCAGCCCCGACGACTGCCCGGTGGACCCACCGATGGTGGTGAACCGGCGGAAGTCTCCGATCAAAAAAGCTCGTCATCCCGGCCGAAGCGCAGCGAAGAGCCGGGACCCAGGGGCCGCCGGCATTGCTTTGGCAGTCTCATGATGTTTCTATTTTGTTCTCAGCATCGAGGGCGAAATGGAGCGCGTTTCCTACGTCTATATCCTCGCGAGCGATCGCAACGGGACGCTCTATGTGGGCGTCACCAACGACCTGTCGCGTCGGGTGTGGGAGCATCGTGAGAAGCTGGCGCCCAGTTTCACCCGCAAATACGGCGTCACGCGGCTGGTCTGGTACGAAGTGCATGATGAGATCGGCGCGGCCATCCAGCGCGAGAAGCTGATCAAGCGCTGGCGGCGGGTGTGGAAGCTGGAGCTGATTGAGCGGATGAACCCGCTGTGGCTGGATCTGTACGAGACCCTGAACTGCTGAACGGCGATGCGCTTGGCCCCTGGGTCCCGGCTCTACGCTGCGCTTCGGCCGGGATGACGGGCTTTTGTGCACGAGCGACTGGTCAAACAAAAACCCCGCCGGTTCGCACCGGCGGGGCTGGTAGTCATGAGGAGGATACGCCCCCGATACGCGGGGCGGTACGCGCACTAAATCGGGATCAGAACTCTTCCCAGTCGTCGCTGCTGGCGGCCGGGGCCGACGAGGCGAAGGCGGCGAGCTTGGCCTGGGCCGAGCGGACCGGGTTGACGCCCGGGCGGCTGTCGGCGCCGGCCAGCGACACGGGGGCCTTGGGGGCGGGACGGGCGGCCGGGCGCGAGACCGGCGGCGGGGCCGCGCGGCGGGTCGAACCGCCGCTGGCCGAGACGCGGGTGGCCTCGGCGCCGGCGACGCGGAAGCGCGAGATCATCTGCATCAGGCCGTTGGCTTCGCCCTTGAGCGAGTGGCTGGCCGCGGTCGACTGCTCGACCATGGCGGCGTTCTGCTGGACGGTCTGGTCCATCTGGTTGACGGCGGCGTTGACCTGGTTGAGGCCGGTGGCCTGCTCCTGGCCCGAGGCCGCGATCTCGCCGACCAGGGCGTCGATCTCGCCGACCTTGGAGACGATGGCCTGCAGGGCCTCGCCGGTCTGGCCGACCATCGACACGCCCTGATTGACCTGCTGCGACGAGGTCGAGATCAGGGTCTTGATCTCCTTGGCGGCTTCGGCCGAGCGCTGGGCCAGGGCCCGCACTTCTTGCGCCACGACCGCGAAGCCTTTGCCCGCATCACCCGCACGGGCGGCTTCGACGCCGGCGTTCAGGGCCAGAAGGTTGGTCTGGAAGGCGATCTCGTCGATGACGCCGATGATCTGGCTGATCTCGCTCGACGACTTCTCGATCTGCTGCATGGCGTCGACGGCGCCCTTGACCACGACGCTGGAGCGTTCGGCGTCGGCGCGGGTCGAGCCGACCACGCGGGCGGCCTCCTGGGCGCCGGCCGACGAGCGGCGGACCGTGGCGGTGATCTCGTCGAGGGCGGCGGCGGTTTCTTCCAGGCTGGCGGCCTGCTGCTCGCTGCGGCGCGACAGGTCGTCGGCGGCCGAGGCGATCTCGTCGCTGCCCGCGCCGATGCCGTTGGCGGCATGGACGATGGTGCGCATCGCGTCTTCCATCTGGGCGATGGCGCCGTTGAAGTCCGATTGCAGGCGCTTGTAGTCGGCCGGGAAGTCGGCGTCGACGCGGTAGGTCAGGTCGCCTTCGGCCAGGCGGTTCAGGCCGGTGGCGATCTCTTCCATGACGAAGGCCTGCTCCTTGGCGGCGGCTTCGCGGACCTGCTCGTTCTTGCGACGCTCGGACTCGGTCTCGGCGGCGGCGCGCTGCTGGGCGGCCTCGGCGGTGCGCAGGGCCAGAGCGTTGTCCTTGAACACCTGGACCGAGCGGGCCATGGCGCCGACTTCGTCGCGACGCTCGGCGCCGACCACGTTCACGTCGACGCTGCCCTGGGCCAGGACTTCCATGGTCTTGGACAGGCTGATCAGCGGGCGCGAGATCTTGCTGCGGCCGATCCAGACGGCGAAGGCCAGGGCGGCGGCGGCCGAGACCAGGCCGAACAGCAGGGTGATGGCGATGCCGGTCGAGGCGTCCTTGCGGGCCTTCTCGACGATCGCCTGGGTGTCGGCCGAATGCTTGTCGGTCCAGGCCGAGACGTCCTTGGTCAGACCGGTGATGTCCGGATCGATCACGGCCATGACCATGATCGCGGCCTCGTTGGCGTCCTGCAGGCCCAGGTCCGCGCCCTGGCGGCCGCTGTCGTAGACCTTCTTGAAGCGGCTGCGGAAGCCGGCGATGTCCTTGGCGGCGCTCGGGTCGGCCTTGACGACGGCGTCGAGGCGCTCGTTGCCGCTCTTGAAGTTGTCGTCGATTTCCTTGGAGGCGGCGTTCGCGGCTTCCGACGAGCCGCTGTTGGCGACGGTGCGGTAGGCGGCGTAGCCGATGGCCGAGACGCGACGGTTGAAGCGGGCGGTTTCCAGTTCGGCCGGGGCGCGCTGCTCGACGATCCGCACGACGGCGGCTTCCAGCTTCTTCTGCTGCCACACGCCCACGCCCACGCAGGCGACGGCGACCAGCGCCAGCACGATGGCCGGCAGCATCACCTTGGTGGCGATCTTCAGATCGTCGAGTTTCATCAGGCGGTCCCGCTTTCAGCGTTCCTCCGAACGCCGCAGCGCGGCCGGAGGTGTTTCATCTTTGGACTTCACCAAGCGGGGTGCGCGGTAAAAGCGTGGTTAAGCCGAGGGTTTTCCTTATCTCCCGCGACCGCTTGTCGCAGATCGTCGGTCGGGCGCCCGACCAAGTGTGAAGGCGAGCACAGTTCCGTTGCAATTTTAGCGTCAGCTTTCGATCCAGGGCGAACGCGCCCGGACCTGGGGAGGCGACCATGGCCCAACGGCCCAACATCCTGCTGATCACCTGCGACCAGTACCGCTTTCCACGCTTTTCCTACGGACCCCTGCACGGGCTGGACGAGGACCTGAAGGCGGTGCTGGGCTTCCAGCCGCTGGAGCCGCGTAACAGCTACGCCGACCACTTCCCCGGCCTGCTGGCGCTGCGCGACAACGCCGTGCTGCTGGCCAACCACACGGTGGCGGCCAGCGCCTGCACGCCCAGCCGCACGGTGATCTACACCGGCCAGTACGGCACGCGGACCGGCGTCACCCAGACCGACGGCCTGTTCAAGAGCGGCGATTCGCCCAACTTCCCGTGGCTGGCGGCCGACGGGATCCCCACCCTGGGCAGCTGGATGCGCCAAGCCGGCTACACCACCCACTATTTCGGCAAGTGGCACGTCAGCGATCCGCCGGACCACTCGCTGGAGGCCTTCGGCTTCGACGACTGGGAAAAGAGCTGGCCCGAGCCGCATGGGGCGGCGATCAATAATCTGGGCCTCTATCGCGACGCCGGCTTCACCGACTCGGCCTGCGCCTTCATCCGCCGCCAGGCCCTGGCGGTGAACTACGACCGGGCGGTGGCCACCGCCCAGTCGATCGACCCCTACGCCTCCGGTCCTGATCCCTCCGACCTGAAGCCGTGGTTCGCCGTGGCCTCCTTCACCAACCCGCACGACATCGCCACCTATCCGGCGGTGATCGGCCAGGCCCTGCCCACGCCCGACGGCGGCGGCGTGCAGGGGATCTTCAACCCGCTGACCGTGCCCCTGCAGGGCCAGAGCACCCCGGCCCCGACCGCCGGTACGGCGACCATCCCGCTCAATCCCGGCGGCTTCCCGCAGGAATGCGGACACGTGCCGCCGACCTGGAACGAGGACCTGTCGACCAAGCCCTCCTGCCAGCACGACTACGCCTGGAAGATGGGCCTGGCCCTGAACGCCAAGACCGGCTTCAACGTCGCCCGCGCCCTGCCGACGACCAGCGAGCAGCAGGCCCTCGAAGCGGCGGCCGACATCGCCCTGCAAGGCCCGATCCCGTTCCAGCTGACCGACGATCCGCGCGGCGGGGTGAAGGCCTTCGTCCAGCTCTACGGCTGGCTGCACAGCGTGGTCGACGTCCACATCGCCGCGGTGCTGAAGGCGCTGGAGGAGACCGGCCAGGCGGACAACACCATCGTCGTCTTCCTGTCGGACCACGGCGAATACGCCGGGGCCCACGGCATGATGATCGAGAAGTGGCACACGGCCTATCAGGAGGCCCTGCACGTGCCGGTGGTCGTGCGCTTCCCGCCGGCCCTGGCCAGCATCGAGACCCCGGACGGCGTGCCGCTGGCCAAGGACGCCCTGACCAGCCACGTCGACATCCTGCCGACCATACTGGGCCTGGCCGGGGTGCACGAGGCCGAGCGCGACGCCATTGCCGGGGTGCTGGCCAAGACCCAGCCCGTGCCGCCGCTGCCGGGCGTCAACCTGGCCCCGCTGATCCGCGGCGAGACCGACAGGGTGATCGAGCCCGACGGCTGCGAGCGGCAGGGCGTGCTGTTCATCACCGACGACGAGATCACCGCCCCTTCGCCGCCGCTGAACAATCCGCACAACACCAAGTGCGAGAAGGAGTTCGCGGTGTTCGACGTGGCTGTGCAGAAGCTGCGCGACGGCCGCCCCGGGCGTCCGCCGATCGACCTGGCCCCCGGCTCGGTGCGTCAGCCCAACCACGTGCGCTCGGTGCGCACCCAGCGTTTCAAGCTCAGCCGCTATTTCGACCCGTCGGGCAAGGCCGGGCAGGAGTGGGAGATGTACGACCTGCTCGACGATCCCAACGAGGCGGTGAACCTCGTCTATGTGGAGGCCAACCCGCCCCGGGCGCGGCTGGACCCGGCGTTGCAGCCCGAGGTGGACAGGCTGGCGGCGCTGCTGGCGGCGCTGGAGGAAAGGGATTTGACGAACTGACGGTCTTTCGCACACCGCCAAAACCTCCCGTCATTCCCGCCCTTGTGGCGGGAACCCCTGGTTCCACCCGCATGTGAGGCGCAAGCGGCGTGCTCAGCACGCCGCCTCATCCGCCCTTGCGGCTGACAGAGGGTTTCCCGCCACAAGGGCGGGAATGACGGGAAGAGGGGGAGCGAGGCGGCCTAAGCCCGCGGATGCGCCTTGCCGTAGGCGGCCAGCAGGCCTTCAGCGTCCACCTGGGTGTAGCGCTGGGTCGTTGACAGCGAGGCGTGGCCCAGCAGGTCCTGGATCGAGCGTAGGTCGGCGCCGGCGCTCAGCAGGTGGGTGGCGAAGCTGTGCCGCAGGGCATGAGGCGTGGCGCGGTCGGAGAGGCCCAGGCGCCCGCGCAGCAGTTGCATGGCCGCCTGCACGTGGCGGGGCGACAGCGGACCGCCGCGCTTGGCTCGGAACAGCGGCTCGTTCGGCGCCAGCACGAAGGGCAGGGTGGCGACATAGGCGTCCACCGCCGTGCGCACGGCGTCGAGCACCGGCACGATCCGGGTCTTGCCGCCCTTGCCGGTGATGCGCAGGGTCTCGGCCAGCGGCGCGTCTGCGCGGGTCAGCGACAGGCCTTCGGAGATCCGCAGGCCGCAGCCCCAGAGCAGGGTCAGCACCGCCTCGTCGCGGGCGGCTTCCCACTCGTCGCGGTCGGGGTCGATGGCGATCTCGGTCAGCAGGCCGCGCGCCTGGTCCTCGGAAACGGGACGCGGTGCGCCGATCTTGATGCGCGGGCCGCGCACCAGGCCGATGGCGGCGTTGGGCGTATCCAGGCGCGCGTCGAGAAAACGGTGGAAGGCGCGGATCGAGGACAGCGACTGGCTGACCGAGCGCGGCGACAGCGGATGGTCGCCCGAGCGCCGGAAGGCCAGATAGGCCCTAAGGTCGGCGGCCGAGACGGCGCCGAGGTCCTTGAGCGACAGGCCGCCGCCGTTGTGGCGCTCGATGAAGTTCAGATAGGCCAGCACGTTGTCGCCATAGGCCCGCACCGTGCGCGGCGAGGCGCGGCGCTCGTCGGCGAGGTGGGTCAGCCAGGCGGCCAGGGCTTCGCGGGCGAGCATCTAGATCCTCCCCCTGTGGGGGAGTTGTCGGCGAAACCGACGGAGGGGGGAGTGGGTGATGGTCGTCCAGCTCTCAGATAGCTGAAACCGCCCCCCCTCCGGCCCTCTGGGCCACCTCCCCCAAAGGGGGAGGATCTTGGCTAAGGAACCGGCCAACGTTCGGCCGTGCGCTCGACGACGCGGGCCAGGAAGGCCACGAGGTCGGAGCCCATGTCGGGGGTGAAGGCTTCGGGGTCGGTCGAGCCGAACGCCAGGACGGCCTGGCGCGAGGGCTCCCACAGGGCCATGCGGACGATGGCCATGCTGCGGATGGTCTCGAACTTGTCGCCGAACAGGCCGAGCGCCGGGGCGAAGAAGCCCATGCGGGCGACGCCGTGGTCGCCCATGATCATGTCGACCTGGCCGTCGACCAGGGCGTGCCAGCCTGCCGGAACGCGGGCCGGGCCTTCCAGGGCCAGGGTCCCGGCGGCGAGGCTGAAGCGCAGGGCGGCCATCTCGTCGACCCGGCGGGCCAGATCCGAATGGTTGCGGGCGTCGAGCAGGTCGATGACGGCGGCGTGCACCTGGGCCTGGGCCGACATGTTGGCCTCCGCGGTGGCCTCGATGGTCTTGCGCACCTGGGCCTCGCGTTCGCGGGCGGCGGCGGCGCGGGCGATGGCGACGTGGCCGAACTCGACGACGTTGCCGCCGTCGAGCTTGAGCCCCAGGTCGCTGAGCAGGTCGGCGTCGTCGCGCAGCATGTCGGGCTGTTCGCGCAGGAAGTCGCGGACCAGATCCGGATCGATCTGCGGCTGGATCATCGCCTGGCTGGACTCGCTCATTACCCCTCGTCCCTCACTGCGCCTGCACGCCTCAGGCGAGCCGATGAAGCCCTGTTTCGGTTAACGCCGGCTTGATGAGCTGAGCTGAACCCCCATCTCGACGCGGCGCCGTTTCTGGAGCAGAAGGCGGGTCTCATGCCGCGCATCGCCTCCGTCCTGCTGCCCATGCCGCTGCCCGAGGCCTTCGACTACGCCGAGCCGGAGGGCCTGGCGCTGGCCGTCGGCGACCACGTGGCCGTGCCGCTGGGCCCGCGCACCGTGCGCGGCGTGGTGACGGGATTGCGCGAAGGCGCGGGCGGCAACCGGCCGCTGAAACCGGTCCTGCACCGGGTGGACGACCCGCCCCTGCCGGCCAACGTCATAACCTTCGTGGAATGGGCCGCGCGCTATTCGGTGGACGTTCCCGGCTGGCCGCTGGCCATGGCCCTGCGCGGCCTGCGCCACCCGACCGCCAAGCCGGAAAAGGCCGTGGTTCTGACCGGCGTCCAGCCCGGCCGCATGACGCCCGCGCGCCTGAAGGTGCTGGCGGCGGCCGAGCATGGCCCGATGAGCGCCGCCGAACTGGCCCGCCAGGCCGGGGTCTCGGCCGGGGTGGTCAAGGGGCTGGTCGACGAGGGGGCGCTGGAGGCTGTGCTGGTCGCCGCCGACGACTCGGTGGCCCAGCCGGACCTCTCCCTGCCGCCCCAGACCTTGAACCCGAGTCAAAAGGCCGCGGCCGATGTGATGGCGGAGATGCTGGCGGCCGGCGGCTTCCAGGCGGCGCTGCTCGACGGGGTGACGGGCTCGGGCAAGACGGAGGTCTATCTGGAGGTCGCCGCCGCCGCCCTGGCCGCCGATCCCGCCGCCCAGGTGCTGGTGCTGCTGCCCGAGATCGCGCTCACCCAGGCCGTCATGGCCCGCTTCGAGCAGCGGTTCGGCGCGGCGCCGATCGAGTGGCACTCGGGCGTCTCGCCGCCGCGCCGCCGCCGGGCCTGGGAGGCCGTGGCCGACGGCCGGGCCCGCATCGTCGTCGGCGCCCGCTCGGCGCTGTTCCTGCCGTTCACGAACCTCAAGCTGATCGTCGTCGACGAGGAGCATGACGGCTCGTTCAAGCAGGAGGAGGGCTTCATCTACCAGGCGCGCGACCTAGCCGTGGCCCGCGCCAAGATCGAGAAGGCCCTGGTGGTGCTGGCCAGCGCGACGCCGTCGCTGGAGAGCCTGTGGAACGCCCAGTCCGGCCGCTATCGCTGGCTGCGCCTGGGCGCGCGCCACGGCACGGCGCAGCTGCCCGACGTGCACCTGATCGACATGCGGGCCAGTCCGCCCGAGCCCGGCCGCTGGCTGTCGCCGACCCTCGTGAAGGCCGTGTCGCTGACCCTGCAGAAGGGCGAGCAGAGCCTGCTCTTCCTCAATCGCCGGGGCTATGCGCCGCTCGTTTTGTGCCGGGCGTGCGGCGAGAAGCTGAAGTCGCCCGACAGCGACAGCTGGCTGGTCGAGCACCGCTATACCGGGCGGCTGGTCTGCCACCTGACCGGCTTCTCGATGAAGAAGCCCGAGGCCTGCCCGCACTGCGGGGCCAAGGACAGCCTGGTGTCGATCGGCCCGGGCGTGGAGCGGGTGGAGGAGGAGGCGCGCTACCTGTTCCCCGACGCCCGCATCGCCGTCTTCTCGTCGGACACCGTGTTCGATCCGGCGGGCGCGCGGGCGCTGGTGGATTCGATGGTCGCCGGCGAGATCGACATTCTCGTGGCCACCCAGGCCGCCGCCAAGGGCCACAACTTTCCGAACCTCACCCTGGTGGGCGTGATCGACGCCGACCTTTCATTGAGGGGCGGCGACCTGCGGGCCGGTGAGCGGACCTTCCAGCTGCTCGCCCAGGCCACGGGGCGCGCCGGGCGTCACGAGAAGCCGGGCCGCGCCTATCTCCAGACCTACGCCCCCGAGCACGCGGTGCTGCAGGCCCTGAAGGCCCAGGACCGCGACGCCTTCGTCGAGGCCGAGATGGCCATGCGCGAGGAGGCCGGCCTGCCGCCGTTCGGACGCTTGGCCGCGGTGATCGCCTCCGGCCCCGACGCCGAGGCGCTGGAGGCCTATGTCCAGGCCCTGGCCGCGGCGACGCCCAATGCCGAGGGGGTGGAGGTCTACGGCCCCGCCGATGCGCCGCTGGGTCTGGTGCGCGGCCGGCGGAGGAAACGCTTCCTGGTGCGGGCGGGGCGAAACGTCGACCTGCCGGGCTTCATGGCGGCGTGGCGGGCGCGGGCCAGGATCCCGAACTCGGTGCGGGTGACGATCGACATCGACCCGTATTCGTTTCTCTGAGGGAGCGAGGTCGTCCCGAAAGATCCTCCCCCTCTGGGGGAGGTGGCGCGGAGCGCCGGAGGGGGGACGTTTTCAGCCGCTGCCGAGCGTGGCCGATTTCGCAGCCGCTCCCCTCTCCGTCCGCTGCGCGGACACCTCTCCCACAGGGAGAGGGTCTTTTATTCCTTCTCCAGCACCGGCTCCTGCGTCGGCATGCGCGAGCGCAGCGGCAGGGCGGGGACGAAGAAGATCACGATCACGCCCAGCACGATCACCGCCAGGGCCGCCTGCATCACGCCGCTCACGGCGAAGGACAGGGCCTGGCCCAGGGCCGGGTCGCGATGGCCGCCGGCGACGCCGGTCTCCAGCGCCAGGCCTTGCAGGGCGCCGAGATCCAGCTTGCCGCCGCCGTAGTTGGCGAGATGCGTGGTCAGCAGGGCGCCGGCCACCGCCACCCCGACCGTCGAGCCGATCTGGCGGAAGAACTGGTTGGAGCTGGTGGCCACGCCGATGTCGCGCGGGGTCACCGCGTTCTGGGTGGCCAGGTTGAAGAGGCTGTGGTTGGGGCCAAGGCCGATCCCGACGATCAGCAGCAGCAGGCACAGCCACGGCAGGGCCAGGGCCGACAGGTGGGTCATCGGCAGCACGCCGATCAGCAGCAGGGCCGCCCCGCCCAGCATGAACGGCTTGTACTTGCCGGTCTTGGTGACCAGCAGGCCCGAGACTGACGAGCCGACGATCATCCCGCCCATCAGCGGCAGCATGGCCAGGCCCGAGGTGGTGGCGTCCACCCCCAGGCCCAGCTGCATGTAGAGCGGCAGGAACACCGCCACCCCCATGAAGGCCATGGAGATCAGGAAGGCCGCCAGGTTGGCGGTGACGAAGGTGCGGTTGGCGAACAGCCGCAGCGGCACGATCGGGTTGGAGACCTTGCCCTCGACATAGACGAAGAGGACGAGCGCCAGCGCCGCGCCGACGAACAGGCCCACGCTCTGGGGCGAGGCCCAGGCGATGTCGTGGCCGCCGAGGCTCAGCGCCAGCAGCAGCGGCACGAAGGCGGCGATCAGCAGGGCCGCGCCCAGGAAGTCGATGTTTCCCGAGCGCTGGTGCGGCAGGGCCGGCATCTTCACGATGATCATGAACAGCGACAGCAGGCTGAGCGGCAGGTTGACGTAGAACACCCAGCGCCAGCCGGCGACCACGTGGCCCGCCAGGGTGACGGTGCCGTGGTCGGTGAAATAGCCGCCGATCAGCGGGCCCAGCACGCTGGAAAGGCCGAACACCGAGCCGAAGATGCCGGCGAACTTGCCCCGCTCGCGCGGCGGATAGAGGTCGGCGATGATGGCGAAGGCGGTGGTGAACAGCGCGCCGCCGCCGATGCCCTGCAGGGCGCGGAAGACGATCAGCTGCACCATGCCGTTCATGCCGGCGATCGTCCCGAACTCGCCCGACAGGCCCGACAGCCACGAGCCGACCATGAAGATCGAGATGCCGATGATGAGGATCGGCTTCCTGCCATAGATGTCGCCCAGCTTGCCCCAGATCGGCACCATCACCGTCGAGCTCAGCAGGTAGGCGGTGGTCACCCAGCTATAGAGCGTCAGGCCGTGCAGCTCGGAGATGATCCGCGGCATGGCGGTGGAGACGATGGTCTGGTCCAGCGCGCTGAGCAGGAAGACGATCATCAGGCCGGCCAGGGTGGTGCGGCGTTCGGCGTCGGTGAATTGGCCGGTCATGCGATGGTCCGTGGAGCGTGGTCGCCCCGCCTAGCACGGTTCGTACTGGAAGGCGGAGAGGGAACGGCGATCTCGTTCGCAGAGCGGTGATCAGATCCTCCCCCTGTGGGGGAGGTGGCGCGAAGCGCCGGAGGGGGGACGTTTTCAACCGCCGCCGCATTGGCCGATGCTGGCGGGACTTCCCTCTCCGTCGGCTTCGCCGACACCTCTCCCTTCAGGGAGAGGGTCTCGAGAACCAATCCAACTCTCGGTTGCTCGCCCCGCGCGCCGGGGCGGCGTAAGCGTCTCCAGCCCTCCATGGAGACCCCGCCCATGCGCCGCCTCGCTCCGTTCCTCGCCCTCCTGGCCCTGACGCCGATCGTCGCGACGGCCGCGCCGCGCGGGGCGCCGGTGTCGGTGCGCGAGGCCAGGGCGCGGCCGGCGCCGGCGGGGATGAACGGGGCCGGCTACCTGACTCTGGTCAACACCGGCGATCGGCCTGTGACCCTGGTCCGCGCCGAAAGCCCGTCGGTCCGCGAGGTGATGATCCACCAGACCCGGATGCAGGGCGGCGTCGCCTCGATGAGCGGCATGGGCGAGGGCGGCGTGGTCATTCCGGCCGGCGGCAAGCTCGTCTTCGGTCCCGGCGGCCGGCACTTCATGCTGATGGGACTGCGGGCGGAACTGACGCCCGGCGGTCGCCTGCCGCTGACCCTGGTGTTCGACGACGGTCGCCGTGTCGAAGCCCGTCTGGCGATCCAGCGCAACGCGCCGCGACCGGCGGTTGAGGTTCCGCCCGCTCCGCCGCATCGCCACTGACCAGGCAAACGGCGCCGGCCCGCTTTCCGGCAAACATGACAGAATTTTAAGGCAGGAAATTTCAGCGTCCGGCGCAGATTGCCGCGGGTTTTCCAACGGATCTGCCTTTCGATGAAAAAAGCTTGGTTCGGCGCCGCCGCGGCGGTCGCCCTTTCGATGTCCGCCTACGCCGCCCAGGCTCACGAGGAACACGCCTGTCTCGACGACGCCTGCACCGTGCAGTCGCTGTTCGCTCAAGCCTCCGACGCCGGCGGCGGCGCCGAGGTTTCGCTGGAGTCGCCGCGCTACGGCGCCTGGGGCTTCGACCTCACCGGCATGGACACCTCGGTGAAGCCGGGCGACGACTTCTACAAGTACGCCAACGGCAAGTGGGACGAGGTCACGACCATTCCGTCCGACCGCGTGCGCTACGGTAATTTCGATCGCCTGTCGGAGCTGTCGGAAGCCCGCACCCGCGCCATCATCGAGGGCGCCGCCGCCGGCAAGACCACCGACGCCGACAGCGTCAAGGTCGGTGCCGCCTACAAGGCCTTCATGGACGAGGCCCGCATCGAGGCGCTGGACGTCGCGCCGATCGCCGGCGAGCTGCGGCAGATCCGGGACGTAAGGACCAAGAACGACTTTACCGCCCTGATGGGCAAGAGCCCGACCACGGCCTTCTCGTCGATCCTGGGCCTCTACGTCGCGACCGACGCCAAGAACCCGACCCGCTACGCCGTCTATGCCGGCCCCGGCGGCCTGTCGCTGCCCGATCGCGACTACTATCTCGACGCCAAGTTCGCCGACAAGAAGGCCGCCTACGAGCTCTATGTCGCCAAGATGCTGACCTCGATCGGCTGGGAAAACGCGACGCAGAGCGCCAAGGCCGTGGTCGAGTTCGAGACCAGGCTGGCCGAGGCCAGCTGGACCCGCGTCGAGCGCCGCAACCGCGACAAGACCTACAATCCCAAGACCTGGGCGGAGCTGCAGGCCCTGACCCCGGGCTATGACTGGAACCGCTATCTGGTCGGCTCCGAGCTGCCCAAGCTCAACCGCGTGGTGGTGACCACCGACACGGCCTTCCCGAAGTTCGCCAAGATCTATTCGGAAACCCCGCTCGACACCCTGAAGGCCTGGCAGGCGTTCAAGGTGGTCGATGGCGCGGCGCCGCTGCTGTCCAAGCGCTTCGCCTCCGCCAACTTCGAGTTCCGCGGCAAGACCCTGTCGGGCCAGCCCCAGCAGAAGCCCCGCTGGAAGCGCGGCGTCGCCCAGGTCAACGACATGCTCGGCGAGAGCGTCGGCAAGGTCTATGTGGCCGAGTACTTCCCGCCGGAGTCGAAGGCCAAGATGGTCGACCTGGTCGGCAATCTGCGCACGGCGCTGAAGGCCCGGATCGAGAACCTCGACTGGATGGGTCCGGAGACCAAGGAACGGGCGCTGGACAAGCTGGCCAAGTTCACCGTCAAGATCGGCTATCCCGACAAGTGGCGCGACTATTCCAAGCTGGAGATCCGCGAGGGCGACGCCTACGGCAACAGCCTGCGCGCCAACGCCTTCGAATGGCGCCATGACGTCGAACGCCTGAACCAGCCGGTCGACAAGACCGAGTGGGGCATGACCCCGCAGACGGTCAACGCCTACTACAACTCGGTCAACAACGAGATCGTGTTCCCGGCCGCCATCCTGCAGGCGCCGTTCTTCCATCCGGACGCGGATCCTGCCGTCAACTACGGCGGCATCGGCGGGGTGATCGGCCACGAGATCGGCCACGGCTTCGACGACCAGGGCCGCAAGTCCGACGGCGACGGCGTGCTGCGCGACTGGTGGACGGCCGAGGACGCCGCCAAGTTCGAGGTCCAGAAGACCAAGCTGGGCAAGCAGTACTCGGCGTTCGAGCCCTTCCCGGGCGTGCACGTCAACGGCGACCTGACCATGGGCGAGAACATCGGCGACATGGGCGGCCTGTCGTTCGGCCTGGACGCCTACCACGCCTCGCTGAAGGGGCAGCCGGCCCCGGTGCTGGACGGCTTCACCGGCGACCAGCGGGTCTATCTCGGCTGGGCCCAGGTGTGGCGCCAGAAGAGCCGCGACGACGCGCTCAAGCAGCAGATCGCCAGCGATCCGCACTCGCCGGCCTATTATCGCGTCAACGGCACGATCCGGAACCAGCCGGGCTGGTACAAGGCCTACGACGTCCAGCCGGGCGACAAGCTCTACATCGCGCCGGAAGAGCGCGTGAAGATCTGGTGATTTGAGAGAGACCCTCTCCCCGTGGGAGAGGTGTCGCCGAAGGCGACGGAGAGGGGAGTGGCTGCGAAGCCAGCCCAATCAGCGAAAGCTGAAAACGGCCCCCCTCCGGCCCTTCGGGCCACCTCCCCCAGAGGGGGAGGATCTGAACGAACGACCCCCGGGCCTCACCGCTCGGGGTTTTTCTTTGGAAGCTTAGGTCGCCGCCTCGAAGATCGCCTCTCGCACCAGGTCGGGGCGTTCCATCGGCAGGAAGTGGCTGGTTCCGGCCACGGTTTCGATGCGCACGGCCTTGCCGCGGCGGGCGAAGGCGGCGCCGTCGCCGGTGCGGCAGGTCGAGCCGTGCTCGGCCTTGAGGATCCGCACCGGGCCGCGGAACTCAGCCACCGCGCGCCAGGGATCGTGGCCCTGGGCGGCGTAGTTGGAGGCTTCCCAGGCCGGGGTGCAGGCCAGCTCGACCTTGCCGTCGGGCCGGTCCCTGAAGCCGCCGCCGACATAGTCGGCCAGCATCGCCTCGGGCCAGGACTTGAAGGCGCCACGGCCGCGATAGGCGTTGAAGGCGGCCTCGCGGCTGTCGAACACCTCGCGCCGGCGGGTGGCGGCCTGGGCGATCGGCAGGCGCTTCCACAGCCGTCCCGAGGTCCAGGGGGCCTTGGCGTAGAGGGCCAGCATGCGCGGCATGACGACGGGATCGAGCAGGACGAGGCTGGAGACCTTGCCCGGGGCCTGGGCGGCGGCCAGCAGGCTGACCGTGGCGCCCATCGAATGGCCGGCCAGCACCACCGGCGCCTGGTCCAGCGCCTGGAGCAGGGCCAAGAGGTCGTCGCGCAGGTCGAGCCACGAGCGGCGGCCTTCCGGATCGGCCTTCAGCCGGCTGTCGCCGTGGCCGCGCTGGTCGACCGCCAGCACCCGAAGGCCCGCCGACAGCGGGGCCAGCAGAGTGCGGTAGGTCTGGGCGTTGAAGCCGTTGGCGTGGACGAAGACGACGTCCACCGCGCGGCTGGGCGGACCGAAGTCCAGCGCCGCCATCTCGCCGCCGCCGGCCGGGCTGTCGATGGCGATCAGGCGCCGCTTGGGTTCGCGAAAGACGGCGGCGTCCATAGGCCCGAGGTTCCTTCTTCGTCGACTTGCGCCTTAAGGTAGGGGCGGGCAGCCCCGCCGTCCAATGGAGCCGCGATGAATCCGCTCGCCACGATAGGCTATGAGACCGACACCCAGGCCGGGATGATCGGGCGCCTCAAAGCCGCGCAGGTCGAGCTGGTGGTCGACGTGCGGGCCGTGGCCTCGTCGCGCAAGGCCGGCTTCTCCAAGACGCTGCTGGGAAACAGCCTGCAGGCCGAGGGCATCGGCTACCTGCACCTGCAGCCGCTGGGCACGCCCAAGGCCGGCCGCGACGCCGCCCGCGCCGGTCGGGTCGGCGAGATGCACGAGATCTTCCTGGCCCATCTGGAGGAGCCCAAGGCCCAGGTGGCCCTGGCCCAGGCCACCGAGCTGGCCGGCGAAAAGCGCATCGCCCTGCTGTGCTACGAGGACGACCCGGCCTGCTGCCACCGCCGCCTGGTCGCCGACCGCATCCGCGCCAGCCTGAAGTGCGAGGTCGTGGACCTGTGACCGACGCGGTGCTGGCCGGCTACGAGGCCGACGGGGCGACGCTGGCCGAGCGGTTCGAAACCATAGATCCAGTAGGGCTCTACGCCCCGGTCGCGGGTTTCATTCCGAAGACGCCCGCGCGGATCGCCGATATCGGCGCCGGGACCGGGCGTGACGCGGCCTGGCTGGCGGGGATGGGCCACGCGGTGGTCGCCGTCGAGCCGGCGGCGGCCCTGCGCGAGACGGGACGGGCGCTGCGGCCCGACCTGGCGTGGATTGACGACCGCTTGCCGGATCTGGTGGGGCTGTCGGGTCCGTTCGATCGCCTGCTGCTGAGCGGCGTCTGGCAGCACCTGGACGATGCCGCGCGGGCGATCGCCCTGCCGAGGCTGGCGGGTCTGCTGGCGCCGCGCGGGGTGCTGATCATGTCGCTGCGCCACGGTCCCGGCGCGCCGTCGCGGCCGGTGTGGCCGGTGGACGTGGAGCGGACGATCGCCCTGGCGGAGGGTGTTGGACTGCGGCTGGTCCACCGGGCCGAGGCGGCCTCGGTGCAGGCCGGCAACCAGGCGGCGGGCGTGACCTGGACGTGGGTGTGTCTGGAGAAGCTCTAAGACTACGCGCTGAAGGTTCGTCATCCCGGCCGAAGCGAAGCGCAGAGCCGGGACCCAGGGGCAGCCGCATTGAGCCAGCTAGCGACGAAGGCGATGAGCCCGCCGCCGCGCCCAGTCCCCTGGGTCCCGGATAGCCGCTGCGCAGCTTCCGGGATGACGAGGTTTTGAGCTGAGAGCTTAAACCGCCATCAGCTGCCACTCGCCGCGGCCGTCGCGGCAGGCGCTGTAGCGCTCGGTGGTCGGGCGCTGGCCGCTGGTGGCGACCGAGGCGGCGATGGTGCGGCACGAGGGCGGCGGGCCGTAGTTGCTGGCGTTCAGCAGCGAGGCGGAGACATAGCCGGTCCCATAGCCGCCCCGGCCGACCAGCAGCCAGTTGGAGCCCGGGGCGCCGCCCAGGACCTCGACCCGCTCGCCGGCCTTCAGCTTGCCGACCACGCTGCCGCTGGTCGACGGGCCGCTGCGCAGGTTGGCGGTCGAGCGGGCGGTGTAGTCGGCGCCGACGGCGTCGTAGCTGGGCAGCTGCTGGATGTTGCGCTCGAAGCGCAGGCTGTCTCCGGCGATCGGCGGGCCGTAGCTGGACGAGACCACGTCGATGCGGCCCGAGGCGCCGGTGCGCGGGTTGCTCCACACCTGGGCCTGGCCGGTCTCCAGCGCCTTCTTGGTGGCGGCCTGGGCGCGGGCGGTGTCGGTCGACTGCATGCGGCAGCCGATGTAGGAGCCCGCCGCCGCGCCGGCGGCCGCGCCGACCAGGGCGCCGAGGCCCTTCTCGTTCTTGGCCACCTGGGTGCCCAGCAGGGCGCCGACGCCGGCCCCGATCAGGGCTCCGCCCTCCTGCTTGCCGCCGGTGGCGTCACACGAGAACAGGCCGCCCAGCGGCTTGCTCTGGGCCAGGGCGGGAAGCGGGGCGGCCAGGCCCGAGGCCAGGACGGCGCCGATCGACAGGGCGGCGGCGAAGGGCTTGCGCATTTTTGTCTGCTCCTTGCGAGGGGCGGGCGTTTGGGGGATCGGCCCGCGGGATTTGACGTCGCCGCCGTCGCCCGTGCTATCGTTCAGGTGAACAACGATAAGGGAGGCGACGATGGGTAATGGAACACCGGCCGATTATAGCTGCTTCACAGTAGAGATCGAGGCCGGCGTCGCCCACCTGAAGCTGATAAGGGCGGAAAGCTTCAACTCCATGACGCGTTCGTTCTGGCGTGAGCTGCCGGCGATCGTGAACGACCTGGACCAGCGGGGCGGGGTGCGGGCGATCGTCATCTCCTCGACCGGCAAGCACTTCAGCGCCGGCATGGACCTGTCGGTGTTCGCCGACGAGGGGATCACCGGCGGCGAGCCGGTGGATCGCCATGTCGCGGCCGAGGCCTTCCGCCACAAGGTGAAGGGACTGCAGGAGACCTTCTCGTGCCTGGAGCGGGCGCGGATGCCGGTGATCATGGCCATCCAGGGCGGCTGCATCGGCGGGGCGGTCGACTTCGCCACCGCCTGCGACATCCGTTACGCGACGTCGGACGCCTATTTCGTGATCCAGGAGATCAACATCGGCATGACCGCCGACGTTGGCACCTTCCCGCGGCTGTGCAAGCTGATCCCCGAGGGCTGGGTCAAGGAACTGGCCTATACCGGCCGCAAGCTGCCGGCGCAGAAGGCCCTGGAACTGGGCCTGGTCAACGCCGTGTTCGACAGCCACGAGGCGGTGGTCGCCCACGCCCTGGAGACCGCCCGCGAGATCGCCTCCAAGACCCCGCTGGCGGTGACCGGCAGCAAGGTGATCATCAACTACGCCCGCGATCATTCGGTCGCCGACACGCTGGATTACCTGGCCGTCTGGCAGTCGGGCATGCTGGCCGGCCCGCACATGGCCGAGGCCTTCGCGGCGAAAGCCGGCAAGCGCGAGCCGGTCTATCCCGACCTCGCGCCGATCAAGGCGGGGATCTAGGGCGCTTTCTCCTCCCCCGCTCGCGGGGGAGGAGGACCGCGAAGCGGTGGAGGGGGCGAGACTGGGTGCCGTGCCGGCCGTCGCCCCCTCCGTCACGGCGCTGATAGCGCCGCGCCACCTCCCCCGTTGCACGGGGGAGGAGCATGCCGCCTATTCGCCGCTCCTCACCACCACCGGCAGGCCCGCTTCTGGAACAGGCAGGGCCGGGCCGGGCGTGACTCCGGCGACCTGGAACCAGTGCGCCCCCGCGCGGTAGCCGAACGACCAGTAGCCGGCCGTCTTCGACCCCGCCGGCGGGGCCAGGGTGCGGTCGGGGGTCCAGCCGGCGTCGCGGGCGGCGTGGTCGTAATAGGTTTCGATCGCCGCGCGGGTCTCGCCGACCTGCGCGCGGTAGGTGACCGTGTCGCCGCCCCCCGGCAGGCCGGAGGCGGCGGCCGTCTCGGCCAGGCCCGTCTCCACGACCCGCTGGTAAGGATCGTCGGCCTGGTCGAGCGACAGGTCGCGCGCCTCGACGAAGCCGGCCGGCGGCGGAGGTGGCTGCCGTGGCGGCGGAGCGGTCCCTGGTCCGCAGGCGGCCAGGGCGAGCAGCAGGAGCGTCGGAGCGATACGGCGCATCATGATCCCGGGCGGGCCGTCAGGGCTTGGCCTGCCTGACGACGGTGCTGAGGGCGGTGTTGTAGGCGCTCTTGGAGTTGCTGCCCACGGCCTCCTCGCCGGTCTTGGGATCGGTGGGCACGGCGGCCAGGTCCATCGCCTTGCCGGCGGCCGACGGGTCATCCTGCAGGGCCTTCAGCGCCGCGTTCGTGCCGATCGTCACCCATTCCTTGGCCACGGCGGCGGCCGCGCCGACGCCCTTGCCGCCGACCCCGGACTTGTCGACGATCGTCAGCCCGCTCTTCAGCACCGCGCTCAGCAGTTCGGCCTGCTCCTTGCGGTCGGTGGTGATCGAGGCGGCCGCCGCCTGCACCCCGCCGACATAATGGCCCAGGGCCGCGGCGTTTTCGTAGCGCTCGACCTGCGAGCCGTTGGGCAGGGTCACCTGGGTGGTGGCCTCGAAGCGGTCGATCGGGTTCTCGGCCTTGCCGCCGCCGACCTGCAGCTGCTGCATCATGTCGGCCAGGGGCGCGGTCTGGCCGTCGTTCAGCATCTGCTTGGCGTAGGTGGCGAAGGCCGTGCCGTCGCGGGTCTCGGCGTTGAAGGCCAGTTCGCGCACGACGCCGGAGACGTCGCTCCCCAGCACGCTGGTCAGGCCCTGCGCCATCGTGCGGGTCGCCGCGTCGCGGTCCATGACGCTGATCCCCAGCAGCAGGTTCTGCTGGGGAACATCCTTGAGCACCGCCGAGCCCTCGGCGAACAGCCGGGCCTTGAAGTCGGCGTTGGTCGACTGGGCGCCGGCCTCGAGGATCCCCTTGTAGGTCGAGGCGTCCAGCGTGGTGGAATTGGTGTGGGACGCGCCCGCGCCGCTCATCGAGGCGACGGTGCGTGAACTTTCGACCCGGTTGATCGAGGCGTCCAGCACGCCGCGCAGCTGGTCGGGCGTCAGGGCGTCGAAGGCCTGCTGGGCGGAGGCCGGATCGCCCTTCAGGCTGGCCAGCACCTCGCCGACTGCGGCGGCCTCGGCGTCGCCGTGGCTGGTGATCTGGGTCGAGCCCATCAGGGTGAAGGGGCTGGTGGTATCGGCTGTGTGATCCAGGGTCGAGGCGGCCTGGGCCTGCACATAGTCGACCTTGACGTCGGACGCGGCGTGGGTGGCGATCGCCTGGCTCAGGGCCTCGACGTCGGCCTTGCCGTGATAGTCGCCGCCGGCCTTGGCGAAGGCGTCCGAAAGCTGCTTGAGCTGGGCGCCGTCGAGGTCCTTGGCCATCTCGACGAAGAAGTCGCGCTTCTCGTCGGCCGACAGCCCGCCCAGGCCAAAGCCCTTGCCGTCGTTGATCTCGCTGGCGAGCTTGTCGAGCGTTCCGTCCTTGGCCAGGGTGTCGATGGCGGCCTTGGCGTTGGCGGAATCCAGCTTGGTCAGGGCGCCGACGGCGTTTTTCACATCGCCGTTGGTGATCGGGTTGAAGAACCCGCTTTCCAGCGACTTGTGGACGCTGTCGACGGCGTCCTGCGAGGGCGGCGGGGTCTGGCGGGTGGGAACCGAGGACGAGACGGAGTCGAGCATGGCGGCGGCGTCCTTGTACGCGCCGCCCGGGGCTCCGGCGGCGCCGGCACTCTCCGCGCCAGGGCCGTCGGCCGCCAGCTAGGGAATTCCCTAGATCTTGCGGGTGATCTCGATCGCCTGCCAGCCGGCGTTGGGGCCCTGGCCGTCGGGATCGAAGCTGTAGTGCACGGCGCGCCAGCCGTCGGCGACGCTGCGGTGCCAGCCGATCGCCTTCCAACCTTCCGGATAGTTCAGCGTGTCGTCGAAGTCGGGCGCGCCCAGAGGCGAGCCGAGCACGACCTCGCCCTTCAGCCGCTCGACGGTGGCGGTCGGATCGGCGGGTTGGAAATAGACGCGGCACTCGGAGGTTCCGCCGAGGTCGGCGACGTAGATCAGGGCGGGGCGGCCGGCGATCTCGCCCTGGCGGACCTCCTGCAGGCGGGCCGCGCCCTTGCCGAGCAGCAGGGCCGGCACGGCCTCGCCCTTCAGCGCCGTCCAGTCGGTGGCGCGGGCCTTGCGCAGGATCTCGCCGTGCGAGGCCGGGGCGATGCAGACGTCGCGGAAGGCCGCCAGCTCGCTGTGCAGGTCCGGCGGGGCGACCGGCGTCCGAGCCGCCGAGACGGCCAGGGCGGTTCCGCCGGCCAGGGCTGCGGTTGCGATGACTGCGGCGGCGAGGGTGCGGGTCTTCATGATCTCAGGTTGTGTCGGCCTGGCCTCTCCCGGTCAAGCCCGGTTCAGCTTGCCGCCGCTTCCAGCGCCTTCAGGCGGTTGACGGCGTTGGTGTTGCCGGGATCCAGGGCCAGCGAGCGGCGGTAGTGGATGATCGCCGAAGCCTTGTCGCCGTTGGCCTCGTAGGCGTCGGCCAGGCTGTCCTGGGCGTTGCCGCTTTGCGGATAGAGTTCGGCGGTCAGCTTCAGAACCACCAGGGCGGTCGGGGCCTTGCCGAAGGCCAGCAGGCGGTAGCCCCAGTCGTTCAGTTCGTGCTCGTCGGGCTTGAAGGCCGGGTCGCGGCGCAGGCGGGCGACGACGGCCTCGGCCTCTCCCGGCGGAGCGGCGGCTAGCTGCGCGCGCAGGGCCGCGACGCCGGTCAGGGTCATGCCGGGGACGAAGCCCTGGGCGATCTCGTCGATCAGGTCTTCCGGCGTCGAGCCGGCCAGGTTGCTGAGGATCCCCACCCCGACCTTGGCGTCGGGATAGAGATAGACGGCGTTTCGGCTGCCGCCGGTCATGCCCACGACCAGGCGATCGGGGCGCTTGAGCACCAGCCAGCCCAGGCCCCATTGGCCCGGCTTGCCGTCGGTGTAGGACACCGGGGTCCACATCGTGGTCTTGGCGGCGTCGCCCAGCAGGCGGCCGTCCATCAGGGCGATCATCCAGCGGCCCATGTCCTCGCCGGTGCTGTCGAGGCCGGCGGCGGCGCGGGCCAGGGGCGAGAACACCTCGCGCCGCACGGCCGGCTGGTCGGGCGTCTCGCGCTTGTAGCCGTAGGAGACGGTGCGCCCGGGGCTGGGGTCCAGGCTGTCGCCGTAGCGCGAGCGGGTCATGCCGGCCAGGGCGAACTGCTCGCCGCCGAGCGGTTCGGAGACGGGGCGTCCGTGCAGGCGGTCGATCGCCATCTGCACCAGGGCGTAGTTGGTCTGGCAGTAGTGGAACCGCTCGCCGGGTGGAAACAGCACGGGCGCGGCCATGGCCTGCTTCCAGGCGTCAGCCTCGGAAACCGCGCCGTCCTTCTGGCGGGGCACGAAATCGGGCAGGCCCGAGGTGTGGCTGAGCAGCCGGCGCACGGCGATCCCGCGCCAGGTCTCGGGGAGGTCGGGCACATAGGCGCCGATCGGCTGGTCGAGATCCAGCCGCCCGGCCTGCACCTCGCGCATCGCCGCCACGCCGGTGAAGGCCTTGGTGATCGAGTTGATGGGGAAGGTCGTCTCCCCGGTCACCGGCGTCTTGGCGGCCAGGTCGGCGACGCCGTAGGCGCGGGAGAGGACGATCTTGCCGTCCTTGACCACCACGACCTGCAGGCCGGGGATATGCCGCTCGGCCATGGCCCGGCGGACGACGGCGTCGGCCCTGGCCACCGGATCGGCGGCGGGCGCGGCCTGGGTGATGGTCGGCGCCAGTAGCGCGGCGGCGCAGATCAGCGGCGTCCAACTCATGTCGAGATCCCCCTCGCGTTGCGGCGCGCAGAGGATCAGGCGCGGACGGGGGAGCCCAGTTAAGTTTTGGTCATGGGGTGAGTACTCTGAACCCTCTCTCTTAGAGAGAGGGAGGGGCCCGCCGCGCAGCGGTGGGAGGGTGAGAGGTTTCACTGCCGGCAGGCAAACCTCGATCCCCGCTTCAATGCCTGTCAGTCTTTCGTCCTGGATGTGAGCGCCTCCACCCTCGACGCCACAGCCAGACCCTGGCCGCGCCTCGTCCGGATAGTTTGTTACCTCTCACCCTCCCACGCCTTCGGCGTGGGCCCCTCCCTCTCTCAAAGAGAGAGGGTTTCCGTCATCGTCCCAGCCAGATCTCCGGGTGCTGATCCAGAAAGCCCGACACGCGGGCCGAAATCCCCTGCTGGTCGCGGGCCGAGGGGTGCCAGTCGCAGGCGGTCAGTTCCATGTCGCCGACGGGGATGACGGCCAGGCGGGTCTCGCCGGCGGCCCTCAGGCTTTCGGCGACCCGGTCGACCTGGGTGGCGATCTCGTTCTCGGCGCTGGGCGGGGCCAGCAGGATCAGGAAGGCCTGGGGCTGGCGGGCGCGGATCGTCTGGGCGAAGCGGGCGTAGGTGGCGACATAGTCGTCGCGCAGGGCCTGGCGGTCCTTCCACGGCTCGCCCGGCTTCAGGGGCGTGGAGAAGTCGTTGGTGCCGAGGTTGATGACCACGGCCTGCGGCGTCCAGTCGTAGGGCTCGTAGGGAATGTCGGCCGCCAGCAGGGCCTTGGGCCAGGCCAGCGGCAGGGTGTCGCCGGCCATGCCGCCGTAGTTGCGCACGATCCCGCGGCCCGAGATCGCGTTGACCTGGTAGTCGGCGCCGAAGCGGCGGGCGGTCAGCGGGCCGAAGGCGATCGTGTTGTCAGTCGTGCTCCACACCTCGTCGGGCGTGCAGGCGCGCTTGTCCGAGGCGTCGCCGTAGCCGACGCTGTGGGAGTCGCCGACGAACTCGATCTGGCGGCGGGGCGCGGTCAGCGGCAGGGCTTTTCCGCCATTGGGGCCGCTTTCCAGGAAGAAGCCGCCGAAGCGGGCGGGGCCGGCCTGCATCTCGCCGACCACGGCGGCGCGCACCATGTGGCGGCCCGGGCCGAAACCGTCGAGGCGGTAGAGGCCGGGGGCGGGCTTGACCAGCCGACCGGCCGGGGCGCCGTCGATCGACAGGTGCAGGATCTGGTCGCCAGCGCCGACCTTGATCAGCACGGATGGACCCTCGAAGGCGGCCTCGAAATGGACGCTGGGCCACTGGTAGGTCCAGCCGTCGGCCCCCGCCGCGACCCGGCCGCCGGCCAGGGCGGGCAGGGGCGTCAGGGCGGTGGTTTCCGGATTGACGGTCAGGCGGAGCTGGGCGGCCGCCGGCGAGGCGCATAAGGCGGTCAGCGCGATGGCCGTCAGAAGTCCCCGAAGTCTCATGGCGCATCCCCGTTGCCTGTGCGGACGTCGGGTGTAGCGGGCGGGGTGAATAAGAAAAGACGGAAAAGGTATTGTCGCCCGCGAGGGCCTAGGCGGTCAGGCGAGCGCGAAGGGCGTCGAACGGCCAGATGTGCGCGACCGCCGCATAGTTGGCGGTCTTGAGGTCTTCGGCCATCCATTTGCGGCGGGGCGTCAGCATCTCGACCAGGCATTCAAGCAAGGCCGCGCGCTCTTTCTCATTGAGGGCCGATGGATCCAGGCCGCAGATGATGGCGATGCTCCGGCACAGCTGCAGGACCAGATAATATTCCTCGGTCTGGGGAGGGGGCCCGCCACGTCCGATGGCGTGAACATGGCCAGCGGTGTCGAGGGCTGCCTCGCGCAGTTCCTCGGGGGAAAAGGGGGCGTCGACGAAGCTTGGATCGACACGGCCCTCGGCGACGACCCGGTCGGAGAGGGCGGAGCAGGCTTCGCGCCAGCGGGTGGAGACCGGCGCTTCTCTACCCCTTCGGCGCAACGAACCCCTCCGGCAGCTCGGCCCCGCGCAGGTCGCAGCCGGCCAGGACGGCGCGGGCCAGGTCGGCGTCGATCAGGCGGGCGCGGGCGGCGCCGGCGCCGGTGAGGTTGGCGGCGCGCAAGACGGCGCGGGTCAGGTCGGTGCGCAGGGCGCGGCCTTCGCTGATCACCAGCGGGCCGAGCTTGGCGCCCGTCAGGTCGGCGCGGGCGAGGTCGGCGTCGGCCAGGCGCGCGCCGCGCAGGTCGGCGCCCTTCAGCTTGGCTCCGCGCAGGTCGGCGCCGACCAGGTTGGCGCCCTGCAGCTCGACGCCCTCCAGGTCCATGCCGAAGAAGATCGCGCCGGGGGCGGACAGGCCGCTCAGCTTGCGGCCCTTCAGGCGGCGAAGGGGACGGAAGTCGACCTGCGGGATCGAGATCGCCCGGCCCTGGGCGCCGCCGCTGGTGCAGAAGCGCTCGTGCTCGTCGAGCAGGTCGTGCAGGGGCTGGTCGTCGACATAGATCAGCGGCGGCGGGGCGCGCAGCACTCCTGCCATGTCGGCGTCCTCGAGATTGGCGCCGGAGACGTCGACTCCGGTCATCACCGCCCGCTTGAGCAGGGCGCCCGACATGTCGGCGCCGAAGATCTCGGCCCCGGTCAGGTCGACCCGGTTCATGGTGGCGTTGTTCAGCCGCGCGCCCGACAGGGTGGCCCCCGACAGGTCGGCGTCGGTGAGGTCGGCGGCGCGGGCGAAGGCGTCGGACATCTGGGCGCCGGCCAGGCTGGCGCCCTTCAGCATGGCGTAGTCGAGCCCGGCGTGGTCTTCGGCGTGGCGCAGCAGGCGGAAGCCCTCGGCCCCGTCCTGCACGGCGGTGAGGCCCTCGCGCAGGTCGCAACCCGACAGGTCGGCCCCCGACAGGTTGGCGCCGCGCAGATAGGCTCCGCGCATGTCCACCCGCACCAGGCGGGCGCCGCGCAGGTCGGCGTCACGCAGGTCGGCGCCGTAGAGCACCGCCCGGTCCAGCACCGCGCCGCGCAGCGAGGCCCCGGCCAGGAGCGCGCCGGTCAGGTCGGCTTCGGACAGGTCGACGCCGTCGAGCTCGAAGTGGGAGAGGTCGATATAGGCCAGGGACGCGCGGCGGCCGGCGGGCAGGCCCTTCAGATAGCGGCCATGCGCCTCGACCGCGGCCTTGACGGCGGCGGCCGGCGGCCTGCGGATCAAGCTTTGCGGCGCTGTGGCGGGAAGGGGCGACATAGGCTTTTTATCAAGGGTTCCCGCAACTTATGACGCCGCTCCATTTAAGGAACGGTTTGTTTTTCAGCTGTGAAACAAATCACAGCCAGCCTTTTCGGCGGAACCACATCAGGGGAATCACCGCCGCGGCCAGCATCAGGCCCAGCGCTATGGGATAGCCCTCCATCCAGCGCAGTTCGGGCATGTGCTCGAAGTTCATGCCGTAGATCCCCGCGATCAGGGTGGGCGGCAGGAACACGGCCGAGAACACCGAGAAGATCTTGAAGATCTGGTTCTGCTCGATGTTGATGAAGCCGAGCGCCGCGTCGAGCAGGAAGGTGATGTTGCCCGACAGGTAGCTGGAATGGTCGGTGATCGAGGTCACGTCGCGCTGCAGCGATTTGAGGTGATCGCGCAGTTCGCGGTCGCCCTCGAACTGCTCGGCCAGGCTGGCGAAGCTGAGCAGGCGGGCGAGACTCACCAGGCTGTCGCGGGCCTTGGCGTTGACGATCTGGGCCCGCCCCAGGCGTTCTAGGATCTTCTCGAAGGCCGCGCCGCGCGGGCGGCCGAAGATCATCCGCGACTGGGTTTCGACCTCGCTGGCGGTGCGCTCGAGGATGTCGGCGGTGCGGTCGATGACGGCGTCGAGCAAGCCGAGGAAGGTCTGCGGGCCGCCGGGGCACAGGCTGGGCTGGCGCTCGGCCTGGGCGGTGAACACCGAGAAGGCGCGCGGCTCGACGTAGCGGATGGTTACCAGCTTGTCGCCGGTCAGCACGAAGGTCACCGGGGCGGCCGTGGGTAGTTCGCCCTCGGCGTTGACCAGGATGGTGGCGGTCATGAAGGTGCCGCCGTCCTCCTGGTAGAGGCGCGAAGAGGCCTCGATCTCGGCCATCTCCTCGCGGGTGGGCAGCAGCAGGCCGATCGACTGCTCGACGGCCACTTCTTCGGCGCGGGTGGGGTCGACGAGCTCGATCCAGACGGCGTCGGACGGCAGGCGCCAGTCGGGCGTATGGCCGCCCGGCTCGAAGCCCGGGGCGCCTTGTCGGAGAACTCTCAGCATGGATCGACCCGGACCTTCACCCTGCGGGTGTGGCCCAGGCGCGAAGGCGCGTCAACGCGCCAGCTTGGGAGATCAGCGCTGAGGCTGGGCCGGCTTGTCGTCGCCTTGGGCGGCGGCGATCAGGGCGGCGATGCGGTCGGTCGAGTCGGCGGCCTGGTTGATCATGTCCAGCGGGTTGGCGCGGACCGACGAGGCGACCTGGTTGGCGGCCTGCTTGGCCAGCGACACGGCGGCGTTCTGGGCGAGCGCCAGCTTGCTGGTGGCGGCGGCGATCGTGACCGCCTGCTGGTTCTGGTAGATGAAGCCGTGGGTCGGATAGACCGTGGTGCCCAGATCGCGGATCGGGTCGTACCAGACCTTGACCTGGCTCCAGTCGCCGGCGGCCGACACGTCGACGACGGTGACGTCCTGTTCGACCTGACCGCGGGCGCCGTTCATGACGGACCAGTTGGCGTGGGTGACCTGGATCACCCGGTCGGTCAGAACCTGCGAAACGAAGGCCACGTGGCCGAGGTTCATGCGGGCGGTGGGCTTGAAGCAGAGGACGGCGCCGGCCTTCGGCACGAAGCCGGTGTCGTACTTGCCGACCGCCTGGCCCCACCAGGTGCGGGCGTCGCCGAAGATCTGGATGCCCGACATGAGGCGGGCGAAGGGGACGCACTGCCAGTACCCGTCGGCCACGGCGCTCGAGATCGGCGCGAGGCTGACCATGGCCGCAGCGGCCAGGGAACCCCAGAGGGCTCTCTTCCGTTTCGTCATGCTGTGGGTACTCCCCCGCGTCACTGGGTAAGTCGATAACCCTGGGGGAAAAATATGAAAAGAGTGTTTATTGAGCCACAGTGACGGTTGTGGCGGCGCCACTGCGCCGCTTGGCCAAAGACTTCATCAAGTCCCGGGCCGGCTTTTCCACCAGGTGATACGAGGCCGCGGACAGCGGAATCAAGGCTGCGACGATTAACACCCAGACCAGCAGCGGCAGTTTGTCGCCCTCGATATTCAAGAGCTTGGCCGCGCCGTTGACCGCTAGAATCTTCCACGGAATGCAGATCATGTAGGTCGAGTAGCTGATCTCGCCCAGATACACGAAGATGCTTTGGGTGGCGAAGCTCGAACCGGCCTTGGCCAGGCGCGCCAGCGATAGAATAAAACCGCCCAAAATGGCCACGATCAACGCATCTGGCGCCTGGAGCTGCACTGTAGCGAGCAGAAGCACCCCCGCCACGACGGCGCCGATTCCCGCTCCGCGCAGGCTCAGCGTCTGGCTCTTCCACAGGGTGTAGAGCGCGCAGCCGTAGAAGAAGCAGGGCACGATGCGCAGGGCGCCCCAGCGGATCGTCGCCTCGGTCAGCGGGAAGCCGGCCAGCTTTTCGAAGGCCGGATAGAGCGCCGCGATCACGGCCAGGGCCGCGCCCAGCAGCACCAGCGGACGGTTGCGCAGGTTCCAGGCCACGAAGGCGAAGGCGGGGAAGCTGAGATAGGCGAACCACTCGGCCGAGATCGACCACGAGGGGTGGTTCCAGCCCGACACCGGCGCGAAGCCCCAGGCATGGACCATCAGCAGATTGGCCGGAAGGGCGTCCCAGGCCAGCATGTTCTTGTCGACCGCGATGCCGGCGATCCCGGCGGCGACAGCCATCAGCCCGACGCCGGCCATCGTGAACAGGTGCAGCGGATAGACGCGCGCCAGCCGGTTCCACAGGAAGCCGCCATAGCCGAACCGGCCCTCGCCGAAAGCCGTCAGATAGACGTGGCAGAGGATGAAGCCGGACAGCACGAAGAAGGCCTCGACGCCCAGATAGCCCTTGGCCACCACGCCCGGAACCGCGCCGCTGACGGCGAGGTTTGGCCAGTAGTGATACATCACCACCCAGAAGGCGGCGAAGAAACGAAGGGCGGTCAGGGGCTTGATATGGGCGGCGTCGGTCATATCTGCATTTCCAAGTCCCAGTTTCGCCGCATTTCGCCGACCGCCGTTTTGGCGGCCGCGGCGGGGCTCGCGGCGGGCTGGGGCGTGATCAATCTGTCCACAGCCTAGCCAGGACCCATGAACGAACTCCTTCACCTCGCCGCAGACCCGGCCGCCTGGGCGGCCCTCGTCACCCTGGTGGTCATGGAAGTCGTCCTCGGGATCGACAACCTGGTCTTCATTTCGATCCTGTCGAACAAGCTGCCGCCCGAGCATCGCCAGCGCGTGCGCCGCATCGGCATCTCGCTGGCGCTGATCATGCGCCTCGTCCTGCTGTCGACCATCGCCTTCATCGTCGGCCTGACCGCCCCGGTCTTCGACCTCGGCATCGTCGGCCCGGTGGGCAGCCACGGCGAGCCGGCCTTCGAGACCGCCTTCTCCTGGCGCGACCTGATCCTGATCGCCGGCGGCCTGTTCCTGATCTGGAAGGCCACCAAGGAGATCCACCACACGGTCGATCCCAAGGAGCAAAGCCACGACGTGCTCGACAAGACCGGCGCGGCGATCTCCAACGTCGGCGCGGCGATCTTCCAGATCATCCTGCTGGACCTGGTGTTCTCGATCGACTCGATCCTGACCGCCGTCGGCATGACCGAGCACCTGGCGATCATGGTCATCGCGGTGATCGCGGCCGTGACCGTGATGCTGCTGGCCGCCGACCCGCTGGGCAACTTCATCAACAACAACCCGACCGTGGTGATGCTGGCCCTGGGCTTCCTGCTGATGATCGGCACCGTGCTGATCGCCGAGGGCTTCGGGGTGCACGTGCCCAAGGGCTACATCTACACCGCCATGGCCTTCTCGGCCGGCGTCGAGGGCCTGAACATGCTCTCGCGCAGGTCGGCGGCGAAGAAGAAGTGATCCTGATCCTTCTCCCCTTGCGGGAGAAGGTGTCGGCGCAAGCCGACGGATGAGGGGTCTCTCAAACGCAAAACGCCGCGACGGCTGAACAGCTGTCGCGGCGTTTCTCGTTTCAAAGACCCTCTCCCTGAAGGGAGAGGTGTCGGCGAAGCCGACGGAGAGGGAAGGGGCCGCTGAGGCTGGGCAAGTTGCCGGCGCGGCAGGACCTTCCCCCTCCGGCCCTCCGGACCGCCTCCCCCTTCAGGGGGAGGGTCTTGGGCTCAATGAGCCGTCGCCGGCGGCGCCTGTCGCCTCGGCGCCCGCTGCAGCATCCCCCGGGCGATCTCCTGCTCGCCGATCAGGGCGTCGGTGGCGCCCATCTGGGTGAGCAGGTCGACGTCGGCGTCGGTATAGGCGCGGGCGACGATGCGGGCGTCGGGGTTGGCGGCGCGGGCCTGCTCGATGATCCGGGCGGCCTCGAACGGGCTGGGCACGGCGACGAAGACGTGGGTGGCCTTGTCCAGGCCCGCCTGCATCAGCACTTCGGGACGCACGGCGTTGCCCTGCACCACCTCGTAGCCGGCCTCACGCAGTTCGCTGGCGCGGTCGCCCTCGTCCTCGATGACCACCAGTGGCGTGCGGTTCTTCAGGCCCTCGGCGACCGCCTTGCCGACCCGGCCGTAGCCGACCAGCACCGCGTGCGGCTGGGCCGCGGCGGCTACCGGCTCGACCGCCTCCTTGACGCTGACCTTGACCATGGCCTTGTCCAGCCAGGCGAACAGCAGCGGGTTGATCAGGATCGACAGGATGGCGCCGGCCAGGATCAGGTCGCGGCCTTCCGCCGGCAGCAGCTTCAGCGACACGCCCAGGCCCGCCAGGATGAACGAGAACTCGCCGATCTGGGCCAGGCTGGCCGAGATGGTCAGGGCCACGCTCTGCGGACGCTTGAAGGCCAGCACCAGGGCGTAGGCCACCAGCGACTTGCCCACCACGATGATCAGCACGGTGGCCAGCACGGCCAGCGGCTCGCGCAGCAGCACCATCGGGTCGAACAGCATGCCGATCGAGACGAAGAACAGCACGGCGAAGGCGTCGCGCAGGGGCAGGGTCTCGTTGGCGGCCTGATGCGACAGCTCGCTCTCGGCCATGATCATGCCGGCGAAGAAGGCCCCCAGGGCGAACGACACGCCGAACAGCGCCGCCGAGCCGAAGGCCACGCCCAGGCAGATGGCCAGCACCGCCAGGCGGAACAGCTCGCGCGAGCCGGTGTGGGCGATGCGGTGCAGGATCCAGGGAATGACCCGACGGCCGACGATCAGCATGAAGGCCACGAAGGCGGCGACCTTGCCGATGGTGATGGCGAAGGTCATCAGCAGGCCGCCCGAGGCGTTGGCCGGCGGGGTGCCGCCCATCAGGCCCGACAGGGCCGGCAGCAGAACGAGGGCCAGCACCATGGCCAGGTCCTCGACGATCAGCCAGCCGACGGCGATGCGGCCGCGGTCGGTCTCGATCAGCCGGCGCTCCTGCAGGGCCCGCAGCAGCACCACGGTCGAGGCCACCGACAGGGCCAGGCCGAACACCACGCCCGCGCCCCAGCCCCAGCCGAGCGCGACGGCCAGGCCCACGCCCATCAGGGTGGCCGCGCCGATCTGCACCACGGCGCCGGGGATGGCGATCTTGCGCACGGCCATCAGGTCCTTGACCGAGAAGTGCAGGCCCACCCCGAACATCAGCAGGATGACGCCGATCTCGGCCAGCTGCGGGGCCAGTTCCTGGTCGGCGACATAGCCCGGCGTGAAGGGCCCTACGAGCACCCCGGCCAGCAGGTAGCCGACCAGCACGGGCAGCTTCAACCGGTTGGCGAGCGCGCCGAAGACGAAGGCCAGGCCCAGGCCCGCGACGATGGTTGCGATCAGCGAGGTGTGGTGCATGAAGCCTCCTTGACGGTCATCTTTTTCGGGCGTACTCAACCAATATGGGTGACAAGCCCGCGAGTTTCCAGATGCCTCACGCAAAAATTCTCCTTCCGGCCCAATGCCGGGGCGCCCGCGGTCTACTCAACTGGTCGCAAGGCGAGCTCGCGGACAAGGCGGGGGTGTCGCGCAGCACGGTCAAGGACTTCGAGACCGAGCGCCACGCCTTGCACCATAGCACCGAGCGGCTTCTCATCGACGCGCTCGAAGAGGGCGGGGCCGTGCTGATCCCGGCGGCCGAGGGCGGCGAACCTGGGGGCGCGTGGGGACCGGGCGTGCGACTGAAGGCGGCGACGGATTAGGATCGACCAAGGAGGGCAGGGCGCTTGAACCACGAGGTTTCACCGGCGGACTACAAGGATCTGGTCCTGTTCCTGGCCACGGCCGGGATCGTCGCGCCGCTGTTCAAGCGTCTGAAGATCAACCCCATCCTCGGCTTCCTGCTGGCCGGCGTGATCCTGGGGCCGTTCGGCCTGGGCCGGCTGATCGGCATCGCCCCCTGGCTCGACTACGTCACCGTCGACAATCCCGACGAGATCGGCCAGCTGGCCGAGTTCGGCGTCGTCTTCCTGCTGTTCATGATCGGGCTGGAGCTGTCGTGGGAGCGCCTTCGGCTCTTGCGCAAATACGTCTTCGGCCTGGGCGCGGCCCAGGTGGTCGGCTGCTCGCTGGCCCTGGGCGCGGTGGCCATGCTGCTGGGCCAGCCGCCGGTGGCGGCCCTGGCCATCGGCTCGGCCCTGACCCTGTCGTCGACCGCCATCGCTGTGCCGGTGCTGGCCGAGCGCAAGCGGCTGCACGCCGAGGGAGGTCGCGCGACCTTTTCCGTGCTGCTGTTCCAGGACCTGGCGGTGGCCCCGATCCTGATCACCCTGGCGATCCTGGGGCGCGGCCATGGCGAGTTCGACGCCCGCGGCCTGCTGGCCCTGCTGCCGGCGGCCCTGGGTCTTGGCGCGATCGTGCTGGTCGGCCGCCTGGCGCTGCGGCCGATGATGCGCTCGGTCGCCAAGGCCAAGAGCGAAGAGATGTTCATGGCCGCCTGCCTGCTGGTGATCATCGGGGCGGGGCTGGTCAGCGCGCTGTCGGGCCTGTCGATGGCCCTGGGCGCCTTCGTCGCCGGCGTGCTGCTGGCCGAGACCGAGTACCGCCACGAGGTCGAGGTCAAGATCGAGCCCTTCAAGGGCCTCTTGCTGTCGCTGTTCTTCGTGTCGCTGGGCATTCGCCTGGACCTGTCGCTGCTGGTCGCCTCGCCGGTCCTGGTGCTGGGCACGGCCGTCGGCCTAGTGGTGGTGAAGGCGGCCATGGTGTTCGGCCTCGGCAAGCTGTTCGGCCTGTCCAACCGCGCTTCGGCCGAGAGCGCCCTGGCCCTGGCGGCCGGCGGCGAGTTCGCCTTCGTGCTGCTTGCCAACGCGATGGACGCCGAGGTGGTCAGCCCCTCGGTCGGCCAGGCCGTGCTGGTGGCCGCCACCCTGACCATGTTCCTGATCCCGGCCCTGACCGGCGTCGGCGCGCGGCTGGGGCGCAAGACCCCGGCCGAGACCACCGAGGCGCCCGAAGGCGTGGACCTGTCGACCGAGGAGCCCAAGGGCCGGGTGCTGGTGGTCGGCTTCGGCCGCGTCGGGCGGCTGGTCGGCGACATGCTCGACCGCCACGAACTGCCATGGATCGCCATCGACCGCGATCCTGGCCTGGTGCAGCAGGGCCGCCGCGCCGGCCACCGGGTCTATTTCGGCGACGCCGCCCGGATCGAGCTGCTCGAGCGCTGCGGTCTCGACCACGCCCGCGCCGTGGTCGTCACCATGGACGCGCCCGAGGCCGCCGAGGCGGTGGTCGCCGCCGCCCGGGGGCACCGTCCCGACCTGACCATCGTGGCCCGCGCCCGCGACGCCCGCCACGCCGCCCGGCTCTACGAACTGGGGGCCACCGACGCGGTTCCGGAGACCATCGAGGCCTCGCTGCAGCTGTCGGAAGCGGTGCTGGTCGACATCGGCGTGCCCATGGGGCTGGTCATCGCCTCGATCCACGAGCGCCGCGACGAATACCGCAAGGTGCTCAACCGGCCTGACGCCCTGGGCGGAAAGCGCAAGCGGTTGCGCGACGCCGGGTGAGGTCCGCCCGCGCCCATCAAGGTCGCAGGTAGCCGGACACCATGTGGAAAACTTGGCCATTACGGCCATTTTTCCGCCGTTAGAACCTGCCCGACGCTACGGAAGGCCTTGCGCGGGCGCGCTTTGCGTGCGAACCGAGGGGGGAGCGGACGCCTTCGGGAAACCCCGGTCGCCAGATTCGGCGAACGGGTTTCACAGGGCGACCGTGAGGTGTCGCGGGGGGCTTTCCGCCTCGGTGAAACTTTGGACGGTGTTGCCGAGCCGACACTTTCGCGGAACGTGCGCCTTGGTATAACGATGCTCGGCCGTTGGGCCGTGCAGGGCAATAGAGGGCTCTTGATATGAAACTCAAACTCCTGGCGGGAGCCGCCCTGGCCGCGGTGTTCGCCGCGTCGGGCGCTTCGGCCCAAGAGACCGGCTGGTACGGCGCGGTCGACCTCGGCTACCACTGGCCGAACGAAGTCACCAGCGAGTCGGACGGCAACGCTCCGGACGGCGCTCACTATCACTGGACCTGGAACACCGACTCCGATTGGACCGGTTTCGTGCGTCTGGGCTACCAGTTCACCCCGAACTGGCGCGCTGAACTCGAAGGCGGCTATCGTCCGGGCGACCTGAAGAGCGTCCGCGGCAACCCCGTCCGTCAGCAGCCGATCGGTCTCTGCACCCCCGGCGTGACCCGCACCACCGCGGCTCCGCGCTGCGGCGGTCCGGAAGGCTCGATCGAGTCCTGGTCGCTGATGTTCAACGTCCTGTACGACTTCGCGCCGGACGCCAAGATCAACCCGTTCCTGGGCGCCGGCCTCGGCGTCAACCGTCTGGACGTCCAGACCGTTGGCCAGTTCAGCGGCGTCTCGGGCGCCATCACGACCGCCAACCCGGCGATCCAGAACCTGACCGTCGACGACGACGACATCGCGATCGCCTGGCAGGGCATCGCCGGTCTGGCCTGGAAGGCGACCGACAAGCTGAAGCTCGACGTCACCTACCGCTACTTCGCCACCGACGACCACAGCTGGCAGTCGAAGGGTTCGGCCGCTCTGCAGCCGGGCACGTTCGAAGGTCAGTATAGCGACCAGTCGCTGACGGTCGGCCTGCGGTACTCGTTCGCGGCTCCGCCGCCCCCGCCGCCGCCCCCGCCGCCGCCGCCTCCCCCGCCGCCGCCGCCCCCGCCGCCTCCGCCCCCGCCGCCTCCCCCGCCGCCTCCGCCGGCGTTCGAAGCGCGCGAATTCATCGTCTACTTCCCGTTCGATCAGTACGTGCTGACGCCGGAAGCCCAGTCGGTGGTTTCGGAAGCCGCGAAGTACGCCAACGACGGCAAGGCCACCAAGATCGTGGTCGTCGGTCACACCGACACCTCGGGCTCGCCGAAGTACAACGTCCGCCTGTCGGAACGTCGTGCGAAGGCCGTGGCTGACGCTCTGGTCGGTCTGGGCGTCGCCCAATCGACCCTCGGCGTCGACTGGAAGGGTGAAAGCGCCCCGGCCGTCGCCACCGGCGACGGCGTGAAGGAACCGCTGAACCGTCGTTCGACGATCTCGATCAACTTCTAAGATCGGATCCCGGACGGAGGCTCTTGGCTTCCCGACGAAATGCGAAGGCCCCGGAGGAAACTCCGGGGCCTTTTGCTTTTTATCCTTCTCCCCTTGCGGGAGAAGGTGGCGACGCAGTCGTCGGATGAGGGGTCTCTCAGAACTTCAAGGTCCCGCCCGGTCGACCCGCTACAGCGACGGATAGGGCTTTCGACCCCTCACCCGACCTCCTTCGGAGGCCACCCTCTCCCGCAAGGGGAGAGGGGCGCTGGCCACAAATATCCCCGCTCTTTTTTGCTCCGAACCCTTCCGAAGAATCCGGAATCGCCGGTTGGCCGACCCCTCCGGCGGCGGAGCTTCGTTAACGCTGCTGCGACCCGATGACGCGCCGAAAAATTCTCATGTGGGCAACCCCTTGATACGCACGGGGAACCTCCAGGCGTTCACAGCTTGTTAACGAAAAACTCGCCTCGGAAGCGTTCCGACCCGTTGACGAAGAGGCGGGGTCTGTGGCCCCATATATGGGCTCTGGGGGCGCAACGCCCACTATATCTAGCGGCTTCGCCGGAAGCGGACGGCTTCTCGCAAGCGCATGGTAAATGGACGGGTTCTGCACATGACCGCTGGTGAAGCGACCAAGATTCAAGCTGCCGCGCGCCCTGCGTCGGCCTTCAAGGAACGTCCGGCCCTGGCGCTGGTGCGCAAGGTCGAGGTTGATCGTTCGCGCGACGCCCTGCTGACCGATTTCGGCAAGACCACGCTGGAAGACCGCTATCTGCTGCCGGGCGAGTCCTACCAGGACATGTTCGCGCGCGTCTCGACGGCCTTCGCCGACGACGCCGACCACGCCCAGCGCGTCTACGACTATATGAGCCGCCTGTGGTTCATGCCGGCCACCCCGGTGCTCAGCAACGGCGGCGCCGATCGCGGTCTGCCGATCAGCTGCTTCCTCAACGCCGTCAACGACAGCCTCGACGGCATCCTGGGCGTCTGGAACGAGAACGTCTGGCTGGCGGCCAACGGCGGCGGCATCGGCACCTACTGGGGCGGCGTCCGCTCGATCGGCGAGAAGGTCAAGGGCCAGGGCCAGACCTCGGGCATCATCCCCTTCATCCGCGTGATGGACTCGCTGACCCTCGCCATCTCGCAAGGCTCGCTGCGCCGCGGCTCGGCGGCCGTCTATCTCGACATCCACCACCCGGAAATCGAAGAGTTCCTGGAGATCCGCAAGGCCTCGGGCGACTTCAACCGCAAGTCCCTGAACCTGCACCACGGCATCTCGATCACCGACGAGTTCATGCACGCCGTGCGTGACGGCCTGAAGTTCGGCCTGCGCTCGCCCAAGACCGGCGAAGTGCTGCGCGAAGTCGAGGCCCGCGGCCTGTGGCAGAAGATCCTGGATCTGCGCATGCAGACCGGCGAGCCCTACCTGATCTTCTCCGACACCGTGAACCGCGCCATGCCGTCGTTCCAGCGCGAGCTGGGCCTGAAGGTGCGCCAGTCGAACCTGTGCAGCGAGATCATGCTGCACACCGGCACCGACCACCTGGGCAAGGAGCGCACCGCGGTCTGCTGCCTGTCGAGCGTCAACGCCGAGACGTTCCTGGAGTGGCGCGACCACCCGACCTTCATCGAGGACGTCATGCGCTTCCTCGACAACGTCCTGCAGGACTTCATCGATCGCGCCCCGGACGCGGCCTCGACCGCCGCCTACGCGGCCATGCGCGAGCGTTCGGTGGGCCTCGGTTTGATGGGCTTCCACTCGTTCCTGCAAAGCCAGAACGTGCCGTTCGAAAGCGCCCTGGCCAAGAGCTGGAACATGCGGATGTTCAAGCACCTGCGCCGCGAGGCCGACAAGGCGTCGATCAAGATCGGCGAAGAGAAGGGTCCGTGCCCGGACGCCGCCGATCGCGGTTCGATGGAGCGCTTCTCGCACAAGCTGGCCATCGCCCCGACCGCCTCGATCTCGATCATCTGCGGCGGCACGTCGGCGGGCATCGAGCCGATCCCGGCCAACATCTACACCCACAAGACCCTGTCGGGCTCGTTCGCGGTGAAGAACCCCTACCTGGAGAAGCTGCTCGAGGAGAAGGGCCAGAACACCGACGTGGTCTGGGGCTCGATCCTGGAGAACGAAGGCTCGGTCCAGCACCTGGAGTTCCTGAGCCAGGACGAGAAGGACGTCTACAAGACCGCCTTCGAGCTGGACCAGCGCTGGGTGGTCGAACTGGCCGCCGACCGCACGCCGGAAATCTGCCAGAGCCAGTCGGTGAACATCTTCCTGCCCGGCGACGTCGACAAGTGGGACCTGCACATGCTGCACTGGCAGGCCTGGGAGCGGGGCGTGAAGAGCCTCTACTACCTGCGCTCCAAGTCGGTTCAGCGGGCGGCCTACGCCGGCGCCGACGGCAAGGCCGAGGCGGGTGAGGGCGGCTTCGACGTCGCGGAAAAGACCGACTACGAAGAGTGCCTCGCCTGCCAGTAAAACGAGCGTAAAAGCGACAATCAACCACAGCGGCGCGACATCTCGCGCCGCTGTTTTTGTCTGCGGAACCAATACAGTCACGAACGGTTCACCGAACGCCGGGTTTTCCCGGTGGACGTATCCGAAATGCCGGATACGGTGGGCGAGATTGGGATTGGGGAATCCGCAATGCGTATCGTTTGCGCAACGATCGCGACGTGCTGCGGCGCCGCCTTGGCGCTTTCCGCGGCGACGTCCGACGCTGCCGTCCGCAAGGGCAAGCGTAAGGCGACGGCCAAGCCGGCCGCCGCGGCTCCGACTCTCAATCCTACTCTTCAGAAACTGGACCTGACCCGCCGCGCCGCGCCTGAGGCGCCCTCGGCGGCCGCCTTCGTCGCGCGCCCCGTCGATGACCGCGCGACCGAGGCCGAGGGCGAGGCCTTCGCCGTGTCGCCCGCCGGCCTCTACGGCGACGCCAACCTGCTGGACGCAGACCGCTATTACGAAGAGCGCGGGCCGGTCAGCTGGCGTTCGAGCAGCGTGGTGGTCGGCGACAATGGGCGCGCCGTGGACTCGGTGCGGGTCTCGGTGGCCACTTCCTCGCGCCTGGCCCAGAGCGCGCCGCTCAGCCTGGTGCGCCCGGGCGCGGCCAATTTCGACGCCGACACCGTCGACGTCAGCGTTTCGCGCGGCTGGCCGGCGGCGGCCAAGTTCGGGGCCGGCAAGCTGTCGGTCGATTTCACCCCGCACGCGGGCCTGGGCTTCGGCGGGGCCGGCGGCTCGGCCGAGCTCGGCGGCATGGTGCGGATCGGCAAGAGCAGCGGCAAGAGCGTCGAGGACCGGGTCATCGACGGCCTGGGCGTGCGCGACGGCCGCGAGACCTTCGGCGACCGTGGGCGCTGGTATCTGTTCGCCGGGGCCAGCGGCCAGCTGGTCGGCATGAACCTGCTGCGCGGCCAGGACGGCGACTGGACGAGGGCCGGCGTCACCGCCGACACCACCAGCAAGCTGATCGGCGACGCCCAGGCCGGGGTCGGCTGGCGGCGCGGGGCCATGCAGGCCTCGGTCGGCTACATCCGCCGCGAGATCAAGGCCAAGGACCAGATCATGGGCATGGCCACCCAGGAAGACTCGGTCGTGGCCCTGTCGTTCAGCCTCAAGCCGGAGTGGTGAGCGGGGGCATCCGTGAGCCTTCAGGCGTGCGAACCCTTGAGTTTCCGGCCGCGATCATGCAGCTAGCGACCATCCTTCCGTAAAGTCGTCGAGCGTCATGAGCGATAGCGAGCCCCCGCGCCGCAAAATCCTGAGCCTGAAGAGCGGGGTCGCCGCGCCTGGCGGTCCGCCGCCGCTCGAGCGCCTGCAGAAGACGGCCCGGGTGGTGACGCCCGAACCGGCCCCCCCTCCGCCGCCGCCGCAAGTCGGCGACTGGAAGTGCAAGCCCTGCGGCACCCGCTTCGATCCGCCGGCCGAACTGGCCGACGAGGACCACGTGCGCTGCCCGTCGTGCAACGCCCGCCTGGGCGTGGCCGCCGACTTCCGCGCCGACCCGCCCCGCGTCGAGAAGACCCGCGCGCGCTATCTCAAGAAGGCCGGCTGATACGCCTCAGCGCGGAGGCGGCGGCGGACGATCCGAGCCGTCGCCCGGAGGCGGGCCGCCTGGCTTGCCGTCCTGACCACCAGGGGGAGATCCACCGGGAGGCGGGCCGCCTTCCGGCGGCGGACCTTCCGGCAGGAACGCCGCGATGCGGTGATTGCTGAGCGTGAAGCGCACCTTCTGGCCCACCGTCACCTCGCCCAGCATGCCCGGCTTGACCGTGGCGAAGGGCATGGTTCCCGCCGGCCAGTTCAGCGGCTCCGACGCCGCATAGGCGATCGTCACCCGGTCGGCGGCCGGATCGAGCGCCAGCACCACGCCGGTGATCACCACCTTGTCGAGGTCCGCCTGCTTGGACCCGCCGCCAGGACCGCCCGGTCCGCCGGGACCGCCGCCGCCGGGAGGCGGACCGCCGCGACCGCCGCCGGGCGGCTGGGCGTGAGCCGCCGAGACGGCGAGCAGGGCGACGGCGAGGGCGGGAAGGATGAGCTTGCGCATGACCGGACCGAAAGACTGAAAGCCCCGCACGCCTAGCGGCCTTGTGCTGCCGGATGACTGCGTTCGGTTTCGGACCTGCAATGCGTGGCGGCTCGACCGTCGGGTGACGATCGGGCCGGAGGCTCCTTTCAAGCGCCGCTTTTCGCGTGGAGCTTGAGTGGGGCATCCTCAGGTTCAGCCGCCCTTCGCGCCTTCGGAGACTTCCATGATCATCGCCCTTCTCGCCGTGCTCGCCCTCGACGGTTCGGTTCCGCCGCCCGCCGCCGCCCCGCTGTCGCCCGCTCCCGCGAGCAGCGCGTTCGACCCGGCGGCCGTGAAGGCGATCGAGGCGGCGGCCTACGACTATGTGGACGGCCAACTGGAAGGCGATCCGGCCCGCGTCGCCCGCGTGCTGCATCCGGACCTGGCCAAGCGCGCGGTGCGCTCACGACCCGATCCCGACGAGACCCTGGGCCTGCGGCGCATGAGCCGCGACGAGTTGGTCGACCTGACGCGGCAGGGCGCCTTGCGGACGCCGCGCGAGCAGTGGAGCCGCAGCGTGCGGGTGCTGGACGTGGCCGGGAACGTGGCTGTGGCGCGGGTGGAGACGCCCTGGTTCGTCGATCACCTGAATCTGGGCCGGTTCGGCGACCGCTGGGTGATCGTCAACGCGCTCTGGTACGCCAAACCCAAGGGCGCGTAAGCAGATGGGCCTCAGCCCTCGGTCCCTGGATCCAGGCTGATCGCGCCCGGCTCGGGCTTGGGCCGGCCGCCGGGGCGGCGGAAGAGGCCGCGCCAGCCGGTGGGCTCCAGGGCCGGGCTGGTCCAGACCTTGTCGTCGGCGGCCAGGGCCTCGGCCTTGTCGTAGATCTTGCGCATGGTCACGGTGTCGAACCGCAGCATGTTGAAGCCGTCGAAGTCGCCCGGGATCGAGGCCACGCTGAGCGGCAGGTTGTGGCGCGTGCAGAAGCCTTCGGCGAGGCTCAAGGCCTGGCGATAGGAGAACCGCAGCATGGTCTCGAAGCTGCGACCCATGATCGAGGCCACGCCCGGCGGGGTCGAGCGCACCGACGGGTCCAGCACCGTGTTGACGATGACGTAGACCCGGCCCCGACGCACCCGCGAGCCGAGGTTGCGCCAGTGCAGCAGGGCGTCGGGCATCAGGAACAGCGGCGCGGCCACGCCGCCGTCGACGTGCATCTCCTGGCGCCGTTCGCCGTCGCACTCGACGTCGAACAGCTTGGGCGGGAAGAGGCCGGGCACCGAGGCCGAGGCCACCAGGATCTCGCGGAACAGCTTCACGGCTTCCGGACCGCCGCGCGTGGCGATCGCGCCCATGTCCCAGATCGTGGCCCGCTGGTTGTCGAGATTGGTGGTGGCGATCAGCAGGCGCCGGCCCTTGGCGTGCTCGACGGCGACGGCCTCGATCAGGGTCTCGTCGACGAAGGGCTCGACCAGGGCGTCCAGGCTTTCGCCCTTGAAGATGCTGGGACCCAGCGCGGGAGCCAGGCGCCGCAGGCTGAGCAGCTCGGCCGCGTGGCCGCCCAGATAGGCGTCGGTCAGGCGGTCGTCCCAGGCCGGGCCCAGAAAAGCCAGGGGGGCGATCAGGGCCCCGGTGGAGACGCCGGTGACGATGGCGAAGTGCGGACGCCGCCCGGCCTTGGACAGGCCCGTCAGCACGCCCGCGCCATAGGCGCCGCCGGCCGCCCCGCCCGACAAGGCCAGGATGTTGAACTCGTCCATGCCGATCAGCGAGCGCACCGGCGCCAGGCGGTCGGCGGCGGCCTTCAGCGCGTCCTCGGCCTGCTCGATCGACAGGCGCACGCCCGGAAAGTCGACGGCCTCGGCGTGGGCGGCAGCCAGCGGGGCGGGCAGGCGCTTGCCGCGCAGGGGATCGGGGCCGCGCCAGTCGCGCAGCAGGCTCTGGATGGTGATCCGGGTTTCGGTTCCGGTCGGCTCGTTCCCGTGCGGTGCGCCGTCGCGGGCCATGCGGATCAGGCCCGGGCGCCGGCCAGCACCACTCCGACCAGCACGGCCGCGTAGTGCAGGCCCGCGCCGCCGATCACGTGGCCGTGCCAGATGGCGCGGCGGAACTTCAGCCGGCGCATCAGGTAGAACACCGTGCCGGTGGAATAGACGATGCCGCCGATGGCCAGCAGCAGCAGGGCCACCCACGACAGGCCCTCGATCATCGGCTTGATGGCCACCAGCACCAGCCAGCCCAGCGCCATGTAGAGGCCGACCCAGAACCGCTTGTCGAGGCCCGGCAGGAACAGCTTGGCCAGCACGCCCAGGCCCGCGATGCCCCAGACGGCGGCGGTCATGCCGATGGCCCACCAGCCGGTCAGGTTCTGGGTGGTGAAGGGGGTGTAGGAGGCGGCGATCATGATGAAGATGCCGGCGTGGTCGAAGCGGCGCAGCAGCGGCTGCCAGCGCGCCTTGGAGAAGTTGTAGGCGGTCGACAGCGACAGCATGGTCACCATGCCCAGCGTATAGACCCCGATGGCCGCCATCTGGCTCAGCGAGCCCAGGCCGAAGGCCAGGCCCAGCAGGATGCCGCCGCCCAGCAGGGCGCAGGCGAGGCCCGCCAGGTGCACGATCAGGTCGGCCAGCTTCGCGCCCGACGTGGGATAGTGCTTGGTGAAGTCTGAGATCGTCATGGCCCGCCCAGCCTAGTCGAATTGGGTGACGTATAAACGTCGATCATCATGGCGCCGAAAGGGCATATCGCAAGCGTGACCGTTTAACTCACCAGCCCCATCAATCCATCCCAGGCCAGCTTGGTTCCGACGAGGATCAGCAGGACGTAGATCACCTTGTAGAAGCCCTCGGCCGGCACGCGGCGCACCAGCCACACGCCGGCCCAGGTGGAGGCCAGGGCCAGGGGCGTCAGCACGGCCACGGCGGTCAGCACGCTGGGGGTGAACTGGCCGAGCGCCAGGTAGGCCGGCATCTTCATCCAGTTGACGATGGCGAAGAAGATCGCGCTGGTGCCCACGAAGACGTCGCGCGGCAGGCGGCGCGGCAGGACGTAGATCTGGAACGGCGGGCCGCCGGCGTGGGAGATCTGGCTGGTGAAGCCCGAGGCCATGCCGCACAGCGCGCCCAGCCACGGCCGGCCGGGCGTGGCCTCGATCGCGGCGGCCGCCTTGACCGCCCGCTCGGCCCACAGGCGCTGGGCGGCGAACAGCACCGACACCAGGCCCACCGCCAGCTCCACCGCCGACGCCGACACCAGCGCCGCCAGGGCCCAGCCCAGGAAGATGCCCACCGCGGCCGGCGGCACCATCAGGATCAAGAGGCCCTTGTCCCAGGTCTTGCGATAGGACCAGACGCCGACGACGTCCTGCAGGATCAGCAGCGGCAGCAGGATCGCTGCGGCCTTCACCGGCCCGACCGCCAGGGCCAGCAGGGGCGTGGCCACCACCCCGATCCCCGCGAACCCGCCCTTGGCCAGCCCCACCAGGATCACGGCGGGGATGGCGACGGCGTAGAAGAAGGGATCGGTGAGCATGGCCGGGGCTTAGCAGGCGGCGGCCGGGCGGGCCATGGGGGCGTGGGTGATGACTTGAGGCTCAAACATCAATGCCCCCTTTGGTCGTCATCCCGGCCGCAGCGAAGCGGAGAGCCGGGACCCAGGGGCGACCGCAGTGCGCCGGCCCCTGGGTCCCGGGTCTGCGGCGCTGCGCGCCTTCGCCCGGGATGACGCGTAGAATACGGAGCGGCGCTCCGGCGCCCTACACCAGCGGCGGGTTCACCTGCCGGAAGCCGCCTTCGCGCCAGTAGGGGTAGTAGGGATAGGCCGGGGTGACCGCGCTGGCGGCGTCCAGGGCGGCGACCTGCTCCGGCGTGAGGCTCCAGCCGACGGCGCCGAGGTTCTGGCGCAGCTGCTCCTCGGTGCGAGCGCCGACGATGACGCTGGAGACCGTGGGGCGGCGCAGCAGCCAGTTGATGGCGATCTGCGGCACTGTCTTGCCGGTCTCGGCGGCGACGGCGTCCAGGGCGTCGACGATGCGGTAGAGGCGCTCGTCGTCGACCGGCGGGCCGGCGTCGGCGGTCTGGTGCAGGCGGCTGGTCTCCGGCAAGGGCTGGCCGCGGCGAATCTTGCCCGTCAGGCGGCCCCAGCCCAGCGGGCTCCAGACCATGGCCCCGACGCCCTGGTCGGCGGCCAGCGGCATCAGCTCCCACTCGTAGTCGCGGCCGGCCAGGGAGTAGTAGGCCTGGTGGGCGACATAGCGCGGCCAGCCGTGGCGGTCGGCGGCGGCCAGCGACTTCATCAGCTCCCAGCCGGCGAAGTTGGAGGCGCCGACATAGAGCACCTTGCCGGCGCTCACGAGGTCGTCGAGGGCCGAGAGGGTCTCCTCCACCGGCGTCGTTCCGTCGAAGGCGTGCAGTTGCAGCAGGTCGATGCGGTCGGTCTTCAGCCGCTTCAGCGCCGCCTCGACCCCGCGCACCAGCCGCAGGCGCGAGGCGCCGGCCTCCAGCGGCCCGTCGCCCATCGGCAGGCCGAGCTTGGTGGAGATCAGGGCCTCGTCGCGGCGGCCGACCAGGGCCTCGCCGAGGATCTCTTCCGAAGCGCCGTTCGAATAGACGTCGGCGGTGTCGAACAGGGTGACGCCGGCCTCCAGGCAGATGTCGATCAGCCGCCGGGCCTCCTCGACCCGGGTGTCGCCCCAGGCGCTGAATAGCGGCCCCTGGCCGCCGAACGTGCCGGCGCCGAAGCTGAGGGCGGGGACCTTGAGGCCGGACCGGCCGAGGGTGCGGTATTCCATGGGAGGTCTCCTGGAGAGGGGAGGGGAAAGAAACCCGACCGGTCGGCGATAGCGCCTGCGGCGGGGACTGTTCTTGCTCGATCCGACTTTCGGCCCTGGGGCCCAGCTCCTCCCCCGCAAGCGGGGGAGGTGGCGCGACGCTATCAGCGCCGTGACGGAGGGGGCGACGGCCGGCAATGAGCCCAGTCTCGCCCCCTCCACCACTTCGTGGTCCCCCTCCCCCGTTTCACGGGGGAGGAGTTTGGGCGTTACGCCGCGGCCAGCTTCTGGCGGCGTTCCAGGCCTAGGCTCAGCGCCGCCAGAACCAGGGCGCCCAGCGGCACCAGGGCCGCGATCGGGGCGATGGCCGCAAGGCCCGCGCCGTGGGCGATCACCGCGCCGCCCAGGGCCGCGCCGATGGCGTTGCCGAGGTTGAAGGCGGCGATGTTGAGGCTGGAGGCCAGGCCCTGGCCCGCGCCGCCGGCCTGTGAGAGCACCCGCATCTGCAGCGGCGCGACGGTGGCGAAGGCGGCCGCGCCCAGCAGGAAGGCGGCCAGCACGGCGCCGACCTTGTCGTGGAAGGCCCAGCCCGAGGCCAGCATGACCACGGTCAGGACGGCGATGCTCCCGGCCAGGGCCGCGTTCAGGTTCTTGTCGGCCCAGCGGCCGCCCAGCAGGTTGCCGGCCACCAGGCCCGCGCCGAACACCAGCAGGATCGGCGACACCGCGGCCTCCGAGAAGCCGGCCAGCTGCGTCAGGATCGGCTGGATGTAGGTGAAGACCGCGAACACCCCGCCAAAGCCGAGCACCGTCATCACCAGGCCCAGTTGCACCTGCGGGCGGGCCAGGACGGCGAACTCTTCCTTCAGCGGCGCGGGCTCGGCGGCCTTGTCGCCCTTGGGGACCAGCAGGGCCAGGATCACGAGCGCCAGGGCGCCGATGGCGGCCACCGCCCAGAAGGTCGAGCGCCAGCCGAAGGCCAGGCCCAGCCACGCGCCGAACGGCACGCCCAGCAGGGTGGCGAGGGTCAGGCCGGTGAACATGATGGCGATGGCCGAGGCCTTGCGCTCGGGCGCCACGAGCGAGACGGCGACCAGCGAGCCGACGCCGAAGAAGGTCCCGTGGGCCAGGGCGGTGACGATCCGCGCGCCCATCAGCAGGGCGAAGTTGGGCGCCAGGGCGGCGGCCAGGTTGCCCAGGGTGAAGATGGCCATCAGGGCCAGCAGCGTGGTCTTGGGCGGCAGGCGGCGCGTGGCGAGGGTCAGGATTGGGGCGCCGACGAAGACGCCCAGGGCGTAGCCGGTGGTCAGCCAGCCGGCCGTGGGGATCGAGACCCCGAGATCGGCCGAGACCTGTAGCAAGAGGCCCATGATGACGAATTCGGTGACGCCGATGCCGAAGGCGCCGACGGTCAGAGCATAGAGGGCGAGGGGCATGACAGCCGGCTCCGGTGAATGTTCGGCCTGTCAGATAGCGTTGTCGTCTTCGATGAATTAGATTGCCGGAAGTATCATCACTTGTGACATGAAGGCACGATGGCGCGGCAAGAGATCAATCGCACCGCCGAGATGGAAGTCTTCGTCCGGGCGGTGGAGCAGGGCGGCTTCTCGGCCGCGGCGCGCTCGCTCCGGATGACGCCGTCGGCGGTCAGCAAGCTGGTGGCCCGGCTCGAGGCCCGGCTGGGCGCCCGGCTGGTCAACCGCTCCACCCGCAAGCTGACCCTCACCGCCGAGGGCCAGACCTTTCACGAGCACTCGCTGCGGGTGCTGGCCGATCTCGATGAGGCCGAGCGCGCCGTGGCCGCCAGCGCCGCCCCGCGCGGCCGGGTGCGGGTCAATTCCAGCGTGCCGTTCGGCCAGCATTACCTGCTGCCGCTGTCGCCGAGGTTCCTGGCCGCCCACCCCGACATCCAGCTCGACATCACGGTCACCGACCAGGTGATCGACCTGATGGACGAGCGGGCCGACGTGGCCATCCGCGTGGGGCCGATGCGGGCCTCGCAGCTGATGGCCCGCCGGATCGCCCACAGCCGCATGGTGCTGGTCGCCTCGCCGGCCTATCTGGCGGGCGCGGGAACACCGACCCATCCCGACGACCTGCCGCGGCACGAGTTGGTGACCTTCAACTTCGCCCGCCACTGCGACTCGTGGGGCTTCCAGATCGACGGCGAAGTCGTCTTCCGGCCGGTGCACGGCCGGGCCGAGGTGGGCGACGGCGAGAGCGCTCGGGTCCTGGCTCTGGCCGGGCAGGGGATCGCGCGCCTGTCGGTGCTGCACGTCGGCCCCGACATCGCCGCCGGCCGGCTGGTCCCGGTGCTGGAGGCCTTCAATCCCGGTGACATCGAACTGATCCACGCCGTCTATGTCGGCCACGGCGGCCAGCTGCCGGCCCGGGTGCGGGCCTTCATCGACTGGCTGGCGGCGGAGGTGAGCGTCGGCAAGGGCGAGCCGGCGGCGCTGGCGGATTTCGCGGTTTGAACCCCTCTCTCTGTGAGAGAGGGAGGGGCCCGCCGCGCAAGCGGTGGGAGGGTGAGAGGTAACAAACTCTCCGAACCTGGCGCGAGCACCCCCGCCTCCCCAGGCCTTGTGCCTGGGGTCCAGGGTTCCGCCGCCGAGATCGTCGGCTTCCTCACGACCACGTTGGCGACGCCCAGGCTGGGGCGCCGAGCCTGGCCCGACCCTGGGTCCTCGCCACAGGGGCGAGGAAGGCGGGAAAATGAGAGCGCGATCGTCCGAAAGAGGGGGCTTTCGAGATCTTCCGGCCGACGGTGAAACCTCTCACCCTCCCACGCCTTGCGGCGCGGGCCCCTCCCTCTCTCAAAGAGAGAGGGGTCTTCTTACCGCGCCGCCTTGCCGTAGGCGCTTATCGCCGCCGCCATCTCGGGCGTCGCTTCGACCGCCGGTGCGACGGCCGCCTCGGGTGCGGCTCCGCCGGCCAGGCGGGCCTGGGCTTCGGGGGAGAGGGTGACGGTATCGCGCGGCGTAGAGGACGGCTGGGCGGCGTCGCGGTCGGACTGCAGGCGGGCGCGGTAGTCGCCGACGCTGGCCGGTCCCTTGGCGCCGGGCACGCCGACCTGCAGCGAGGCGACGATGGTCTGGTCGGTTTCGGAGAGGCCGTCGAAGGCGTCCAGCGCCTTCTGCTGCGGAACCGGAGGCGCGGCGTCCGATCCGGCCCAGGCGGCCTTGGTGAAGGTGTTGAGCGCCGACTGCACGGTCTTGGCGAACGGCGACTCGTTGAGCGCCTGCGACAGGCCCGCCCGCTCGCCGTGGCCCGCGCCGGCCCAGCGGTCGGCCAGGGCGTGATAGGCGCCCAGTTGCTGGTCCAGCCCGACCGATCCCGTCGTGTCGTTCAGCGCGGCCGTCGCCGCCGCGGTCCCGCCGGGATAGGCGACGGGGGCGGCCGATGCGCCCGTGTCGGTGGTGGAAAGCTGCGAAATCTTCATCCTGCCGACAGCCTTCGCGCCCGCGCGGTGAAGAGGGAATGAACGCTCATCCCCAGGCTGCGCGGCATGCTGTCGCGCCTTGGCGGGAGGGCGCTCGCCGTGCGGCAAGCGCCCTCGATCAGCGTCAGCCGCCGACCAGCACCTCGGCCACCTGCACGGCGTTGAGCGCCGCGCCCTTGCGCAGGTTGTCGCCCACGACGAACAGGGCCAGGCCGTTCGCGACGGTCGGGTCGGGGCGCACGCGGCCGACGAACACCGGATCCTGGCCGGTGGCGGCGAGCGGGTTGGGCACGTCGTCCAGCACCACGCCCGGCGCATTGCCCAGCAGCTCCAGCGCCTCGGCCACCGAGATCGGCCGCTCGAACTCGGCGTTGATCGAGAGGGCGTGGCCCGAGAACACCGGCACGCGCACGCAGGTGCCGCTGACCGGCAGCTCCGGCAGGCCCAGGATCTTGCGGCTCTCGTCGCGCAGCTTCAGCTCTTCCTCGGTATAGCCGTCCTCGCCCAGCACGTAGTTCAGCGGCACCACGTTGTAGGCGAGCGGCACGGCCCACTTCTGCGGCTCGGGCAGGGGGGCGGCGTCCGGCGACAGGGCCAGGCCGTCGAGATCGCCGGCCGCGCCGGCCTGCACCTGCTCGGACAGCACCCGGATGCCCTCGACCCCGCCGCCCGAGGCGGCCTGGTAGGTGCTGACGGTCAGGCGCTTGAGGCCCGCCCGGTCGTGCAGCGGCTTCAGGGCCGGCATGGCGGCCATGGTCGTGCAGTTGGGGTTGGCGACGATGCCCTTGGGGATCACGGCCAGGGCGTCGGGGTTCACCTCCGACACCACCAGCGGCACGTCCGGGTCGCTGCGCCAGGCCGAGGAGTTGTCGATGACGATCGCCCCGGCCGCGGCGGCCTTGGGGGCCAGCTCGCGCGAGGTGTCGCCGCCCGCCGAGAAGAACACGATGTCCAGGCCGGCGAAGTCGGCGCTGGCGGCGTCCTCGACGGTCACCGACCCGTCCTTCCAGGCCAGGGCCTGGCCGGCCGAGCGGGCCGAGGCGAAGACCCGCAGCGAGGCCAGCGGGAAGTCCCGCTCGGCCAGCAGCTTCAGCATCATGCCGCCCACCAGACCGGTGGCGCCGACAACGCCGACGTGGGGAGGGTTCGAACGGGAAAACTTGGGGCTCATAGTCTTGCGTCTCCTGGGATGAAGGAGCGCGGGGAGCCGTCAGATCTCGTGGTCAAGAGAGCCGCCCCGCGCAGTGCGGGGCTGGTCTGGGGATGCTTGCGTTAGATCGCGCGCATACCCGCCGCCCCGCCGTAGCGGGTCGTTTTGCGGGTAATAATTTTGGTCGCGGCGAAGTGCATCGAGCGGGGCTATTAGCCGCTAAAGCTCTGCACGTAAACCTGCCAGCGCGCATCGCCGCCGCCTGGCGCGTCGGATCCCGCCAGCACTCGGCCATGGCGATAGGCGTGCTTGGCGCCGCCGTCGATCCTCTGGCCTCGAATGCTGTGCTGCAGAGAGACCTGGTCGCGGACGATCTCGCAGGTGATCAGGCCCAGGCACTCGTGATGCTCGAGGCCGATGTCGCGATCGGTCTCCACATGCAGGTCGAGCCGCCTGGGTGCGACGCTCCAGGCCCGCACGACGGCGTCGTCCCCGTAGTAGCGGCGCACGGCCTGCACGATGTAGCGGGCTTCGTCTTCGGTCACGTCCATGGTCACCCGCTCGCCCCCTTGCTCTCCCACCCGTCCACGAACGGGAAGCGCTTCTCCCAGAACTCCACCAGCCGCGGATCGCTATCCACCCGCCGCACCACGTCGGCCATCTTCGGCGCGCGGTCGTAGAAGCGCACCCGGCGCGAGCCCCAGCGGCTGACGACGGCGACATAGAGGTCGAGCACGGTCAGCGCGTCGCCGAGGATGTAGGCGCCGGGCTCGACCTGGGCGTCCATCATCGCCCAGCAGTCGGCGATGCGGTCGGCGGTGGCGGCCTTGACGCGGGCTTGGGCTTTCGGATCCGGGCCGGCCAGCCGCGAGGGATCGTCGCGCACCCAGAACAGCGAATAGATCGAGGCCGGGATGAAGGTCATCCAGCGCAGGAACTGCCCCCGGCGCGGATCGCCGACGGCGGGCCCCAGCCGCGCCTCGGGGTGGTTGTCGGCCAGCCAGATCAGGATCGCCGCGCTCTCGGTGATCGTCTCGCCGTCGGGGGTGACAAGGGCCGGGATCTGCTTCATCGGGTTGACGGGGGCGACCTTGTCCTGCTGCGCCTCGCCCTCCCAGGTGGGCGCCTCGATGACCGTGTAGGGCTGCCCCAATAGGGTCAAAGTCGCTTCGACGGGGACCGAGCCCGAGCCAAGCGCGCCATAGATGGTGTAAGCTCGATTCATCATTGGTTACCCATTCTGCCCACAACATCTTGTGTGCTGAGACAATCTGACCACTAGATGAGGCGGGTCGCCCTGCGCTATCTAGATCCTACCCCGCCGCCCGATTCGCGTCCGCCCGCTCTGGAGACCGCCCATGTCCGCCTCGCTGATCACCACGCCCGGCCTCATGATCCCCTCGGGCGGCTACAAGCCCTTCCGCTATCCCTGGGCCTATGACTTCTGGAAGAAGCAGCAGCAGGTCCACTGGATGCCGGAAGAGGTGCCGCTGGGCGAGGACCTCAAGGACTGGGCCGTCAAGCTGAACGACAAGGAGCGCAATCTGCTGACGCAGATCTTCCGCTTCTTCACCCAGTCCGACGTCGAGGTGCAGGACAACTACATGGAGCGCTACGGTCGGGTGTTCAAACCGACCGAGGTGAAGATGATGCTGGCCTCGTTCGCGAACATGGAGACGATCCATATCGCGGCCTACGCCCTGCTCCTCGAGACCATCGGCATGCCCGAGACCGAGTTCTCGGCGTTCATGGAATACGAGGCCATGAAGGCCAAGCACGACTACATGCAGACGTTCGGCGTGGAGTCGAACGCCGACATCTGCCGCACCCTGGCCATGTTCGGCGGCTTCACCGAAGGCCTGCAGCTGTTCGCCTCGTTCGCGATGCTGATGAACTTCCCGCGCTTCAACAAGATGAAGGGCATGGGCCAGATCGTCTCGTGGTCGATCCGCGACGAAAGCCTGCACTGTGACGGCATCATCAAGCTGTACCACACCTTCAACAAGGAAACCGGCGCGGTGACCAAGGCCGTGGCCGACGACATCGTCGACTGCTGCAAGACCGTGGTCGGCATGGAAGACAACTTCATCGACCTGGCCTTCGAGGCCGGCGACATCCAGGGCATGACCCCGGACGACATCAAGTCGTACATCCGCTTCGTCGCCGACTGGCGCCTGCGCCAGCTCGATTTGCCGGAAGTCTACGGCGTGCGGGAAAACCCGCTGCCGTGGCTGCAGGCCCTGCTGTCGGGCGTCGAGCACGCCAACTTCTTCGAAGCCCGCGCCACGGAATATTCCAAGGCCGCGACCAAGGGCCAGTGGCACGGCGCCGACGGCGTGTGGTCCAGCTTCGAGGCCATGCTGCAAAAGCGCACCGACACCGTTTCGGCCGACCACTGAGGTCCGCGAAACCGTCGTGACGAGACTGACGCCGCCCGCGGAAGCGCGCCAGGGTTAAGTGTGAGCGGTTGACCCGCTGGGGCGCGCTTCATCCTGGAGTGCCCCAGCCTGCTTTTGCAGGCTGGGGGCGGGCGGCGTTTTTCGTTTGTGGAGCATGCCATGCGCATCGCGGTGATCGGTCCCGGCGCAGTCGGCGGGACCCTGGCGGCCTGGCTCGGCCAGGTCCACGACGTGACCCTGTGCGCCCGCACCGCCTTCGAACGACTGGAGGTCGAGACGCCGGAACGGACGCTGGTGGCGACGCCGACGGTGCTGACCGATCCGGCGAAGGCTGCGCCCCATGACTGGGTGCTGGTCACCACCAAGACCTATGACGCCGCCGGCGCGGCCGCCTGGCTGGCCGGGCTGGTCGGTCCGCAGACGCGGGTGGCGGTGCTGCAGAACGGCGTCGAGCATGTCGAGCGGTTCGCGCCCTACCTGCCGGCCGAGCGCATTGTCCCGGCGGTGGTCGACATCCCGGCCGAACGCACCGCGCCCGGCCTGATCCGCCAGCGGCGGATGGGGTGGATCAAGGTTCCGGCCGGCGAGGCGGGCGAGGCCTTCGCCGGCCTCCTGGCCCATGCGCCGATCGAGGTCTCGACCACCGACGACTTCAAGACCGTCGCCTGGCGCAAGCTGGGCCTCAACTGCGCGGGCGCCGTCAACGCGCTTACCCTGAAGCCGGCCGGGATCGCCCGTCGCGACGACATCGCCGCGATCATGAAGGATCTCGTGGCCGAGTGCGTCGCCGTCGGCCGGGCGGAGGGCGCGGACCTGCCGCTCGACCTGCCGGACGAGGTGGTGGCCGGCTATCGCGCCAGCCCGCCGGACTCCGTCAACTCCCTGCACGCCGACCGCCTGGCCGGCCGCCCCATGGAGATCGACGCCCGCAACGGCGTCATCGTCCGCAAGGGCGCCGCGCACGGGATCGCCACGCCGGTCAATGCGATGGTCGTGGCGCTGCTGGAGGCGGCGGGCGAGGCCTAGGGCTTCAGGAAGCCGCCCAGAAGGCCGCCGACGGCGCCGCTGATGCCTTCGTCGGGCAGCTTGCCGCCCGGGGTCAGTTGGTCGACCAGGCCGGGCAGGATCTCCGACAGCTTGGCGGCCGCGGTCTGCGGATCGACGCCCAGCTTCTCGGCGAACTGGCCCACGGCCCCCGAGCCGAGCACGGCCTGTATCTGTTCGGCCGAGACCGGCAGGTTGTGGCCGCTGGCGACCCAAGACTGGGCGACTTCGCCGAGGCCGCCCTTCTGGAAGGCGTCGACCAGGCCGCCGACCCCGCCGGCCACGCCCAGGCTCTTGACCGCCTCGGCCAGGTCGCCCTGGCCGCCCAGCAGACCCGTCAGATTGTCCAGCAGACCCATGGTGTCGCTCCGCTCGATCGCCGGTCCGTCGTGGACCCGACGTTGCGGCATTAAGAGCCCGGACCCGGCGAGCGGCCAAGAGAAAAGGCGCGGACCCTGCGATCCGCGCCTTTCACGAAACAGCGATGGACGCGCCGTCGGCTACGGCCGGTCCTTCTTGGGGATGGCGGCGATCTCTTCCGGCGTCAGCTTGGTGATGGTCTTGGCGCGGATCGGCATGGCGAAACCGCTGCTGTCGGAGACCTTCAGGTCCAGGTCGATCGGATTGCAGACGGTGTCGATACCGCGGACGGTCGAAACCAGGAAATTGCCCGGCCAGGTCAGCTGGTTGCTGCCCCAGGCGAGGTCCACCTTGTAGACGTCGCGATTGCGCACCTTCATGTAGAGGGTGTTCTTGTCGGGGGCGCTCCAGCCTTGCCAGTCCGACAGCTGGAAGCACTGGCGCTGGGCCTTCTGCGGCGCGGCGGCGGTTTCGTCGGCCAGCGCCGGAGCGGTGAGAAGCGCGCCGGCCAAGCCAGCCAGGGCGACGGTTTTCAGCTTGACCATGGCGTTCATCCTTACAGTCCCTCTCGCGAAAGATTGGGCCTGGCGAGGCCGCCGTCAATGGTCGAGGCGTCCCATTTTTGGGCCGGGGAGGGGGAAGGTTTCCCTCTTCATGACCCAGCTTCGCCTTCCTGGGCCTTGTGCCCAGGATCCAGGGGTCAGCCTGCTCAGACTTTTGGCGTTGGCGCGAGGTCTGAGCAGCGGCCGGCATGGACCCTCGCCACGAGGGCGAGGGAGGCGGGGTTGTTAGGGGCGTCGGGACTCAACCCACCCCGTAAACCGTAAAACCCCCGCGAAAGCGGGGGCCCAGGCTTTTTCTGAAAGGCTTGGCGCTTGACGATAAAACGCCTGGGTCCCCGCTTTCGCGGGGATTTTACGGAGGAAGGGTCAGGCCGAAGCCTTGGCCAGTTCCGGATCCACGTCCTCCAGCTCCCCCTCCCACTTGGCCACCACGGCGGCGGCCACCGAGTTGCCGACCACGTTGGTCGCCGAGCGGCCCATGTCGAGCAGGTGGTCGACGCCCAGGACGAGGGCGATCCAGGCCTCGGGCAGGCCGAAATAGGTGAGGGTGGCCATGATCACCACCAGCGAGGCGCGCGGTACGCCGGCGATGCCCTTGGAGGTCACCATCAGGAGCAGCAGCATGAAGATCTGCTGCTGGATGGTCAGGTGCACGCCATGGGCCTGCATGATGAACATGGTGGCGAAGGTGCAGTAGAGCATCGAGCCGTCGAGATTGAACGAATAGCCCAGCGGCAGGACGAACGAGACGATGCGGCGGCGCACGCCCACCTTGGGCAGGCTGTCGAGGATGCGGGGATAGGCGGCTTCGGACGAGGCGGTCGAGAAGGCCAGCAGGGCCGGCTCGCGGATCACCCCGAACAGCGGGATGGCGCGCTTGCCCAGCACCACGAAGGCGGCGGCGAACAGCAGCACCCAGAGCGTGCCCATGGTGGCGTAGAAGCCGAGCACGAACTTGGCGTAGGTGGCCAGCATGGCCAACCCTTGCGTGGCGATGGTCGAGGCCAGGGCCGCGAAGATGGCCAGCGGGGCCAGCTTCATGACGAAGCCGGTGACCTTCAGCATGATCTGGGCGCATTGCTCGACCAGGTGCAGCACCTGCGGGGCCTTGTCGTCCAGCGCGGCGACGGCGGTGCCGACGAACAGCGAGAAGACGACGATCTGCAGGATCTCGTTCTTGGCCATGGCGTCGAAGATCGAGGTCGGCACCAGGTGGGTGATGAAGCCCTTGAGGGTGAAGGCCTCAGTCGAGGCGGCGGGCTTGGACGAGACCGCGGCCTCCACCAGATGCAGCCCATGGCCCGGCTGCAGCAGGTGAACCATCAAGAGGCCCAGCAGCAGCGAGACGGCCGAGGCGCCGATGAACCAGCCCAGGGTCTTGGCCCCGATACGGCCGACGGCGGCGGCGTCCTCCATGTGGGCGATGCCGGCGACGAGCGTGGTGAACACCAGCGGCGCGATGATCATCTTGATCAGGCGCAGGAAGATGTCGGTGATCAGGCTCAGGCCCGAAGCCGCCGACTTGGCGCCGTCGGCGTCGAGGAACTGGTTGCACCCCCAGCCGACGAGCACCCCCAGCACCATCGCGCCGATGATCAGATAGGCGAAGCGTTTGTTCATCCCGGGTCCCCTGGGCCCGTCGGCGTCGACGGCTGGCTTATGGAGGAACGACGCGCGAGAAGGTCCGCGCCGCCATTCGCTCCTTATTTGAGCATTTCCGCCCTTGTGGCCGACGAACCTGGGTTCGTCCATGCCCTAGAGGCGATCTTGGCCGGCTTGCCTAGCGTCGCGTCGGATAAACAGGCGCAGCTGTAGGGATCGAAGGCCGTTGCCCGTTCCCGGATTGACCCGGCGGCGAGCGGTTTCGCTAAGTAAGAAAGTTTTCCACCTGGGCGGGGCGCCCGTCTCGCCAATGTCGTGAAATGTCGCTATAAAGACCCATGTCAAACCAAGAAAAAGCGATCGCCGTCGTCGAACGGCTCAACTCCGAATACCAGCGCGCCGTCGAGGCCCTGCGCACCGCCCTCCGGGCCTATCTCGAACATGGAACCCGCCCCGACCCGCAGATGCGGTTCGACGGCTCGTTCACCTATCCCGAGCTGCGCCTGACCTACGACCCCGAGGCCCTGCCGCCGAAGCTGGCGCGCTCGTTCGCCCGGGTCAGCCGTCCGGGCGTCTATTCGACCACCGTCACCAAGCCGGCCCAGTTCCAGGACTATCTGGTCGAGCAGCTGACCCTGCTGATGGACGACTTCGACGTCGAGATCGAGGTCGCCCGCTCCGAGCAGGAGATCCCCTATCCCTACGTGCTGGACGCCAGCATCGACCTGAACCAGGCCGACGTCCGCAGCGAGGACATCGCCCGCTTCTTCCCGACCACGGACCTGGCCTTCATTGGCGACGAGATCGCCGACGGGGTCTGGAGCCCCGCGCTGGAGGAAACCCGGCCGTTGGCTTTGTTCGACGGCCTGCGGACCGACTTCTCGCTGGCCCGCCTGCGGCACTACACCGGCGCGCCGGCCGAGCACGTGCAGCCGTTCATCCTGTTCACCAACTACCACCGCTATGTGGACGAGTTCGTCCGCTGGGGCGTCGAGCAGCTGAAGAAGCCCGATAGTCCGTATACGGCGCTGTCGTGCTCGGGCGGCGTGGTGGTCACGGCCGAGACGCCGAACGCAGAGCAGGCCATTGCTGATGGCGCCTGGCGCAAGCACCAGATGCCGGCCTACCACCTGATCGCCCCGAACGGTCAGGGCGTCAGCCTGGTCAATATCGGCGTCGGCCCGTCCAACGCCAAGACCATCTGCGACCACCTGGCGGTGCTACGCCCGCAGGCCTGGCTGATGATCGGCCACTGCGGCGGCCTGCGCGACACCCAGACCATCGGCGACTACGTGCTGGCCCACGCCTATCTGCGCGACGACCACGTGCTGGACGTGGTGCTGCCGCCGGAGATCCCGGTGCCGTCGATCGCCGAAGTGCAGCGCGCCCTCTACGACGCGGCCAAGGCGATCAGCGGCGACACCGGCCAGGAGCTGAAGAAGCGCCTGCGCACCGGCACCGTGGTCACTACCGACGACCGCAACTGGGAACTGCGCCACAGCCTGTCGGCCCTGCGCTTCAACCAGAGCCGCGCCGTCGCCATCGACATGGAAAGCGCCACCATCGCCGCCCAGGGCTACCGCTTCCGGGTGCCGTACGGGACGCTGCTGTGCGTGTCGGACAAGCCGCTGCACGGCGAGATCAAGCTGCCGGGCCAGGCCAACGCCTTCTACGAGCGGGCGATCAGCCAGCATCTGCAGATCGGCATCCTGACCTGCCAGCTGCTGCACGAGGAAGGTCCCAACCTGCACTCGCGCAAGCTGCGCGCCTTCGACGAGCCGCCTTTCCGGTGAGGGGTGCTCCGTCTGAAAACGACGCCTGAAAACGACGAAGGGGCGGTGGTTATCCACCGCCCCTTTTTCTTGCCTGTCGCCCAGGTCCTACTTGGGCACGCTGAAGGCGATCGGGATCGTCACCTGGCCCCCGGCGATGGGCTGGCCGTCGATGGTCTTGGGCTGCATGCGGAAGAACTGGCTGAGCTGCAGGGCCGCGTCGCCGAAGGCGTAGGGACCGTCGCTCTGGCGGAGCACCCGGCAGTTCTCCAGCCGGCCGTCGAGGGCGACGCCGCAGGTGATGAGCGCCCGGCCGGACGCCTTCGCCGCCGCCGCGTCGGCCGGATAGTAGCGGGCCAGGTCGTTGGCGTCGGGCTTCTCGATCCAGTCGGGGCGGGTGATCACGGCCGGCTCGGGGGCGGGCGCGGGATTGGCGGCCCAGACGGCGCCGGCGGCGGTCGAGGCGACCAGGACCACGAGGGCCAGGCCCGCCTTTCGGCGCAGCGGGGTGACGGAGGCGGTGTTCAACATGATCAGTCTCTCCTTCAGGGGATGGGGGCCCGTCGCCGGCCAATGGCAGCCGAGCGGGGCGTGGGCGCCGCCCAGCACCGAGCCGAGCAGGGTTTCGGCGTAGAGCCGGCGGGCGTGCGGATGGCGGTCGATCACCGCCGCGTCGCAGGCGATCTCCTGGTCGATCCGCAGGGTGCGGGCGGCCAGGTGGACCAGCGGGTTGAACCAGCACAGGCATTGCAGGGCGACGGCCAGGCCGTTGATGCGGGCGTCGCCGCGCCGCAGGTGGACGTCCTCGTGCGCCAGCACCAGGGCGCGGGCCTCGCCCTCGAAGCGGTCGGCGAAGTCGGCCGGCACGACGATGCGCGGGCGCAGCCAGCCCAGCACCAGCGGGCCGGCCTCTACATGCTCGCCGCGCAGCACGGCCGGCTGCCCGTTCAAGGGCGTGAGGCGGCCGACGGCGCGGACGAACCGCAGCTGACGCACGGCGAACAGGCCGAAGGCGGCCAGCACGCCCAGCTCCCAGATCACCAGCAGCACGATCGGCAGGGCCGGGGCCTTGGCCGCGACCGGGGCGACGGCCTTGCCGGCGGTGGCGACGAACTCGATCGCCGGGGCCATGATCGCGGTCGGGGCGGGGACCGGAACCAGGCTGACCAGGGCGCAGATCGGCGGGGCCAGCCACAGCATGTAGGCCGCCAGCGGCCCGAACCGCGCCCGCACCGGCCGGCGCAGCAGCATCACCGCCAGGATCGCGGCGGCCAGGGCGAGGTTGGCGCGCAGCAGCGCCTCGAGGATGGCGCCAATAGCGGGGCCAGTCATTTGGAGATCCTCTCGACCAGGGCCTTCAGCTCGGCGACGTCCTCTTCCGACAGCTTTCCGCCCTCGGAGAACTGGGTGACCAGCGGCGCCAGCCGGCCGTCGAACAGCCGGTCGAGCAGGCCCTGGCTCTCGGCCTCGACATAATCGCGGCGGGCCAGCAGCGGCGTGTAGAGATAGCGGCGGCCGTCCGGCTTGGCGGCGATGGCCTTCTTCTTCAGCAGGCGGCTGATCAGCTGCTTGACCGTGCCCTCGGTCCAACCGTTGGGCTCGCCCACCTCGCCGATGATCGCCTCGGAGGTCAGCGGGCTGGACCGCCACAACGCCTCCATGATCACGCTTTCCGCCGAACTGATCTTCATGGCGGTCCCTCCCTCGCGCTCGATGACAAACGTCAACGATGCGACGTTGACATTTGTCATCAGTGTCGTCAACCGGCGTTATCGAGGGCTTTTCCTATTCTTCCCGTCATTCCCGCCCTTGTGGCGGGAACCCCTCTGTCAGCCGCAAGGGCGGGAGGGGCGGACTGCCAAGCAGTCCGCTGGCGCTTCACGTGAAGGCGGAACCAGGGTTTCCCGCCACAAGGGCGGGAATGACGGGAGTTAAGGAGGGGGCTTGGGGGCGAGCCCGCCCTACCGCGACACCCGGTCCAGGAACCCGACGATGCCCGCCGCCAGGGCCGGCTCCATGACCGCGCTCATGTGGTCGCCGGGCACGCGCTGGGCGCGGGCCTGGGGCAAGAGGCCGGCCAGGGCCTCGGCCGAGCCGTTGTCGTCGTCGCGCTGGCCGGCGATGACCAGGGTCGGGACGTCGATGCGGGCGATGTCTTCGGCCGAGGTCGGGACGAAGGCGTTCAGCACCCCCAGCATGGCCTCGGGCTTGAGGCCGCCGGCGGCGATCATCGCCTGCACGCGGCGGCCGGCGCGGGGGTCCTTGGCCTGGTCGCCGTTGCGGATGGCGTCCTCGAACATCGCCGCCCGCTCGCCGGTGCCCATCAGGCCGCTGGCGCCCATGCCGGCCAGCACCAGCCGCTCGGGCCGCGCCCCGCGCACCAGCATCCGCACCGCCGTGCGCGCGCCCAGGGAGTAGCCCACGAGATCGTAGTCGACGAGGTGCAGGTGCGAGACCAGCGCCATCTGATCCATGGCCAGCACGTCGGCGGGCCAGGCGGCGGGATCGGTGGGAGCGTCGGAGCGGCCGTGGCCGCGCAGGTCCGGGGCGATCACCTTGCGGCCGGCCTGGGCCAGGGCCGCGGCGATGCCGGGCAGGAACCAGTTGCTCTCGGCGCTGGCCAGGAAACCGTGCAGCAGCAGGGTCGGCCAGCCCTCGCCCAGGGTGCGGTAGGCGATGGAGACGCCGTCGAAGCTCTGGAATCGCTGGACCGGAAGCATGGGGGCAGCTTCCGCGCAGTTGCACGATCCGTCCAGTCGCCTCAGCCGACGTCTCGATTTCGTCGCCGTGGATCGCTACATCGGGGCCATGACCCGTCAAATCCCCCTGCAAGGCGTCGAGAACTTCCGCGACTACGGCGACTACGCCGCCGGGGCGGGCCGGTTGAAGCGAGGTTTGCTGTTCCGCGCCGCCCACCAGGCCGACGCCACCGACGCGGACCTCTCGGCCATGGCTGGGCTGGGCATCGTCACCATCGTCGACCTGCGCCGCAGCCAGGAGCGCAGCCACCAGCCCTCGCGCCGCTGGCAAGGCTTCGCCGCCGAGGTGATCGACAACGACCTGGGCGGTCAGGGCGACGATCCGTGGCTGACCTTCCTGCGCGGCTGGGATTTCTCGGAAGGCGATTTCCACGCCTACATGATGGAGTCCTATCGCCGTAAGCCGTTCACCCCGCGCCACGTCGACCTGTTCAGGCGCTACTTCGCCGCCCTGGCGCAGGCCAAGGGCCCGGTGCTGATCCACTGCGCCGCCGGCAAGGACCGCACGGGCCTGCTGGCCGCCCTGACCCATAGCTTGGCCGGCGTGTCGCGCGACGACCTGGTCGAGGACTATCTCGCCACCAACGATCCCGAGCGCTACGGCCGCATCGGCGAGCAGATCGGCCGCCACTTCGCCGACTATACCGGCGTCGTCCCGCCCGAGGCGGCGATCCGCGCGGCCCTGGGTGTCGAGGCCGAATACATCCTGGCGTCCATTGAGGCCATCGAGGCCGCCCACGGCTCGATCGAGGCCTATCTGGAGGCCGTTCTGGGCGTCGACGCCAAGGCGCGAGAGGCGATCTCGGCGCACATCCTGGCCTAGGCTTCGCCTCCGACGGCGGCAGTCCCTACCGGGACGCCTCCGGAAAACGGGCCAGCTTCCGCACGTCGCCGGGATCGTGCTGGATGATGATCCGCGCCTTCAGGGTGGCCGCCAGCTGGGCGAGGCGATCGATCGACGCCAGGGAGTCGGCGCGGTCGGTGTTCCAGGTCGGAACGCGGCGCGGGGCCAACTGGGTCTCCAGGTGGGCGACGTCGCCGCTGAGGATCACCGCCCCGGTCTGGGGAAGTCGGACCAGCAGCGCCTGTTCGCCGGGCGTGTGGCCGGGCGCGGCCAGGATGGTGACCGATCCGTCGCCGAACACGTCGCGGTCGCCCTGGATCGCATCGATCGCGCCGCCGCCGGTCAGCCAGGGCGCCAGCAGGCTGGGATCGGCGAAGGGCGGCGATCCCGCGCGCAGGGCGGCTAGGTCCGCCGCGCCGATCAGCAGGGTGGCGCGCGGGAACAGGGCGGCCTGTCCGACATGGTCGAAATGATAGTGGCTGATCGCCAGCCGGCCGATCTGGTCGGGACGCACGCCGATCGCGGCCAGTTGGCTTTCCAGGTCCTGGTCGAGGGTGGCGCTGATCGGCTGGTCGTCGAGAGGCTTGCTCAGCAGCGCGCTAGGCAGGCCCGCGTCCCACAGCAGGTAGTCGTCGCCGTGCCGGATGAGATAGCAGCCGTTGCTGAGCCGGCGGGCCTGGCCGGCATAGGCGCCGGTGTCGGATAGCGGCGAGGCGTTGTTCATCTGGATCCGGCCGCAGTCCAGTCGCCACAGGCGCAGCGGCGCCGGCGCCGGCCCCGATGGGGGTGTGGGTGTCGCGGCTGTCGCCGGAATCGCGCCCAGAGCGCCCAGGGTCAGGAAAAGGCTCGTCGTCAGTCTCAGCCAGGCTCTACGCATGTCGTCCTCACTCGTGGATGGAGGATCGACTAGCCGGCGAACGGGCGGGGCGAGGCCCCCGGACGCTCGACCATGAGCCCGAAACGCTCGCTTTGCGGCTTGCCTTGCCGTACCGACCCGTCGAAGGGTTCGGCCATGGACCTCGACCCTTCCGCGATCACCGACAAGAGCCTGCGCCAGGCGTTGCTGGCGCGCCTGGCGGCGCTCAGGTCGCGGGCGGCGGCGGGGGCTCATCACTATGCCGGGTCCGACGGCGGCGCGGTGTTCGGCTATTGCTGCTTCGTCCGCGAGCGGATCGCCCAACTGCGTCTTTCCGATCCGCTGATCGTCGTCGTGCTCAGCGGCGCCAAGGAGCTTTGGTCGGGCGAGCGCTGCGAGCGCATTCCGGCCGGCGTTCCGTTCGTCATCCCGGCCGGGGTCACGTTCGACATCGTCAATGCGCCGGACGCCGCCATGGGGCGCTACGAGTCCGTCGCCATCACCATCGACGAGGCGCTGCGGCGATCGGCGCGACGCCTGGCGGGAGCCGGGGATCAGCCGGAGCGGGCCGGACGCCGGGCTTCCAGGTCGGCCATCGCCCTGACGCCGGACCTGGTCGAGGCGTTCGGCCACGCCGCCGCCGCCCTGACCGATCCTGGCCAGGCGACGGCCCTGGCGCGCCACCGCATCCTCGAGATCCTGCTGCTGGTGCGGCGGGCGCCCGCCGCGGCCGGTCTCTTCGCCGCGACGATCCGGACGCGGGCCGAGGAGATCGTTCGCCAGGATCCGGGGCGGGCCTGGCGGGTGGAGGCCCTGGCGCGGGCCATGGGCCTGGGCGCCTCGACCCTGCGGCGACGGCTGGCGGCCGAGGGCGGATCTTTCCGCGAACTGCTGCTGGAGGCCCGGATGGCGGCGGCGCAGGAGTTGCTGACCCACGACGCCTACAGCGTGGCCCAGGCGGCGCAGGCGGCCGGCTACAGCTCGCGGTCGCACTTCGCGCGGCGGTTCCGCGTCGCCCACGGGGTTCGCCCGAGCCGCCTGCGCGCGGTGACGACGTGACAAACGCCCGTTTGCGCGCCAGGCTCCGCTTCAGGGTCGCGTCAGACGGCCCTCAGGCAAGGGCGGAGAGGCATGAGCGAGGTCCTGGACGGCGCGCCGTCGGCCGTGGGTGAAGGCGCGCGCGCACCTCGAAAACCGCTGACGCGGGGCGGGCTGTCCTGGGTGCTGCACCAGGGCTCGCGCGACGTCTATGTGGTGCTGGTCACCATCTACATCTTCGCTCCGTACTTCTCGGGCGTGCTGGTCGGCGATCCCGTCCGGGGCCAGGCGATCATGGCCCAGATCGCCACCGCCTATGGCCTGATCGTGGCCCTGACCGCGCCGGTGCTGGGCGCGTCGATCGAGCAGTACGGGCCGCGCAAGCCGCTGATCACCCTGGCCCTGACCACCATGCTGCCGCTGCTGGTGCTGCTGTGGTGGGCCATGCCGGCGGGGGGCCTGCCCCTGTGGGCGACGTCGCTGGCGCTGGTCGTGCTGGGCGTGGCCTATAACTGGGGCGACGCGCTGAACAACGCCCTGCTGCCGCGGGCGGCGGCGAGCCCGGACCAGGCGCCGCTGTTGTCGGGCCTGGGCTATTTCCTGTCGAACGGCCTGTCGGTGCTGATGCTGGTGCTGATGCTGTGGGGCTTCGTGCTGCCGGGGCAGGTGGACTGGCCGGGCATCCCCAAGACGCCGCTGCTGGGCCTTTCGACCCACAACAACGAGCCCAGCCGCCTGGCCGGCCCGCTGTCGGCGCTGATCATGGCCCTGGGGGCGATCCCGTTCCTGCTGTGGACGCCGGACGCGCCGCGCACCGGTCGTTCGGTCCGCGCCAGCCTGGCGGCGGGCCTGGCGTTGCTGCGCGACACCTTCGCCAACCTGAAGGGCCATCGCGACGTGGCGACCTTCCTGGGCGCGCGCATGCTCTATTGCGACGGCATGACCGCGCTGCTGGTGTTCGGCGGGCTGTTCGCGGCCGGGCTGATGGGCTGGGGCGCGCTGGAGATGCTGGTCTACGGCGTCTCGCTGAGCCTGGTCGGCTCGCTGGGCGGCTTCCTGGCCCCGACCCTCGACCGCCGGCTGGGACCCAAGCGGGCGGTGCAGATCGAGATCGCCGGCTGCCTGGCGGCCCTTATCTGCGCCCTGGGCATGCGGCGCGACCGCATCCTCTATATCTTTCCCTATGATCCCGCCGGGCCGGCGGTGTGGGACGGGCCGCTGTTTCGCACCGCGCCGGAGCTGCTCTATGTCGGGCTGGGCCTGATCATCGCCGTCTGCGTCACCGCCCAGTACGCCTCGAGCCGCACCCTGCTGGTGCGCCTGGCCCCGCCGGACCGCACGGCCGCCTTCTTCGGGCTCTACGCCCTGTCGGGTACGGCGACGCTGTGGCTGGGCTCGGCCCTGGTGGCCTTGGCGACCGCGCTGTTCAAGAGCCAGGTCGCCGGCTTCCTGCCGATCGTCGGCCTGCAGGCGGCGGGCCTGATCGCGCTGTTCGCCGTGCGCGGCGGCGGGCGCGAGACTTGAGGCCGTAGCCGGACGGGCCTATCACCCGCCGATGCGCGACGTCGCCCTCATCGCCGCCCCCTGGCGCGACCCTCTCTGGGCGGCGGCCCCCTGGCGGGACGAGCCCTTCGCCTGCGCCCTGCTGTCGGGCGGGGCGGGCGAGCGCTGGTCGTATCTGCTGCGCGATCCCGACCAGACCCTGACCCTGGCGGCCGACGATCGCCGCGATCCCTTTCAGGCCCTGGCCGCCCTGGTCGGTCCCCAACTGCCGGCCGATCCGGAGGGCCCGCCGTTCCAGGGCGGGGTGGTGGGGCTGGCGTCCTACGAGCTGGGCGACCGGATCGAGGCCCTGAATCTTGCGCGCGGCGACTGGCCGGACCTGACCTGCGCTCGCTATCCGGCCCTGCTGGCCTTCGACCACCTGGCGCGGACCATCGTCGCCGTCGGCCGCGGCGAGGGCAAGGCGCAGGCCGAAAGCCGCGCCCGCGCCGCCCTGGCCTGGCTGGACGCCCCGGCCCGCGACCCGTTCGAAGGCCGGCTGTGCGAGGCTCTGGAGGCCGAGCCGCCGCAAGCCTACGAGGCGGCGGTCGCGGACGTGGTCGAGCGGATCCTGGCTGGCGAGATCTTCCAGGGCAACATCGCCCGGGCCTGGCGCGGGCGGCTGGCCACCGGGGCCGACCCGTTCGATCTCTTCGTCCGTCTACGAAGCACCAGCCCGGCGCCGTTCTCGGCCTGGCTGCGCCTGCCGGGCCGGGCCATGGTGTCGAACTCGCCCGAGCGGTTCCTGAAGGTGCGCGGCGGGGCGATCGAGACCCGGCCGATCAAGGGCACCCGGCCGCGCGGCGCGACGCCGCCGCAGGACCGCGCCCTTGCCGCCGAGCTGCTGGCCAGCGCCAAGGACCGGGCCGAGAACCTGATGATCGTCGACCTGATGCGCAACGACCTGGCCAGGGTCAGCCCCGCCGGCAGCGTGCGCACGCCCGAACTCTTCAAGGTCGAGACCTACGCCAACGTCCACCACCTGGTCTCGACGGTGGAGGGGCGGCTGAAGCCGGGCCTCGGCGTCGCCGACCTGCTGCGGGCGACCTTTCCGCCCGGCTCGATCACCGGCGCGCCCAAGGTGCAGGCCATGAAGGTGATCGCCGGGCTGGAGGGGCCGCGCGGCCCCTATTGCGGTTCGCTGTTCTGGGCCGGGTTCGACGGGGCGTTCGAGTCCAGCGTGCTGATCCGTTCGGTGGGCCTGGTCGAGGACGCCGAGGGCTGGCGGCTGGAGGCCAAGGCCGGGGCGGGCATCGTCGCCGACAGCGACCCGGTCGCCGAGCGCCTGGAGACCGAGGCCAAGATCGACGCCCTGCGCCGGGCGCTGACCGGGGAGGGGGCATGACCATCGACGCGGTTCCTTTAAGCGCCATTCCTTTGAGCGACAGGGGGCTGTTGCTGGGCGACGGCCTGTTCGAGACCCTGCTGGCGGTGGACGGCGTGGTCTGTCACGTCGAGGCCCATCTCGACCGCATGGCCGCGGGTTGCGAGACGCTGGGCCTGCCGCCGTTGGATCGATCGGCGGCCCGCGCCCTGGTCGAGGCCGCTCCGGCCCTGGCGGACCTGGCCGAGGGTCGCGCCGCCGTGCGCCTGACCTTGACGGCCGGTTCAGGCGGGCGGGGCCTGGATCGGCCCGAGGCGCCGGTCTTGCGGCTCCTGGCTTCCTGCGCCGCCGCGCCGCAGGCCGGGGCGCCGGCGTCGGCGGTGATCGCCACGGTCCGTCGCAACGAAGGCTCGCCGGCCTCGCGGCTGAAGACCCTGGCCTATCTCGACAATGTGCTGGCTCGCGCCGAGGCCCGGGCGGCGGGGGCGGACGAGGCCCTGATGCTGAACAACCGGGGCGAACTGGCCTGCGCCTCGGCCGGCAACCTGTTCTGGCTGGACGGGCGGGCCTTGGCGACGCCGGCCCTGGCCTGCGGCGTGCTGGCGGGGCTGGCGCGAGGACGGGTGATGGCCGCCGCGCGCGGCATGGGTCTTTCGGTGGCCGAGGTCGCGGTGGGTCCGGAGGCGCTGGCGTCGGCGCAGGCGGTGTTCCTGACCAACAGCCTGACCGGGGTGCGGCCGCTGCGGCGGCTGGACGGCCGCGCGCTGGGCGAGGACTCGCGCGTCGCGGCCCTGGCGGCGGCGATCTAGCGCGTCAGGAGGTCGCCCAGGTCACCGTGTCCGACTTGCGCGGCCGCAGGTAGAAGGTGCGCTTGAAGGTGATGCTCTTGGAGATCAGCATCGAGGTCGGCGAGGCGTAGGTGTAGCTGGCCGTGCTCATGATGACGCTGCTGCTCTTGGGCAGCACGCCGTCCGAAACGGTGACGCTGGCGTTGGCCTTGGGGCAGTCCGAGGCGTTGCTGTTGGCGGTCCAGGCCACGGTGCCCTTGCGGGTGCCGTCGGAGGCGGCCGCCGTGGTGTCCGAGGTCAGGCTGACCAGGCACATCTTCAGGTTCGTCGACGAGAACGGCGACATCACCGTCTTGCCGATCGTGAAGATGTCGGTGATCCGGCTCTGGGTGATGGTGGCGTTCTGGGCCGCGATGTCGCCGATCAGCGAGGTGGTGTGGCTGAGGCGGCGCTGGGCCATCATCGCCTGGGTCACTTCGCACATGCCGAAATAGAAGACGATCAGCAGCGGCGCCAGGACGGCGAACTCCACGGCCACGGCGCCGCGAGTGTCGCGCCAGAGGCGCGCGCGGGAGAGAAGGCGAGCGATCATGAGGGGCACGTCACGCTGCTGGCCGTGGTGCTGTTGTACGGCTCGTTGACGAAGGCGGTGGCGGCGGTGAGCGTGCGCTTGCCGTTGATGGCCGACAGCGCGTCCCGCAGCAGCGGGGTGATCACCGGCCAGGCGTAGTAGGCGCGCACCACGACCAGCGAGGTCGGGCCGCCGGGATCCCAGCAGGTGGTGGTCGGCGTCTTCAGGCTGCTGGCCGAGGCGAAGGTGCTGACCGTGCGCACGTCGACGCGCAGGGCCGAGGCGCAAGGGCCTTCCAGCCAGGTCATGCGCGTGCAGACCGCGCTCTTGAAGGTGCTGGCGGTGCCGCTGGCGACCTGCACCTGGCCGGTGCGGATCTCGCGGCTGGTGTCGATGACCGCGTTCTCCAGGGTCACGCCGGCGAAGAAGATCAGCCCCAGCTCGATCAGGCCGAAGAACAGCAGCAGGAACGGGATCATCAGCAGGGCGAACTCGACCGCCGTCGCGCCGCCTTCGTCGCGCGCCAGGGCGGCCGCGCGACCCATGGACAGGCGGCGGGCGGCGAGCCGCAGGCGGGCTCGGAACGATAAGGGCGGAGTCCCCATGCGAAGGTCCGTGGCTGATACCGGGCGACCTTAGCCCACGCTCCCTAACCGCCTCCTAATCGCGGGGCGGCGGGATCAAATCAGGAAGACGCGCGTGCTCGCGTATGTACGCGGGCGAGGGCGGCGGCTCAGGGCTGGCCGGCCGCCGGGGCGCTGGTGGTGGAGGTCAGGACGGTGCAGCGGCCGTCGCAGGCGTAGGTCGAGGCGTTGGCGCCGCGCTGGACGGTGACGGCGTCGGCCGAGACCTCGGTGACCAGCACCTGGCCGCCGGCCAGGGTCCGGCCCTGGCCGTCGAAGGCGAACACGGTGGTCACGCCCACGCGCTTGCCCAGGATCACCAGTGTGCGGTCGTTGACCACGCTGACGTCGGCGATCTGCGGGTCGCCGACCACGATCTCGCGGGCCGAGCCGTTCAGCGGCAGGGTGGTCGCCTGGCCGGCGGCCACCGAGAGGGTGCGCGGCGCGGTCGAAGCCGGGGTCGGCGACGCCGCCTGAGCCGCGGCGGCGGCCGCGCAGAGGCTGAAGAAAGCGACGATGGCGAGCGAGAGGCGGCGCATGGCGGTCCTGTCGGAGCAAATTCAACGCCCATCACCCTGCCGAAGAATGGTCAATAAAAGACTAAGAACTGCTCGCCTGCGACAAACTGGACTGTTCGAAAGTCCTTAGAAATAAGGCGGTTGCGACGCTCGAAAACCGACTTAGTTAAGAGTTGCTAATGGTAAAATTAAATAAACCAAAAGAAAAATCGCAGAAAAGTTCTGTTGTTTACTGTCGATTAAGCGAGGTTGGCGAAATTGATCGTGTTTTCGGGGGTGAACAAGTCGCCGCGGCTTGCTGACCCAGCCAAGTTTTTCTCAGCAGGAGATCAAGTCATGTCGAAGTTTGTCACGCGCTTCCTGAAGGACGAGTCGGGCGCCACGGCCATCGAATACGGCCTCATCATCGCCCTGATCGCCGTCGTCATCGTGACCGCGTTCACCACCCTGCGCCCGGCTCTGTCGAGCGCCTTCGGTAAGGCCACCACCGAGCTGAACACCGCGGCGGCCGGCTAATAGCCAGCTGTTGATGGAGGGGCGACCGATGGTTGTGTTCTGCGAACGCTTCCTGAAGGACAGCCGGGGTGCGACCTCGATCGAATACGGCCTCATCGCCGCCTTGATCAGCGTCGTCGTCCTGGCCGCCGTCCAGCTCCTGGTTCCGGCCATCGCCGGGGCCTTCGGCCAAGCCGAGACCCAGCTCAGAGCCGTCGCGCAGTAAAAAGCGACAGCGCCGAGCTTCAGAACTTGGGCCGCGTCCTCGCAAGGGACGCGGCCCTTGTCTTTTCCGGGTTCTGCTTTCGCGATCTTCGGCGAAGTCTTCGGCTTCGTTTCGGCGCCGCTCGGAAACCATTGCTTCATTGGCGGCGGGTTAGGGTTCCCCACAGCAGCCGTCCGGAAGTCCAGATGCAGACCCTGTCCTTTCTTCCCCTGATCGTCTTCGCGGGCCTGGCGGTGGTCGCCGGCCTGAAGGACGTCACCAGCTACACCATCCCCAACTGGATCTCGCTGGCCCTGCTGGGCGCCTTCCCGTTCGCGGCGCTGCTGGGCGGCGTGGGCTGGACCACGGCGGGCCTGTGCCTGGCGGTGGGTTTCGGCCTGCTGCTGGTCGGCATGCTGATGTTCGCCCTGCGCTGGGTGGGCGGCGGCGACGCCAAGTTCCTGGCCGCCTGCGCCCTGTGGATGGGCGTCACGGGCCTGCCGTCGTTCCTGCTGATCACCGCCCTGGCCGGCGGCGCCCTGACCTTCGGCCTGATGAGCCTTCGCTCGGGCTGGCTGGAGCCGATCATCGCCGGCAGCCCGGCCTGGGTGCGCCGTCTCGGCGACAAGAAGGGCGACGTGCCCTATGGCGTGGCCATCGCGGTCGGCGCCCTGGCCGCTCTCCCGCAGAGCGCGATCGGGCTGGCGATCCTCAACTAAATTCGGCGCGCGCCGCGTTCGGCGGCCGCGTCAGGCTGTCGCGGCCGGGAAGCCCTTTGGAGGGCGGGTCCTTTAGCGGCTGTTAACCATGGGCGCCCCAGTCTGGGATGCGGCCAGAACGGCTGTCGATCCAAGCGTCCGCGGGCCTGAAGGCCGCGACGCCCGCAGCCCGCCTCGCCGACCAGAGCCCCGCCCGCGCATGAATCCCGTCAGAATCATCATCGTCCTGGTGGCCGCCGTCTCGGCGATCGGCCTGGCCGTGCTGATGCAGAAGGCCGTCGGCGGCAAGCCCGCCAAGGCCGCCGCTGTCGCTTCGGCCCCCGCTCCCGGCCTTGACGCCAAGCCCATGACCCTGGTCCTGGTCGCCAAGCGCGACCTGGCGATCGGCGCGCGCCTGGGCCATGACGACGTCGAGTGGAAGGCCTGGCCGGCCGACGCCGTCAGCCCCGTCTACATCACCAACGGCGCGGCCCCGGTCGAGCCCGCCAACGGCGCGGCCAAGGCGGTCAAGACCGTCGGCGACGCCACCGGCCTGGGTGGGGCTGCTCCCGAAGCCGCCGTCGAGGGCGCGATCGTCCGCGACCCGCTGCTGGCCGGCGAACCCATCGTGCCGCGCAAGATCGTCCGTGGCGGCGAGGGCGGCTACCTGTCCGTCGTGCTCTCGCCCGGCGCCCGCGCCATGGCCGTGCCGGTCACCTCCGAGACCGCCGCCGGCGGCTTCATCCTGCCCGGCGACCGGGTCGACGTGCTGCAGACCCGCGACGCGCCGAACACCGAAGGCGCCAGCACCGGCAAGCAGGTGATGGCCGAGACCGTGCTTCAGAACATCCGCGTCCTGGCGCTCGACCAGTCGACCTCGGCCGACAAGGACGCCAAGACCATCGTCGCGGCCACCGCCACCCTTGAGGTGCGCCCGGCCGAAGCCGAGGCCCTGACCCGCGCCAAGGCGTCGGGTCCCGTCACCCTGGCGCTGCGCGCCTACACCGACCTGGGCGGCCCCTCCGGCGTCGCCGCGCCCACCCAGGACTCCACGGTCATCCGCATCAATCGCGGCGGACAGACCTCCAGCATCGCGGTGCGCCAATGATCCGCCGGTTCGCTTCCGTTTCACTCGCCGTCCTGACGGCCCTGGCGCCCGGTTTGGCCTTCGCCGACGGCCCGCCGGCCGGCGACCGGGTCTATCGCCCGGCCCGCGCCGTCTCGCGCCCCGTCGCGCCCGTTCCCGACTACGCCCCGGCGCCGGTCGCCGACCAGGTGCTGCGCATCGACCTGACCGCCGGTCCGGGCGCCCGCACGCTGAACCTGCCGCGCGGCAAGTCGGCGATCATCGAGCTGCCGTCCGACGTGCGCGACCTCTTGGTGACCAATCCGCAGGTGGCCGACGCCGTGCTGCGCAACCCGCGCCGCATCTATGTGCTGGGCCTGGGCAAGGGCACGACCGACGCGGTGTTCTTCGACGCCGCCGGCCGCCGACTGCTGTCGCTGGCCATTCGCGTCGACGAGGACTCCAGCACCCTGCAGGACACCCTGCGCAAGGTGCTGCCCGCCTCGCGCATCGAGGTGCAGGCCGTCCGTGACAGCCTGATCCTGACCGGCATGGTGGCCAACGCCGCCGAGGCCACGACCGCCTCGCAGATCGCCGCCCAGTTCGTCTCCAAGCCCGACCAAGTGGTCAATCTGCTGACGGTGGCCGGCAAGGACCAGGTGACGCTGAAGGTCCGGGTCATCGAGGTCCAGCGCAACATCGTCAAGCAGCTGGGCGTCAACGTCTCGGCCGCGCTGAACCAGCTGGGCAGCAACAACTTCACCGTGGGCTTCGAGCCCAAGTACGCGATCAACAACGGCCTGCAGGGCGGCGGCGCGATCGGCGCCACCATCGGCGGCAGCAACAACAGCGCCACCGCCAGCGTGCAGGCGCTCGAACGCGTGGGCCTGGTGCGCACGCTGAGCGAGCCGAACCTGACGGCGGTGTCGGGCGAGGCCGGCCGCTTCCTGGTCGGCGGCGAATTCCCGGTGCCCGTCGACATGTCGGAGACCGGCAAGGTCACCCTGCAGTTCAAACCCTACGGCGTCAGCCTGGGCTACACCCCGGTGGTGCTGTCGGGCGGCCGCATCTCGCTGAAGCTGTCGACCGAGGTCTCCGAGCTGACCAGCGTCGGCGCCTACAGCCTGACCTCCGGCACCTCGACCGTCGTGGTGCCCGGCCTCAGCGTCCGCCGCGCCGAGACCACGGTCGAGCTGCCCTCGGGCGGCTCGCTGATGATCGCCGGCCTGCTGCAGCAGCAGAGCAAGGAAAACATCGACGCCCTGCCGGGGCTGAAGAGCCTGCCGATCCTCGGCGGCCTGTTCCGGTCGCGCGACTATCTGAACGGCGAGACCGAGCTGGTGATCCTGGTCACGCCCTACATCGTCGATCCGACCAGGCCGGGCGACCTGCAGACGCCGGCCGACGGCCTGCGGCTGGCGGGCGACATGGGCACGGTGCTGCTCGGGCGGCTGAACACGGTGGTCAACGCGCCGGCCGGCGCCAACGCCAACCGCAGCTATCAGGGGCCTGTCGGCTATGTCATCGAATAGGGACGCGGCCATGACGCGAAGCAACCTCCAGCGCCTGGCCGCGACCGTCGCGGGCCTGGCCGTGCTCACCGCCCTGTCGGGTTGCGCCTCGGCCATGAACGAGGCCCGGGCCGACGCCGCGGCGATCGCGCCGCCGCCGGCGAGGACCGAGACCCAGCAGTGGGAAGGCCAGGTGCGCATCGACGCCGCGCCGGACGAGATCCTGCTGGCCATCCACGCCGAAGGCCTGTCGCAGCGTCAGGTCGAGGCGCTCGACGCCCTGGCCCTGCGCGGGATCCAGGCCGAAGCCCGCGAGATCATCATCGGCGCGCCGGCCGGCGCCCGCGACGCCCGAGCCGTCGACCGCATGGTCTCGGCCGCCCGCGCCCGCCTGGCCGCGGCCGGAACCGGCGACGCCAACATCCGCGTGACCAGCTACGACGCTACCGACGACAAGAGCCCGGTGCTGCGCGTGGGCTATGTGCGCTACACGGTGGACACGCCCCGGTGCGGCCAGAACTGGGAAAACCTGACGGCCACCCGCAAGAACGACGCCTACGGCAACTTCGGCTGCGCCATCACGGCCAACATCGCCGCCCAGGTGGCCAATCCGCAGGACCTGCTCGGGCCGCGGCCGAGCGCCCCGGTCGACGCCGGCCGCCGCGACACCGTGTTCGACAAGTATCGCAAGGGCGAGAAGACCTCGTCGGTTCGTGAGCCCCAGGCGTCCGGGGTCGTTTCGGAGGCGGTGAAGTGACGACTCGCGACCACGACCCCTTCGATCTGGGCTTCGAGGCCGACGACGAGTTCGCCTCGCCGGCCGCCGGCGATCCGTGGCGGGCCGCCCCCGCCACGCCCATGGCTGCTCCCACGGCCGCCTACGCCGCCGCTTCGACCGCCCTCGGCGCCGATCCGTTCGCCGACTTCCCGCCGGCCCGTCCGCGCCCGGAAGCGGCCGCGCCCGCCGCGCCGTCCAACCCGTTCGCCGAACTGGCGCCCGCGAGCGCCGCCGCCTTCGCCGCCGCGCCGGCCGCCCCCTTGGCCGCTCCGGCCGCGCCCCTGGAGATCGCCCGCCCGCAGGCCGCGCCGCAGGTCCAGACCTGGTCCGCGCCGCCCGCCGAGGACATCCTGCCCGGCGCCGACGCCACCACCGGCGAGGCCAGCGTGCCGCGCATCGCCATCCACGCCTTCGGCGTGCGGGCCGAGACCCTGGCGATCATCGAGGCCGCCGCCGCCGACCGCCGCATGGCCCGCGCCAGCGTCACCACCCGCTCCGGCGGCCTGGAAGCGGCCGTCGACTTCTACCAGAACCAGCCGACGCCCTCGCTGGTGCTGGTCGAGACCATGGACTCGGCCCAGCGCATGCTGGCCCTGCTGGACGGCCTGGCCCAGGTCTGCGACCCGGGCACCAAGGTCGTGGTCATCGGCCAGACCAACGACATCGCTCTCTATCGCGAGCTGATGCGCCGTGGGGTCAGCGAGTACCTGACCCAGCCGCAGAGCCCGCTGCACGTGATCCGCGCGGTGTCGGCGCTCTATGCCGACCCGTCGGCTCCGTTCGTCGGCCGCCAGGTGGCCTTCGTCGGCGCCAAGGGCGGGGTGGGCGCGTCGACCATCGCCCACAACTTCGCCTGGTCGATGGCCGAGCGCGTCGAGGCCGCGACGGTGATCGTCGATCTCGACCTGCCGTTCGGCACGGCCGGCCTCGACTTCAACCAGGACCCGCTGCAGGGCGTGCTCGACGCGCTGAGCCAGCCCGAGCGCCTGGACCCGGTGCTGATGGACCGCATGATGGTCCGCTGCGGCGACCGCCTGTCGCTGCTGGCCGCCCCGGCCACGCTGGAGCAGGACTACGACATCGGCGCAGACGCCTACGAGGAGGTGACGCAGAAGATGCGCGGCGCCGCCCCGTTCGTGGTGCTGGACCTGCCGCACAGCTGGGCCCCGTGGACCCGCCGGGTGCTGGTGGGCAGCGACGATCTCGTCATCGTCGCCACGCCGGACCTGGCCTCCCTGCGCAACGCCAAGAACATCGTCGACCTGGTGCGCCAGGCTCGCCCCAACGACGCGCCGCCGCGCCTGGTCCTGAACCAGGTGGGCGTGGCCGGCCGTCCCGAGATCCCGGTCAAGGACTTCGGCGAGGCCCTGGGCGTGACCCCGTCGCTGGTGCTGCCGTTCGATCCCAAGCTGTTCGGCCAGGCCGCCAACAACGGCCAGATGGTCGCCGAGGTGGCCCCTAAGTCGAAAGCGGCCGAGGGCATCGACCACCTGGCGCGGCTGATCAGCCGCCGCGAGGCGCCGGCGGCGACCAAGTCGGCGTCCATCCTGTCGGGCCTGTTCAAGAAGAAGTAGGGGCGAATGTTCGGCAAGCGCGATCAGGCCACCGTCACCGAGCGTCAGGCGCCGCCGCCCGCCCCCACGGGCGGCGCGGCCATCGCCACGCGCCCGCAGCGCGTCGAACCGACCGCCGCTCCGCCCGCCCCCAAGGCCTCGGCGCCCGCGCCCAAGGCCACGCAGGGGCTGGAGCAGCTGCGCGCCGCCCAGGGCGCGGCCAACCAGACCGCCACGATCGTTCGTGAACAGAGCGACTACTACCACGCGACGAAGACCACGATCTTCAACGCCCTGCTCAACACCATCGACCTCTCCCAGCTGGCCCAGCTCGACCAGAAGCAGGCCGCCGAGGAGATCCGCGACATCGTCGCCGAGCTGGTGGCGATCAAGAACGTCTCGATGTCGGTCTCCGAGCAGGAGCACCTGGTCCAGGACATCATCAACGACGTCCTCGGCTACGGCCCGCTCGAACCGCTGCTGGCCCGCGACGACATCGCCGACATCATGGTCAACGGCGCGCACCGGGTGTTCATCGAAGTCTCCGGCAAGGTGCAGCTGACCAACGTCCGCTTCCGCGACAATCTTCAGCTGATGAACATCTGCCAGCGGATCGTCAGCCAGGTCGGCCGCCGGGTCGACGAAAGCTCGCCGATCTGCGACGCCCGCCTTCCCGACGGCAGCCGCGTCAACGTCATCGCGCCCCCCTTGGCGCTGGATGGTCCCACCCTGACCATCCGGAAGTTCAAGAAGGACAAGCTGACGATGAAGAACCTGGTGGAGTTCGCCTCCATCAGCCCCGAGGGCGCGCGCGTCCTGGGCGTCATCGGCGCCTGCCGCTGCAACGTCATCATCTCGGGCGGCACGGGCTCGGGCAAGACGACCCTGCTCAACACCATGACCGCCTTCATCGACCCCACCGAGCGGGTCGTGACCTGCGAGGACGCGGCCGAACTGCAGCTGCAGCAGCCGCACGTGGTGCGCCTGGAAACCCGTCCGCCGAACCTGGAAGGCCAGGGCGCGGTGACGATGCGCGACCTGGTCAAGAACTGTCTGCGGATGCGTCCCGAACGGATCATCGTCGGCGAAGTCCGCGGCCCGGAGGCGTTCGATCTCCTCCAGGCCATGAACACCGGCCACGACGGCTCGATGGGCACGCTGCACGCCAACAGCCCGCGCGAAGCCATCAGCCGTGTCGAGAGCATGATCACCATGGGCGGCTACGGCCTGCCGTCGAAGACCATCAAGGAGATGATCGTCGGCTCGGTCGACGTCATCATCCAGGCCGCCCGCCTGCGCGACGGCACGCGCCGCATCACCCACGTCACCGAGGTGGTGGGCCTGGAAGGCGACGTGATCGTCACCCAGGACCTCTTCGTCTACGAGATCACCGGCGAGGACGAGCACGGCAAGGTGCTGGGCAAGCATCGCTCGACCGGCATCGCCCGGCCGCGCTTCTGGGACCGCGCCCGCTACTACGGCCTCGAGCGCGAGCTGGCCGAAGCGCTGGACGCGGCTGAGTAAGGGCCGGCCATGTTCATCCTGATCGCCGTCCTCGGCTTCATCACCATCGCGGGCCTGGGCTTCGTGCTGACGGGCGGCGGCGAAAGCGGCGGCGCCAAGGCCGCCAAGCGCGCCCAGGTGATCGTCGGCGGCGGCGAGCGCCAGGCCGCCGCGCGGGCCAAGGTCGCGGCCAACACCCCCGACGCCCGCCGCAAGCAGATCCTCAAGACGCTCAAGGAACAGGACAAGAAGCAGAAGAAGGCCACCTTGACGGTCGCCGCCCGCCTGCGCGCCGCCGGCCTGGGAGAGAACGTCAAGATGTTCTGGATCATCAGCGGCGTCCTTGGCCTGATGGTCATGCTGGTGCTGCTGGTCGTGCAGAAGATCCCGCTGGTGGCCCTGGGCGGCGGTTTCGCCGCGGGCTTCGGCCTGCCGCGCTGGGTGGTCGGGTTCCTGGCCGCCAAGCGCACCAAGAAGTTCACCGAGGCCTTCGCCGACGCCGTCGACATCATCGTCCGCGGCATCAAGTCGGGCCTGCCGGTGCACGACTGCCTGAAGATCATCGGCAAGGAATGCCCCGAGCCCCTGGCCGGCGAGTTCCGGATGCTGACCGAGAACATCGGCATGGGCATGCCGATCGACACCGCCCTGGAGCGCCTCTACGAGCGCATGCCGACCTCGGAGGTGCGGTTCTTCTCGATCGTGCTGAACATCCAGCAGAAGACCGGCGGCAACCTGGCCGAGGCGCTGGGCAACCTGTCGACCGTGCTGCGCGCCCGCAAGCTGATGACCGAGAAGATCAAGGCGCTTTCCGCCGAAGCCGTGGCCTCGGCCTTCATCATCGGCTGCCTGCCGCCGGGCGTGATGGTGCTGATCACCGTCATCGCCCCGGACTACATGACCACCCTGTTCACCGACACGCGCGGGCGGCTGATGCTGCTGGGGGCGGCGATCTGGATGAGCATGGGCATCTTCATCATGCGCCGCATGATCAACTTCAAGTTCTAGGGAGGGACGACGCATGGCCGCGATGCTGACCGACCCCTCGAACCTGCTGACCGCCTTCGTCGCGCTGGTCGTGTTCGCCACCATCATCACCCTGGCCGCGCCGGTGATGAACAGCAGCGGGCTGGAAAGCCGGCTGAAGTCGGTGGCCAACCGCCGCGAGGAGCTGCGCCGCCGCTCGCGCGCGGCCCTGGCCAACAAGGGCGCCGCCGGCGGCGGCACCCTGCGCCACACCGACGAGGGGATGTACAAGACCATCGTCGACCGGCTGCAGCTGTCCAAGCTGCTGGAAGACCCCAAGGTCGTCGACAAGCTGGCCCAGGCCGGCTTCCGCGGTCCCAAGCCGGTGTCGACCTTCTACTTCTTCCGCTTCGTGATGCCGTTCGCCTTCGGCCTGCTGGCGGCGCTCTACCTGTTCGGCATCAACGGCTTCGGCCTGCAGACCATGCAGAAGCTGGCCATCTGCGTGGGCGCCCTGACCATCGGCTACTACGCGCCCAACCTCTACATCCAGAACGTCGCCCAGAAGCGCCGCGAGTCGATCGTCTCGGCCTTCCCCGACGCCCTCGACCTGCTGCTGATCTGCGTCGAGAGCGGCATGTCGATCGAGGCGGCGATCCAGAAGGTCGGCAACGAGGTGGGCTCCAGTTCGATGGAGCTGGCCGAGGAGCTCTCCCTGCTCACCGCCGAGCTCTCCTACCTGCCCGACCGGCGCCTGGCCTACGAGGGCCTGGCCCGCCGCACCAACCATCCGGGCATCAAGTCGGTGGCCACGGCGATGATCCAGGCCGAGCGCTACGGCACGCCCCTGGGCGCGGCCCTGCGGGTCATGGCCAAGGAAAACCGCGAACTGCGCCTGTCGGCCGCCGAGAAGAAGGCCGCCAGCCTGCCGCCGAAGCTGACCGTGCCGATGATCGTGTTCTTCCTGCCGGTGCTGTTCATCGTCATCCTCGGCCCGGCGATCCTCAAGATCTCCGACCTGATGGCCAAGAAGCCGGTCGGCTAGACCTCAGACGTTCCGCAACAGGAAGTCAGCGCGGTCGCGCACCCCGCCGCTGCGGTCGCCCAGCAGGGAGCGGGCGATTTCGGCGGCGTCGGGCATTTCGCCGCGTCGGACGTAGAGACTGTCCAGCGCGAGCTTGCGGACCATGGCGGAGCGGTCGCGCGCGGCCCGCCGGATGGTTTCGGTCACATCGACCGCTGCGCTGAGCGGCCTTTCCTGGGTCACCACCACCCGTCGCCGCAGGCCATGGGCCTTGTCGATCCAGGCCCAGTCGCTGCTCACGGGCCAGCGGGCGCGTCCGGCGATCAGCGCCTCCAGCGCCACGGCGCGGATGGGCGGCAGCTTCGCGTGCTCGGCCAGGTCCGCTAGGTGAGCGTCGATCGCGTGAAATCGGAAGACGGATTTCAGCAAGGCGCCGCCCGAGCCGCTGGCCTGGTCGCGCAGGGTCGCGGCCAGCCGTTAGATCGCGTCGGGACGGCTGAGCGCGGCGTCGAGCAGGGCGGCCTCGTGCTGCTCCCATCGTTCCCAAGACAGCCGGCGCGCGCAGATATAGGACGCAGCGTCGGCGATCACCCCGGTCGGCGTGTCCGGAAACAGGCGCAGGGCGGTGGCCTTGGCCGCCTGGCGCACCTCGGGAACCCAGTCATTGAGGCGCAGCGCGATGGCGACGAACTGGAACGCCGCCTGGGGTGGACGAGCCAGGGCCTCCAGCGCCGCCTGACGGGCGTGGCCGCTGCGCGAAAAGGTCAGGAGCCACGCCAGGTCCTCGCCCTGGCGAGCTAGTTCTCGGCCGTGCTCGTGGGGCAAGCGCCAGCCGTCGTTGGGCAGCAGGCCGGCGATGAGGAACGGACCTGCATGGATCACCTCCGGCAGGGGCGTCGCGCGAAGCTCGGCCATGGCGGCGGCGATCGCCGCCTCCGGCAACGTGGGTGGCGGGCCGAGGGTGAATTGTCGCCAAAGAGTCCGTAGCCGGTGCATCGCTCGTCCTTCCAAGGGAGCGAAGTCCTGGCGGAGCCGGCGGGACTTTGCAATCTCCGGCTTCGGCGGCGAATGGCGATTACTCCGCCGCGCGCGTCTCCACCTCCGCGCGGACGGCGCCGGCCAGGAAGGCCGCGTGGGTCGGCAGGGCGGCGGCCGTGCGGGCGGCGGCGTGGGCGAGGTCGGCCAGCCACCCGTCGACGCTGTCGTCAGGAACCGCCGCCGTCATCGGGTGGGGCGCCGCCGGCGTCAGGCCCTGGCCCAGCAGCACCTGCACCCAGCTGGTTTCCTTGAAGAGGTCGTCCTCGTGGCTGAACACCCGGCCGGGACCGGTGAACAGCGCCAGCCGCGCGGCCAGGCTGTCGGGGATCTCCATCGCCTTGCGGCTGGCCCAGAACGGCGTGTCGTCACGCTCGGTGGCCTTGTAGTGCAGCACCAGAAAGTCGCGGATGCGGGTGTATTCGTCGCCGGTCTGGCGGTTGAACTCGGCGATCAGGGCGGGATCGAACCCCCGGTCCGGGAACAGGGCCAGCAGCCGCGCCAGGCCCGACTGCACCAGATGGATGCTGGTCGACTCCAGCGGCTCCATGAAGCCCGACGCCAGGCCCAGGGCCACGACGTTGCGGTTCCAGAAGGCCTTGCGGCGGCCGGTGACGAAGGTCAGCAGGCGCGGATCGGCGAGCGGTTCGCCCTCCAGATTGTCCATCAGCACCTGGGCCGCCGTCTCCTTGTCGGTCCAGGCGCTGGAGAAGACGTGGCCGTTGCCGGTGCGGTGCTGCAGCGGGATCCGCCACTGCCAGCCGGCGTCGCGCGCCCAGGCGCGGGTGTAGGGAACCGGGGGCGCCGCGTCGCGGCTGGGGACGGCCCAGGCGCTGTCCATCGGCAGCCAGCGCGACCAGTCCTCGTAGCCGGTCTTCAGCGCCTCCTCGATCAGCAGGCCGCGAAAGCCCGAGCAGTCGATGAAGAACTCGCCCTCCACCCGGCGGCCGTCCTTCAGCGTCACGGCCCGCACGAAGCCGCTGTCGGGATCCTGGTCGACCCCGACGACCCGGCCTTCGACCCGCCGCACCCCTTGCGCTTCGGCATGGCCGCGCAGATGGCGGGCGTAGAGCACGGCGTCGAAGTGGAAGGCCCAGTTCAGCGGCTCGCCGCCTTCCGGCGCCACCCGACCGAAGCGCCCGGCGCGGGCGGCCAGGGCGTTGGCCGACCAGGCCCAGAAGTCCTCGCCCGCGGTTCCGCGCCGGCGGGCGTCCAGCCACCAGTGGTGGAAGGGCGTCGTGCCCAGCGACCGGCCGACCTGGCCGAAGGCGTGCATGTAGCGGTGGCCCGGCCGCAGCCAGTCGACGAACTCGATGCCCAGCTTGATGGTCCCCTGCGTCGCCCGCAGGAAGGCGTCTTCGTCCAGGCCGATGAAGGCGTTAAAGAACCGTAGCTGCGGGATCGAGGCTTCGCCGACCCCGACCGTGCCGATCTCCTCGGACTCCACCAGCGTGATCGTGGCGGAAGGGCCCAGCGCCCGGGCCAGCAGTGCCGCGCTCATCCAGCCGGCCGTGCCCCCGCCGACGATGGTGACGTTGCGGATCGGTCCTGCGGTCATGGCGTGCTCCCTGGCGCGACCCGCGTCCGCCTTCTCGCGAGGCGGCTGCGCATCGTCGCGGTCTCCTGAAAAAAGAAAACCCCCGTCGGCGCAGGAAGCCGACGGGGGCGCGAGGACGCGGGGGATGTTCGCGCCTTAGAACTTGTAGGCGACACCCACGAGGTAGGTGCGGCCGTACTCCTGGTAGTCGATGATCTGGCGCTCATCACCGTTCTGGTAGGTGACGAAGGGCTCGTTGGTCAGGTTGTTGACCTGGGCCGTCAGCGACAGGCCCTTCAGCGGGCCGTTCTCGAACGCGTAGCCGATCTGGCTGTCGAGCACGGTCTCTTCCTTGACCATCCGGTAGGTGCGGCCGTTGCCGAAGCCGGAGACCTCGCCCAGGAACTTCGAGCGGTAACGCTCGCTGAGACGGGCCGAGAAGCCGCCCTTCTCATAGTAGACGGTCAGGTTGCCGACGGTCTTCGACAGGCCCGGGATCGGGATCGACGGGTCGCTCAGGCTGTACTGGATCTCGCTCTCGGTGCGCGAGGCGCTGAAGATCGCGCCGAAGCCTTCCAGCGCCGGGTGCAGCAGCGAGCCCGGCATCGAGACCGTGAACTCCAGGCCCTTGATCGAGCCGCCCTGGCCGTTCTGCGGGATGGTGATGTAGCCCTGGCGCAGCACCGGCTCGGGGTTGGCGCCGATCGGGTAGCCGGTGAAGTCGTGCAGGACGCTGGCGTCATACACGTAGGTCTTCAGGTCCTTGTAGAAGGCGGCCAGCGAGACATAGGCCTGGCGGCCGAAATACTTCTCGTAGGAGATGTCGATGGCGTTGGCGCGCCACGGCTCCAGCTCCGGGTTGCCGCCGCTGCCGCTCCAGGGCGAGTTGGCCAGGCTGGTGCTGGTCGCGAGCGCCGAGTTGTAGCTGTAGTTGGTGCTGGCGCGCATCTGGTCCATCCGCGGACGGGCCAGGGTGCGGGCCGCGGCGAAGCGGATCACCTGCTCGTTGGGCAGGCGCAGCTGCAGGTTCACGCTGGGCAGGAAGTCGACATAGCTGGTGCCGCCCGACAGCTCGGTCTGCTGGGTGGCCGTGCCGGTGCCGCTGGCGCCCAGGGCGTTGGAGCTCTGGTCGGTGTTGACCACCTGGAAGCCGAAGTTGCCGGTCAGGGCGTGGCCGCCGACCTCGGTCTCGATATTGGCCATCAGGTAGCCGACCGTGACCTTCTCCTCGACTTCCCAACTCTTGACCAGGACGTCGGCGTTCGGGTTGCGGATCTTGGTGTAGGTCCCGTTGTTGAGCAGCGAGAACGGGTCGTAGGCGAGCACGCCCGACAGACCGGCGAAGCCCAGCGAGGTCACGCCCAGGATGGCGCTCGACGGAACCGAGACGCTGGCCGGGGCGCCGACGACGCTCAGGAACCATTCGTCGTTGACGAGGCCCTTGGTGCGTTCGCTGTAGTTGACGCCGAAGGTGATGCTGGAAATGCCGTGGGCCGGATCCAGGTCGCGCTTGGCCGAGAAGCGGGCGGCCTTCAGCTCGTCCTCGATGGTCGGCATGTTCAGGTAGCCGTCCTGGCCGCCCGAGACGACGTCGCCGCCCCAGCCCTGCGAGCTGGTCAGCTTGGTCACCGCCGGATCGCCGTAGTTCAGGGCGTTCTTGAAGGTGGCGCCGTGGTCGCTCATCGAGAAGCTGACGGTGTCCAGAGCGCCCAGGGTGTTGCGGCCGGTGCCGGCGTAGGTCTCCAGGATCATGTCGGTGCGCTCGACCTTCGACCAGGAGAGGTCGGTGTCGATGGTCCAGCTGTCGCCGACGCTCCAGCGGTTGTTCCAGCCCAGCGACCAGATGTCGGCGTCGCGGTCGTTGCCGTCGTTGCGGATCACCGGCTTGACGTTGGAATAGGTGGCGCTGGTGATCATGCCGCCCGAGGCGGTGGTCCCGCTGATGGCGGGACCGGGGCGCGTGCCGTTGGCGTCGGTGGCGCCGCCGCCCCAGGCCAGCGGGATCTCCATGCCGCGCACCAGCTGGTGGTTCTCGAACTTCGAGTAGAAGACGTCGAGCGTGCTGGTGAAGGTGTCGGTCGGGGCGAACTCGACCGTGGCCATCACGCCGTCACGCTTCAGCTTGCTCGACATGGCGGTGACCCGCGCGCCGCCGAGCACCAGGTTGCCGGCGCCGTCGGTGGGATAGCCCCAGGCGTTGAAGCGCTGGGCCTGATAGGGCGACTCCATGTGGGCGTAGCCGATGGCGACGCCCAGCTTACCGTCCATGAACTGGTCGATGTAGGAGATGTTGAAGCGGTTGCCGTGGGCCGACGAGCCCGGGTTCAGCGCGCCGATGTCGTTCCACTCGTAGCGGGCGCCGACGGCGAAGGCGCGCTTGCCGAACTTCAGCGGGCGGATCGTGCGCATGTCGGCGGTGCCGGCCAGGCCCTGGCCCAGCAGCGAGGCGTCAGGGGTCTTGTAGATGACCACGCCGCTCAGAAGTTCCGACGGATACTGGTCGAACTCGACGCCGCGGTTGTCGCCGGTCGAGACCTGCTCGCGGCCGTTCAGCAGGGCGGTGGTGAAGTCCGGGGCCAGGCCGCGGATCGAGATCACCTGGCCGCGGCCGTCGAGGCGCTGGGCGGTCAGGCCGGGCAGGCGGGCGATCGACTCGGCGATCGACACGTCGGGCAGCTTGCCGATGTCTTCGGCCGAGACGGCTTCGACGATCGAGGTCGAGTCCTTCTTCAGCGAGATGGCGCCTTCGATCCCGCGGCGGATGCCCGTGACGGTGATCTCCTCGACGGTGTCGGGTTCGGTGGTCTGGGCGGCGGCCGGTTGAGCCTGGGCGGCTCCGGCGGCGATCATCAGCGCCAGCCCCGTTCCGCCCATCAGCGCCGCGCGACGCAGCTTGAATCGGATGTCCATGATGTTCCCTCCCGCAAGTGGTGTCCGCGCGGTTCCTCCGCGCCGTGTTGCGCAAATTACTGCAAACAGGTTCCGGCTTTTGCAACTGAAAAATGGATGGTTTGTCATGTTCGTTGATCGAGTGGTGCGCTTTCCGCTGCTTTCACGGGGTTTTTGCGGCTATTTCGCCACAGTGCGACAACCATGCCGTTCATGCCCGTGAGGTGAATGGATTGACAGCCGGTCAGCGGCTTTGCAAATCTATGCAAAATTGACGTGGCGACCGGGTCGTCGAAGATCGCGACGCTAGGGATGGAGGGCAGTGGGATGAACACCCGCAATCGGTGGGGGCGGCTGGCGGCCGCGCTCGGCTGCGCCAGCCTCGCCGCGACCGCCGTCCCGGCCTTTTCGGCGCCCGTGACGGCGCCGGCTTCGCAAACTTTCCGCGACCGCCTTCCGCAGGACGAGGTGATCTACTTCGTCTTGCCCGACCGCTTCGCCAACGGTGATCCGTCCAATGATCGCGGCGGCCTGAAGGGTGATCGCCTGGTCACCGGCTTCGACCCGGCCGACAAGGGCTTCTTCCACGGCGGCGACCTGAAAGGCCTGGCCGGTAAGCTCGACTATATCCAGGGCCTGGGCCAGACCGCGATCTGGCTGGCCCCGATCTTCGCCAACAAGCCGGTACAGGGGCCCAAGGGCCACGAGAGCGCCGCCTATCACGGCTACTGGATCACCGACTTCACGACGGTGGACCCGCACCTGGGAACCAAGGCCGACTTCAAGGCCCTGGTCGAGGCCGCCCATGCGCGCGGCCTCAAGGTCTATATGGACATCGTCGTCAACCACACGGCCGACGTCATCAAGTTCAAGGAGTGCGAAGGCCGGCGCTGCGACTATCGCAGCAAGGCCGACTATCCGGTCTCGCGCCAGGGCGGCGTCTCGGGGGCCGCGATCAACGCCGGCTTCGCGGGCGACGCCGACGGCTCGACCGGGAACTTCGCAAAGCTCATCAGGCCCGACTTCGCCTACACGCCCTACGTTCCGGCGGCCGAGGCCAGGGTCAAGGAGCCCGACTGGCTGAACGACCCGATCTGGTATCATAACCGCGGCGAGAGCGATTTCGTCGGCGAGAGCTCGCTTTATGGCGACTTCGCCGGGCTGGACGACCTCTACACCGAGAACCCGCGCGTGGTGGCCGGCTTCATCGACATCTACGGCGCCTGGATCGACGAGTTCGGGATCGACGGGTTCCGCGTCGACACCGCCCGCCATGTGAATCCGCAGTTCTGGCAGGCCTTCGTGCCGGCCATGCAGGCGCGAGCGGCCGCGCGGGGCATCCCCAACTTCCATATCTTCGCCGAGATCGCCGACCCGGATCCGGTGGCCCTGGTCCGTTCGACCGTGGTCGACGGCTTCCCCGCCGCGCTGGACTTCGCCTTCCAGCAGGCGGCGACCGAGACGGTGGCGGGCAAGGCCGGGACCGACCGTTTCGCCCGGCTCTACGCCGCCGACGCGCTCTATCGCGGCGGCGAGGCGGCGGGTCCGCAGATCCCGACCTTCCTGGGCAATCACGACATGGGGCGCTTTGGCCGCCGGCTCATGACGGGCAACCCCGGCGCCTCCGACGAGGAACTGCTCAAGCGCGACGTACTGGCCCACGCCCTGCTGATGTTCCTGCGCGGGGCCCCGACCCTCTATTACGGCGACGAGCAGGGCTTCACCGGCGACGGCGACGACAAGGACGCCCGCGAAGACATGTTCGCCAGCCAGGTCGCCGCCTACAACGACAACCGCATCATCGGCGGCAAGTCTGGCTCGGCCGACCGCTTCGACACCGGCGCGCCGCTCTATCGCGCCATTTCCGGCATGGCCAAGGCGCGCGCCGCCGATCCCGCCCTGCGCGGCGGCCGGCAGGTGATCCGCGCCGCCGGCGACAAACCCGGCCTGCTGGCCGTTTCCCGCATCCTCCAGGGTCGTGAGACCCTGGTCCTGTTCAACACCGGCCAGACGCCGGTGGAGGCCCAGGTCGAGGTCGAGACGACTTCGTCCGCGTGGCGTTCGGTGGTCGGCGCCTGCGCGCCGGCGTCCGCCGCCCCGGGCAGCTACCGCGTGACGATCGCGCCGCTCGACTACAAGATCTGCGTCTCGGAGGGCGCGCCCCAGTGACCATCGAAAGCACCGCCGCGTCTCTTGCCCCCGCCCACGCCGCCGAATGGTGGCGCGGCGCGGTGATCTATCAGGTCTATCCGCGCAGCTTCGCCGACTCCAACGACGACGGGGTGGGCGACCTGCCGGGGATCACCGCGCATCTGGAGCACATCGCCTCGCTGGGCGTGGACGCGATCTGGCTGTCGCCGTTCTTCGCCTCGCCGATGAAGGACTTCGGCTACGACGTCTCGGACTATCGCGACGTCGATCCGATCTTCGGAACCCTGGCCGACTTCGACGCCCTGATCGAAAAGGCCCATCGCCTGGGCGTGAAGATCATCATCGACCTGGTGTTTTCCCACACCAGCGACGAACACGCCTGGTTCGAGGAAAGCCGCCAGAGCCGGGATAATCCGTATGCGGATTGGTACGTCTGGGCCGACGCCAAGGCCGACGGCTCGCCGCCTTCGAACTGGCAGTCGGTGTTCGGCGGCCCGGCCTGGACCTGGGACGCCCGGCGCGGCCAGTACTACATGCACAACTTCCTGGCCTCGCAGCCGCAGCTGAACCTGCACAATCCCAAGGTCCAGGAGGCGCTGCTCGACGTCACCCGCTTCTGGCTGGAGCGCGGGGTCGACGGCTTCCGCTTCGACGCCATCAACTTCTCGATGCACGACCCGGCCCTGCGGGACAATCCGCCGATGCCGCCGGGCGGCAAGCGCACCCGGCCGTTCGACTTCCAGGACAAGGTCCACAACCAGGGCCATCCGGACATCCCGAAGTTCCTGGCCCGCCTGCGCGCCCTGACCGACCAGTACGAAGGCCGCTTCTCGGTGGCCGAGATCGGCGGCGACCGGGCCGACGAGGAGATGAAGCGGTTCACGGCCGGCGAGGATCACCTCAACAGCGCCTACAGCTTCCTCTACCTCTATGCCGACGAGCTGCGCGAGGAGTTGGTGCGCGGCGGGGCCGGCGACTGGCCGGGCGCCGAAGGCGAGGGCTGGCCGTCCTGGACCTTCTCCAACCACGACGCCCCCCGGGCGGTGTCGCGCTGGGCGCGGGGCCGCGATCGCAAGGCCTTCGCCGAGATGGCCCTGCTGCTGCTGATGACCCTGCGCGGCAACGTCTTCGTCTATCAGGGCGAGGAGCTGGGCCTGCCCCAGGCCCATGTGCCGTTCGAGCGGCTCGTCGATCCCGAAGCCATCGCCAACTGGCCCCAGACCCTGGGCCGAGACGGCGCCCGCACCCCGATCCCGTGGAAGGCGGGCGCGGTCAACGCCGGCTTCTCCACCGTCGAGCCGTGGCTGCCGGTCGATCCGGCGCACCTGCCGCTGGCGGTCGACGCCCAGGAAGCCGACGCGGCCTCGACCCTGCACGTCGCCCGCCGCCTGATCGGCCTGCGCGCGCAATGGCCGGCCCTGAAGACCGGCGGCATGCATCTGGTCGACACCAACACGCCGCTGCTGGTGTTCGAGCGCGGCGAGGGCGATCAGGCCTTGCTCTGCGTGTTCAACATCGGCTTCGAGGCCGTGGCCTGGGACCTGCCGCAGGGCTGGACCGTGGTCGACAGCGTCAACCTCGGCGCGCCGGGCGTCGTGCCGCCGCTGGGCGGTCTCTTGGCGAAGCGGGTGTGATCGGTTCCGCCGCCATCTTTCGCCTCCCTTCCCCCTGGAGGGGGGAAGGGGCGGGGATGGGGGTGGAAGCGCTTGCGGCTAAACGGCGATCGTCGCGCCCGCACCTGGCGGCGCCACCCCCATCCGACCGCTGCGCGGCCACCTTCCCCCCTCCAGGGGGAAGGGCTTTATCCCCCGCAGCTCTCGCGGATGATCAGATCCGTCGGCACCCGCTCGCTGCGGCTCGCCCCCTGCCCACTCGCGTCCAGCAGCTTCGAGACCATCAGCCTTCCCGCCTTGGCGGTGTCCTGCGAGATCGTCGACAGGGCCGGGCGCGAGTAACGCGCGAAGGGCACGTCGTCGTAGCCGATCACCGAGACGTCGCCGGGCACGGAAAGGCCCGCATGCTGCAGGGCGCGGATGGCGCCCAGCGCGATCAGGTCCGAAGCCGCCACGACGCCGTCGAACTTCACGCCGCGCTGGATGAGGCTGTCGATGCTGGCCTCGGCCGACTCGACCTCGAAGTGGGCCGGCACGATCAGGTCGGGGTCGACGCCCAGGCCGAACTGCTCGACCGCGTCGAGATAGCCGCGGTGGCGCTGCATGGCCTCGGGGGCCTCGGTGTCGCCCAGGAAGACGATGCGCTTGCGGCCCAGACGCGCAAGATGCAGCGTCGCACGCTTGGCGCCCAGGGGATTGTCCGAGCCCACCGAGCAATAGGCCTGATCGGGCAGCTGCGCGCCCCAGACCACGAAGCGGGCTTCGGTCTCGGCCAGGCGGTTGAAGGCGGTGTGCAGCCAGGACTGGCCCAGGAAGATCACCCCGTCGGCGCGGCTGGTGGTCATGGCCGCCGACAGGTCTTCGAAGCTGCCCGGGGCCACGTGGCTGACAAGGATGTCGCAGCCGCGCTCGCGGGCCGCCTCGCCGACGCCGGCGAACAGTTCGAGGAAGAACGGGTCCGACAAGCGTCCCTCGCGGTGCTGCGGACGCGGCACGACGATGGCGATCGTGCCCTCGGCGCCGATCGGGCCGGCGGGCATGTAGCGGCGGAACGGATAGTCCATCTCGCGCGCCAGCTTCCAGATCAGCTGCTTGGTGCGCTGGTTGACGGCGGGGCTGTCGTTCAGCGCCCGCGAGGCGGTGGAGATCGAGACGCCGGCCATCCTGGCCAGGTCTTCCAGACGCGTCGCCCCCTTGCTCACCGTTCCCCGTCCCCGTCGGTTCTGACGCCCGAAATCACGGGCGCAAAATTTGCCGCAAAATTTTTCACTGACCTTCTTAACGCATCGCCTGTCGCATTTAGCAAGTGCGGCGGACGGGCGATTTTCGGAGTCCGAGCATGATCCTGCGCCTCCTCGCCACGGCCCTCCTGGCCCTGGCCGCCTCGCCCGCCTTGGCGGCCGTCACGGCCACCGCCACCTCGCCCGACAAGGTGCTGAGCGTGTCGGTCACCACCGACAACGACGGCCAACCGACCTATGCTGTCAGCCGCCTGGGCCGGCCGGTGATCGCCCCGTCGAAGCTGGGCTTCATCCTGGTGGACGCCCCCAAGCTGCAGCGCAATTTCGAGGTCACGGACCAGCAGGCCCGCAGCGTCGACGAGACCTGGGACCTGCCCTGGGGCGAGCGCAAGTCGGTGCGCAATCGCTTCAACGAGCTGCGCGTGACCCTGGTCGAGAAGACCCCGCTGCACCGCAGGCTCGACGTGGTGTTCCGGCTCTATGACGACGGCCTGGGCTTTCGCTACGAGTTCCCCGAGCAGGCCAATCTGAAGACCGCCCGCATCGGCGAGGAACTGACCGAGTTCAGCCTCGTGGACGAGGCCACGGCCTGGTGGATCCCGGCCTATGAGTGGAACCGCGAGGAATATCTCTATAACCGCACGCCGGTCGAAGAGGTGTCGGTCGCCCAGACGCCGATGACCCTGCGCACCCAGGATGGCCTGCACGTCTCGATCCACGAGGCGGCGCTGGTCGACTATGCCGGCATGAACCTGGCCCGCGCCCAGGACCGCCGCTTCCGCGCCAGCCTGACGCCGGGCATCAGCGAGGCCAAGGTCGAGCGGACGCTGCCGTTCCCGACGCCCTGGCGCACCCTGCAGATCGCCGACAGCGCCGGCGGCCTCGTCACCTCCGGCCTGATCCTGAACCTCAACGATCCCAACAAGCTGGGCGACGTCTCGTGGATCAAGCCGATGAAATATGTCGGCGTCTGGTGGGAGATGCACCTCGACCACAAGACCTGGGGTTCGGGTCCCAAGCACGGCGCGACCAACGAGAACGTCATGCGCCACATCGATTTCGCCGCCAAGCACGGTCTGGGCGGGGTGCTGGTCGAGGGCTGGAACAAGGGCTGGGACGGCGCCTGGTTCGCCGACGGCTCGGAGTTCAGCTTCACCGAATCCTATCCGGACTTCGACCTGAAGAAGCTCACCGACTACGCCCGCAAGAAGGGCGTGGTGCTGATCGGCCACCACGAGACGGCCGGCAACACCGTCGTCTACGAGCGCCAGATGGACGCGGCCTTCGACCTCTACAAGTCGGTCGGCGTGCCGGCCGTGAAGACCGGCTATGTCGCCGACGCCGGCGGCGCCCAGGTGCTCGGTCCGGGCGGCAAGGTCCACTTCGCCTGGCACGAAAGCCAGGCCCTCGCCGAGCACCACGTGCGGGTGCTGGAGGCCGCCGCCAAGCGCCAGATCGCCATCAACTCGCACGAGCCGATCAAGGATACCGGCCTGCGCCGCACCTGGCCCAACTGGATCAGCCGCGAGGGCGCGCGGGGCATGGAGTTCAGCGCCTGGGGCCAGCCGGGCAATCCGCCCGAGCATGAGGCCAACCTCGTCTTCACCCGCCTGCTGGCCGGTCCGATGGACTATACGCCCGGCATCTTCGGCATGAAGACCAAGGCCCCCGACGGCGTGGCCACCACCTGGGCCAAGCAGCTGGCGCTCTATGTCGTCATCTACAGCCCGATCCAGATGGCCGCCGACCTGCTCGAGAACTACGAGGCCAATCCCAAGCCCTTCAAGTTCATCGAGGACGTGCCGGTCGACTGGTCCGACACCAGGGTCGTCAATGGCGAGATCGGCGACTTCGTCACCATCGCCCGCAAGGACCGCAAGAGCGACGACTGGTACCTGGGCGCGATCAGCGACGAGCAGGGCCGGGTGCTTTCGGCGCCGCTGTCGTTCCTCGATCCGGGGCGGAAATACCGTGCCGAGATCTACCGCGACGGCGACAACGCCGACTGGAAGACCGCGCCGCAGGACATCGTCATCGAGGCCCGCGAGGTGACGGCGGCGGATGTGCTGACCTTGCGGTTGGCTCCCGGTGGCGGCCAGGCGATCCGGTTCGTGGCGCTGGGGAGGCGCTGAGCGTTCCACCCTCCCGTAAAATCCCCGCGAAAGCGGGGACCCAGGCGTTTTATCGTCGAGCGCCCACGTTTCAGAAAAAGCCTGGGCCCCCGCTTTCGCGGGGGTTTTACGGTATTGAGCGGCGTTGCAAATTTATGAGAATTATTGCCAGGCCGTGCTGGCCGTTCAGCAATTGCTAACACCGGGCGGGCCTCGCTTGCACCTGAAAAGTTCCCATCAATCCCTGAAATAACCCGATAATCCCCACTTCACCGTTGCATCCACCTCCACCCCATGCGCAAATGTCCACCGCAAAGCGCACTGCAAAAACTTGCGCAAACGGCCGGGAAAACCGGCGGCGTCACGGCGGGGAAGCGATGACCAAGGCCAGGCTGAGCCTCTTCCAGATCTGGAACATGTGCTTCGGGTTCTTCGGGATCCAGATCGGCTTTGGCCTGCAGAACGCCAACACCAGCCGCATCTTCCAGACCCTGGGCGTCGAGATCGACCACCTGGCCATCCTGTGGATCGCCGCGCCCGCCACGGGCCTGCTGGTGCAGCCGATCATCGGCTACCTGTCCGACAAGACCTGGGGAAAGCTGGGCCGCCGCCGGCCCTACTTCTTCTGGGGCGCGATCCTGACCACGGCCGCCCTGATCCTGATGCCCAATTCGCCCACCTTGTGGGTCGCGGCCTCGGCGCTGTGGATCATGGACGCCTCGATCAACATCACCATGGAGCCGTTCCGGGCCTTCGTCGGCGACAACCTGCCCGACGAGCAGCGCGCCACCGGCTACGCCATGCAGAGCTTCTTCATCGGCATCGGCGCGGTGCTGGCCTCGTGCCTGCCGTGGATCCTGACCAACTGGCTGGATGTCGCCAACACCGCCCCGGCCGGCCAGATCCCGGACTCGGTGCGCATCGCCTTCTACGTCGGCGGCGCGGCGCTGCTGGCCTCGGTGCTGTGGACGGTGTTCTCCACCCGCGAATACAGCCCCGAACAGATGGCCGCCTTCGAGGCCGCCGAAGTCGCCGCCAAGGGCGAGGCCGTCGTCGCCGAGGCGCAGGCTGAAGGCCGCGGCGTCGCCGCCTACCTGACCGGCGGCGTGGCCTGGACGATCGCCGGCCTGGCGGTCGCGGTGGGCGTCTACGCCGCCCGGCTGGAGAAGGAGCTCTACGTCCTGGCCGCCCTGATCGCCGGCTTCGGCGTGGCGCAACTGGTCGCCGGCCAGCTGAAGGCGGCGGGGCGCACCCGCAACGGCTTCTCCGAAGTGGTCGAGGACCTCTTCGCCATGCCCGCGACGATGAAGCAGCTGGCCGTGGTGCAGTTCTTCTCGTGGTTCGGCCTGTTCGCCATGTGGATCTACACCACGCCCGGCGTGGCGGCCTTCCACTACGGCGCGACCGACACGGCTTCGGCCGCCTACAACGCCGGCGCCGACTGGGTGGGGGTGCTGTTCGGGGTCTATAACGGCGTGGCGGCCCTGGCGGCCCTGCTGATCCCGGTCATCGCCCGCGCCACCAGCCGCCGCATCGCCCACGCCCTGTGCCTCGTTTTGGGCGGGCTTGGCCTGCTGTCGTTCCTGGCCATCCGCGACCCGAAGCTGCTGGTCATGGGCATGGTCGGCGTCGGCTTCGCCTGGAGCTCGATCCTGTCGTCGCCCTATTCGATCCTGTCGGGCTCGGTGCCGGCGCGGAAGATGGGCGTCTATATGGGCATCTTCAATTTCTTCATCGTCATCCCGCAGCTGCTGGCCGCCACGGTGCTCGGCCTGCTGCTCAAGACCTTCTTCGGCGGCCAGGCGATCTATGCGCTCGTGCTGGGCGCGGCCTCGTTCCTGATCGCCGCCGTCGCCGTCTTCGCCGTCAACGACCCGGGCGAGCCCAAGCGGCTGGCCAAGTCTCTTTCGTGAGGCCCCCATGCGTACCCTCAAGACCCTGATCCTGGCCGCCTCGGCCCTCACTGTCGCCGGAGCCGCCCAGGCTGCGGAGCCCGCGACCACCTGGGCCTATTCGGCCAAGACCGCCGTCGGCGCCTCCTACGAGGCCTATGTCGACGGCGCCTACAAGGACGGCGGCCGCACCGGCGCGGTGTCGAAGGTGTGGTTCTCGGTCGCCGACGGCGTGCTGACCGAAACCATGTACGGCCTGATCCATGAGGCCCAGATCAAGCAGATGCGGATCGCCGTGAAGACCGCCGACGGCCTCGCCGTCGAAGGCCGCGACACCGTCGCCAAGACTGAATATCTGTATACGGACAAAAAGGGCCGCCCGCTGTCGCCGGCCTACAAGATCACCACCACCGACAAGGCCGGCCGGTTCGTCATCGAGAAGCGGATCTTCACCGATCCCGACCGCAACGCCCTGTTCCTGCGGGTGACGGTCAAGGCCCTGAAGGGCCCGGTGACGCCGTTCCTGGTGCTGGAGCCGCACATGGCCAACACCGGCGGAAACGACGTCGGCTCGGCCGGCGCGCAAGGGCTGACGGCCGGCGAGGGCAAGGTCTACCTCACCCTGCGCGGCGACCGCCCCTTCGCCAAGGCCGCCGCCGCCAAGCTGGAAGGCAATGACGCCCTGAAGATCCTGGGCGACGACGGCGTGCTGCCCGCCGGTTCGGAAGCCAAGGGCGCGATCGTGCTCGCCGCCCAGCTGCCCACCCAGGCGGCCGGCGAGGCGACCTACGACTTCGCCATCGGTTTCGGCGCCGACCCGGGCGCCTCCAGCCAGACGGCCATGGCCAGCCTGAAGACCGGCTATGCCGAGGTGCTGGCCCGCTACAACGGCGAGGGCGAGCGGGTCGGCTGGAGCGACTACATCGCCTCGCTGTCCGAGTTGCCGCGCGTGGCCGCCCAGTCGGCCGACGGCGGCAAGCTGGCCTATGCCAGCGCCCTGATGCTGAAGGTGCAGGAAGACCGCACCCACGCCGGCGCCCTGATCGCCTCGCTGTCCAACCCCTGGGGCGACACGGTCGACGCCGCCCGCCCCTCGACCGGCTACAAGGCCGTCTGGCCGCGCGACTTCTACCAGTGCGCCATGGCCCTGGCGGCCCTGGGCGACAAGGAAACCCCGCTGGCGGCCTTCCACTACCTGCCCACCGTGCAGGTCGGTCCCAAGACCCCGGGCAACAAGGGCGCCGGCGGCTGGTTCCTGCAGAAGACCGAGGTGGACGGCACGCCCGAATGGGTCGGCGTCCAGCTGGACCAGACGGCCATGCCGATCATGCTGGGCTGGAAGCTGTGGAAGCTAGGCTGGCTGTCGGAAGCCGACCTCAAGGATTACTACGCCCGCATGATCAAGCCGGCCGCCGACTTCCTCGTGGACGGCGGCAAGGTCAACATCGGCTGGAACCACGAGACCATCGTCCCGCCCTTCACCCAGCAGGAGCGCTGGGAGGAGCAGGCCGGCCACTCGCCCTCGACCACGGCCGCGGTGATCGCCGGCCTGGTCACTGCCGGCGACATCGCCGACCTGGCGGGCGACACGGCCTCGGGCGACCGCTATCGCGCCACGGCCGACGCCTATTCGGCCAAGGTCGAGGCGCGGATGTTCACCACCAGCGGCAAGTTCGGCGACGGGTCGTACTTCATGCGCCTGAACAAGAACGAGGATCCCAACGACAAGGCCCCGATCGGCGCCGCCAACGGCCAGATCGCCCCGCCCGAGGACGAGGTCGTGGACGGCGGGTTCCTGGAGCTGGTCCGCTACGGCGTGCGCCGGGCCGACGACAGCCACATCGCCGGCAGCCTGCCGGAGCTGGACGACACGGCGCGGGACGACCTCTACCGCGTGCGCTATGACTTCGGCTTCCCGGGCGTGAAGGGCGAGTTCCCCGGCTGGCGGCGCTACGACGTCGACGGCTATGGCGAGGACGCCAAGACCGGCGGCAACTACGGCGAGGGCGGGGAAATGAGCCCCGGCCAGCGCGGCCGGGTGTGGCCGATCTTCACCGGTGAGCGCGGCCACTACGAACTGGCGCTCGCCCAGGAAAAGGCGGCCGCCGAGAAGGGCAAGGTCGGCAAGGGCCAGATCGACGCCATCCGCGCCCGCTACGTGAAAGCCATCGAGCTCTTCGCCAATGACGGCCTGCTGATCCCCGAACAGGTCTGGGACGGCGTCGGCGCCGACGCCCGCCACCCCTATGTGAAGGGCGAGGGCACGGACTCGGCCACGCCCCTGGCCTGGTCGCACGCCGAGTATCTCAAGCTGCTGCGCTCTCTGGCCGACCGCCAGGTCTGGGATCGCTACGAGCCGGTGGCGGCGCGCTACGCGAAGTAGGGGGCGGGAGATCGATATCCATCGGCTCGCGTCCCCTCATCCCGTCTTTCCCCGCCTGCGCGGGGAGGCTCGGTGAAATATCGGCCCGGGCCTTGGATGTGGATCCGAGGTCTGGCGGTTTCGCCCGGGCGCGGGGTCGTCTACGACTTCATGCGGGAGGACCCCTCGCCATGACCGGTCAGCCGATCACGCTGAGGCTGCGCATCCAGGATCCGATCCCGGGCGTGGCCTACAGCCTGCAGGACAAGAAGAACCATCCCGTGGGGCCGGTGACGGCGGGGGACGCGTCGCTGGCCTTCGACGTCTCCGTGCGCCTGGCGCCGGGACCTCGGTTCCTGGGCGAGTTCGTCCGCAGCGAGGGCCCCAGCCGACGGTTCGTCTACATCGCCATCGGAACTTCCGCAGGCGATCACGCCTCGCCCTGGACCCGCCGCGCCAAGATCGACATCCACACCATTCCGCCGGACCTGCTGGATCGCGCCCTGGAAGGCGCGGTGCTCGAGGTCCTGCTGCCCGGCAAGGCCAAGGACGGCGGCCCGGCCTGCGCGACGGTGGTTCCGCTGGAGGCCTGGCGGGTCGTCGACTGACGCACGGCGGACCGAGAGTCGCCTTCGAGGCGCGGCCCAGCTTCGGCTTGTTCGCCGGGCGCGCGTCTGCGAGGCTTCCCCTCATGACTGTGGAGCCCCGCATCAGCAACCCAGCGGCGATCGAGGCCGAGGACATCCGGCGCATCCTGGCGGCGGGTCGCGAACCCATCGTCCAGTTCTCCGCGCCCCCATCAGCCGACATGCTGGAACAGGTGAACGCGCTTTGCCGGACTTTCGGCGCGGCGTTGGAGGTGCGGTTCTACACCCACTTCGACAGCGTGTTCGACGCCGATCTCTTGGTCGGGCTGCCGGACGTGCGGTGGCTGACCCTGGATTGTCTGAGGCGGATCGAGAACGTCGAGCGCGTTGCTGACCTGCCGCGCCTGACTCGCTTCGGGTTCGGAGTGGAACAGTTCGATCGGCTGGATTTCCTGGACTTGCTACCGCTGGAGCGGCTGACGCACTTGTCTGTCGGTCCCAACATCGGACGCGATTTCGACCTGTCGCCCCTGACCAGGGCGCGGTCCTTGGTCGAACTTGACGTCGTCGGTCATACCCGCGGCATCGAGCGCCTGGTGGCGTTGAAGGACCTACGTGCGCTCAGGCTTACCAGCATTCCCAAGTCGCAGGCCTTAGGTTTCGTATCCAATATGTCGGGCCTGCGTGAGCTGTCCCTGATGCTTGGCGGGCGGTGGGGTATCGGTGAACTTCGGCACGATGGACTGGAGAAGCTGAGCATCGTCCGCGTGAAGGGGTTCGAAGACCTGGGGTCGCTGGCTCGCTTTCCGGCCCTGCGTCATCTTCACGTCGAGGACCAGATTCGCCTCGCCGCCATCGATCTGGCCGGCCCGCAGTTGGAAGAGGTCTTCGTGCTGAACTGCAAAACGCTGGCGAGCCTGGCCGGCGTATCCGAGATCCCGAGCCTGCGGCATCTGCGGGTCTATCGGACCGCGCTGGACCTGGACGATCTTGCCGCCCGCGCCTGGCCGCCGTCCATGGACCTGCTGGCGCTCTATTCGGGCCGGGTGAGGGAAGACGAAAGGCTCCGCGCGATCCTGGACGCCCGCGGCTATAGGGAGTTCTAGCCGGCGATCACCCGCCCGCCTTTCTTCGGTCCTCGACTCCGGCTAAGAACGGAGCATGAACGCCGTTGACCCCTACCTGATCCTCGCCCTCGTGTTCCTGGTCGCCGCGGCCGGGGCGGTCGTCTGGGCGCTGATGGCGCAGCGCAAGGCGGCGGGCGCCGAGCAGGAGGCCTGGCGGCTCTCGGCCCAGCTGGAGCAGGCGCTGGAGCGCCACCGCATGCTGGAGGACCAGTCCAAGACCCAGATCGAGCTGATCCGCGCCCAGGCCGAGAAGAGCGCCCAGGCGGTGGCCGAGCAACTGATCAAGCGGGCCGACGAGAACGCCAAGAGCCGCGACCAGCTGACCCACGCCCGCCTGGAGGCCCAGCTGAAGCCGGTGGCCGAGACCCTGGCCAAGTTCGAGGCCCAGGTCACCGCCGTCGAGAAGTCGCGCGCCGAGGAGAGCGGCGGGCTGAAAGCCCAGATCGCCGCCCTGATGGAAGCTTCGGCCGCCACCCAGACCGAGGCCCGCAAGCTGTCGGCCGCCCTGCGCCGGGGCGCGGGCGTGCAGGGCCGCTGGGGCGAGCAGATGCTGCGCAACGTGCTGGAGATGGCCGGCCTCAAGCACGGGGTCGACTTCACCGAGCAGGTGCAGCTGGACGGCGGCCGCATCCGGCCCGACGTGGTGGTGCGGATGCCGCGCAACGCCGCCTTCGTCATCGACGCCAAGTGCTCGCTGAACGCCTATCTGGAAGCCCAGGACGCGGCCGACGACGTGGCCCGCGAGGCCGCGTACCTGCGCCACGCCAACAGCTTGCGCGAGCACATCAAGTCGCTGTCGGCCAAGGCCTATTGGGACGCCCTGGAGGTCTCGCCCGACTTTGTCGCGATGTTCGTGCCCGGCGACGGGATCCTGGCCGCCGCCCTGGAGCGCGCGCCCGAGCTGATGACCGAGGCCATGGAGAAGCGGGTGATCATCGCCACGCCTTCGACCCTCTTCGCCCTCTGCAAGGCGGTGTCCTACGGCTGGCGGGTGGAGGAGCAGGCCAAGAACGCCGTCGAGGTCGCCGCTCTCGGCCGCGAGCTCTACAAGCGCGTCGCCGACATGGGCGGCCACGTGGCCGGGGTGGGCAAGTCGCTGTCGCAGGCGGTGGACAAGTACAACGCCTTCGTCGGCTCGCTGGAGAGCCGGGTGCTGCCCAAGGCCCGCGAGTTCGAGAAGCTGAAGGTCGAGCACGGCGGCAAGGGCATCGAGGAGCTGACGGCCGTGGATACGGCCGTGCGTCCGGTGACCAAGCTGGAAATCACCGCCCCGGATAGCCAACCGACGGACGAGGTGGGACAATCGCCCGCCTTGACCCTCGGAAACGGGACGCCTACCTGAGTGACGTTATGGCCATCCGTCGCATCCTCACCATCGATAACGCCGCCGATCTGGCGACCCTGAAGAAGATCTCCACCCCCGTGGAGGCCGTCACCGACGACCTGCGCGTGCTGATGGATGACATGCTCGAGACCATGTACGACGCCCCCGGCATCGGCCTGGCCGCCGTGCAGATCGGCGAGCCCGTGCGCGTGATCGTCATGGACCTGGCCCGCGAGGGCGAGGAGCCGGCCCCGCGCTTCTTCGTCAATCCCGAGCTGTTCGACCCGTCGGAAGAGCTGTTCGCCTACGAGGAAGGCTGCCTGTCGGTGCCGGAATATTACGACGCCGTCGAGCGTCCGGCGAAGATCAAGGTGCGCTACCTGAACTACCAGGGCGAGCAGGTCGAAGAAGAGGCCGAGGGTCTGTTCGCCGTCTGCATCCAGCACGAGATGGACCACCTGGAAGGCGTGCTGTTCATCGACCACCTGTCGCGCCTGCGCCGCGACCGGGCGATGGCCAAGGTCAAGAAGGCGCGCCGCGCGGCTTGATCGGCCTGACGTCTGAGTTTCGATGAAGAGCCCCGGTCCCAAAGGCCGGGGCTTTTTCTTTGATCCTCCCCCTCTGGGGGAGGTGGCCCGGAGGGCCGGAGGGGGGACGTTTTCAGCCGCCGCGGCGCCGGCCGGTTTCCGCGCTGCTTCCCTCTCCGTCGCCTACGGCGACACCTCTCCCTTCAGGGAGAGGGTCTTGCCCCCGCGGCTCTTCCCGCGCTAACCCGCATCCCCGATGCCCCAGAACGAGCCTCAGTCCGTCCGCACCGCCTATCGTGAGCGTCTCGCCGCCGGCGAGCTTCGTCCCGACGTCGCCCAGGCCGCCGCCATCGAGGCCCTGGCCCGGCTGGAAGCCGATCTCGACGGGGCCGGCGAGCCCAGCTTCTCGTTCTTCGGCCGCAAGCCCAAGAGCCAGCGCGGCCTCTACATCTGGGGACCGGTCGGGCGCGGCAAGTCGATGGTCATGGACCTGTTCTTCGACAGCGCCCCCGTGCACCGCAAGCGCCGGGTGCACTTCCACGTCTTCATGGCCGAGGTGCACGCCCACATCGACGCCTGGCGCAAGGGCGACGCTTCGGAGCGCAAGGCCCGCTTCGGCCGCCACAAGGGCGACGACCCGATCGCGCCGACGGCCGAGCTGATCGCCGACCAGGCCAGACTGCTATGCTTCGACGAGCTGCAGGTCACCGACATCGCCGACGCCATGATCCTGGGGCGGCTGTTCGAGGCGCTGTTCGCCGAAGGCGTCACGCTGGTCGCCACCTCAAACCGCCCGCCGGACGACCTCTACAAGGACGGCCTCAACCGCCAGCTCTTCACCCCCTTCATCGCCATGCTGAAGGAGAAGATGGAGGTGGTGGCCGTGCGCGGGCCGGTGGACTTCCGCCTCGATCGCCTGCGGGCCGGCCGCACCTGGCTGTCGCCGGTCGACAAGGCCACCGAGGCCGAGTTCGATGCGCTGTGGGCCGACATGCTGGACGGCGCCGAGGAGACCGGCGCGACGTTGGAGGTGATGGGCCGCAAGCTGCGCCTGCCGCGCGCCGCCGGCGGCCTGGTGCGCAGCTCGTTCGCCAGCCTGTGCCAGCAGGCGCTGGGGCCGCAGGACTATCTGGCCCTGGCCGCGCGCTTCCACACCATCTTCCTGGAAGACATTCCCCTTCTGGTTCCGGAGAAGCGCGACGCGGCCAAGCGCTTCAATACCCTGATCGACGCCCTCTACGAGGCCGACGCCAAGCTGGTGGCCCTGGCCGCCGGCGAGCCCGAGGCGCTGTATCCGGCCGGCGACGGTTCGTTCGAGTTCGAGCGCACGGTGTCGCGCCTGCAGGAGATGCGCTCGGCGGATTACGTGGCGCGGGTGCGGGATTAAACCCCTCTTCCTCCAAAAAACGCCCGTCATTCCCGCCCTTGTGGCGGGAACCCCTGGTTCCGCTCGCACGTGAGGCGCAAGCGGATCGCCAGCGATCCGCCCCCACCGCCCTTGTGGCCGACAGAGGGTTTCCCGCCACAAGGGCGGGAATGACGGGAGGTGGGGGCGAGGTTTCTAGAACACCCGATCCAGTGACACCGTGAACCGGCAGGCCAGCCCCGCCTGCGCGTAGTCGATCGCCACCTCGCCGCGCAGTTCGGCGCCGATGCTGCGTTCGATCAGGCGCGAGCCGAAGCCGCGGCGGGCGGGGGCGGTCACCTGTGGGCCGCCGGCCTCGCGCCATTCGAAGCGGAGCGTGCCCGGCGGCTCGACGCTCCAGCCCAGATGCAGCTGGCCGGCCTCGACGCTCAGCGCCCCGTACTTGGCGGCGTTGGTGGCCAGTTCGTGGAACACCATGCCCAGCGACAGGGCCACCCGGGCGGGCAGGTTGACGTCCGGTCCGTCCATGACGATGCGGGCCGCATCGTAGGGGGCCAGTTCCTGGGCCAGGATCGGGCGCAGGCCCGCCCCCGCCCACTGGCTGTCGGTCAGCGCGTTGTGGGTCTGGGACAGAGCCAGTAGCCGCGCCTCGAACGCCCGCACGAAGGCTTCGGGCTTCTCGACCCCGCGCAGGGTCTGGCGGGCGATGGCCTGGACGGTGGCCAGGGTGTTCTTGACCCGGTGGTTCAACTCGTCGAGCAGCAGGCGCTGCTGCTCGCCCGCCAGCACTTTGTCCGTGACGTCCGAGCCCTCGACCAGCACGCCCGAGACCGCGCCGTCGGCCTCGACGATCGGCTGGTAGATGAAGTCCAGAAAGCGGTCCTCCAGCGGACCGTCCGGGGTGCGCTGGAGGGCGACCTTGATCTCGCGGCCGACGAACGCCTCGCCCGACGCGCTGACCCGGTCGAGCAGGGCGATGAAGCCCTGTTCCACCACCTCGGGCAGGGCCTCGCGCAGCGGCAGGCCGACCACGTCGCGCCAGCCGATCAACTGGCTGTAGGCGTTGTTGACCAGGTCGATGCGATGGTCGGGGCCGCGCAGCACGGCCATGAAGCTGGGCGCCTGCATGAACAGGCGGCGCAGGTCGGCGCTGTGGGCCTCGGCGGCGCCGGCCCGCAGCAGCACGTCGTCCTGCAGCATGGTCATCTCGCCCCGCCCGAAGGCCACGTCCTTCAGCCGCTGGATGGCGGTGACGTCCTGGGTGTGCTGGACGATGTAGGCCGTGCGGCCGCCCGGGCCGGGAATCGGCGTGTGGGTCGCGCTCCAGATCCGGTCCTCGAAGCCGCCGCCCAGATGGGCCGGCCGCTCGATGGCGTAGGGGATCAGCGGCAGGTGGTCGACCTTGCCGCTGTCGCGGGCCCGGATCAGCGAGTCTTCCAGGCGCGTCCGCGACTCGCCCTCGCTGGGAAAGGCCTCGAAGACGTGCAGACCGGCGATGTCGTCCCAGTGGCGGCCGAGGGCGTCGAGATAGGCCTGGTTGGCCGCCACGTACCGCAGGTCGCGGTCGAGCATCATGTACGGGGTCGGCAGCCGATCGAACACGGCCTCGAAATCGATCGGCCCGGTCATTCGCTGAATGTCTTCCCCCACTGACAGGCAGCCATAACGCAAGCTTGGCTTGAGCGGTTCCTCCATTCACTCGCCAGGCGAATTGAGAACGTATCTCAAGTAATGGCCGTTTCGTTGACACCCCGGCGCTCGCGCTTAAAAGCGTCCCGCAACGCACAAATCCACAGGTTGGACGTAAAAATGACCGAGACCAGCCGGGGGCTCCCAGAGCGTCCGCTGTCGCCGCACCTCCAGGTCTGGCGCTGGCACATCACCATGGCGTGCTCGATCCTGCACCGCGCCAGCCTGTTCGCGCTGTACATCGGCGTCCTGCTGCTGGCGGGCTGGGCCCTGTCGCTGGCCTCGGGTCCCGACCACTACGCCTGCTACACGGGCCTGCTGGGCTCGCTGATCGGCAAGCTGCTGCTGTTCGGCATCACCGTCGCGGTCTTCTACAACGTCGGCTACATCGTCCGTCAGAGCTTCTGGGACCTGGGCAAGGGTTTCGCGCCCAAGACCGCCGACATGACCGGCCTGGCCGTGATCGCCTTCGCGATCGTCGCCGCCGCCGTCACCTGGATCATCGCCGCCGCGACCGGAGCGATCTGACCATGAGCACCTCCAACAGCCCCTTCCGCACCCCGCTGTCGCGCGCCCGCGGCCTGGGCGCCTCGCACCACGGCGTGGGCCACTTCATCTCCGAGCGCATCTCGGGCCTGGCCCTAGTGCCGCTGTTCATCTGGGGCGCCTTCGCGGGCATCCGCCTGGCCGGCGCCGACTTCGACACCGTCGCGGCCTGGGTGGCGATCCCGCTGAACGCCGTCCTCCTGTCGCTGCTCTTCGTGGCCCTGCTGGTCCACCTGAAGAACGCCATCCAACTGGTCATCGAAGACTATGTCGAAGCCTTCGCCCCCAAGGCGGCGCTGGTCATCGGCAACCTCTTCGTCTGCATTCTCGCCGGCGCCGTGGGGATCGTCTCGATCCTGAAGATCGCCTTCACCGGAGCCCTTTGATGTCGGCCTACACGTTCATCGACCACAAGTTCGACGTCGTCGTCGTGGGCGCCGGCGGCTCGGGCCTCCGCGCCGCGCTGGGCGCCGCGCAAGCCGGTCTCAAGACCGCCTGCATCACCAAGGTGTTCCCGACCCGCAGCCACACCGTGGCGGCCCAGGGCGGCATCTCGGCCTCGCTCGGCAACATGGGCCAGGACGACTGGCGCTGGCACATGTTCGACACCGTCAAGGGTTCGGACTGGCTGGGCGACCAGGACGCCATCGAGTACCTGACCCGCAACGCTCCGGCGGCGGTCTACGAACTCGAGCACTGGGGCGTGCCGTTCTCGCGCACGGCCGAGGGCAAGATCTACCAGCGCGCCTTCGGCGGCATGACCAAGAACTTCGGCGAAGGCCCGATCCAGCGCACCTGCGCCGCGGCCGACCGCACCGGTCACGCCATGCTGCACACGATGTACGGCCAGTCGCTGGCCCACGACACCGAGTTCTTCATCGAGTACTTCGCCCTCGACCTGATCATGGAAGACGGCGCCTGCCGCGGCGTGACCGCGTGGAAGCTCGACGACGGCACCCTGCACCGCTTCCAGGCCCAGACCGTGATCCTGGCCACCGGCGGCTACGGCCGGGCCTACTTCTCGGCCACCTCGGCCCACACCTGCACGGGCGACGGCAACGCCATGGCGCTGCGCGCCGGCCTGCCGCTGCAGGACATGGAATTCGTGCAGTTCCACCCCACCGGCATCTACGGCGCCGGCTGCCTGATCACCGAAGGCGCCCGCGGCGAAGGCGGCTACCTGACCAACTCGGAAGGCGAGCGCTTCATGGAGCGCTACGCCCCGTCGGTTAAGGACCTGGCGCCCCGCGACATGGTCAGCCGCGCGATGACCATCGAGATCCGTGAAGGTCGCGGCGTGGGCCCCAACAAGGACCACATCTTCCTGCACCTCGACCACCTGGATCCGAAGATCCTGGCCGAGCGCCTGCCGGGCATCTCGGAGACGGCGAAGGTGTTCGCCGGCGTCGACGTGACCAAGGCCCCGATCCCGGTGCTGCCGACCGTCCACTACAACATGGGCGGCATCCCGACGAACTACCACGGCGAAGTGGTGACCAAGGCCGGCGACAACCCCGACCAGGTGATCCCGGGCCTGATGGCCGTGGGCGAAGCCGCCTGCGTGTCGGTGCACGGCGCCAACCGCCTGGGTTCGAACTCGCTGATCGACCTGGTGGTGTTCGGCCGCGCGGCCGGCCTGCGCTGCGCCGAGGTCCTGACCCCCGGCGCCAAGCAGCCGGAACTGAAGGCCTCGCACACCGAGGCGCACGTCGCGCGCTTCGACCGCATCCGCAACGCCAACGGCTCGACCCCGACCGCCGAACTGCGCCTCGAAATGCAGAAGGCGATGCAGGAAGACGCCGCCGTGTTCCGCACCGGCGAGAGCCTGGACAGCGGCGTGGCCCGCCTGCAGGCCGTCTGGGACAAGAAGAACGACGTCAAGGTCTCCGACCGCGGCCTGGTGTGGAACACCGACCTGATGGAGACCCTGGAGTTCGACAACCTCATCGGCCAGGCGGTCGTGACGGTGAACGGCGCGGCCAACCGCACCGAGAGCCGCGGCGCCCACGCCCGCGAGGACTTCTCCGAGCGTAACGACACCGAGTGGATGAAGCACACCCTGGCCTGGCTCGACAACGAGACCGGCAAGGTGAAGATCGATTTCCGTCCGGTGCACAACTACACGATGTCGACCGACATCGATTACATCCCGCCGAAGCAACGGGTTTACTAAGGGAACGCAGATGGTCCAGCTCTCTCTTCCCAAGAACTCCCGCGTTCAGAGCGGCAAGCACTGGCCGGCCCCGGCCGGTTCGAAGAACGTGCGCACGTTCAAGGTCTACCGCTACGATCCCGAGACCGGGATGAACCCGCGGTGGGACACCTACGACGTCGACGTCGAGGCCTGCGGCCCGATGGTTCTCGACGCGCTGCTCTACATCAAGAACGTCATCGACCCGACCCTGGCCTTCCGCCGGTCGTGCCGCGAGGGCGTCTGCGGTTCGTGCGCGATGAACATCGGCGGCCGCAACACCCTGGCCTGCACCCACGGTCACGCCGAGACCCCGGGCAAGGCGGTGACGATCAGCCCGCTGCCGCACATGCCGGTGGTCAAGGACCTGATCCCCGACCTGACGCTGTTCTACGCCCAGTACGCCTCGGTCGAGCCGTGGCTGCACACCACGACCCCCGAGCCGCAGAAGGAATGGCGCCAGTCGCCTGAGGACCGCGAGAAGCTCGACGGTCTCTACGAGTGCATCCTCTGCGCCTGCTGCTCGACCTCGTGCCCGAGCTACTGGTGGAACGGCGAGAAGTATCTGGGCCCCGCGGCCCTGCTGCACGCCTACCGCTGGCTGATCGACAGCCGCGATGAAGCGACCGGCGACCGCCTCGACGACCTCGAGGACCCGTTCAAGCTCTATCGCTGCCACACGATCATGAACTGCGCCCAGGTCTGCCCGAAGGGGCTGAACCCGGCCAAGGCCATCGCCTCGATCAAGAAGATGCTGGTGGAGCGCGTGGTCTGACGACCGCGCCTTCGTCGCTCCTTTCGATGATCCGGAAGCCTCGCCGCCCTGCGGCGGGGCTTTCGCATATGGGGCGCATGAGGGGCTGGCTGTCCGCCTGCCGCACTTTCCGGACGGCGCTCTTCACGACGGCCTCCGTGCTGTCTATGGCTGGAGGCGGACATACCTTCGGCCCGGCTTGCAAAAGATGACGGGGTCGTCAATTTTGTCGTGCGGGAGGCAGACGCGTTGAGTGAAGCGGTCGTGAGCGATCCGAAAGCCAAGGTGGTGATCGTCGGTGCGGGCCATGCCGGCGGTTCGGCGGCGGCTTTCCTGCGTCAGTACGGGCACGAAGGCCCGATTGTGCTGATCGGCGAGGAGCCGCTGCTGCCCTACCAGCGCCCGCCGCTGAGCAAGGCCTGGCTGAAGGGCGAGGCCGACGCCGACTCCCTCGCGCTGAAACCCCAGGAATGGTACGCCGAGGCCAATGTCGCCCTGCGCCTGCAAGGCGTGGCGACCGGCCTCAACCGCGGCGACCGCACCGTGGCCCTCGCCTCGGGCGAGGTGATCTCCTACGACTTTCTGATCCTGGCCACCGGCGCCCGCGCCCGCGAGCTGCCGATCCCCGGCGCTGACCTTTCCGGCGTTCTGGCCCTGCGCACGGCGGCCGACGCCGAGGCCCTCAAGGCGGCGCTGGGTCCTGGCAAGCGCCTGGCCGTGGTCGGCGGCGGCTATGTCGGCCTGGAGGCGGCGGCCTCGGCCCGCGCCCTGGGCGCCGAGGCCACGATCATCGAGCGCGAGAGCCGGGTGCTGGCCCGCGTCGCCTGCGAGACCCTGTCGACCTTCTTCCAGGACTATCACGGCGCCCGGGGCGTCAAGTTCGAGCTCAACGCCAATGTCGAGGCCTTCGAGGGGCAGGACGGCCGCGTCACCGGCGTACGCCTGAAGGGCGGCGAGGTCGTGGCCTGCGACGCGGCCCTGGTGGGCGTCGGCGCCCATCCCAACGTCGAGCTGGCCCAGGACGCCGGCCTGGAGTGCACCGGCGGCATCGTCGTCGACCTGGAAGCCCGCACCAGCGACCCGCACGTCTTCGCCATCGGCGACGTCGCCCACCGGCCCCTGCCGATCTACGAACGCCAGTTCCGCCTGGAAAGCGTGCCCAACGCCCTGGAGCAGGCCAAGCAGGCCGCCGCCGCCATCGTCGGCCGCGCGGGGCCGCCGCCGGAACTGCCGTGGTTCTGGTCCGACCAGTACGACCTCAAGCTCCAGATCGCCGGCCTGCCGTTCGACGCCGACAGCACGATCGTGCGCGGCGACGTGGCCGCCGCCAAGTTCGCCGTCTTCCACCTCAAGGGCGACCTCGTCCAGGCCGTGGAAGCCGTCAACGCGCCGCCCGAGTTCATGGCCGGCAAACAATTGATCGCCAAGCGGACGCCCGTGTCTAAGACAAAGCTGGCGGATCCGGCGATATCCATGAAGGAAGTGGCGGCCTGAAAGCCGCCCTCTAACTACGCAGGGGAACCATGGCCAAGATCACCTACATCGAATTCGACGGGACCGAGCACGTCCTCGACGTCAAGCCGGGCCTGACGGTCATGGAAGGCGCCGTGAAGAACAACGTGCCGGGCATCGACGCCGACTGCGGCGGCGCCTGCGCCTGCGCCACCTGCCACATCTATGTGGACGACGCCTGGACCGACAAGACCGGCGACAAGTCGGCCATGGAGGAGTCGATGCTCGACTTCGCCGAGAACGTCGAGCCCAACAGCCGCCTGTCCTGCCAGATCAAGGTCAGCGACGCCCTCGACGGCCTGGTCGTGCGCCTGCCGGAAAGCCAGCACTGAGCCTGGTCGCGGCCCGGTTGCGGATTGGCGTCGGGTCGCGGTAGGGTCGGGTCATGGATCAAGCTGATCGCCCACCCCTGGACCACGTGTTCGCCGGACTGCTGAACGGCGTGGCGGTGTCGACGATCGGCGCCGCCGTGCCCGCCTTCTTCGCGTGGGGCGGGATCACCCATTACGACGGGCATGTCCCGTCGTTTCAGGTCAGCGAGCTGCTGGCCGAGCCTTCCGACACGATCATCGCGATGGTCCTGCTGCTGGCGAGCGTTCGCGCCCTGATCTTCGGCGTCGGCCTGATCGCGCGGAACGTCGCGCTGTTGCGCGCGCGCCGCGCGGCGTAGGGGCGCGAGCGCCCCTAGTTATAGACCGCCTGATAGGTCACGCCCTGGGCGTCGCGGCCCAGCGGCACCAGGAACATGTCCACCTCGCCCTGGACGGCGTTGCGCACCCGGTAGATTGCCTGGGGCAGCACGTGCTGCACGTTCGACTTGAAGACCAGGCTGAACGGCGCGCGCTGCGAGTTGGGGTCGTGCCCCTTCAGCGGCTGGATGTCGATCAGGGTCAGGTGCATCGACCCGCCGGCGACCAGCAGCTCGTAGGTCGTGTTGGCCTGGGCGCCGAAGCTCTGCATCTGAAGCAACTGCATGGTCTTTATTCCCCCTCTACCAGCGGCGCGGCGTCGACCGTCCAGCGCGCATCCGGAACCGGGCTGCACTTTGGCGCGCGACCGCGAACCGCGCAACCGCCGAGCTTTGTGCAAATGCGCACGGTAGCCCAAAGCCCACGGGGCGAAGCCGGTATTGGAACCTGGAAAAGGGAGAAAGTGGTGCCGCCTAGGTGACTCGAACACCTGACCTACGCATTACGAATGCGCCGCTCTACCGGCTGAGCTAAGGCGGCCCACGGCCCGTCGGCGAGATTCGCCGGGCGGAGGGAGCGCCTATTTAGCGGGGCGCGGGCCGCTTGCCAAGCGCCGTCGTGCGCCTGTGTTGCGACGGGGCGCGGGAGCCGGGCCGGGCGTGTCCGGCGAGGGCGGACCGTCGAGGTCGCCATGGTCGTCGAGGGGGGAGGCGTCCGGGAACGGGATCAGGGCGCCGCCGGTCTCGGCCGCGTGCACGAAGGCGGTGGATTCGGCGTAGGCCGACTGTCCGTAGGCCGAGGGCAGCTCGGGCAGGTCGCTCATCGTGCGCTCGCGGCGCTCGAATCGCGGATGCACCAGCTCGCCCGTCTCGGCGTAGCTGGCGGCCAGGCGGGCCCAGTCCTCGCGGCCATAGGCGAAGGCCTGGCCCTCGGGGTCGAGGTCGCTCCAGTCCGGCTCCTGGGGGGCGGCGACGCCGCGGGCGACCCAGGCGCGGGCCTCGTCGGGCTCGCCATTGGCGAAGGCGACCCGGGCCATCAGCCCGGCCAGGCGGGCGGTCGGGACCGGCTCTTCCGGCAGCAGGCGGGCGGCGGCGCGGGCGGCGGCGGGATCGCCGGCGACCAGGGCGCTCTCGACCTTGAGGATGCGGCTTTCGCGGGCCTCGGGCTTCAGCTGGGCCAGGGCCGACAGGCGCGCGGCGCGGGCCTTGGGCGTCTCGCTGGTCTTGAGGTCGCGATAGGCCAGCCACAGGGCCGGGTGGGGCGCGCCCTTCCAGGCGGCCTCGATCAGGGTTCCGGCCTTGGCGGCCTTGCCGTCGGCGGCCAGCAGGCGAGCGGCCATGACCACGCCGGGGGCGAAGTCGGGCTTCAGTTTCACCGACTGCAGGGCGAAGTCGAGGGCCTGCGACAGGCTCTTGGGCTCGTCGGACTCCTCGAGACTGGCGGCGGAGGCGGCCAGCAGGGCGGCGCGGGCGCGCTCGGCGACGGCCGGCGAGACGATCTTGCGCTCCTGGCCGCCCTGGACCAGTTGCAGGGCCGCGGCCCAGTCGCCGGCTTCCAGGCGGGCTTCCAGCAGGGCGCGCCAGGCCCACAGGGCCGACCGGGCCAGGCCATAGGCGGTCTCGGCGTGACGCAGGGCCAGCTGGCGGTCGCCTTCGGCCAAGGCCAGCTGCATCAGGCCGCGCAGGCCGGCCAGGCGCATCTCGGGAAAGCCCAGCATGGCGTTCCAGGCCTGGCGGGCGGCGACGTTGTCGCCCGCGGCTTCCGCCGCCTGGGCGGCCAGCACGCGGACCAGGGCCGGGGCGTCGTCATTGAGGTCGGCGGCCTTCTGGGCCAGGCGTCGGGCTTCGGAGCCGTCGCCGGCGGCCACGGCCAGAAAGCCGCGCGACAGGGCTTCGGTCGCCTGCTTGCGGCGGGCCTCGGCGCGGGCGCGGGCGGCGCGCTTGGGGGCCTCGATGATCCACAGCAGGCCGCGCCACAGGGCGGCGGCGACCAGGGCCAGCAGCAGGGTCAGCAGGGCGGCGGCGGCGGCCGTCATCTCGACCCGCCAGCCCAGCCACTCCAGGCTGGCCGCGCCCGGCTCGCCGGTCAGCGAGACCACGACCACGGCGACGACGGCGATGACGACCAGGGCGAAGAGGGCGCGGATCATTGAGCGCCCCCCGGAGCCGGGCCTGCCAGGCGGGCGTCGGCCTGGCTGCGCTGCACCTGGACGAGGCCGGCCAGGGCCTGGTCGCGGACCGAGGCGACCAGGCGGTCGATCTCGGCCCGGCGCTCGGCCTCGGCCCGCCAGGCGGCGAGGGCGGGGCGGGCGCTGGCCGGCAGGGCGTCGAGCAGGCGCAGGGCGCCGCTCACGTCGCCGGCGTCGAGCCGGGCCTGGGCGCGAGCCAGCAGGGCGTCGGGACCGCCGCCCGTCGTCGCGCCGACCTGGCGGATGGTGACGACGCGCGACAGGGCGTGGCCCAGGCGGGCCAGGGCGCCGGCGTCGGGGCCGGGATCGTGGGCGGCGACCGAGACGCTGCCGGCCAGGTCGTCGAAGCTGGCGGCCAGGCCCGCCACGGTGGGCGCGCCGGCCCTGGCCAGGCGTTCGAGGGCGCGGACCTCCGACGACATCGGCAGCACCCGCTCAAGGCTGGCCACGGCGTCGGCGAACGGTTCGCTGCCCTGGGCGGCCTCGGCCAGGCTGGCGGCGGCCAGGGCCCCGGCGGCGGCGTCCAGCGTGCGCTGCTGACCCGATTCGAGCAGGGCGATGCGGCCCTCCAGCCGGCCGATCTCGGCCGAGGGGGCGGGGGCTTCGGGCGTGGTCGCGACGACGGGCACCGACGAGGACGAGGCGGCGAAGCCGCCGGCGATCGGCGCGGGGGCGGCGGGGGCTTCCGGGGTTGCGCCCGGCTTGGAGAACCAGGTCGGGCCGAAATGGGCGATGGCCGCGCCGGCCCCGACGCAGACGACGCACAGCCCGATCATCGTCCAGAACATGGGGCCGAGCAGGGGCTTCCTGGCGTAGAGGGCCGGGTCGCTGGGGGCGGCGATTTCGGCGGGATCGGGCGCGGCGTTCATGCCCCCATTCGTGCCTTACGCGCGGTTTGCGTGCAACTTCGCCTTAGAGGAGGAGCAGTTCGAGCAATGCTGTTTCGCTGGGGCGCGGCGCGGCGGCCACAGGACCCAGCCGTCCGTCGGCGGACAGAGGCGCCAGCGGCGCGGCGACGGCGGGTGACAGGCAGAGGGCGCGCAGGGCCGGGGCGGGGCGCTCGGCCAACAGCGCGGCCAGGGCGTGAGCGGCCTTGGGCGAGTGCAGCAGCACGGCGTGCAGGTCGTCCAGCACGGCCAGGGTTTCGGCCGAAGGCGCGCGGACGAGGCTCTCGTAGACGGCGACGGTCCGGGCCTCGATTCCCGCGCGGGCCAGGGGCGAGAGGAGGTCGCCGGCCGGCTCGGCGGCGGCCGCATGCAGCACGGCGCCGCCAATGGCCCGGGCCGAGATCAGAGCGGCCAGGTCGGCGACGTCGCCCTGCGCCGATTCGATGGTGGAGAAGCCGGCCTCGGCGGCGGCGTGGGCGGTGGCCTCGCCCACCGCGAACACCGGCAGGCGCCGCTCGCCGCAGGTTCGGGCGAAGGCGGCGACGCCGTTGCGGCTGGTGAAGGCCAGGGCGCCGACGCCGGCCAGATCGGCCGTCCACGGCAGGTCGCGGATCTCCAGCAGGGGGTCGATCAAAGGATCGAAGCCCAGGGCCGAAAGACGCGCGGCGGTGGCCTCGGCGCCGGGGCGGGCGCGGGTGATCCAGACGCGGGGTGCGCCCGTCGTCATTCGCTCGGCGCGATGATGGCGTCGCCGCCCTCGGCCTTGACGACCGCGCCCAGCTCCAGGCCCAGCGCCCGGGCCTGGCCCTCGTCGTCGGCCCCGGCCAGCGTGATCTCGCCCTCGTGGCGGATGCGGACGACGCCGTCGGGGCTGAGGGCCTCGACGATCAGGTGTAGGCGCGAACCGTCCAGACGGGCGTGGGCGCCGACGGCCGTGCGGCACGAGCCTTCCAGGGCGTAGAGGGCGCCGCGCTCGGCGGCCACGGCCAGGGTGGTGGTGCGGCAGGCGATGGCCTGCAGCCAGGGCAGGCCGGCGTCTTCCGCGCGGCTCTCGATCGCCAGGGCGCCTTGGCCCGGGGCGGGAGGCGCGGCGATCGGATCGAGCCAGCTCTGCGGAATGTGGCCCAGACCCAGGCGGTTCAGCCCCGACTGGGCCAGCAGGATGGCGTCGGCCTCGCCGCGCTCCAGCTTGGCCAGGCGGGTGTCGACATTGCCGCGCAGCATGACGATCTCGAGGTCGGGCCGCACGTGCAGGGCCTGGGCCTGGCGACGCAAGCTGGCGGTGCCCAGGCGCGCGCCCTGGGGCAGGTCTTCCAGCCGCTGGGCCTTGTGGCTGATGAAGGCGTCGCGGACGTCTTCGCGCTCGGGCGTCGCGGCCAGCACCAGGCCCGGCGGCAGCACGGCCGGCATGTCCTTCAGCGAATGCACCGCGCAATCGATGCGGCCGTCGAGCAGGGCCTCCTCGATCTCCTTGGTGAACAGGCCCTTGCCGCCGATCTCCATGAGCCGGCGGTCCTGGATGCGGTCGCCGCTGGTGACGATCGGGATAAGCTGGGCATAGGTCGCGATCTCTTCCGGACCGGCGCCTTCGGGGGCGCCGAGGGCTCGGGCGATCCGCGCCTGCATGTGGCCGGACTGGGCCAGCGACAGCTTGGAGCCGCGCGCGCCGATGCGGATGGGTTGCCGGGACACGGTCTGGACGTTACCTGCTCAAGCGAAACAACTGCCTTCGCTGCTACAGGAGCGGCGGGAACCCCGCAACCGAATGACAACCCTTACGAACTCGGGCCTGGACAAGGGTCTCACCATCCTCGGGCTGGAGACCAGCTGCGACGAGACCGCCGCGTCCGTCGTGCGGCGGGACGCCGACGGCCGCGTGGAGGTGCTGTCCTCGATCGTCGGCACCCAGTTCGAGCAGCATGCCCCGTTCGGCGGGGTGGTGCCCGAGATCGCCGCCCGCGCCCATGTGGAGGTCATCGATAGCGTCGCCGCCCAGGCCATGCGCGCGGCGGGCATCGGCTATGACGCGCTCGACGGCGTGGCGGCCACGGCCGGCCCCGGTCTGGTCGGCGGTGTGATGGTCGGCCTGGCGTTCGGCAAGGCGGTGGCCCTGGCCCGCGACCTGCCGCTGGTGGCGGTCAACCACCTGGAGGGCCACGCGGTCTCGGCGCGGCTGGGGGCCGAGATCGCCTACCCGTTCCTGCTGCTGCTGGTCTCCGGGGGGCACTGCCAACTTCTCGAAGTCGGCGGGGTGGGCGCCTGCAAGCGCCTGGGCACCACCATCGACGACGCGGCCGGCGAGGCCTTCGACAAGATCGCCAAGAGCCTCGGTTTGCCCTATCCGGGCGGTCCGGCCCTGGAAAAGCTGGCCAAGACCGGTGACGGCTCCAAGTACGAGCTGCCGCGTGCCCTGCTGGGCCGCAAGGACTGCGACTTCTCGTTCTCGGGCCTGAAGACCGCCGCCGCCCGCATCGCCGTGACCCTGACGACGGATCGGGAGCGCGCCGATCTGGCCGCCGCCGTGCAGTTCGCCATCGCTCGCCAGCTGTCCGAACGCACCGACCGGGCCATGAAGCTCTATGCCGAAGGTCACGACGCCGGCGAGCGCCGCTTCGTCGTGGCCGGCGGGGTGGCCGCCAACGGCGCGGTGCGCGCGGCCCTGCTGAAGGTGTGCGAGGACAACGGCTTTTCCTTCGACGCCCCGCCGCTGGCCTATTGCACCGACAACGCCGCCATGATCGCCCTGGCTGGAGCCGAGCGTCTGGCGGCCGGAATTTCCGATGATCTGGACGCCGTCGCGCGTCCTCGCTGGCCCCTCGACGAGGCGGCGGCGTTATCCAATCCGAGCAACAGTTTCGGTCGAAAGGGAGCCAAGGCATGAGCTTCAAGCACGCGGGCGTCGTCGGCGCCGGGGCGTGGGGCACGGCCCTGGCCCAGGTCGCGGCGCGCGCCGGTCTCCAGGTGACCTTGCAGGCCCGCGAGCCCGAGGTCGTCGCCTCGATCGCCGACAAGCGTGAGAACACGATGTTCCTGGCGGGCGTCGCGCTGGAGCCGGCGATCACCGCCGTCTCCGACATGGCCGCCCTGGCGGACTGCGACCTGATCCTGGCCGTGCCGCCGGCCCAGCACCTGCGCTCGGCCATGGCCGCTCTCAAGCCGCACCTGAAGCCCGGCGTTCCGGTGGTGCTGTGCTCCAAGGGCGTCGAGCAGGGCTCGCTGAAGCTGATGACCGACGTGGCCGCCGAGACCCTGCCGGGCGTGGCCATCGCCGTGTTGTCGGGTCCCAGCTTCGCCGGCGAGGTCGCGCGCGGCCTGCCCGCCGCCGCCACCCTGGCCTGCGAGGACGAGGCCCTGGGCAAGGCCATCGTCGAGGCCATCGCCATCCCGACCTTCCGCCCCTACTGGGCCGCCGACGTGATCGGGGCCGAGGCCGGCGGGGCGGTGAAGAACGTCCTGGCCATCGCCTGCGGCATTTCCGAGGGCAAGGGCCTGGGCCGCAACGCCCACGCCGCCCTGATCACCCGCGGCTTCGCCGAGCTTACCCGCCTGGCCCTGGCCCTCGGCGGCAAGGCCGAGACGGTCGCCGGCCTCTGCGGCCTGGGCGACCTGGTGCTCACCTGCTCGTCCAGCCAGTCGCGCAACATGACGGTGGGCCTGGCGCTCGGCCAGGGCCAGACCCTGGAACAGGCCCTGGCCGGCAAGGTCAGCGTCGCCGAAGGCGTCGCCTCGGCTCCGGCCGTTCGGGCGCTGGCCCGAAGCTTAAGCGTCGAGACCCCGATCTGCGAAGCCGTCGCCGCCATCCTGGCCGGCGAGGTCGACGTCGACAGCGCCATCCTGGGGCTGCTCTCCCGCCCGCTGAAGGCGGAAGGGTAAGGGAAACAAGATCCTCCCCCTCTGGGGGAGGTGGCGCGTAGCGCCGGAGGGGGGACGGTTTCAGCTTCCGAGACGCTGGCCGTCTCATCAGCCACACCCCCCTCCATCGGCTTCGCCGACACCTCCCCCAGAGGGGGAGGATCCTTTAGGACGGCCTCGCTCACTGACTTCAACAAGGAACCCGCCCATGCCGCTCTACGCCATCGTCTGCAAGGACAAGCCCGGGGCTCTCGAGACCCGCCTGGCCGTGCGCCCCAAGCACCTGGAATACCTGAACGCCTCGACGGGCCTGAAGGCCGCCGGCGCGCTGCTGGACGACGACGGTAATCCGATCGGCTCGATCATCGTCGTCGAGGTCGAGGACAAGGCCGCCGCCCAGGCCCAGGCCGACAACGACCCGTTCACCGCCGCCGGCGTGTTCGAGAGCGTCGAGGTCCGCCCCTGGCGCCTGGCCATCGGTTCGTTCTGAATCTCGTGAGCGACAACCCCGCCCGCCCCGCGCCCGGCCAGGCGATCTGCGCCCTGGCCGATATCCCCGAGCCGGGCGCGGCGGGTTTCCGGTATCGCGAGGGCGAGGCGATGTTCGCCGGCTTCGTCGTCCGCAAGGACGGCGGGGTCTTCGCCTATGTCGACAGCTGCCCGCACGCCGGCTGGCCGCTGGCCGGGATCAGCGGCCGGTTCCTGACCCGCGAGAACGACCTGATCCTGTGCGGCGGCCACGCGGCCCTGTTCCGCATCGCCGACGGCGCCTGCGTGGCCGGCCCCTGCGGCGGCAAGAGCCTCACCGTCTGGCCCGTGCGGGTCGAGAACGGCCAGGTGGTCGCGGCCTGAACCCTGATTGCCTGACCCTTCCTTAACCGATGGTCGGTAAGGCTCTCTCCACCCATAGAGGAGCCAGGGCCATGGCCGACGGATCTACCCCCGCTTTCGACGCCGAACTGACCGACGCCGTCGACGCGCGCGGGGCCGGCGCCAAGCTGCGCTCCCTGGGCAAGATCAATCCGCGCTTCGCCTCGCAACTGGCCCGCACCATGCTGGCCAAGACCCGCGACAACGACAGCGCCGGCCAGTTCGCCGCCTATTCCGAGGCCAAGGGCTTCGAGTTCACCTCGGCCTGGGCCGCCAACAACATCCCCTTCGTGGCCCCGCTGCTGCGCGACTTTATGGACAAGCGCCCGGCCGCCGGGCCGAAGGTCCGCTACATGGAGATCGGCGCCTATGAGGGCCGCAACCTCGCCTTCATGGACTGGATGTTCCCCGACCGCCTCGAGGTGACGGTGATCGATCCCTGGTTCGACGAGACCCTGAACCCGGAAGAGAAGTACCACGCCGTCGAGCCGCGCTTTCATCGCAACATGGCGCGCACCACCTTCGGTAAGGTCCACACCCACAAGGGCTTTTCGACCTACGAGCTGCCCAAGATGCTGCAGGCCGACCAGAAGTTCGACCTGATCTATGTCGACGGCAGCCACACGGCGCTGGCGGTGATGATCGACCTGTGCTGCTGCGCCAGCCTGCTGGAGGTGGGCGGCATGATGGTGCTCGACGACTACTGGCACGACATCAGCGAGATCGGCGGCCCCGGCGTGAAGCAGGCCGTCGACCAGTTCCACGCCGCCTTCGGCCGCTACTTCGACGTCGCGGCGGTTTATCGCCAGGTGGCCCTGGTCAAGACGGCTGAGATCCCGCGCTAGGGAAGGGCGCCCAAATAATCCCTCTCTCATAGAGAGAGGGAGGGGCCCGCCGCGAAGCGGTGGGAGGGTGAGAGGTTACGCTCTATCCGAACGGAGCACGGCCAAGATGGCTTCGACGATCCCGCCAGGATCAGCCATGACCCGCTCGTTGGGAAACCTCAAAACCACGTATCCGAACAGCTCCAACACCTGAGTACGATGCTCGTCGTGGTCCTCGCCCTTCATGGGCGGCGCCATCCAGTTCGACGATCAACTTGCCCGCCTCGTAGACGAAGTCGGCGAAGTAGCGGTCTATCGATACCTGCCGTAGGAATCGAAAGCCGCCCAGGCGGCGATTGCGGACCAGCGACCGTAGGGTCCTTTCGGCTATGGTCTGGCTTTGGCGAAGGCGGCGGGCGTTGGCGGTCGCGTCCATGGAGCCAGCCTGGGCTAGTCCTTCGAGAAACCGCAACGCAAGGAATCGAGGTTTTCCGGCCACGGGTGAAACCTCTCACCCTCCCACGCCTTCGGCGCGGGCCCCTCCCTCTCTCTATGAGAGAGGGGCGTCGAACGACCACCTCCGCAACCTACGGTCCGCGACCATCGGTCGCTGGCGTGGTTAAGGCCCGTTAGAGGCCCCGCCCCGCATTCTTGCGCGTGAGATTTCGGGGGAGGGGCCTATGGCTTCGCTGAGTCAGAAGATCATGGGCGCCAGCGTCGGGGCGGCGCTGCTGTGCGCGGCCGCGGCGGGCGCTGGCCTGTGGGTGGCCGTCAGCCTCTCGCACGCGCTGGACCGCTCGGCGGCCTCGTCGCGGGTGCTGCGGCTGCACATGCACGCCGACATGATGCACGACGCCCTGCGCGGCGACGCCAGCGGCGCGATCATGGCCACCGACCCGTCGCTGGGCGTCGACCTCAAGCAGGTCCAAGCCGATCTGGCCGAGCACGTCGGCGCCTTCGAGACCGACATCAAGCAAGGCCGCTCCCTCGCCCAGGACCCTGCCGCCCAGGCCGCGCTCGACCACGTGTCGACCCCGCTGCAGGCCTATATCGCTACCGCCCGCAAGCTGGTCGGCGCCGCCGGGAGCGATCCCGCCGCCGCCCGCGCCTTGCTGCCCGAGTTCAACAGGCAGTTCTCGGCGCTGGAGACGGCGATGGAGGACGCGTCGCAGAAGATCGAGGTCGCCGCCCAGGCCGACGCCGACGCGGCCAAGCGCATGGGCGATCTTGGCCAGGTGCTGATGGCCGCCCTGCTGGGCGTGGCGGCCCTGTTCGCCGCCGCCATGGTCATCGCCGCCCGCCGGGTGCTGATCGCGCCGCTGGTGGCGATCACCGGCTGCCTGCGCCGCCTGGCCCAGGGCGACCTGACCGTGGTGCTGCCCAGCAGCGCCCGCAAGGACGAGATCGGCCAGATGACCGCCGCCCTGCACGCCTTCAAGGACGCCGTCGTCGCCCGCCAGCAGGAACTGGAGGCCGCCGACGTCCGCGAGGCGCTGGAAGAAGAGCGCAAGGCCGCCGAGGCCCGCCGCGACGAGGCCGACGCCACCCAGCGCGCGGTGGTCGAGGCCCTGGGCTCGGCTCTGCAGAGCCTGGCGGTCGGCGATCTGTCGCAGCGCATCGACCAGGCCTTCCCGGCCGGCTACGAGGCCCTGCGCCAGGACTACAACCTCGCGCTGGACAAGCTGGCCGGCCTGGTCGCCGCCTCGCTGGACGGGGTGGCGATGATCCAGGGCGGGGCCCGCGAGATCACCGAGGCCGCCGACGACCTGTCGCGCCGCACCGAACACCAGGCCGCCAGTCTGGAAGAGACCGCCGCCGCCCTCGACGAGATCACCAGCACCGTCCGCGCCGCCGCCGACGGAGCCGAGCGCGCCCGCCAGGTGGTGGCCCGCGCCCGCCAGGCCGCCCAGGCCAGCGGCGACGTCGTCGATCAGGCGGTCGGCGCCATGGCCGGCATCGAACAGTCCTCCAGCCAGATCGGCCGGATCATCGGGGTGATCGACGAGATCGCCTTCCAGACCAACCTCCTGGCGCTGAACGCAGGGGTCGAGGCCGCCCGGGCGGGCGAGGCCGGTCGCGGCTTCGCCGTCGTCGCCTCCGAGGTGCGGGCCCTGGCCCAGCGCTCGGCCGAGGCCGCCAAGGAGATCAAGACCCTGATCGCCGCCAGCGCCGCCGAGGTGGGGCAGGGGGTCTCCTATGTCGGTCGCGCCGGCGAGGTGCTGCGCGGCATCGCCGGCCAGGTCGAGGAGATCGACACCCTGGTGCGCGAGATCACCGCCTCGGCCAAGACCCAGGCCCAGGGCCTGGCGGAGGTCAACGCCACCGTGAACCAGATGGACCAGGTCACCCAGCAGAACGCCGCCATGGTGGAAGAGACCACGGCCGCCAGCCACGCCCTATCCAACGAAGCCACCCGACTGGCCGACCGCATGGGCGAACTGAAGATCGCCGACGGAAGCGCCCGTCCTGGCCAGCGCCCGGGAACCCGCCGGGCGGCCTGACCGCAAGCGTTGCCGCATTCCACGCGGCGATGCAGTCTGCGGGGATGAGACACAGCCTGGTCCCGTTGACGATCGCCGTCCTGGCCTTGGCCGGAGGCACGCCGGCGTGACCGCTACCGACCTCCACGCCCTCGAAGCCTGCACCGATCCCGTCGCGCGTAACGCCCTGGCCCTGAAGCTGGCCGAGGCCCGCACGCCCGGTCTCGACGCCGTGCTGGCCCGCCTGATCCAGCGCCCGGATCTCGTCCGCCAGCGCGGCACGCTGGTCCACGCCCTGGCCATGCTCGACTGCGCGCCGCATATCGGCCTGCTGGTGGACCTGGTGATCGAGGGCGGTTTCGAGGTCGCGCACGAGGCGATCGAGGCGCTCGATCGGATCGAGGCCGTCCACGGCGAGGCGGTCGGCGCCGCCTTGTCGCGGCTGGAGGGAGCTCGCTTGGCGCGTCCCCCGGAGCATTGGCGGCGGCAGTTGCTCGAAGAGGTCTGGGATCTCTTCGAGTAGCCGGCGCCCTCGCTCAACCGCGCGCGGGCTGGTATGGGCAGCGCACGGAGTTTCTGACCACATGACCGATACGATTTCCGACGCCGTGGCCGTGGGCCGCCGGGTGCTGAGCATCGAGGCCCAGGCCCTTTCGCAGATGGCCGACGGCCTGGGCGAGGCCTTCGCGCGCGCCGTGCAGGTGATGCACGACGCCAAGGGCCGCATCGTCTGCACCGGCATGGGCAAGTCGGGCCACGTGGCGCGCAAGATCGCCGCCACCCTGGCCTCGACCGGCAGCCAGGCGATGTTCGTTCACCCGGCCGAGGCCAGCCACGGCGACCTGGGCATGATCGGTCCCGACGACGTGGTGCTGGCCCTGTCGAAGTCGGGTGAGGCGCGCGAGCTGGCCGACACCCTGGCCTACTGCAAGCGCTTCTCGATCCCGCTGATCGCCATCACGGCCGTCGCCACCAGCCAGCTGGGCAAGGCCGGCGACGTGCTGCTGCTGCTGCCCGACGCGCCGGAAGCGACGGCCGAGGTCAACGCCCCGACCACCTCGACCACCCTGCAGATCGCCCTGGGCGACGCCCTGGCCGTGGCGCTGCTGGAAAGCCGTGGCTTCACCGCCAGCGACTTCCGCGTCTTCCACCCGGGCGGCAAGCTGGGCGCGGTGCTGCGCACGGTCGCCGACCTCATGCATGGGGCCGATGAATTGCCGCTGGTGGCCGAGAGCGCGCCGATGGGCGAGGCCCTGCTGGTCATGAGCCAGAAGCGCTTCGGCGCGGTGGGCGTGACCGACGGCGCCGGCGACCTCGTCGGCCTGATCACCGACGGCGACCTGCGCCGCCACATGGACGGCCTGATGGGCCACGCCGCCGGCGAGGTGATGACCAGGAGCCCCCTGGTGATCGCCTCGGGCGCCCTGGCCGCCGAGGCCCTGAAGGTGATGAACGAGCGCCGGATCACCGTGCTGTTCGTCGTCGAGGCCGGCAAGCCCGTAGGCGTGCTGCACGTCCACGACCTGCTGCGGGCAGGGGTGATCTAGTAAATCCCTCTCTCTGTGAGAGAGGGAGGGGCCCACGCCGCAAGGCGTGGGAGGGTGAGAGGTTATAATCTCACCGGATGGGGCGCGGTCGGGCGGCGAGTATGGATAGGGCTTAGGATCGAGGTTTCCCGGTAAACGGTGAAACCTCTCACCCTCCCGCCGCTTGCGCGGCGGGCCCCTCCCTCTCTCAAAGAGAGAGGGATTAAACCCGCGCCTCGGCCCCGAACGCCGCTAGGTCCTTGATCAGCGACACGACCGCCTGCTCGACCAGTTCGCCGCCCTTTTCCGGGGTGGCCAGGGCCGGGTCGGAGCCCATGCGGCCGTCGGCGTAGCGGGCGCGGAAGTCCAGAGCCTCGCGGATCGGGCCGGTGGGGGCGATCTTGGGCTCGTAGTCCGCCGTCTTGATGCTGTCGGGATAGCCCCACTGGGTCACCGCGATCTCGGACGGGGTGGCGTGGCTGCCGTGGCCGACGGGGAACTGGCGCATGGCCAGGCTGTTGACGCCGTCCAGATCCCACCAGTTCTTCAGCTTCATGGCGAAGGGGCAGCGCTCCTTGCGGAAGCTGTATTCGGCGTAGATCTCCGAGAACGCCGCCTCGATGGTGGCGACGTTGCCGCCGTGGCCGTTGAGGAAATAGATCTTCTCGAACCCGTGCGCGCCCAGCGAGCGCGTCCAGTCGCCGATCGCGGCCATGAAGGTCGAGGGGCGCAGGAAGATGGTGCCCGGGAAGGCCAGGTGGTGCTGGGCCATGCCGACATTGAAGGTCGGCGCCACCAGCACCTCGTCCGAGCGCTTGGACGCCTCGTGGGCGATGATCTCGGGGCACAGCCAGTCGGTGCCCAGCAGGCCCGTGGGACCGTGCTGCTCGTTGGAGCCGATCGGCACCACCACCGTCTTCGACCGGGTCAGGAAGGCTTCGATCTCGGGCCAGGTCGAAAGGGCGAGCAGCATGGCTGGAAACTCCGAAAGAAATCCTGGGTCGGCGCGGCGGGGGACCCGCGCCTAGTGTCCGGCCACGGCTTTACGCCCGATGGCGCGCGGAGCCGACCCGAAATTTCAGCATGGGAGCCCGCCATGGGCCTGCAACTCGGCGACATCGTTCCGGACTTCACCCAGGCCTCGACCGAAGGCCCGATCCAGTTCCACGACTGGGCGGCCGGCTCGTGGGTGGTGCTGTTCTCGCACCCCAAGGACTTCACCCCGGTCTGCACCACGGAACTTGGCACGGTGGCCAAGCTGAAGCCGGAGTTCGACAAGCGCGGCGTCAAGGTGATCGGCCTATCGGTCGACGGCCTGGAAAACCACGGCGGCTGGGCGGCCGACATCGAGGAGACGCAAGGCGCGAAGCTGAACTTCCCGCTGATCGCCGACACCGATCGCTCGGTGTCCAACCTCTACGGCATGATCCACCCCAACGCCTCGGACACCCTGACCGTCCGCAGCGTCTACATCATCGACACCAACAAGAAGCTGCGCCTGACCCTGACCTATCCGGCCTCGACCGGGCGGAACTTCGACGAGATCCTGCGGGTCATCGACAGCCTGCAATTGACCGACGGCCACAAGGTCGCCACTCCCGCCAACTGGACCCAGGGCGGCGACGTGATCATCGTGCCGTCCGTTTCGAACGAGGCGGCCAAGGAACTCTTCCCGAACGGCTGGGACGAGCAGAAGCCCTATCTGCGCGTGGTCCCGCAGCCGGCGTAAGGGCTTTCGTCCTCGTCGTTCGGCTATTTTTCTTCGAGCATCCCCGCGAAGGCGGGGACCCAAGCCGAGCTAGAGGAAGCTGGCGCTGAACGCGCCCAAACCCGAACGTCAGCTTGGATCCCCGCCTTCGCGGGGATCTAACGGTTTGGGGTGGCCGCGCTTACTGCCGCACGCGCTCCACCTCCGCGCGCTTGCACGGGGCGGTCTCCCGCGCGCAAAGTCCTCCTCCTGGCGTCAACGACGACGCCGGGGGAGGAGACATCGATGGCCGCAGCCCACGCGCGGGACGTGCTCGCCGTGCTCGACGGCGCCGGACCGGCCCTGTCGCCGGTGGCGGCCTCCTGGCGGCGCAGCCTCGTCCTGCACGGCCTCGACCCCGAGAACCGCAAGGCCCCCGACACCCTGACCCAGCGCGAGTTGGGCGAGGCCCAGGAGCGGATGGGCGCCCTGCGCGCCGCCGCCGCCGACACGCTGGACGCCCTGTTCCAGGCGGTCGGCGCGCAAGGCTCCTGCGTGCTGCTGACCGACAGCGCCGGCGTGCCGGTGGATCGTCGCGGCATGGCCGCCGACGATCCGGTGTTCCACCGCTGGGGTCTATGGACCGGCGCGGTGTGGAGCGAGGCCCGCGAGGGCACCAACGGCATCGGCACCTGCATCGCCGAGCAACGCACCCTGACCATTCACCGCGACCAGCACTTCCACACCCGCAACATCGGCCTTTCCTGCACGGTCGCGCCGCTGTTCGATCCGCAAGGGCTGCTGGCCGGGGCGCTCGACGTCTCGTCCTGCCGGCCGGGCCTCGACGGCATGACCGGCCTGATGGAGACGGTGGTCAACGACGCCGCCCGCCGCATCGAGTCCAAGGCCTTCCGCGAGGCCTTCCCCGGCGCGCGCATCGTGCTGCTGGGCGAGGTCCGCGCCGACCGCGCCTCGACCCCGATGCTGGCCGTCGACGCCGACGACGTGGTCATCGGCGCCACCCGCGCCGCCCGCCAGGCCCTCGACCTCACCGACGAGAAACTGCGGCGGGGGATGCCGTCGCCGGACCGCAGCGCCGACCTCGAAGACGCCGAACGCGCGGTGGTGCGCCGGGCGCTCGGCGCGGCCGGCGGCAATGTCTCGGCCGCCGCGACCGCCCTGGGCGTCAGCCGGGCGACGCTGCACCGGAAGATCAACCGCCTGGGGCTGGGGCGGAGCTAGGGCAGGTCGATATTCGGCCCCCAGGCCACTCTCATCCGAGCATCCCCGCGAAGGCGGGGATCCAAGCCGCGCCTGGAGACGACCCACGGCCGCGTCAGGTCCTGAAAGTCAGCTTGGGTCCCCGCCTTCGCGGGGAAGGACGGTTTAATGGGCGTCCGAAAACTTGGAACGCGACCGCCGATCAGCCGCGTCCATGCTTCGCATTCAGGGATTGAATTTTCCGCTTCCGAGCGCCCTGGCTAGCCTGTTCCCGAAACGAAGCGCCCGCCAAGGCGACGACAGGGACGGAACGATGACCAGGAAAATCCGTGAGCTTTCGAGGCTCGCCGGCGCGATCTTCGCGCTGGGGCTCGCCGCCCTGCCGCTGAGCGCGGCGGCCGCCTCGCCGGCGCCGCCGAAGACCAAGGTCATCATCCTGACGGACGTGCTCAACGAGCCGGACGACACCCAGTCGCTGATCCGCGCCCTGCTCTACAGCAACGAGATCGAGATCAAGGGCCTGGTCGCGACCACCTCGACCTGGCAGCGCAACGCGGTGCATCCCGAGGAGATCCGCCGGCTGATCGCCGCCTATGGCCAGGTCCTGCCCAATCTTCGCGTCCACGCTTCGGGCTACCCTGAGGCGGATCAACTACTGGCCACGGTTCGCGCCGGCAGCGCCAGTTACGGCCTGTCCGGCGTGGGCGACGGGAAGGACACCGAGGCCTCGCGGCTGATCGTCGACACCGTCGACGCCGCCCAGGGGCCGGTGTGGATCTGCGTCTGGGGCGGCGCGGCGGATCTCGCCCAGGCGCTGCACGACGTTCGGCGGACCCGCTCGCCCGACGCGCTCGCGGCCTTCGCGCGCAAGCTGCGGGTCTATTCCATCTCCGACCAGGACGACGCCGGCCCGTGGATCCGCGCGCGGTTTCCGGAGATCTTCTGGATCGCCAGCATCCACGCCTTCAGCGACTATCCCCAGGCCGCCTGGCAGGGCATGTCGGCCGACACTGTCTTTCCCGACCCCGGCCCCGACACCGCGTTGATGAGCCCGGACTGGCTGGACCGCCACATCCGCCTGGGCGCCCTGGGCGGGCTCTATCCCAAGCCCCTGTTCGCGATCGAGGGCGACAGTCCCTCGTTCCTCTATCTGATCCCCAACGGGCTGGGCGATGTCGAGCATCCCGACTACGGCGGCTGGGGCGGACGCTACGGGGCGCTGGCGCCCGGCGTGGGCCTGTTCGCCGACACCCAGGACAGCGCCATCGGCAAGGACGGCGCGCCGCACCTGAGCAACCGCGCGGGCGTTTGGCGCTGGCGCGACGCGGTGCAGTTCGATTTCGCCAACCGGATGCAGTGGACGCTGAATGCGGACTACGGCTCGGCCAACCATCCGCCCCAGGTGGTGCTGCAAGGGCAGGGCGGGCTCGCGCCGCTGGAGATGACGGTGAAGGCCGGGGCGAGCATCACGCTCGACGCCAAGGGAACGGCCGATCCCGACGGCGATCCTCTGGTCTACAAATGGTGGTGGTACCGGGACGCCTCGCCGCCGCTGTTCCCGATGACCCCGCCCGACATCCGTGATCCCGGCGGCGTCTCGACCCAGGTGGTGCTGCCCGTCAAGCAGATCGTGCCCGGCGAGAAGGTCTATCACCTGATCCTGGAAGTCCGCGACCAGCCCAAGGCCGGCGGTCTACCCTTCGTCCGGTACCGGCGCGCGATCATCCACGTCACGCCCTGAGGCGGCGTCGGCCCTGGGCGTCAGCCGCGCGGCCCTGCACCGGAAGATCAACCGGCTGGGGCGGAGTTGAACGCCGCTGACGAGCGTTGTGGAAAGCGGCGCCGTCACCGATAGTCCGGCGATGTTCGGAAACTGGTTCAAACCCAAGGCGGTCCTGTCGAAGAACGGTCGCTGCGGGATGTGCGGCCGAAGGCTGGACCAGGCGAGCGATCCGCTTTCCGGCGATTGCGGAGGCGATTGTTGGGGCTGCGTTGGAGAGGTCGAAGCCGGCATGGGCTGGGACGCCTCCGTTGAAGCCGTTCGCCGGGAAATCCGCGAAGGATGGCGTGACCATAACAGCAAGGCGCGATCGCCGACCGCCTTGGCCGCCCTCGAAGCGATCAAGCAGCTTCTACGCGACGACTGGGATCCCATCGACCTGATGCCGCACCTTCCCGCCGACGAGTACGACAGGTACGCCATCGAGGTGTTTTCGCGGCTGAGCGCCGGCGCCTCCGTCTTCGAGATCGCGAACTATCTGGGCGACGTGGAGATGACCGGAACGCCGGATCGCGAGCGGGACCTTCGGGTGGCCCAGAGGGCGGTGACGATCGTGAGCGCCCCGGATCTGTCGCAAGCCTGAGACACCTCTACCGCTCTGCCGCTTGCGCCCCGCTCCAGATCAAAAATCGGGGCGCAAGCTCCTCCCAGACGCCGAAGACGGCGCGACGGAGGAAACCATGACCAAGCCCGAGTTCATCGACTCGCTGTCCCGCCCGCCGTTCAAGGCGCGCTACGACAACTTCATCGGCGGCCAGTGGGTCGCCCCGGCCGACGGCCGCTATTTCGACAACGCCTCGCCGATCACCGGCCGCAAGGTCTGCGAGATCGCCCGCTCGCAAGCCGAAGATGTCGAGCGCGCCCTCGACGCCGCCCACGCCGCCAAGGACGCCTGGGGCAAGACGAGCGCCGCCGACCGCTCGCGTGTTCTGCTCCGGATCGCCGACCGCATGGAGGAGAACCTCCAGACCCTGGCCACCGCCGAGACCTGGGACAACGGCAAGCCGATCCGCGAGACCATGGCCGCCGACCTGCCGCTCGCCATCGACCACTTCCGCTACTTCGCCGGCTGCCTGCGCAGCCAGGAAGGCTCGATCTCCGAGATCGACCACGACACCATCGCCTACCACTTCCACGAGCCGCTGGGCGTGGTCGGCCAGATCATCCCGTGGAACTTCCCGCTGCTGATGGCCTGCTGGAAGCTGGCCCCGGCCATCGCCGCCGGCAACTGCGTGGTGCTGAAGCCCGCCGAGCAGACCCCGGCCTCGATCATGGTGCTGTTCGAGCTGATCGGCGACCTGCTGCCGCCCGGCGTGGTCAATGTCGTCAACGGCTTTGGCCTTGAGGCCGGCAAGCCGCTGGCGTCCAGCCCGCGCATCGCCAAGATCGCCTTCACCGGCGAGACGTCCACCGGCCGGCTGATCATGCAGTACGCCAGCCAGAACCTGATCCCGGTGACGCTGGAGCTGGGCGGCAAGTCGCCCAACATCTTCTTCGCCGATGTCACCGCCGAGGACGACGACTATCTCGACAAGGCGCTGGAGGGCTTTGCGATGTTCGCCCTCAATCAGGGCGAGGTCTGCACCTGCCCCAGCCGCGCCCTGGTGCAGAAGTCGATCTACGACCGGTTCATGGAGAAGGCGCTGAAGCGCGTGCAGGCGGTGGTGCAGGGCAATCCGCTGGATCCCTCGACCATGATCGGCGCCCAGGCCTCCGAGGAGCAGCTGAACAAGATCCTCGGCTACATGGACATCGGTCGCGACGAGGGCGCCAGGCTGCTCACCGGCGGTTCGCGCACCGTGCTGCCGGGCCAACTGGCCGACGGCTTCTATGTCGAGCCGACGGTGTTCGAGGGCCACAACAGGATGCGGATCTTCCAGGAGGAGATCTTCGGCCCCGTCCTGGCCGTGACCACCTTCGAGACGGAGGAAGAGGCGCTGGAGATCGCCAACGACACCGCCTTCGGCCTCGGCGCCGGGGTGTGGACCCGCGACGGCTCGCGCGCCTACCGCTTCGGGCGCGGCATCCAGGCGGGCCGGGTGTGGACCAACTGCTACCACGCCTATCCGGCCCACGCGGCCTTCGGCGGCTACAAGCAGTCGGGCGTGGGCCGCGAGACCCACAAGATGATGCTCGACCACTACCAGCAGACCAAGAACCTGCTGGTCAGCTACAGCGCCAAGGCGCTGGGCTTCTTCTAGGGGGCGGTATCCTCCCAACTCCCGTCATTCCCGCCCTTGTGGCGGGAACCCCTCTATCCGCGGCAGGTGCAGAAGGGGCGGCGCGCGTGGCGCGCCGCTTGCTCCGCCCTTGCGGGCTGAACCGGGGTTTCCCGCCACGAGGGCGGGAATGACCGGCTTATTGGAAGGCCTGAGGGCCTTCAGAGCACTAAATCGAACAAGACCCGAATTCTGCCGCACGAAACAGAATTGGTCTGCTTGCGCAGGGGGCGGCGCTTCGCATACTCCCGCTCGCAAGACGACGACTGACGCAGCGGCAACATCGCTGGCGACGACAAGATCGACTGTAGCAAGACCTAGGGAGACGCGTGGTGAGCGACGGACAGCTGTTTCCGGTGCCGGAAGACTGGGCGGGCAAGGCCCATATCGACGCCGCCGCCTACGAGGCCGCCGTGGCCCGGGTCGAGAGCGATCCCGAGGGCTACTGGCGCGATCTCGCCGCCCGCCTCGACTGGATCAAGGCCCCCACCAAGATCAAGGACGTCTCCTACGCCAAGGACGACTTCCGCATCCGCTGGTACGAGGACGGCGTCCTGAACGTCAGCGCCAACTGCATCGATCGCCATCTGCCGCACCGCAAGGACGACGTCGCCCTGATCTTCGAGGGCGACGAGCCGGGCGTCTCCGACAAGATCACCTACGGCCAGCTGCACGACGACGTCTGCCGCATGGCCAATGTGCTCAAGGACCTGGGCGCCAAGAAGGGCGACCGGATCACCATCTACCTGCCGATGGTGCCCGTGGCCGCCGTCGCCATGCTGGCCTGCGCGCGCATCGGCGCGGTGCACTCGGTGGTGTTCGGCGGCTTCTCGCCCGACAGCATCGCCGGCCGCATCCAGGACTGCGACTCCCGCCTGGTCATCACCGCTGACCAGGGGCGCCGCGGCGGCAAGAAGGTGCCGCTGAAGGCCAATATCGACGAGGCGCTCGAGCAGTGCCCGCAGGTCGAGAAGGTGCTGCTGGTCCGCTGGACCGGCGCCGAGGTTCCGATCGTCGAAGGCCGCGACGTGGTCTGGAACGACGTCCGGGACGCCGCCTCGCCGGTGTGCGAGCCCGAGCCGATGAACGCCGAGGACCCGCTGTTCATCCTCTACACCTCCGGTTCGACGGGTAAGCCCAAGGGCGTGCTGCACACCACCGGCGGCTATCTGGCCTGGGCCAGCTGGACCTTCGAGTCGGTGTTCGACTACCGGCCGGGCGAGGTGTTCTGGTGCACGGCCGACGTGGGTTGGGTCACCGGCCACAGCTACGTCGTCTACGGCCCGCTGGCCAATGGCGGGACCAGCCTGATCTTCGAAGGCGTGCCCAACTACCCGACCCCGTCGCGGTTCTGGGAAGTGGTCGACAAGCACAAGGTCGAGATCTTCTACACCGCCCCCACGGCCTTGCGCGCCCTGATGCGCGAGGGCGACGAGCACGTTCTCAAGAACGACCTGTCCTCGCTGCGCCTGCTGGGCAGCGTCGGCGAGCCGATCAATCCCGAGGCCTGGCTCTGGTACCATCGCGTGGTCGGCAAGGATAAGCTGCCGATCGTCGACACCTGGTGGCAGACCGAGACCGGCGGCATCCTCGTCTCGCCGCTGCCGGGCGCGACCGACCTGAAGCCGGGCTCGGCCACCAAGCCGCTGCCGGGCGTGAAGCTGCAACTGGTCGACGCCGAGGGCGCGGTGCTGGACGGCGCGACCGAGGGCAACCTGGTGATCACCGACAGCTGGCCGGGCCAGATGCGCACCGTCTACGGCGACCACCAGCGCTTCTTCGAGACCTATTTCTCGACCTATCCCGGCAAGTACTTCACCGGTGACGGCTGCCGCCGCGACGCCGACGGCTACTACTGGATCACCGGCCGGGTGGACGACGTCATCAACGTCTCGGGCCACCGCCTGGGCACGGCCGAGATCGAGAGCGCCCTCGTCGCCCACGAGGCCGTCGCCGAGGCCGCGGTGGTCGGCTATCCGCACGACATCAAGGGCCAGGGCGTCTACGCCTACGTCACCCTGAAGGCCGACGCGACGCCGACCGAGGAACTGCGCAAGCAGCTCGTCCTCTGGGTCCGCCACGAGATCGGCCCCTTCGCCGCCCCCGACGTCCTGCAATGGGCCCCCGGCCTGCCCAAGACCCGCTCGGGCAAGATCATGCGCCGCATCCTGCGCAAGATCGCCGAGAACGCCGTGGACGCTCTCGGCGACACCTCGACCCTGGCCGATCCGTCGGTGGTGGACGATCTGGTGCGCAACCGCGCGGGCGCGAAGGCGGCCTGATAATCCCTCTCCCCTTGCGGGAGAGGGTGGCCTCCCGGAGGGAGGTCGGGTGAGGGGTCTCTCAGAACCGTCCGCGCGACCCCTCATCCGACGGCTTCGCCGCCACCTTCTCCCGCAAGGGGAGAAGGGCAACTTGTCCATAGCCCGTCATCGGCCTATATTCAAAACGCCGCCGATCCGGCGGCGTTTGGCTAGGATCCCATGGCCCCGGTCGTGAAAATCCAGGAATTGCTCGGCGGCGAGGCGGTCACCGGCCCCCTCGCCACGGAGTTCGACGTCGTCCGGCTGGTTCGTAAGGGCCTGTCGGTCGCTGCGGTCGACGGCTTCCTGGCGGCCACCCACCAGCCGTTCTCGGCCATCGAGCCCTATGTGATGCCGCGGCGGACCTTCAATCGCCGCCGCGACGCCGACCAACTGCTCGACCCCGCCGAGTCCGACCGCATGGTGCGCATCGCCCGTCTCGTGGCCGCCGCCGAGGACACCCTGGGCGACCAGGAGCGCGCCTGGCGCTGGCTGGAGCGGCCCAACCGTGCGCTGGAGGGCCAGGCGCCGCTGTCGCTGGCCGACACCGACCTGGGCGCCCGAAACGTCGAACGGCTGCTCGGCCAGATCGCCCACGGCCTGGCGGCTTGATCGTCCACCGCATCGCCAAGGCCGCTCATGTCGGCCTGGACGGGGAGGGGGCTCGGCTCTACGGCGGCCGCTGGAACTCGCCCGGACGGCCGATGCTCTACACCGCCGCCAGTCCGAGCCTGGCCGTTCTGGAGGTGCTGGTCCATCTCGACCTGCCGCCCGACCTGCTGCCGTTGGACTATCGCCTTCTCTCCATCGAGGTCCCGGACGACGCGCCGAGACTGGAGCTCGACGGTGTTCCGCAAGACAGCGTCGTGGCCGGCGACGCCTTCCTGACCGCCGGCGAGGCGCTGTGCCTACGTGTGCCCAGCCAGGTCGTGCCGCAGGAGATCAACACCCTGCTCAATCCGCGCCATCCGGCCTTCGTCGGCGTTCGGGTCGTGCGCGACGAGCCGTTCCGGTTCGATCCGCGTCTGTTCTGAGCCTCGCCCTAGCCTCATCCCCCGCCAGGGTTTATAGCCCGGCCATGTTTGAAGGCCTCTCCCCCCTCGCCCGCGAAGCCCGCTCCTGGCCGTTCGAGCAGGCGCGCGCCACCATCGCCCGCGTCCTGCGCGTGCGCCTCCCTGACCGCGCTGACCAGGAAGCCGCGAAAGCCCTGATCGACGCCGGCAAGGCCGACGAGGCGGTGAAAGCCTATCCGGCGCTGGCGAAAGCCGTGATCTTCGAGACCGGCTATGGCCCGTCCGGCCTGCCGCACCTGGGCACGTTCGGTGAAGTGGCGCGCACGACCATGGTGCGCCAGGCCTTCCGCGCGCTGGTCGACGACCACATCCCCACGCGCCTGATCGCCTTCAGCGACGACATGGACGGCCTGCGTAAGGTGCCGGACAACATCGAGAACAAGCAGCCGCTGATCGAGGACCTGGGCAAGCCGCTGACCGTCGTCCGCGACCCCTTCGGCACCCATGACAGCTTCGGCGCCCACAACAACGCCCGCCTGCGCGCCTTCCTCGACGGCTTCGGCTTCGAGTACGAGTTCGTGTCCTCGACCGAGTGCTACAAGGGCGGCCTGTTCGACGAGACCCTGCTGACGGCGCTTGCCCGCTTCGACGCCATCCAGAAGGTCATGCTGCCGACCCTGGGCGAGGAGCGCCGCGCCACCTATTCGCCGTTCCTCCCCGTCAGCCCCAGCACCGGCAAGGTGCTGCAGGTCCCGACCCTGGAGCGCAACGTCGAGAAGGGCACGATCGTCTTCGAGGACGAGGACGGCTCGCGCGTCGAGGTCCCGGTCACCGGCGGCCACGTGAAGATGCAGTGGAAGCCCGACTGGGCCATGCGCTGGACGGCCCTGGGCGTCGACTACGAGATGAGCGGCAAGGACCTGATCGACTCGGTCAAGGCCTCGGGCGCGATCTGCAAGGCGCTGGGCGGGGTTCCGCCGGAGGGCTTCAACTATGAGCTCTTCCTGGACGAGAACAACCAGAAGATCTCCAAGTCCAAGGGCAACGGCCTGTCGATGGAGGACTGGCTGCGCTACGGCGCGCCGGAGAGCCTGTCCTACTACATGTTCCAGAGCCCGAAGTCGGCCAAGAAGCTCTATTTCGACGTCATCCCCAAGGCGACGGACGAATATCTGCAGCAGCTGGACGCGTTCCAGCGCCAGGAGCCGGCCAAGCAACTCGACAACCCGGTCTGGCACATCCATTCGGGCAAGCCGCCGGAGCAGGGTTCGCCGGTGTCGTTCAGCCTGATGCTGAACCTGGTGTCGGCCGCCGACGCCTCGACCAAGGAAATCCTCTGGGGCTTCCTGTCGCGCTACATCCCGGGCGCTTCGGCCGAAAGCCAGCCGCTGCTCGACCGCCTGGCCGGCTACGCGATCAACTATTACGAGGACTTCGTGAAGCCCACGAAGACCTTCCGCGCCCCGACCGACGTCGAGCGCGCGGCGATCCTCGACCTGCTGGCCAAGCTGAAGGCCATGCCGGCCGGCACGCAGGACGCCGAGCTGATCCAGAACGAGGTGTTCGAGGTCGGTAAGGCGCACGGCTTCGATCCGCTGCGCGCCTGGTTCCAGGCCCTCTACGAAGTGCTGCTGGGCCAGAGCCAGGGCCCGCGCTTCGGCTCCTTCGCGGCGATCTTCGGCATCGACCGCACGATCGCCCTGATCGAAGAGAAGCTGGGCTGACGTTCATAACTCCTCCCCCGTGCAACGGGGGAGGGGGACCGCGAAGCGGTGGAGGGGGCGGCGGCGCGCACGGCGCCCTGTCACTCGCCCCCTCCGTCACGCTGCGTATCCGCAGCGCGCCACCTCCCCCGTTTTTCGGGGGAGGAGTGAAGTCGGCGGAAGCTGAAAACAGCTCCTTCAAGTCCTTCCGGCCGCCTCGCTCAGGAGGAGCCGAGTGCGACACCGTGCCTCGTTTGATGAACGCTTTCTGAATTTCGAATTAAGGGTTTGTGCGAACTTCGGAGTCTAGGCTGGAACCATCAGAACCAGGAATAGTCCGATGGCTTCCTTCACGCTTCGCCCGCACGACCGTTCGGAATTCGACTCCCTGATCGGCGGCATCGCTTCGCAGTTCCCCGGCGCTCGCATCGAGGCCGCGCACAACGACACCTGGCAGTCCTACCGGGTCGACGTGTCGTGCGAGGATCCCCGCGCCACGGCCCTTCGCGACTGGCTCAACGGCCACCACGGCGACTGCCCGCGCACCTGATCGCCTGACCCTCCCGTGAGGTCGGTCTTTACTGGCTGACCCACTGGATGCAGGCCGCCCAGGCCACGGTCATGCGGTCGAGCACCCGGTCGTCGCCGTCGCGCAGCACCGAGGTCAGTTCGATCGTCCGGGCCGTCAGGCGGCCCATCTCGCGGATCAGCACCTCGCCCTGCGTGGTCATGACCACCACCCGGTCGCCGCGTCGCGGTTCGGCCGTCGGCGAGACCAGCAGCCGGTCGCCGTCGCGATAGACCGGCGCCAGGGCGTCGCCCTCGATCTCCAGGGCGAACAGGCCCTCTTCCCGCGGCCCGGGAAGCTCCACCTCTTCCCAGCCCGACCCGCGCGGCGCCCCCGCCTCGTCGAACATGCCCGGCGCCCCGGCCCGCGTGAGCCCGATCAGCGGCACGCCTGCCCGCCGGCCCGGCGCTGCGGTTTCGGTCAGGGCCGCGAATTCCGAAAAACCCACCCCCGTGGCTTCCAGCACCTTGGCCAGGCTCTCGGTCGAGGGCCAGCGCGGCCGCGTGTCGGCGTCGCCGCGTTTCGAACGGTTGAAGGCGGTGGGATCCAGGCCCGCCAGCTTGGCCATGGCCGAAGGGCTCATGTCGAAGCGCTTGGCCAGGGCGTCGATCGCCGTCCACAGTTCGGCGTGCGAGAGCATCGGATCGTCCCCGAGTCCTGATGACGCCAAGCCGCGAGCGTCCCCAAGGAAATTATGCCCAGGGCTTAGGAATGTAAACCTAGCGCCAATGGTGAAGGTTGACGTTTACGTAAGCGTTGACGTTCCGCAGGGTCCGGCGTAGCGTGAACGCCGATAACCAACGACCCGGCCCGGAAGGCCGGCCGCACCCTGGGAGGGTAACGATGGTGGCTGATCTTCGACGTCCCGAGCGCACGTTCTCGATCCGTCAGCTCTGCAACGAATTCAAAGCCACGCCCCGGGCGCTGCGCTTCTACGAGGACAAGGGCCTGCTGACGCCGGCCCGCGAGGGCCTCAACCGCGTCTATTCCCACAAGGACCGCGTCCGCCTGCAGTTGATCCTGCGCGGCAAGCGCGTGGGCCTGTCGCTGTCGGAAATCCGCGAACTGCTGGACCTCTACGACGAGAACGACGACGGCGCGGCCCAGATGGCCCGGTCGCTGAAGAAGTTCCGCGAGCGCGCCGCCGCCCTGGAGCAGCAGCGCGAGGACATTGACGGCGCCCTGATTGAGCTGCGCGAAGCCTGCGATCGCCTCGAGAAGCGCCTGGCCGAGATCCGCCCGGACCTGCTGCCGCGCTCGGCCGACTACGAGCAGCTGCTGCGCGCCCGCCTCGACGGCCACGCCGACATGGCGCTCGGCAAGTAGTCAGCCCTTTTGATCCCTTCCGCGCCCGCTTTCGCCAAGACCGGCGGAACGGGCGGGTTTCCCTTCGCCTTTCTCCCCGATCCCGATCAGTCAGGACCGCTTAAATGACCTATCAGCCGCCCGTCCGCGACCACATGTTCCTGCTGCGCGACGTGCTCAACATAGAGCAGTACGGCAACCTGCCGGCCTTCGCCGACGCCTCGATCGACGTCGTCGAGCAGATCGTCGAGGGCGCGGCCCAGTTCACCGGCGAAGTCCTGGCCCCGCTGAACAGCGTCGGCGACAAGACGGGCTGCAAGCTCGACCCGGTCACCAACACCGTCACCACCCCGCCGGGCTTCAAGGAAGCCTACAAGGCCCTGTGCGAAGGCGGCTGGACCGGCCTCGGCTCGGATCCGACCTACGGCGGCCAGGGCCTGCCGCACGTCGTGAACCTGTCGTTCTCGGAAATGTCGAGCAGCGCCAACATGGCCTTCTCGATGTATCCGGGCCTGGCCCACGGCGCCTATTCGGCCATCCACACCGGCGGCACCGACGCGCAGAAGCAGACCTACCTGCCCAAGATGATCACGGGCGAGTGGACCGGCACCATGAACCTGACCGAGCCGCACTGCGGCACGGATCTGGGTCTCCTGCGCACCAAGGCCGTTCCGCAGGCCGACGGCAGCTACAAGATCACCGGCCAGAAGATCTGGATCTCGGCCGGCGAGCACGACATGTCGGACAACATCGTCCACCTGGTGCTGGCCCGCATCGAGGGCGCCCCGGCCGGCGTGAAGGGCATCTCGCTGTTCATCGTGCCGAAGTTCTTCCCCAAGGAAGACGGTTCGGTCGGCGCGCGCAACGAGGGCGCCAAGTGCGTGGGCCTCGAAGAGAAGATGGGCATCCACGGCAACGCCACCTGCGTCATGCAGTACGACGACGCCGAGGGCTATCTGATCGGTGAAGAGAACAGCGGCCTGAAGCTGATGTTCGTGATGATGAACGAGGCCCGCCTGGGCGTCGGCCTGCAGGGCGTCGCCCAGGCCGAAGCGGCCAACCAGGCCGCCGTCGCCTTCGCCAAGGACCGCCTGCAAGGCCGCTCGCTGACGGGCCCGAAGAACGCCGACGGCCCGGCCGACCCGATCATCGTCCACCCGGACGTGCGTCGCCTGCTGCTGGAGAACAAGGCGATCATCGAAGGCGGTCGCGCCTTCCTGTTCTGGACCGCCCTGCACGGCGACCTGGCCCACAGCCACCCGGACGAAGCGGTGCGCACCAAGGCCGAGGACTACATGGGCCTGCTGACGCCGGTCCTGAAGGGTTATCTGACCGACCGCGGCTTCCAGGTCTGCTCGAATGCGGTGCAGGTGCACGGCGGCTCGGGCTTCACCGAGCACTTCCCGGTCAGCCAGTACCTGCGCGACTGCCGCATCGCCCTGATCTACGAAGGCACCAACGGCGTGCAGGCCCTCGACCTCGTGGGTCGCAAGCTGGCGGCCAAGGGCGGCCGCGGCGTGATGACCTTCTTCCAGGAGATCGACCAGTTCGTCGGCGAGAACGACGGCGACGCCGAGCTGAAGCCGTTCATCGACGCCCTGGCGGCGACCAAGGCCCAGCTGCAGGACGGCACCATGTGGCTGATGCAGAACGGCCTGCAGAACCCCGACAACGCCGGCGCGGCTTCGACCGACTACATGCACCTCTTCGGCCTCACGGGCCTGGCCTACATGTGGGCTCTGATGGTGAAGTCGGCCAACGCCAAGATCGCCGAAGGCTCCACCGATCCGTTCTTCACGACCAAGGTCGCCACCGCCCGTTATTTCATCGAGCGGGTCTTGCCTGACGCAGGGGCGCATCTGGCCAAACTGAAGACCGGCTCGGCGACCCTGATGGCGCTGCCCGCGGAGGCCTTCTGATCATGAGCGTGCTCGACGTCGCCAAACCCGCCTTCATGGCCGAAGAAGACATCACGATCTTCGAGGACGCGGTGGGCAAGTTCTTCGACGAGCACGCTCAGGAATCCGTCGTCGCGACCTGGCGCAAGAACCACTGCGTCGATCGCTCGATGTGGAACAAGGCGGGGGAGGCCGGGTTGCTCGGCCTCTCCACGCCCGAGGAATACGGCGGCTCCGGCGGCGACTATCGCCACGAGGTCGTGCTGATGGAACAGCTGGGCAAGAAGGGCGTCGACGGCTTCGGCGCCAGCCTGCACAACGCCATCGTCATGCCGTACATCTTTCACTACGGCACCGAGGAGCAGAAGCAGCGGTGGCTGCCGCGCCTGTCGACCGGCGAGCTGGTCGGCGCGATCGCCATGACCGAGCCGGGCGCGGGCTCCGACCTGCAAGGCATCAAGACTTCGGCCAGGAAGGACGGCAACCAGTACGTCCTCAACGGCTCCAAGACCTTCATCACCAACGGCCAGACGGCCAATCTGATCATCGTCGTCGCCAAGACCGATCCGGCCGGCGGGGCCCGCGGCACGAGCCTGTTGGTCGTCGAGACCGACGGGGCCGAGGGCTTCGAGCGCGGCCGCAACCTCGACAAGCTGGGCCACGAGGCCCAGGACACGTCGGAGCTGTTCTTCAACGACGTGAAGATCCCGACCGAGAACTTGCTGGGCACGGACGAAGGCCAGGGCTTCTTCCAGCTGATGGCCCAGCTGCCGCAGGAGCGGCTGAACATCGCCGTCCAGGGCATGGCCACCATCGAGCGGGCGCTCGAGCTGACCATCGCCTACGTCAAGGAGCGTCAGGCGTTCGGCAAGCCGATCCTGGCCTTCCAGAACACCCAGTTCGTGCTGGCCGAGTGCAAGACCGAGGCGACCGTCGCCAAGGTGTTCGTCAACCACTGCATCGAGCGCCACCTGAAGGGCGATCTCGACGCCTCGACGGCCTCGATGGCCAAGTACTGGGTGACGGACCTGGAGAACAAGATCGTCGATCGCTGCCTGCAGCTGTTCGGCGGCTACGGCTTCATGAACGAGTACCCGATCGCCCGGATGTACAAGGACAGCCGCGTCCAGCGCATCTACGGCGGCACCAACGAGATCATGAAACTGCTGATCGCGAGGACGCTCTGATGTTGTTCGCCGACGCTCCGCCTCCGCCCCCCAACGACACCGCCCGCTCGGCCGTGGTCTGCGTGCGCGCCGAGGGCCGCCGCCCGTTGCAGTTCTCCGGCAAGCTGGAGGGCAAGCGCCCGCAGCCCGGCGCCTTCGACCTGCCGCTGAAGCCGGGCGTCGAGCAGTGCAACAACCTGCTGCGCTCGAAGATCGCGACCTGGACCCTGACCGTGAACACGCCGGGCTTCACGCCCTGCCGCCTGCCCGCGCCGGAGTTCGGCCAGCGGGTGGTCTATTCGGCCAAGGCCACCGCGCGCGGCCTGTCCTGCGCCCCGATCCACAAGTCGCCGATCGGCGCCTGGAAGAAGTGATGTCGACCCACGTCGCCATCATCGACTGGAAGCTGGAGGCCGGGGCGGATTTCCCCAAGGGCCGCTACAGCCGCGCCCATACCCTGTCGTTCGACGGCGGCGTGACGGCGCTCGGTTCGGCTTCGCCGTCGGTGGTGCCGCTGCCCTGGTCGGACCCGGCGGGCGTCGATCCCGAGGAGATGCTGGTGGCGGCGCTGTCGTCCTGCCACATGCTGACCTTCCTCGACCTGGCCCGTCGCGCCGGCTTCTTCATCAGCGCCTATCGCGACAAGGCCGAGGGCACGATGACCAGGAACGAGCATGGCGCTCACTGGGTCAGCCACGTCGCCCTTCGACCCGGCATCGTCTTCGAGGGCGACGCGCCCGACGAAGCCAAGCTGGCGGCCCTGCACGAGGCCGCCCATCACGCCTGTTTCATCGCCAACTCGGTGCGGACGGACGTCCGGGTCGAGCCGGCGGTCAAAGAATCCCTTTTGGGAACAACTGCTTAAAAGATCGCAGGAAGGAGCCATTCAATGGCCGACGCTTACATCTTCGACGCCGTGCGCACTCCGCGCGGCAAGGGCAAGAAGGACGGCTCTCTGCATGAGATCACCGCCCTGTCGCTCGCCAGCCAGGTCCTGGAAGCCATCCGCGACCGCAACGGCCTGGACACCTCCAAGGTCGACGACGTCGTCCTGGGCTGCGTCGCCCCGGTCGGCGAGCAGGGTTCGGACATCGCCCGCACCGCCGTGCTGACCGCCGACTACGCCGAGAGCGTCGCCGGCGTGCAGATCAACCGCTTCTGCGCCTCGGGCCTGGAAGCCGTGAACATGGCCGCGGCCAAGGTCATCTCGGGTGAAGCCGACCTGACCATCGGCGGCGGCGTCGAGAGCATGAGCCGCGTGCCGATGGGCAGCGACGGCGGCGCCTGGCCGACCGACCCGTCGTCGGCCTTCAAGACCTACTTCATGCCGCAGGGCGTGTCGGCCGACCTGATCGCCACCCTCTACGGCTTCAGCCGCGACGACGTCGACGCCTACGCCGTCGAGAGCCAGCGCCGCGCCGCCCAGTCGTGGGCCGAGGGCCGCTTCTCCAAGTCGGTCGTGCCGGTGAAGGACCAGCTGGGCCTCAACATCCTGTCGCACGACGAGACCGTCCGCGGCGCCACCACCATGCAGACCCTGGCCTCGCTGAACGCCTCGTTCACCGGCATGGGCGAGATGGCCTTCGACGCGGTCGCCACCCAGCGCTATCCGCAGGTCGAGCGCATGACCCACGTGCACCACGCGGGCAACAGCTCGGGCATCGTCGACGGCGCCGCCGGCGTGCTGATCGGCACCAAGGAAATGGGCGACGCGCTCGGCCTCAAGGCCCGCGCTCGCATCAAGGGCATGGCCTCGATCGGTTCCGAGCCGTCGATCATGCTGACCGGCCCCTCGCTGGTCACCGAGAAGCTGCTCAAGAAGCTCAAGATGGAAGTCGCCGACATCGACCTCTACGAGCTGAACGAAGCCTTCGCGGCCGTCGTCCTGCGCATGATGCAGGCGCTGGACATCCCGCACGACAAGATGAACGTCAACGGCGGCGCCATCGCCATGGGCCACCCGCTGGGCGCCACCGGCGCGATGATCCTGGGCACCATGGTCGACGAGCTGGAACGCTCCGACAAGGAAACCGCCCTGATCACCCTGTGCGTCGGCGCCGGCATGGGCACCGCCACGGTCATCGAACGCGTCTGATCCAAGCACAGATCGTCATCCCGGACGGCCGTAGGCCGATCCGGGACCCAGGGGCCGGCGCACTGCGGTTCACCTGGGTCCCGGCTCTCCGCTTCGCTACGGCCGGGATGACGACCCAATTTCTGAAGGACTAGTCCACATGGAAAACTTCAAGATCGAGGTCGACGGCGACGGCATCGCCCTGGTCACCTTCGACGTCCCCGGCCGTTCGATGAACACCCTGACCGCTTCGGTGATCAAGGAAGTCGGCGAGCTGGTCGAGCGCATCAAGACCGACGCCGAGATCAAGGGCGTCGTCATCACCTCGGGCAAGACCACCGGCTTCTGCGCCGGCGCCGACCTGGGTGAACTGGGCGGTTCGGGCGGCCTGGGCGGTGGCGACCTGCAAGCCGCGTTCGACGCCGGCTTCGCCCTCAACAAGGCCTTCCGCGGCCTGGAAACCAGCGGCAAGCCGGTGGCCGCGGCCATCAACGGCCTGGCGCTGGGCGGCGGCCTGGAATTCGTCCTGGCCACCCACTACCGCGTGGTCGCCGACCTGCCGAAGCTGCAGCTGGGCCTGCCGGAAGCCAAGGTCGGCCTGCTGCCGGGCGGCGGCGGCACCCAGCGCCTGACGCGTCTGATGGGCGTCATGGCCGCGGCCCCCTACCTGCTCGAAGGCAAGTCGATGAAGCCGGCCGAGGCGCTCGGCGCCAAGGTCGTGCACGAAGTCGTGCCGGCCGGCACGGAAGTCGAAGCCGCCAAGACCTGGATCAAGACCAAGGGCGACCCGGTCGCTCCCTGGGACAAGAAGGAATTCAAGATCCCGGGCGGCGGCCCCTACACCCCGACCGGCGCCCAGGTGTTCATCATGGGCAACGCCATGCTGCGCAAGAACACCTACGGCAACTATCCGGCCCAGCAGAACATCATGAAGGCCGTCTATGAGGGCCTGCAGGTTCCGTTCGACGCGGCCATCCGCATCGAGACCCGCTACTTCCTCAAGACCCTGATGACCCCGCAGGCCAAGGGCATGATCCGCACCCTGTTCCTGTCGCTTCAGGAACTGGGCAAGGGTTCGGGCCGTCCGGCCGGCGTGCCGTACTACGACGTCAAGAAGGTCGCCGTGCTCGGCGCCGGCATGATGGGCGCGGGCATCGCCTACGTCCAAGCCATGGCCGGCATCGAGACCGTGCTGATCGACCAGACCCAGGAAGCCGCCGATAAGGGCAAGGGCTACGCCGAAGGCCTGGTCAAGAAGGCCGTCTCGCGCGGCAAGCTGACGGCCGAGAAGGGCGAGGCCATCCTGGCTCTCATCCATCCGACGTCGGACTACGCCAACGTCAAGGGCAGCGACCTGGTCGTCGAGGCCGTGTTCGAGAACCGCGACGTCAAGGCCCAGGTGACCAAGCTGGCCGAGGCCCAGCTGGCCGACACCGCCGTGTTCGGTTCCAACACCTCGACCCTGCCGATCACCGGCCTGGCCGAAGCCTCGATCCGTCCGGAAAGCTTCATCGGCATCCACTTCTTCTCGCCGGTCGACAAGATGGGCCTGGTCGAGATCATCCTCGGCGAAAAGACCGACCAGGCGACCATCGCCAAGTCGATCGACTACGTGCTGAAGATCAAGAAGACCCCGATCGTCGTCAACGACAGCCGCGGCTTCTACACGTCGCGCTGCTTTGGCACCTTCGTGCAGGAAGGCATGGAGCTGCTCAGCGACGGCATCGCCCCGGCGATCATCGACAATGTCGGTCGCGCCACCGGCATGCCGCGCGGTCCGCTGGAAATGCACGACGACGTGGCGCTGGACCTGTCGCACAAGATCGCCGTCCAGACGAAGAAGGACCTCGGCGACAAGTACGAGGAGCGTCCGTTCACCGCGATCATCGCCAAGATGGTCGAGGACCTGGGCCGCTACGGCCGCAAGAACGGCAAGGGCTTCTACGACTATCCGGAAAAGGGTCCCAAGACCCTGTGGCCGGGCCTGGCCGATCTGGTGGAAGTGAAGACGACCGACGCCGACAAGGCGCTGATCGAGCAGATCCGCACCCGCCTGCTGTACCGCCAGGCCGTCGAGGCCGCGCGCTGCTTCGAGGAAGGCGTGATCACCGATCCGCGTGAAGCCGACGTCGGCGCCATCCTGGGCTGGGGCTTCGCGCCCTGGACCGGCGGCCCGATCAGCTTCATCGACGGCATCGGCGTGGCCAAGTTCGTCGAGACCCTTGACCAGCTGACCGCGTCCTACGGCGCGCGCTTCGCCCCGCCGGCCCTGCTGCGCGAGATGGCCGCCAAGGGCGAGACCTTCTACAGCCGCTTCGGCGTCAAGGAGAAGGCGGCCGCCTGAGGTCGCTTTCGCCTGATCGGTGAAATGAGGAGGCCCGGCGGCGACGCCGGGCCTTTTCTTTTCGCCGCCGCATCATTGCCGACATCCTCGCGCCCCATGGGCTCTGTAACGGGAACGCCTCGCGCCTGTTGCGCGCAAGCAAGGATTCGGGATGGCCGGTAGGCGATCGACAGTTCGCCGCAAGAGGCCTTTCGCCCTCGCCCTGATCGCGGTGAGCGGCCTGCACGTGCTGCTGGGCGTGGCCCTGATCAGCGCCATCAAGGTCATGCCGGCCCCGGTTGAACCGCAGAGCCTGATCGTCGATCTGGTCGACGTCGCCCCGCCGCCGCTGGCGCATCTGCGGCTCCCGGACGCCGCGCCCGCGCCGCAGGCCTCCGCCGCTCCGCCGGCCCATGCCGTCGTGCCGCCGCCGCCCCAAACGCCGGCCAAGCCGCCGGCCCAGGTCGCCAGCGCCCCGACGCCGGCCGCGCCCGACGCGCCCCGCGCCGCCGTCGCTCCGCCGGGCTTCAAGTCGCGCGGCACGCCCACGCCCGGCGGCGAGGGCCTGCGCCAAGCCGCCCGCGAAGGCGGCGGCTGCAACCACGCCGACCTCTACCGCCTGACCAAGGCCGAGCGCGCCGCCTGCGACGACAAGCTGGGGATCAAGGCCAAGGACGCGCCGATGTACGCGGTCATCGACCAGTCCAAGAAGGACTTCTTCGACGGCGCCTGCAAGAAGGACGACGAGTGGTGCCTCTACCGCACGGGGCAGGGGCCGTATCCGGGCCTGCTGGCCCTGATGAAGAAGAAAAAGGACGACTGGTGAGGGCCTGAAGGAACCTCCCCCTCTGGGGGAGGCGATCGCGCAGCGATCGGTGGGGGGAGCATCGCAAGAAGGTTCCGCCGCCGCGCAAGCTGAAACCGTCCCCCCTCCGGCCTTCGGCCGCCTCCCCCACAGGGGGAGGTTCAAACAAAAAGGGCGGCCCTTGCAGGCCGCCCTTTCCGGTTTTCGGGAGACCCGAAACGCTTACCAGGTCTTGCTGACGCTCAGGTACACGCGGCGTTCGGCTTCCAGGCCGGCGCTCTGGCGCTGGTGGTCGTCGCCGAGGTTCTGGCCGCTGAGGGCCACGGTCACGCCGTGGTCGAACGAACGGGCCACCCGGCCGCCGAGCACGGCGTAGGCGTCGATGTCCACCAGGTGCGGCGCGGCCGCGGCGCTGTAGAGCGCGTAGGCGCGGTGCTCGCCGACGAAGTGGGCGTAGCCGTCGACGGTCCAGGCGCCGCCGGTCCAGCCCAGCGAGACGTTGCCGCGGTTTTCCGGGGTGGTCTCGGCATAGGCGGCCGTGCGGATCACCGGCGAGAAGCCGGCGGTCGGCTCGTCGTCGACCTCGGTGTGGGTCCAGTCGGCGTTCCAGCGGAAGCCGCCCGTCAGCTGACCCGAGGCGGCCAGCTCGAAGCCGGTCATCTTGCTGTCGCCGATGTTGCGGTAGCTGAGCACCGGCAGGCTGACCAGGGTCGCCGCCACGTCGATCTGGGCCGAGGTCGGCTGGCCCTTCACGTCCTCGGTCTTCTGCACGAAGGCCTTGGCGCTGATCTCGGCCTTCAGAGCGGGCAGGGCGCGCTCGTAGGTCAGCTGGTAGTTGGTGATGATCGCCGGCTCGAGGGTCGGGTTGCCGGCCAGGCCGATGGTGTACGGACCGACGGTGACGCGGGCCTGCAGGGCGCCCAGGTCGACCAGGGTCGGCACCTGCACGCCGCGGGCGGCGGTGGCCTTGAAGGTGTCGACGTCGGTGGCGCGCCAGACCAGGCCGAGGTTGTAGCTCGGCTCTTCGATCTTGCGGTCCCAGTAGCCGTTGCCCAGCGGCGGCGAACCGGCCGGGAACGCGCCTTCGCGCGACAGGTCCAGGCTGTCGTAGCGGCCGGCGGCGGTGAAGGCGAGCTTGTCGGTGATCGCCCAGTTCCACATCGCCGAGGCCGACAGCACGTCATAGCTGACCTGCGCGCCGCCGATCGGGGCGGTGTTGACCTCGTTGTGGCGGTACTCGGCGCCGACGCGCAGGGTGTGCTTCGCACCGATCTTGAACAGGTCCTGCACCGAGACGACGCGGATCTGGTTCTCGAAGCGGGCGTTCTGGCCGAGGATCAGGTGCTTGGCGGTCAGGTCGTTCTGATAGGCCGACAGCTGCAGCTGGCCGACCTTGGTCTCGGCGGTCAGCGTGCCCTTCACCGAGCTCGTCAGGTACTTGCTGGGCGAGTAGGCGTAGTTGGACAGCATGTCGCTGACCTGGACGTTCGAGTACGAGCCCTCGACGCGCAGTTCGGCCTTGTCGGTCAGCTGGGTGACGGTGTCGATGTTGGCGGTGACGCGCGACGGATCGTTCAGCTGGCTCTTGGCGATGCCGACGGTGTTTTCGTACTCGTCCGACTTGGCCGCGCCGGCCGAGACGCGGGCGCTGAAGCGCTCGCCGACCTTGAACGACTTGGCGGCCGAGACTTCACCGTAGCGAGCCGAGCCGGTGCGCAGGGTGATGTCGCCGGTGTCGTCGAACTTCGGGTTGACGGTGATGATGTTGACCACGCCGCCGACGGCGTTGAAGCCGAACAGGGCGCTGTTGGGGCCCTTCACGACTTCGATCTGGCGGATTTCCGACAGCTGCACGGGCAGGGTGGCCCAGGCGGTGTAGCCGTAGTGGTCGAGATAGACCTGGCGGCCGTTGATCAGCACCAGCAGGCGCGGCGACATGGCCTGGTTGTAGCCGCGGACGCTGACGTCCGAGGCGCCCGCGCCGCGGTCTTCCACGTCGAGGCCGGCGACGCGCGACAGGATGGTCGGCAGGTCGGTGGCGCCCGAGCGCTGGATGTCGGCGGCCGAGATGATGGTCATGTCCACCGGCGCTTCGGTCGAGCGCTGCGGGGCGCCGGTGGCGCTGGTGGTGACCGGTTCGTTGAACAGCTGCTCGAGCGAGCCGTAGTCGATGGATTGCGCGCTGGCGGCCGAAGCGGCGGCGGCGACGAGGAGGCCCGCGGAAACGCCGGCCAGGAGAGTCTTTTTCATGTGATTATGTCTCTTCAGCTGGCCGGGATCAGACTTCGCGGATCATCATGCGGAAGGCGGACTTGAAGACCGCGCCGACGGCCGCGGCGGCCGAACGGTTGACGATGATCTCGACCTTCGGGTCGGCCGACACGCTCATCACGCACGCGCCGCTGGCGGCGCAGGAGGCGTCCGAGCCGATGGTGATGATCTTCTTGGCCTTGGCGGCCGCGCCGACGTTCACGCCGGTGGTGACGTAGAGGGCGGCCACGCCGCTGACGCCGCCGACGGCGCCGGCTTCGACCGGCTTGGCCGTCAGGGTCAGGGCGCCGGTGTTCATGCCGCCGCCGATGGCGGCCATGACGGCGTTCTTCTCGGCGACCGAGGCCGGCTTGGACGGATCGAACACCACGCCCAGCACTTGCTTGCCGGTGGGGCCGTTCTCGAGGAAGGTCAGCGCGCGGCCAGCGATCTGGATGTCCTTGGCGGCGTCGGCGTGAGCGCTCAGAGGCGCGATGATGAGGAGCGCGGCGGCCAGCGCCGCTGCGGGTTTCGTCTTCGACATTCTGTTGAAATCCCCTGCCCTTTGTTGGGCTTATGAGCGGGGTGATGGCGCGCCGGACGTAAAGAAGAGGTAACGCCGCCTAAATCACGACGTTATCCGACTAACCAGGAATGTCCGGTAGTCGACCAATGAACAACTCTAGATCGGCATTTCCCTATAGGGCAGGGTGGGGTCTTTCCCTGTTTTGGTGTCATCTTGAGTTGTGTTCGGACAGAATGTCGCAGGGATGGTTTATTTTCAGATCGACAGGCGCTCGGCGGCGACTCCGGCGGCGCGCAGGGCCGCCAGGCGGGCGAAGGCCAGGGTCAGGGCCTTGCGTCGGGCCGGCGCCAGGGGCGTGACCGGGGCGGCCCGCACCACGGCGCCGCCGAAGCCGTCGGCGACGATCAGGCCCGGCTCCTCGGGCAGGATCCCCTCCGGAAAGTGCGGGGCGACGGCGAAGTGGAAGGCGTCGCAATAGGGGCCGTACTCGCCCCACTTGCGGTCGACGCGATAGTCCTCCAGCCCCGACTTCACCTCGACGATGACGATGTCGCCCTTGGGGCCCAGGGCCATCAGGTCGGCCCGCCGGCCGTTGGGCAGGGTCACCTCGGCCAGCGGCGCATAGCCCAGATCGACCAGCAGCCGCGCGGCCCCGCGGGTGACGGCCAGGGTGGTCTCCGGGCGGGAGAAGGCGATGTCGACGACGACGTCCATGACGCCACCATGTTCCATCTTTGTTCGCTGCGCAAGCGGGGCGGCTCGTCCGGGTCTTCGGCGGCCTCGTGCGGTTCGGCGAGGCGGACGCCGGCGTTCCGCTCTCCCAAATCCGACGTTCCCCGCGAAGGCGGGGACCCAAGCTGACTTTCAGGAGGCGCGGCCGTGGGCCATGCTCAGCCTCGGCTTGGATCCCCGCCTTCGCGGGGATGCACGGTGAAAGGGGGTCAGCGTGTGAGCGCCGCCAGGCCCTAGTCCACCAGCACCGGCGGTGCGACGGCTGGGGCCGAGGAGCCACGCGTGCGCCGGGCCTCCATCTCGACCAGCAGGGCCTTGGTCCCGACGGTCAGGGTGCGGGGCAGGACGCCATCGACGCCGGGGCCGCGCCCGAAATTGCCCACGGGCGCGTACTGTTGTGGCTTTTCGCGCAGACGCCAGGCGACCATCGTCCCGCCCTTGGGCAGCTTCCAGGCGAAGAACGCCTCCACCTCGCCCCAGGCCACCTTCCCGCCGGGCTTCAGCCCGCCCTCGACCTGGAAGCCGTCGGCGTCGAGCACCAGCCGCTGGGGCTTGAGCAGCTGCACCAGGCAGGCCGCGGCGCAGAAGCCGAAGAACAGCATGCACAGCCAGGGCATCAGGCGCTCGTCGTCCTTGGTCGTGTCGATCAGCCAAACGCCCAGCGCCACGAAGGCCAGGCTGCCGGCCAAGCCCAGCGCCAGTTTCCACCGCGCGCTCTCGATGACTTTTCGTTCCATGGACGCCCCCGTCGATGACGAGGGCGAGCCTGCCACGACCGGCGGGCGAGCGCTACAGCGCCGCTCGCGCTCGGTGGGATCGACGGTCACCGGCCTGGGCTCATTTTTCACCGAGCATCCCCGCGAAGGCGGGGACCCAAGCCGAGTCCGAGGATCGTCCACGGCCGCGCCTTGTCTTGAAAGCCAGCTTGGGTCCCCGCCTCCGCGGGGAGAGACGGATCTGGAGGTCGCGAAATGACGATACGCGCCTAGCCCGGCGCGTGTTTCGTCACCCGCAGCCGCGAGACGTCGTAGCCCATGGCCTTGGCGCGGTCGGTCAGTTCCTGGGTCAGGGCGGGGGTCGGCTTGTCGCGGGTCAGCAGCCAGAGATAGCGGCCCGAGCCTTCGCCGACGATCGACCAGCTGTAGTCGTCGGCGTGGTCGAGCACCCAGTAGTCGCCGACGAAGAACGGACCGAAGAACGACACCTTCAGCTTGGCGCCCGTGGTCTTGTCGACCAGCTTGGCCTTACCCAGGCTGACCTTCTCGACGCCTTCCGGCCCGCCCTGGCGGCAGGTGTTGCGCACCTCCACCAGGCCGTCGGGGCGCAGGGCGTATTCGGCGGTGACGCCGTCGCAGCCCTTCTCGAAGCGGAAGTCGTAGCGGGCGGCCTCGTACCAGAGGCCGAGGTAGCGCTTCAGCTCGACGCTCTTGGCCGGCTGCGGCGGGGCAGGGTTGCCGGTCGGGCGGGCGGCGCAGGCGAAGGCCGCGCCCAGGGTCAGCAGGATGACGCCGGCGATGGCTGGAGAGACGCGCCGCATGCGTCAGGCTTCCGGCTGCTGCGGGAAGACCAGCTTGGCGTAGCCCAGCGCCTTGACCCGGGCCAGGGCCGCCTCCTTGGCCGCCTCGTCCATCACCGGCTTGCGCGACAGCAGCCAGACGAAGTTGCCGCCGGGCGTGGCCATGATCGCCCAGGACTCGTCGTCGGCCCGGTCGAGCACCCAGTATTCCTGCTTCTTCATGCCGCCCAGGAAGCTCATCGAGAACTTGGCGTTCTCGCTGCCGGCGACGATCTTGCCGGTGGTGTTGAAGGTGCGGGCCTTGCCGTCGGCGCTGTCGCGGCGACAGACCTGGCGCACCGAGAAGCTGTCGGCGGTCTTGGCCGTGAACTCGGTGGTCGGGGCCTCGCAGTTGCGCTGGCCCGAATTGGGGGTGCGGGCGATCTCGTACCACTTGCCCGTATAGAAGGCCGCCGCCACCGGCTTGGACGGCGGCTGGGCGCCGGCGAAGGCGATCGCGGGCGCCATGGCGGTGACGGCGGTCAGCGCCGCCGCGACGGTGATCAGGCTTGCTCGCATTCCGACACCTTGCTGCGTACTGGGGAAGGCGGGCTTTTTCGCCCTGCTCAAGTTCATCCCCTGAACGGAAGCAAACGCAAGGCGGCGCGGGGGTGTTCCCCGGCGCGCCGCGTTCGTGGGCCGTGCAGGCCGTCCAATATTATCCCGTCATTCCCGCCCTTGTGGCGGGAACCCCTCTGTCAGCCGCAGATGAGGATGGGGCGGCGTGCTTAGCACGCCGCTTGCACTTCCCTTGCGGACGGAACCAGGGTTTCCCGCCATAAGGGCGGGAATGACGGGAGTTTAGGGTGAGCGCGCTTCCTACTCCGCCGCGATGGTGACCGGGGCGACGCGGTCCTTGAAGTTGATGGCCTGCAGGTGGCGGATGCCTTCCTCGGCGATGTCGTCGCCGACCATCCGGTCGCCCTCGGCGCGCAGTTCGTCGAGGTCGACGTACATGGCGTAGAAGGCCTTGGTGCGGTCGGTGATGATGCCCGCGTTGAGCAGGGTCTTCACCAGCACCCGGAAGATGTTGGTCTGCTCCTTCATGTTCTCCCGACGCAGGTCGTCGGTCATGATCTTCCCGTACTCCTCGACCACCTTGTCGGGATCCAGGCCGAACTCGCGGTAGAGATCCAGCTGCTGGTGCGGCGAAACCAGGTTGAACAGCAGGGTCTGGAAGCAGTGGGCCGCCCAGTCCTCGATGATGGCGTGCTCTTCGGCGGTCAGCTTGGGCACCGTGCGGTCGGCCCAGATCTTCCCGAACTTGTGGTGGAAGGCCTCGTCGGTCATCACCAGCTGCAGCAGCTTCTTGCCGAGCGGATCGTGGATTTCCTTGAAGAAGGTGGCGAAGGCGCCCATGGCCAGGCCTTCGACCAGCATCTGCATGCCGATGATCTTCTTGTAGACCTCGGGGGCGGCGATGATCTCGACCAGCAGGGTCTTCAGCGCCGGGCCGCACTCGACCGGCTTGCCCCAGCGGGCCTTGATGTACTTGGCGAAGGCGGTGACGTGGCGCGCCTCTTCGCGGGTCTGGTTGGCGGCGTATTCCTGGGCGCCCTGGTCCTTGAGCACGTGGCACAGGCTGGCCGACAGGTTCAGCGCGCCCTGCTCGCCGTGCAGGATCGACGAGAAGCTGCGCAGCACCGATTGGTTGATGAAGCGGGTGCGCTGCTTGGGATCGGAGAGGTGGTTGGAGACGTAGTCGGTCGACAGGGCGATGACGAGTTCCTCGGGAACCAGCGGCTGGTTCTCCATGTCGAACGGCTCGTCGAAATCGATATAGGCCTTGTCGAGCGGGTCCCAGAAGTGGTCGTGAGTGGCCGAGATGATCTTGTCGAAAGCGGTCGAGCGGTTGTTGTACCGGTCGAGCTCGAGCATGGACTCGAAGTCGTCGGGCGCCACGGCGTCGTACATGGCGTCCTTGGTGATGTTCTTGTCCGTCACGGTCGGCTCCTCTCCTATGGGCGCGGCGGGGCCCCGTCTGGCGCGGGTCTCTCGTCGAGTGAACACTGTCCACTCAAACTTCCGGTACGGTCAAATTAAAAATGACGACGGCGTCACCTTCGTCGCAGTCGCTTGAAGCAGAAAGAGAAACGTCGCCATGGGGCTCAACGTCTTTGTCCTTACCGGAGCCGGGGTTTCCGCCGAGAGCGGGCTGGGCACCTTCCGCGACGAGGGCGGGGTGTGGACCCAGTACGACCTTTCGGAAGTGGCCACGCCGCAGGGCTTCGCCCGCGACCCGGCCAAGGTGAGGGCCTTCTACAACGCCCGCCGCGAGAACCTGGCCGGGGCGGCGCCCAACCCCGCCCACTTCGCCCTGGCGCGGCTTCAGACCGAACTGGCGGCGCGGGGCGGGCGGCTCTTCCTCTGCACCCAGAATGTCGACGACCTGCACGAGAAGGCCGGCTCGACCGACGTCGTCCACATGCACGGCGAACTGGCCGTCATCCGCTGCCATGCCTGCCAGGCGATGCGGCCCGATCCGGGGCCGCTCGACGGCGAGGCGGTCTGCGCGGCTTGCGGCGAGGCCGGCATGGCGCGGCCGCACGTGGTCTGGTTCGGCGAGACGCCGCTGTTCCTGGACGAGATCTTCGACGCCCTGGAAGAGGCCGACCTCTTCGTCGCCATCGGCACGTCTGGCTCGGTCTATCCGGCCGCCGGCTTCGTGGGCGAGGCGCGGCGGATGGGGATCCGCACCTGCGAGATCAATCTCGAACCCTCCGACAACGCCCGGGCCTTCGACGAGCGCCTCTACGGTCCGGCCGGCGAGGTGGTGCCGCGCTGGGTGGAGAGCGTGCTGGCCTGAGGCGGCTCGGCATTCATCGGCCTGGGCTCATTTTTCGCCGAGCATCCCCGCGAAGGCGGGGATCCAAGCCGAGGTCGCAATCAATCCAGAGCCGCGCCTCATCCTGAAATCCAGCTTGGGTCCCCGCCTTCGCGGGGATGCTCGGATTTGAAAGTCGCGAACGTTTGATTGCCGATACGGCCCTAGGCCAGGCGCGGCCGGAACTGCTCCATCAGCGCCTCGGCCTCGTCAGTGTCGTCCTCACAGACGGTGTCGGACGACAGCACCTTGGCCAGGCACCGCACGGCCGCCTCGACCGAGCGCCGCACGCCGATGCCTTGCAGGTAGCACTTGGCCAGTTGCAGGCAGGCGGAGCCGTCGCCCGCCGCCGCGCCGCGCGCGAACCAGCGGACCATGGCGCGGTGGTCGCCGCGCTCGCGATAGAGGATGGCGATGTTGTTGGCCGCGACCGTGCAGCGGGCCTGCCGCCAGGCCCGCTGATAGAGGCGCATGGCCTCGTCCTTGTCGGGCGGGGCGCCCAGGCCCGTGTCGTGCATGTAGGCCAGGTTGGTCAGGCCGGTGATGTCGCCCAGGTCGGCGCAGCGGGCGTAGCCCTCTCGGGCGCGGGCGTAGTCGCCGGCCTGCTCGGCTTCGCAGGCGATGTGCAGCAGGGCTTCGGTCTCGATCATCGCCCCAGCTATGGCACAGGCGCGGCGGGGCGGCCTAGTCCTTCGCCGCCGGTTGCGGGATCAGTTCCAGGAAGTTGCGCACCAGTGGCGAGGCGTCGCCGGCCCGGGTGGCCAGGGCCAGGGGCACCTTCGGCGTCGCGCCGTCGAGCGGGCGATAGACCACCCCGCGCACGGCCAGTTGGGCGATCGAGCCGGGGATCATGGCCACGCCCAGGCCCGCGGCGACCAGGTTGATCATCGCCACGATGTGCGGCGTCTCTTGGGCGACGACGGGCTCGAAGCCCTCCTGGGCGCAAGCCTCGCGGATCAGCCCCAGGAAGGTGCGGCCGATCCCCTGGGAGAAGATCACGAACGGCTCGCCGCGCAGCGCCGCCACCGGCACGCGGGCCTGGGTCGCCAGGCGATGGCCGGCCGGCAGGGCCAGCACCAGTGGCTCCTCGCCCAGCGGCAGCAGGTCCAGCCCCTCGACCGCGACATTGCCCGGCCGCACGAAGGCCGCGTCCAATTCCGCGCGCCGCAGCCGCTCGGCCAGGCGGGCCGAATGGCTTTCCTCGACGATCAGGCTGGCGTCCGGATATTTCCAGTGAAAGACGGCGAAGGCCTCGGTCACCGCCGGGTGGAAATTGGCCGACGAGGTGAAGCCCACCCGCAGCGCCCCCACATGGCCGCCGCCGGCCCGGCGGGCGGCCTGCAAGGCGCGGTCGGCCTGCTCCAGGATCTGGCGGGCCTCGGCCAGGAAGACGCGGCCGGCCTCGGTCAGTTCGGCCCCGTGCGGGCGGCGCAGGAACAGCGGATAGCCGATCTCGGCCTCCAGGTCGCGGATCTGCTGGCTCAGCGGCGGCTGGCCGATGCCCAGGCGCGCGGCCGCCCGCGTGAAGTTCAACTCCTCCGCAAGGGCGACGAAATAGCGGACGTGGCGCAGTTCCATGGACGGGACGGGGACTCGAAAAGCGGGTTCAGGCTGGTGGAAACTTGCCCGGAGGCGCCGGCCGGCTGGCCTTCCACAGCATGACGGCCAGGGCCGCCAGCGCCGCGGGAACCAGGGCGACCAGCCATACCAGCACCACGGCCGTCAGTTGCAAGGCCGAGAGCAGGACCACGAGGGTCTTGTTCTCCGGCCTGTCGACCTTGGCGCGAGGGGTGAACACGGGACGCAATCTCTCGCAACGCGGCTGACCGCCACGCGTCCACGTCGTGGAGCGTCGGGCGGCCAGTCGTCAGCGGTGTTGCATCAACCTCCGACGAATCTGCGGAAAGTATTGCGCAGAATCCGTGATATTCAATCGCAAACTCTCGTGACGAGGGATATTGTGCTTTTACGCACCGATCATTGAGCGAAACCGGGCGATAATCGCCGTTTTATCCTCTGGTATCTCCAGTAAGTCTTGATCGATTGCTTTTAGCTATCGCTGTTACCCTCAAGCGTAGCCAGAACCTTCGGGTTGTGGCGGGCCAGGTCGATCAGGCGTTCGACCAGCGCCTCGCGGCTGTCCAGGGCTAGGCCGTCGCGCAGGCGGGCCATGCGGTCGCGCACCGCCTGCAGGCCCGGCTCGTCCAGGCCGTTGGACGCCACGACCACGGCCGCCTGGTGCTTGCAGGCGCCGAACTTCTCGAAGCCCGGACAGTCGCAGCGGCCCTCGCCGGCGGGGCTGCGCAGTTCGACCACATAGAGGTCGCCGGCGCTGCCGGTGACGTGGGCGGTCACCGCGTCGTCCTCGATCGCCACCAGGTCGACGTCGCCCTTCTCGGCGATGGCGACGCCGCTTTCGAACCAGCGCTCGTCCATGCGCTCGCGCCAGGTTTCGGTGTCGAAAAGGCTCATGCCTCGTCCTCGATGCGGTGGATGTCGTCGTCCGACAGTCCGAAATGGTGGCCGATCTCGTGGACCAGCACGTGCTCGACCAGTTCGCCCAGGGTGACGTCGCCGCGTTCGCTCCATTCGTCCAGGATCGGGCGGCGATAGAGGAAGACCATCGACGGGTTGGGCAGGCTGTCCAACACCGAGCGGCGCGACAGGTCCACGCCCTGGTAGAGGCCCGTCAGTTCGAACGGATCCTCGATGCCCAGGCTGGCCAGCACGTCGTCCGTGGCGAAGTCGTCGATGCGGAAGACGACGTCGCCGGTCAGGCGGCGGAAGTCCTCGGGCAGGGCGTCGAAGGCGGCCTTGGCCAGGGCGGCGAAGTCGTCCAGCGAGGGGGCGAGGCGGTCGGTCCAGGTCATGAGGATTGAAATAGCGTCATTCGCCGCGTGGGGAAGGGGTTGATCGCGCTTGCGACGTCGCCGGTCTAAGCTGCCAAATCTGATTCGACCTTTCCGCCTTGTTGGGGCCTAGCGACACGCCGGATGACATCGCTTGATCTGATCCTGGCCGCGGCGGCCGGCGCGGTCTGCCTGGCGATCTGCGCCACCCTGTGGGCCCTGGCCCAGCGGCGCGCCTTCGACGCCCGCATGGCCGCCATGCTGCGCCGCCTGCAAGAGCTGGAAAGCGGCTCGCTGGCCACCCAGGCCTCGTCCGAGGCCTTCGACAACGCCCTGGTCGCGGTCGAGGACGGCGCCGCCCGCCTGGTCTCCGGCGAGGACAGCCTGGCCGCCTGCGCCCAGGTGCTCGACGTGGCCGCCAACCCCGACGCGGTGGTTGAAGCCCTGACCGCCGGCGATCCCGACCACGCCGCCCGCCTGAAGGCCCTGTTCGAGCGCGGCGAGGCCTGCGCCTTCGAGGCCCGCGGTCCCGGCGGCCGGGTGATCGTCGAGGGCCGCGCGGCCGGCGCTCTGGCCTGGCTGCGCCTGGCCGCCCAGACCGGCGATGCGGGCCTGCCCAGCGCCGCCCGCTTCGCCGCCTTCGTCGATGGTTTGGCCGAACCGGCCTGGATCGCCGCCGCCGACGGCGCCCCGACCTGGGCCAACGCCGCCTATCTGCGCGCCACCGGCGTCGACAACGCCCTCCAGGCCGCCCGCGACGGCAAGACCTTCGACCGCGCCGTCGACGCCCTGGCCGTCGAGACCGCCGCCAAGGGCGAGCGCCGCGAGACCGTGCGCTGGACGCCGATCGACGGCCGCCGCCGGGCCTTCCGCTTCACCGTCAAGCCGCTGGAAGGCGGCGGGGCCGGGGTGTTCAGCGCCGACGTCACCGAGGTGGAAGACGTCCGCGAGACGCTGAAGAACCACGTCGCCGCCCACGACGAGACCCTGAACCACATCGCCGACGGCGTGGCGATCTTCAGCGCCAGCCGCCGCCTGTCGTTCCACAACACCGCCTTCGCCGACCTCTGGGGCCTGGAGCCCGCGTGGCTGGCCGAGCGGCCGACCCATGGCGAGGTGCTCGACCGCCTGCGCCAGCGCCGCCGCCTGCCCGAGACGGTCGACTACGCCAAGTGGAAGGCGGCCGAGCTGGCCCGCTACGAGGACCTGGGTCCCCAGGCCGACGAGCTGTGGGATCTGCCCGACGGCCGCACGCTGAAGGTGGTGCGCCAGCCCCACCCGCTGGGCGGCATGCTGCTTCTCTATTCCGACATCACCGGCGAGCTGCGCCTGAAGGCCCAGTACAACGCCCTGATCCAGGTGCAGCAGGCCACGCTCGACAAGCTGAACGACGCCGTGGCCGTGTTCGGTTCGGACGGCCGCCTGCGCCTGCACAACGAGGCCTTCGAGACCTTCTGGAACGTCACGCCCCTGGCTCTCCAGGCCGCCGGCGACTTCGAGGGCGTGGTCGAGCTGTGCGTGCGCCGCCTGCACGACCTGACCTTCTGGCGCGAGCTGAAGGGCCGGGTGGCCGATCCGGATCCGCAGATGCGCGCGCCGACCTCGGGCGAGGTGCGCACCTCGGACGGCCGCATCGTCGTCTACCAGAGCCGGCCGCTACCCGACGGCGCGACCCTGATCGCCTTCGCCGACGTCACCGACACCCGCCACCTGGAAAGCGCCCTGGCCGACCGCTCGGCCGCCCTGGCCGAGGCCGAGCGGCTGAAGCGCGACTTCGTCGGCAACGTCTCCTACGAGCTGCGCACCCCGCTGACGACGATCATCGGCTATTCGGAGCTGCTGGAGCGGGCCGAGGGCCTGCACGAGCGCGGCAAGGGCCACGTGGCCGCCGTGCGCGCCGCCGCCACCCAGCTGGCCCGCTCGATCGACGACGTGCTCGACATGGCCCAGATCGACGCCGGCGAGATGGCGCTGGAGATCGAGGACATCCGCGTCGGCGACCTGCTGCAAGGCGCCTTCGAGCGCGGCGGCAAGGACGCCGAGATCGGCGGCGTGACCCTGGAAGTGATCTGCGACGACGACGTCGGGCTGATCCGCGGCGACGCCAAGCGCCTGAACCAGACCGTCGACCACCTGGTCGAGAACGCCCTGCGCCAGACCCCGCCGGGCGGCAAGGTGACGATCTCGGCCACGCGGGCCCTGGGCGAGGTCAAGCTGCATGTGACCGACACGGGTCGGGGCGTGCCGTTCCACGTCCAGGCCCACATCTTCGACCGCTTCGTCGGCCGCGATCGCGGCGGTCCGGGCCTGGGCCTGGCCCTGGTCAAGGCGCTGGTCGAGCTGCACGGCGGCTGGGTGGCGCTGGAGAGCGAGCCGGGCGCCGGCTCGACCTTCACCTGCCACCTGCCCGAAACCCAGCACCCCGGCGCGGCCCAGCCGGAGTTCGGGTTCTAGCCCTTCAGCTCTCGGTGTAGCGCAGCAGCAGCCAGTCGCGGCCGGTCAGCAGGCGCGCCAGGGCCTCGGCCCCGCTCGGCGGCGTCCCGGCGTAGAAGGCGGCCAGTTCGCTGGCCACGGCCCGCGCCGTCTCGCCGTCCAGCGGCGCCACGCGGCGGAAGGCCAGGAAGCGCGAGCCGATCCCGAACAGGTCGAGGCCGTGGGCGGTCTCCAGCCGCCGGGCCAGGGCATGGTTCTGCATCGGGTTGAGGTCGGCGGCGAAATAGCCGTTGGGAAAGGCCGCTATCAGGTCGGCCGCCGCGGTCACGGGGACGAACTGGAACAGGACCTCCTTCTCCCGGGCGAGCCGCAGCGCGGCGTCGGGATCGCCGTTGACCGTCACCGGGTCGTTGGCGTCGCCGGTCGTTTCCCAGTCCAGCAGGCCGACCACCTGGTCGAATTCGACCTCGCGGGCGCGCGCCTGCAGATTGGCCAGGCGCAGCGGAAACTCGGCCGAGGTGCTGAACCAGCCCAGATGACGGCCGTCCTCGAACGCCTCGGCGGGCAGGGCGGAAAGGTCGTGGCCGGTGATGTCGTCCAGCTCGTGGGCGTCGACGCCGTGGCCGGAGGTGTAGAAGGCCTGGCCCAGGTCGTCGAGCGTGGCCAGGACGCGGCGGTCTGGATGCTCGGCCTGCAGCCGGGCGTGCAGCTCCAGCAGGGCGGCGAACGAGGGCAGGTGGTGCGCGGTCACGCCGTCGCACAGCAGTGGCGTGAAGCCGCGCGGCGGAGCTTCGGCGAACGGGACGAGCCTCAGGGGCTTCTTGCGCGGGAAACCGAACATCGCGGCATGACGATGGGCTGGGAGGCCGGTGTCAAGGCGGGGCGGGGCCCTGCGCGGTCCAGTCCATCCGCCAGTGGGTCGCGGTCTCGCCGGTGGTCGTAAAGCCGAGACGCTCGTAGAGCGTCCGTGCACGGATGTTGTCCTTGAGCACGTGCAGCCAGACGCCGGGCGCGCCCTGGCGGCGGGCCTGGGCCTGGGCGGCCTTCAGCAGGTCGCCGCCGATCCCCTTGCCGCGCACCAGCGCCAGCAGGCCGATGTCGACCACCAGCAGGCCCTCGGGCGTGTTGTCCAGATAGAGCCGGCCGACGGACTTGCCGCGCCGCTCGACGATCAGCCGCCAGGCGTGCGGATGGGCGCGGCCGAAATGGGCGTCCTGCAGGTCGTACTGGCTGTCGGTGAAGGCGCGCTTCTGGGCCGGCGGCCAATCGACGGCCGCCAGTTCCTCGGCGCGCAGGTCGGCGTAGAGGTCGCGCAGGAAGAACACGTCCTCGAAACGGATCGAGCGAAGGGCCAGGCCCTTCGCTCGCCAGTTCGCGGGTGCGAAGTGCGGCGGCGGGACAGGTCCCGCCGCCGACGCCGTCAGGTCAGTTGAAGCTGGGGAAGACGCCATAGAGCGCGATCGACCAGTTCAGAGCCAGAAGCGGCGAGTTGTTCTCGTGCGGCAGACCGCCGCCCGTGGGCAGGATGGTGTTGGGCGCCAGGGACGTATTAGGCGACTGGGCGGCCAGGAACACCTTGGTGGCGCCTTGCGAGATCAGCGCGCCCGAAGTGGGGGCGGCCGACCGCGTGGCGGTGCCGCCGCTATAGGTCTGGAAGGCGTGGGTGTGCTGCGGGATCGTGCTGGTCGTCAGGGTGACGGTGGACGTCCCGAAGCTCTCGCCGATGGTGCGGTCCGACAGGCCCGCGCCCTGGCCCTGGTTGGAGACGCCGCGGTTGACCAGGTTGGGCAGCTGGTAGGTGGTCGTGCCATTGCCGCCGTATTGGGTGCCCAGCAGGGAGAACAGCGCGGTGTTCTGCTGGATTGGCATGGTCACGCCGTTGCACAGAGCCCATTGGTAGGGCGCGTAGCTGAAGGCGAAGAGCTGGATCTCGCCGACGAAGGGTTCGCTCATGGTTGGATCTCCAGCTCAGTTTTGCGACGGGAAGACGCCGAAGGCGGAAATGCAGATCGACACGGTCAGGGTCGGGGCGCAGTTCTCGTGCGGCTGGCTGCCGCCCGTCAAGCCGACGGCCTCGGTGTCCATGGCGACCACCGTCGTGCCCGCGGCGTCCGGCAGGTAGAGCGTGTCGGCGCCGCCGATCGTGCCGGGGAACAGGGTCGGCCCGGGGGTGATGGCGGTGGCGGCGCCGGCGACCGCGACCATGGTGTGGTTGTGGGACGGGATCTGCTGGGTGATCAGCGTCACTTCTTCCGTGCCCGACTTCTGGCCCAGAACATAGGTGCTGCCGCCGGGCAGGGTGCCCCAGTGGATCGGGCGGCGGCCCTTCAGGTCCGGAATCCCGAAGGTGGTCACGCCGTCGCCACCGAAGGTGGTGCCGAGCAGGGTGTAGAGGACCTGGTAGTCCGCGATCGACAGCAGTCGTCCATCGCAGGGAAACCATCCCGTGGGCGTGCGCGAGAAACCGAACGCACGAATTTCGCCGACATACGGCTGGCTCATTTTAGAACTCCGTTCTGACGGCTGATCAGTTGCGCGAGGGGTAGATGCCCGACAGGGCGATCACGAACGTGATGGCCTCATAGGGCTGCAGGTTCGGGTGCGGCTGGGTGCCGCCCGTCACGCCGATCGTGGCCGGATAGAGCGGCTGCAGGGCGCCTCCGCCTTGGGCCACATAGGCCGACGTCGTGCTGACGCCCGAGGTCGCGAACAGGCCGCCGGTCGGGTTGCGCCCGCCGCCCACCTGGGTGGTGGCCGTCGCGGTATGGGTGTGCGACGGCAGGTTGCTGGTCAGCAGCGTGACGTTCTCCACGCCCGTGACCGTGCCTAGCTGGTAGGGCGAAGGCTGCCACGACGGATCCACCGAGCTGCCAAAGCCGACCGGCGTCCGGCCACGCAGGTCAGGCAGGGCGAAGTTGGTGGTGCCGTTGCCGCCGTAATAAGTGCCCAGCAGCGAAAACAGCGCCGTATTCTGATTGATGGGCAAAAGCTGCCCGTTGCAGAAGGCGAAATACTTCTGCGCGAAGTTGTAGCCGGTCATCATGACCTGGCCCATGAAGAATTCTGCCATAGCCCTCCCCCGGGATAGACGCGCAAAAAGTGCGCGCCCAGGCCAAGCATGGCCCGGGATAAAATCAACTGTAAAGCGAAAAACCGAGATCTCGGTTTTTGTCCGGACTGTCAGGTTCCAGACCGACAGCAACCAAAGAATGCGAATTTTTTGAAATCTGTGCATAAATGCACTGGAGCGGGCATTTAATTCGCTTTAGCGTTGAGATGGGGCGGCTGTGCGTTTTGGCCGCGAAACGCGTTTGGATTGTGCACCGCGGGGGCGGTGCGTTTGGGGGACGGCTTTTGAAAAGCGTCAGCATGCTTCGCGCCGGTTATCCGGCTGCGGAATCTTCGTCCGTGTTCGCCAAGATCTTTTCGGCGTTCGCGTCCCGGTTCGGCAAACTTCTCGCTGTTCCATTGGTCTTCGCCACCGTGCTTCTCGGGGCGAGCCTCGGTACGCCGACGGAGTCGAGAGCCGCTGACTGCACCCTCTCAGCCATGACCTTCACCTCGGTGGGAGCCACGCAGACGCTCAATGCGAGCAGCTGCGACATCTTCATCACCTATGCGGGCGACAGCTTCTGGACCGGGATCCACTCGATCCAGGGCGAGAACGGGATCGACTATCCGGGGGAGGGGTACAGCAACATCTACCCCTATCCATCCGCGGACACGACGGTCACGACGGCGAACGCGACCTACAAGTTCAGGTCCAACAGCGCCTATTCCGACGCCTCGGCCACCGACATCTTCACGGTGACCCTGATGTCGGTGAACGCCAACGCGCCGGCGACCGAGACCCTGACGCTTTATACCTGTCCGTCCTACGGCGGGGGGGCGACCTGTAACGCCACCAAGTCGGTGGGCATCACGGTGAACCTCAACGTTCCGCCGGCGGTGAGTTCGCTCAGCCCGACCAGTGGTTCGACGGCGGGCGGCACCAGCGTCGTTCTGACCGGCTCCAACTTCGTCAACATCACCGCCGTCACCTTCGGCGGCACGAACGCGACCGGCTACACGGTCAACAGCGCCACCCAGATCACCGCGACGGCCCCCGCCGGCTCGGCTGGCACGGTCAACGCCCGCGTCACCTCGTCCACCGGCGGCCAGAGCGCCACCGCGGCCGGCAACCAGTACACCTACGTGGCCCCGCCGACCGTGACGAGCATTTCGCCGACCGCCGGTCCGACAGCGGGCGGAACAAGCGTCGTCATCACCGGCACGAACTTGAGCGGCGCCTCGGCCGTGACGTTCGGCGGCACGGCGGCGACCGGCTACACGGTCAACAGCGCCACCCAGATCACCGCGACCGCCCCGGCCGGTTCGGCCGGTACGGTTGACGTTCGCGTCACCACCACCGGCGGCACCAGCGCCACCAGCGCGGCCGACCAGTACACCTATGTCGCGGCCCCGACCGTGACCGCTGTCTCGCCCACCGTCGGTTCCACCGCGGGCGGCACCAGCGTCGTCATCACCGGCACGAACCTGTCGGGCGCCACGGCCGTGACGTTCGGCGGCACGGCGGCGACCGGCTACACGGTCAACAGCGCCACCCAGATCACGGCGACCTCGCCGGCCGGTTCGGCCGGCACGGTGGACATCCGCGTCACCACCGTGGGCGGCACCAGCGCCACCAGCGCCTCCGACCAGTTCACCTATTCGGCGGCGCCGACCGTGACGGCAGTCTCGCCAACGGCAGGTCCGACGGGCGGCGGCACGAGCGTGACCATCACCGGTACGAACTTCACCGGCACGAGCGGTGCGGCGGGCGTGAAGTTCGGCGCGACCAACGCAAGCAGCTACACGGTCAACAGCAACACCCAGATCACGGCGACGGCTCCGGCCGGTTCGGCGGGCACGGTGGACATCACGGTCACCAACAGCAGCGTGACCAGCGCCACCAGCGCGGCTGACCAATATACCTATGTCGCGGCTCCGACCGTGACGGCGGTCTCGCCGACGGCGGGCCCGACGGGCGGCGGCCAGACGGTGACCATCACCGGCACCGGCTTCTCGGCCGCGGCCGGTACGGGCGCCGTCAAGTTCGGCGCGGCCACCGCCACCTACACGATCAACAGCAACACCCAGATCACGGCGACGTCGCCGGCCAACTCGGCGGGCACCTACGACATCACCGTGACCACGGCGGGCGGCACCAGCGCCACCAGCGCGTCCGACCAGTACACCTATGTCTCGGCCCCGACCGTGGCCTCGGTGTCGCCGATAGCGGGCCCGACGGGCGGCGGCACGAGCGTGACCATCACCGGCACCGGCTTCGCGGCGGCTCCGGGTACGGGCGCTGTCAAGTTCGGCGCCAGCAACGCCACCTACACCATCAACAGCAACACCCAGATCACGGCGACGTCGCCGGCCAATTCGGCGGGCACCTACGACGTCACCGTCACCACGCCTGGCGGCACCAGCGCCACCAGCGCGTCCGACCAGTACACCTACATCAGCGCCCCGACGGTGACCTCGGTGTCGCCGACGGCGGGTCCGACCGCGGGCGGCACGACGGTGACCATCACCGGCACGGGCTTCGCGGCGGCTCCGGGTACGGGCGCCGTGCTGTTCGGCGCGACCACCGCCACCTACACGATCAACAGCAACACCCAGATCACGGCGACGTCGCCGGCCGCCTCGGCGGGCACCTATGACATCACGGTGACCACGCCCGGCGGGACCAGCGCCACCGGCGCGTCCGACCAGTACACCTATGTCGCGCCGCCGGTCGGCAGCTCGCAGACCTACGGCTCGATCGTCGCCTATAACGACGGCTCGAACCTGACGACCAACATCGACCTGTCGCTCTACATCACGGGCGGCGGCACGCCGACCAACTACGCCGTGGGCTCGGCCACGACCGCCCAGGGCGGCTCGGTCAGCGTCAACAGCAGCGGGATCGCGACCTACACGCCTCCCATCGGCTATCGTAACGCCAACGACAGCTTCACCTACACGGCGTCCAACGTCGGCGGCACCTCGGCGCCGGCCACGGTCACCGTCACGATCGGCAATCCGACGATCACCGTGACCCTGCCGTCCAGCACGGGCACGGTCGAACGCGTCTACAATTCGGGCGCCGCCGCCGTGACCTTCTCGGGCGGCCGGGCCAGCTACACCGTCAACAGCATCAGCGGTCTGCCCTCGGGCCTGACCGACGCCGGCGGCGGCGTCATCAGCGGCACGCCGGCGGTGAACGGGGTCTTCACGGTCACGGTCAACGTCACCGACAGCTCGCTGGGCGCGGGTCCGTACAACGCCAACACCACGGCGACCCTGACGGTCAGCCTGCCGCCGGCCCCGGTGGCCTCGTCCTTCTCCATCAGCGGCCTGACCTACAATAGCGGTTCGGCCACGGCGACGACCTTCAGCGCCGCCCCGCACGCCACCGAAAGCCCGACCGGCTACCAGGTCGGCGCCTCGTCCTACGGCGGCACGGTCAGCGTCGATAGCGCCGGCCTGATGAGCTACACTCCGCCGGTCGGCTTCCGCGGCACCGACACCTTCAACTGGGTCGCCACCAACGCGGGCGGCACGTCGAACGTCGGCCAGGTCTTCGTGACCGTGAACGACCCGGTGTTCTCGGTCACCCTGCCGGCCTCCACCGGCACGGTGGGCGTCGCCTACAACACCGGCGCCTCGACCGTGACCATCAGCGGCGGCAATCCGCCCTACAACAACTTCTCGGCCACGGGCCTGCCCGCCGGCCTGACGATGGACAGCTCGGGCGTCATCAGCGGCACTCCGACCACGGCGACCACCGCCACGGTCGTGGTCACCGTCACCGACAGCTCGGGCGGCAACGGCAGCTACACCAGCTCGGCCTCGGCCAACCTGACCATCGCCGCGCCGACCATCGCCCTGTCGCCCGCCGCGGGGGCCCTGCCGGGCGCCCAGGCCGGCGTCAGCTACAGCCAGACCTTCACCAGCACGGGCGGCGTCACGCCGACGACCTTCGCCGTCACCGCCGGCGCCCTGCCTCCGGGCCTGTCGCTGGGCGCCAGCGGCGTGGCCTCGGGCACGCCGACGTCGACGGGGACCTACAACTTCACGGTCACCGCCACCGACAGCAGCGGCAACAACTACACGGGCTCGGCCAGCTACAGCATCACGGTGAGCGCTCCGACGATCGTCGTGTCGCCCTCGAGCCTGCCGGCCGGAAACGTTGCGGCCGCCTACAGCCAGACCTTCACCGCCAGCGGCGGCACGACTCCCTATGTCTTCTCTCTCGACAGCGGGACTCTGCCTGCCGGCCTGACCCTGACGACCGGAGGGGTGCTCTCGGGCACGCCGACGGAAGGCGGCTCGTTCCCGATCACCATCAAGGCGACGGACGCGACCACGGGCGGCTCCTATAGCGGCACGCAGGCCTACACCCTGGTGATCGGCGCCCCGTCGATCGCCCTGTCGCCCGCCTCGGGCGCCCTGGCCGGCGGTCTCATCGCCACGGCCTACAGCGATACGATCACCGCCAGCGGCGGCACGTCGGCCTACACCTTCCAGGTGACCGCCGGCAGCCTCCCGCCTGGTCTGACCCTGTCGACCGGCGGCGCCATCTCCGGCTCGCCGACGGGCGGCGGAACCTACAACTTCACGATCACCGCCACCGACTCCAGCACGGGTTCGGGTCCCTATACGGGCGCGGCCGCCTACAGCATCACCGTCGCCTCGCCGACGATCACGCTGTCGCCGACCTCGCTCGCCAACGGCATGGTCGCTTCGGCCTACAGCGCCACGATCACCGCCAGCGGGGGCACCACGCCCTACAGCTACGCGGTGAGCAGCGGCGCCCTGCCGGCCGGCCTGACCCTGTCGACCGGCGGCGCGCTCTCGGGCACGCCGACCGCTGGCGGTACCTTCACCTTCGACGTCACCGCCACCGACAGCTCGACGGGGACCGGCGCGCCGTTCGCCGGCGTGCGGAGCTACAGCCTGACCATCGTGACGCCGACCATCACGGTCTCGCCGACGACCCTGACCTCGGTCGCGGTCGGTACGAGCGTCAACGAAACGATCACCGCCAGCGGCGGCACCAGCGGCTACACCTACGCGGTGACCGCCGGCGCCCTTCCGGCCGGGGTCACCCTGTCCGGCGACGTGCTCTCGGGCGCGCCGACGGCCGCGGGTTCGTTCAACTTCACGATCACCGCCACCGACTCCAGCACCGGTACGGGTCCCTATACAGGGGTGCGCGCCTACAGCTGGACCATCGGCGCGCCCACGATCACGGTCGCCCCGACCTCGGTGTCGAACGGCCAGGTCGGCGTCGCCTACAGCGCCACGATCACCGCCAGCGGGGGCACCGCGCCCTACAGCTACGCGGTGACCAGCGGCGCCCTGCCGGCCGGCGTCACCCTGTCGACCGTCGGCGCGCTCTCGGGCACGCCGACCGCGGGCGGGACCTTCACCTTCGACGTCACCGCCACCGACAACTCGACGGGGACCGGCGCGCCGTTCACCGGCGTGCGGAGCTACACCCTGACCGTTTCGGCGCCGACCATCACGGTCTCGCCCACCACCCTGGGCACGGTCGTGGTCGGCACGGCGGTCAACCAGACGATCACCGCGTCGGGCGGGACCAGCGGCTACACCTACGCGGTGACCAGCGGCGCCCTGCCGGCCGGTCTCACCCTGACCGGCGACCTGCTCTCGGGCACGCCGACGGCCTCGGGTTCGTTCAACTTCACGATCACCGCCACCGACTCCAGCACCGGCGTCGGTCCCTATACGGGTTCGCGGGCCTATAACGTCACGGTCGACGCGCCGACCCTGAACATGAGCCCGGCCAGCCTGTCGGCGGCGACCCAGCACACCGCCTACAACGAGACGCTCACCGCCACTGGCGGCACGGCGCCCTACACCTACACCTTGACGTCCGGCACGCTGCCGACCGGTATCACCCTGTCGACCGGCGGCGCGCTCTCGGGCACGCCGACCGTCACGGGAACCTTCAGCATCATCATCCGGGCCACCGACTCCACGACCGGCGGCGGACCGTACATCGTCGAGAACTCCTACAGCCTGGTCGTGAACGTGCCCGCGCCGCCGACGCCGGGGGCGGTCTCCACGACCGTCGCCGCCAACAGCAGCGACAACGTGATCACCCCGGCCCTGTCCGGCGTGCCGGCGACCTTGGTCACCGTCGCCACCGGCCCGGCTCACGGGACGGCCACGGTCAGCGGCATGACCTTCCTCTACACGCCGACGGCCGGTTACTCGGGCGCCGACAGCTTCACCTACACCGCCTCCAACGCCGGTGGAGCTTCGGCTCCGGCCACGGTCTCGATCACCGTGACCGCCCCGGTCCTGGTGGTCGCCGGTTCGCCTCCGGGCGGCACGGTGGCGGCGGCCTACGCCGGCGCGACCTTCACGGCCACGACCGGTACGGTTCCCTACACCTTCACGGGTGCGGGCCTGCCGCCCGGCCTGACCCTCAGCACCGCCGGCGTCCTTTCGGGCACGCCGACCGCCGGGGGGACCTACAGCACGGTGATCACCGCCACCGACGCCTACGGCGCCACCGGTTCGGCGATCTTCTCGATCACCATCGCCGCGCCGACCCTGTCGGTGACGCCGACCTCGCTGCCGACGGCCGACTACGGCACCGCGTATAGCCAGACCTTCCACGGGGTCGGCGGCGTGGCGCCCTACACCTACGCCCTCACCGGGACCCTCCCGACGGGCGTGTCGTTCAACACCTCGACCGGCGTGCTCTCGGGCTCGCCGACCGAGGACGGCAGCTTCCCGCTGACGGTCACGGCCACCGACTCGGCCGGCGGCTCTGGTCCCTACTCGGCCAGCGTCTCCGTCACCCTGTCGGTCAACGTGGCTCCGCCGCCGGTGGTCGAACCGACCAACACCTCGACCCCGGCCGGCGCGCCGACCACCATCGACGTCGCTCCGCTGATCGACGGCTTCTACGACACCGTCATCATCGTCGACCCGCCGCAACACGGCACGGCGACGGTCAGCGGCAGCGCGTCGCGGATGCACTCGCAGGGCTCGGGCTCGGTCCAGATCATCTACACGCCGAACCCCGGCTACTATGGTCCGGACAGCTTCACCTACGCCGCCACCGGTCCTGGGGGCACCTCGTCGCCGGCCGCGATCAGCGTCGCCGTCGCCGCCCCGGCCCCGGTCGTCGTCAACGACACCGCCACGCTCGCCGCCAATGCGACGGTGAACATCGCGGTGACCGCCAACGACACCGGTCCGATCAGCACCATCGCCATCGCCACGGCTCCGAGCCACGGCACGGCGACGGTGTCGGCCCTGACCGTCAACTACGTGCCGGCCACCAACTTCTTCGGTACCGACACCTTCACCTACACGGCCACCGGCGAAGGCGGCACGGGCGGTCCGGCGACGGTCACCGTCACGGTCACCCCGCTGGCCACGCCGACCCAGACCGCTCAGGTCATCACCGTCCTGGCCGGCCAATCGGCCACCCTGGCGGCGACCCAAGGCGCCACGGGCAGCCCGTTCACGAGCGTCACCGTCGCCACCGCCCCGACCAAGGGCACGGCCACGATCAACGGTCTGAACATCGTCTACACCCCGGCCGCCGGCTTCTCGGGCGCCGACGCCTTCACCTACCGGATCAACAACCCCTTCGGGGCCTCCGATCCGGTGCCGGTGACGGTGACGGTCAACCCGGCGCCGCTCACGGCCCCGCCGATCACCGTCGAGATCCTCGCCGGCCAGAAGGCGGTCGTGAACCTGGTGACCAACGCCAGCGGCGGGCCGTTCATCGGCGCGGCTGTGGTCAGCGTCACCCCGGCCAACTCCGGCGCGGCGGTCATCACCAACCCCTCGACCGGCGCCTACACCCTGACCTTCACCCCCGACAACGCCTTCGCGGGCACGGCGGTGGTGACCTACACGCTGAGCAACGCCTTCGCGACTTCGGCCCCCGGCCGGATCAACGTGATCGTCACCGCTCGTCCCGATCCCTCGCAGGATCCGGAAGTGAAGGGTCTGGTCGCGGCTCAGGACGCGGCGGCCATCCGGTTCGCCGACGCCCAGATCAGCAACTTCAGCCGTCGCCTCGAGCAGCTGCACAACGGCGGCGGCGCGGGTCGCGGGTTCGGGGTCAGCGTCCGCGGCGGCAACACCGAGCGGGAAGATGGGCTGGAAGCGCGCGAGCGGTTCCGCAAGTACGCCAGCCTCGGCATGAACGACGCGGCCGATCCGTCCTCGCCGCTGCTGCCGGCTGCCTCGTCGGCCGACGCGGCGCCCGGGAACGACGGCGAAGACGGCCAGGCCGGTCCCCAGCGCTGGGGCGTGTGGGCCGCGGGTTCGGCCGACTTCGGGATGCGTGACACGGTCGGTTCGCAAAGCGGCTTCCGCTTCACGACCGACGGCATCACCGCCGGCGTCGACTACCGGGTCAACGGGCAGTTCGCCTTCGGGGTGGGCCTCGGCTACGGCCGAGACTCCAGCCGAGTGGGCAAGAACGGCACCAAGAGCCGGGCCGAAAGCTACAGCGCCGGCCTCTACGCCAGCCTGCAGCCGAGCGAGAAGACCTTCGTCGATGGTGTGGTCGGCTTCGGGTCGCTCGACTTCGACAGCCGCCGCTACGTCACCACGACGGGCGAGCTGGTGACCGGCAAGCGTGACGGCGACCAGACGTTCCTGGCTCTGACCTTCGGGTACGAGCACCGGACCCCGACCAGCCTGCTGTCGCCCTACGGGCGCATGGCCTACAGCCGGTCGGTTCTGGACGCCTTCTCGGAGAACGGCGGCGGACCGTACGGTCTGACCTACCACGAGCAGACCGTGCGCAGCCTGACCGGCACGCTGGGCCTGCGCGGGGAGTTCGCCCGCAAGACCGCCGCCGGCCTGCTGGCGCCGCGCTTCCGGGTCGAGTACTCGCACGACTTCGAGAAGGCCGCTGACGCCATGCTCAGCTACACCGACTGGGTGGGCGGTCCGACCTACCGCTTGGCGGTGGATCCGATCGACCGCGACCAGCTGCGGCTGGAGCTCGGGGCCGACCTGACGGTCAAGAGCGGCTGGAAGATCGGTCTGGACTTCGACAACTCGGTGTCGAAGGACAGCGACAGCCAGGGGGTCCGCCTCTCGGTCCAGTCGCCCTTCTGATCCTGACCCGGAGCCCTCTCCCCTTGCGGGAGAGGGTGGCCCCCGCGAAGGCGGGGGTCGGGTGAGGGGTCTCTCAGACGTCGAACGCCGCGACAGCCGATCAGCTGTCGCGGCGTTTTTCGTGGGTGCGACCCCTCATCCGTCGGCGGAGTTTATCCTCGGGCCGGCCTTTGGCCGGACCAGGGGGGGCGACACCCCGGATCAAGTCCGGGGCAGGCTCTTCTCCCGCAAGGGGAGAAGGAACACACGAAAAACGCCCGGCGGGTCGGACCCGCCGGGCGTTCTCGTCTTCAGTGATGCGGATGATCAGCGGTCGAAGTTGCGGGCCAGCAGGAAGCCGAACACCGCGCCGGCCACGAAGGTGCCCAGCGCCAGGGCCAGGGGATGGTCCTCGGCGGCCTTGTGGGCGGCTTCGGCGCGGGGCTTGGACCAGGCGATGGCCGCGTCGGTCTTGTCGTGCACGTAGTCGCGGGCGACCTGGGTCTTTTCGCTGGCGGTCTCGGCGACGGTGGCGGCGGCCTTCTTCACCGCGGCGGTGGCCTTGGCGGCGGTCTTCTTGGCGCTGCTCTTGGCGCGGGCGGAAGCGGCGCTGGCCTCGCCGGCGAGATCGGTCTTGATGGTGGCGTCGGTCATCGGCGTCTCCCAATCTGGGGGTGTGTTCTAGGGCGCGGCGCTACGGCGCGCGCGGCGGTGCGTCTGGAGACTAACACCTGGCGAGCCGGTTTGGTTCGGACAAGAGGCGCGGGCGACAGCTTTTGCGTGCATCGCCTCCTGGCCGTCCCGCAGGCGTTCGCCGAGGGGAGGCGACCTCAGTTGTCGCGCACCACCTTCAGCACCGCCTCGCCGTAGCGGTCGAGCTTGCCCTGGCCCACCCCGCCCGACTTGCCCAGGGCCGGCAGGGTGAGCGGCCGGGCGGCGGCGATCTCGGCCAGGGTGGCGTCGTGGAAGATGACATAGGGCGGCACGTGCTGGGCCGAGGCCTGCTCCTTGCGCCAGGCGCGCAGGGCCTCGAACAGCATCTGGTCGCCCGGCGGCACGGTCAGGGCCTGGCGTCGGCGCAGGCTCTTGCCGCCGGAACCAGCCTTGCCGCCGCCGGCGTCGCCGCCCGGGGCCTGGCGAAGCGACACCTGCCGCTCGCCGCGATAGACGGCCCGCACGCCCTCGCCGTCGCCCAGGCCGATCAGCGGCCGACCGTCATTGGGGTCCTCGCGCAGCAGGCCTTCGAACACCAGGGTGTCGAGCAGGTCGCGCCAGCCTTGCGGGCTGAACTCCTTGCCGATGCCGAAGGTCGACATCTGGGCTTCCTGCTGGGTGACGTCCTTGGTCTTGCCCAGCAGGTGATCGATCAGGCGGCCGCGTCCGAAGCGCCCGCCGAGACGATGCGCGGCCGACAGGGCCTTCTGGGCGGCCTGGCTCGCATCTATTCCCGTCGGCGGCGAGACGCAGATGTCGCAGGTTCCACAGCGCTCCACCCCTTCCTCGCCGAAATAGCGGCGGACGGCAGCGGCGCGGCAGGTCATGCCTTCCAGCATGGCGTAGAACTGCCGCAGCTTGCGGCTCTGCACCTGCTTGACCTCGTCGGGGGCCTCGCGGCTGTCGATGCGGCGGCCGGCCCAGGCCAGGTCGGCGCTGCTGTAGAGAGTGATGCCCTCGGCCGGCTGGCCGTCGCGCCCGGCCCGGCCGATCTCCTGCCAGTAGGCTTCGATGGCGGCCGGCGGATCGGCGTGGATCACGAAGCGGACGTCGGGCTTGTCGACCCCCATGCCGAAGGCGATGGTCGCCACCATCACCGCCTCGTCGGCCTCGAGGAACTGCTCCAGGCGGCGGGCGCGGACGGTCTTGTCGAGGCCGGCGTGATAGGCCAGGGCCGGCACGCCGTTGTCGATCAGGGCCTGGGCCAGCTTCTCTGTCGAGTCCCGGCTGCCGGCATAGACGACGCCGGCGCGGCCCGGACGCTCGGTGACGAGCTCGATGACCCGGTCGTGACCCTTGCCGCGCTTGCGTTCGGCGTTCAGGGCCAGCTCCGGCCGGGCGAAGCTGTCGACGAACTCGGCCGCGCCCTGCAGGCGCAGTTCGGTGCGGATGTCGTCGCGGGTGCGGGCGTCGGCGGTGGCGGTCACCGCCAGGCGCGGGGCGTTGGGGAAGACTTCCGCGATGCGGCCCAGCATCCGGTATTCGGGCCTGAAGTCGTGACCCCACTGGCTGACGCAGTGGGCCTCGTCGACGGCCACCAGCGACAGCGGCAGGCGCGACAGCCGCTCCAGCATCCAGCCCTGCATCAGGCCTTCGGGCGACAGATAGAGAAGGTCGAGCTGGCCGGCCTCGATGCGTCGCCAGATCTCGGCGCGCTCCTCGGGCAGGGTGTTTGAGTCCAGGCGCTCGGCGGCGACCCCGGCCTGTTGCAGCCCGGCCACCTGGTCGGCCATCAGGGCGATCAGCGGCGAGACGACCAGGCCCAGGCCCGGGCGGACCAGGGCGGGGATCTGGTAGCACAGGCTCTTGCCGCCGCCGGTGGGCAGCACGGCCAGGGCGCTGCGCCCTTCCAGCAGTTCGCCGACCACCTGGGCCTGCAGGCCGCGGAAATCCTGGTGGCCGAAGGTGCGGCGCAGGACATCGCGCGCGGCGTCGAGCGAGGGCGGGGAGGCGAGGGCGGTGGACACGTGGCTCTTCTGGCAGGGGGAGGCTGGCCCGCCAAGTGCGGAAACGGCGGATTTTTACTCCTCCCCCGTGAAACGGGGGAGGGGGACCACGAAGTGGTGGAGGGGGCGAGACTGGGCTCGACGCATGCCGATTTCCCGTAAAATCCCCGCGAAAGCGGGGACCCAGGCTTTTTCTGAAACCACGGCGCTCGACGATAAAACACCTGGGTCCCCGCTTTCGCGGGGATTTTACGGATTGGGGGAGCGCCGACGGTCGAGCGCGAGCGCAGTCGTTCTTGACTCTTAGTTAATCGACTAATTAGTCTCTTGACTCATGAACGAGGTGTTCAAGGCCCTGTCGCATCCCGCCCGCCGCCGCATGGTCGCCATGCTGCGCGACGGGCCGCTGGCGTCGGGCGAGATCGCCTCGCGGTTCGAGATGGCCTGGCCGACGGTCACCGCTCACCTGGCGGCGCTGAAGGCGGCGGGGCTGGTCGAGGCCGAGAAGGACGGGGCCTCGGTCCGCTACCGCCTCGTGATCTCGGCGGTCGAGGAGGCGGTGGCCTTCATGATGGACCTGATGGGCGCGGGCGAGCCCGCCGGCGCGGCCGACGGGTCTCTGCAAGGGGAGAACAAGGCATGAGCAGCGAGCATCCGCGCGGCCTGACGTCGCTGGACGGCGTCTCGATCCTGGTGACGGCGGCGATCGGCGCCGCCGCCCTGGCCGTCTGGCGCCTGGGGCCGCCCGGCCCGATGCCGATGCACTTCGACCTGGCCGGCCAGGTCGACCGCTGGGGCGATCGGGCGGAGATGGCCCTGGCCATCGGCTTCATCGGCCTGGTGGCCGGCGGCGTCGCCTTGCTGTGCGCGGTGCTGGAACGGCAGGCCAAGGACCCGCTGGCCGAGCGCTTCACCTGGCGCCTGGGGCGGATCGTCGGCCTGGCCGCGCCCGCCTTCACCGCAGCCCTGCTGGCCAGCGTGGCCTTCGACCTGCTGCCGCGCGTCGGCGGCCAGGACCTTTTCCTGCGGCTGATGATGGGCGGGATGGCGGCGCTGTTCCTGGGGCTCGGCGCCTTCGTCGGCCGGGTCAAGCCCAACCCCGTGGTCGGCGTGCGCACCTATTGGGCGCTGCGCAGCCGCCTGGCCTGGGACAAGTCCAACCGCCTGGCCGGACGGCTGCTCAGCCTGACGGGCCTGCTCGGCCTGGTCGCCGCGCCGGTCGTCCCCCAGCCCGTCGGCTTCCACGTGATGATGATCGGCGTCGTCGCCTCGGGTCTGGCCGCCGGCGTCGAGAGCTGGCGGGTCTGGCGCACCGATCCCGACCGCGCCTGAGGCGGCGAGCATCTCGGTTAAACCGCGTTCATCTCTCGTCAATCCTATCGCGTGTTTGGTCGGCGTGAGCTATGACACCGCCACACGGGCGGGGTTGCACGAGACCTAGGGTTACAGATGGCTAACGGCGCCTTCGGCGGAAACAAGCCGGCGAAGACTTCTCGCACGCCCCTCCAGGCGGCGCTCTATTGGGCGACGGTGCTGGGGGTCTGGGGGCTGATCTTCGTGGTCACCTTCTTCGCGGTGTTCGCGCGCGACCTGCCCGATACCTCGAAGCTGTACGACGTCACTCGACAGCCCTCGATCAACTATCTCGATCGCTCGGGCGCCCTGCTGGCCGTGCGCGGCAGCCAATATGCGCCGCCGGTCGACATCGACGCCCTGCCGGAATACGTGCCGGCCGCCTTCGTCGCCATCGAGGACCGCCAGTTCTACCACCACTTCGGGTTCAACCCCTGGGGCATCGGCCGCTCGCTGATCTGGAACCTGACCCACGAGGGCGGTCCCCAGCGCGGCGGCTCGACCATCACCCAGCAGCTGGCCCGGAATCTCTTCCTCAGCCCGGCCCAGAACTACAAGCGCAAGGCCCAGGAGTTGATCCTGGCCGTCTGGCTGGAGCTGAAGTTCAGCAAGAAGCAGATCCTGGCTCTGTACATGAACCGGGTCTATTTCGGCGCCGGCGCCTACGGCATCGAAGCCGCCTCGCAGCGCTATTTCAACAAGCCCGCCTCGCAGCTGACGATCGGCGAGAGCGCCCTCCTGGCCGGCATGATGAAGGGCCCGGCGCGCTATTCGCCGGTCAGCGCCAGCGAGCGCGCCGCCCGCCGCGCCACCGTCGTGCTCGACGAGATGGTGCGCATCAAGGCCATCACCGCCGAGCAGCGCGACGAGGCCTTCAAGACGCCCGTGCAGGTTTCGGCCACCCTGGCCAACCAGCGCGCCCAGTACTTCACCGACTATGTCGACGCCCAGGTGCGGTCGCTGGTCGGCGAGCCCACCGAGGACCTGGTCGTCGAAACCACGCTCGATCTGCCGATCCAGGTCGCGGCCGAGCGCGCCGTGCAGCTGGGCGTCGAGGGCCACCTGAAGCAGGGCGTGCAGCAGGCCGCCCTGGTCGCCATCGACGGCGAGGGCCGCATCCGCGCCTATGTCGGCGGCGAGGACTACGGCGAAAGCCAGTTCGACCGCGCCACCAGCGCCCGCCGCCAAGCCGGCTCGGCCTTCAAGCCGTTCGTCTACCTCACCGCCATGGACCAGGGCCGCAACCCGTCGGTCATGGTGGTCGACGAGCCGGTGAAGATCGGCAACTGGGAGCCGAAGAACTACAGCAACACGTTCCTCGGCCCCATGACCCTGCAGACGGCCCTGGCCCAGTCGATCAACACGGTCGCAGCCCGCCTGGCCAACGAGGTGGGCACCAGCAACGTCGCCGCCACGGCCCGTCGTCTGGGCATCACCAGCAAGATCCAGCTCGACCCGTCGATGGCCCTGGGCGCCGTCGAGGTCAGCCCGCTGGAGATGGCCCAGGCCTACGCCCCGTTCGCCAACGGCGGCTTCCTGGCCAAGGGCTACGGCATCGAGCGCATCCGCACCGCCTCGGGCAAGGTCCTCTACGACCACAGCGTCGACAAGCAGCCGCGCTCGTCGGTGATCGGCTCGCCGTCGCTGCAATACATGAACCAGATGATGCGCCAGGTGGTGAACGGCGGCACCGGCGGCCGCGCCAAGGTCGCCGGCTACGACATCGCCGGCAAGACCGGCACCACCAGCGACTACAAGGACGCCTGGTTCGTCGGCTACACCGGCGGCTTCGTCGCCGCGGTGTGGACCGGCAAGGACGACAACACCGCCATGAAGCGGGTCAGCGGCGCGGGTCCGCCGGCCGAGATCTGGAAGGTGTTCATGAGCTCGGCCCTGCCGCGCCTGAAGGCCACCCCGATCCCCGGCGGCTTCGCCGAGGCGCCGGCCCCGACCGAGGACCCGATCGGCGACATCCTTGGCGGCGGCGAGACGCCGACCGCCGATCCCGGCGCGACCCCGCCGCCGGCCGGACAACCGGCCCAGCAGACGGCGCCGGAACTGCCTTACTGATCGGGCTTCCTTCTCCCATAGGGAGAAGGTGGCCTGCGAAGCAGGTCGGACGAGGGGTTAGGGACTTTCGACGGCGTGCCGGCACGCCGGTTGACGCCGTAACCCCTCACCCTCCCAGGCTATCGCCTGGGCCCCTCCCTCTCCCTCTGGGAGAGGGGCTGCTCGTGCGGAACATCTTCCCGCGACGCGCCGTTGAGCGCCCGATGGGCCTGTTCTTCCGAAAATCCCGACCACGCCTCGACCTGCGCAAGCCGCTCGAATGGGCCTCGCGGCTGGGCTACGCCGCGCGGGGGACGGTCTATGTCGGACTGGGCGGCCTGGCCCTGCTGGCGGCGGCCGACCTCGTCCCCCGGGCGCGCGGCGCGACGGCGATGCTGGCGGCCTGGGCGAAGTGGCCGCCAGGCCTGGCTTTGATCGCCGTGGTCGCGGCCGGGCTGATCGGCTTTTCGCTCTGGCGGGGCTTGCAGGCGGTGTTCGACGCCGACCGCCACGGAGCCTCGCCCAAGGCCTGGGCGATCCGCGTCGGCCAGGCGGTCAGCGGCGTGGTCTATGGCTCGCTGGCCTGGTCGGCGCTGGAGCTGCTCGACGCCTTCGAGGACGTCGGCGAGGCCGACGAGGAGCAGACCGCCGACGCCACGGCAGCGACCATTCTGGCCCTGCCCCACGGCGACCGCCTGCTGATGGCGGCCGGCCTGGTTTTGCTGGGCGTCGGGATCGGCGGCGTGGTGCAGGGCCTGGCCCAGGACTTCGCCAAGCGCCTGGACTGCGGCGAGGCGGCCTGTCGCCGGCTCGTGCCCCTGGCGCGGTTCGGCTATGCGGCGCGTGGCCTGGCGACCCTGTGCGTGGGCCTGTTCGTGGTCGGCGCCGGCTGGCACGCCCGCAGCAGCGAGGCGCGCAGCTGGGCCGGGGCCTTGCAGGCCCTCGAACGCCAGCCGTTCGGCGCCTGGCTGCTGGGCGTGGTGGCTCTGGGGCTGGTGGCGTTCGGCGTGTTCGGCTTCGGCGAGGCCGTCTGGCGGCGGATCCGTCCGCCGGCGGAGATCATCCCTTAAGTCTCGAACGCCGCGATGATCGGGCAGGGGCCTTCGTCGCCGGCGCTGCAGGTGTGCAGCAGGCGTGACAGGCCGGCCTGGGCGGCCTGCAGCTCGGCGATCTTGGCGTCGAGGTCGGCGATGCGGTCGCGGGCCAGTTCGCGGGCCCGGGCGCGGTCCTGGCCGGCGTCCAGGGCCAAGAGCTCGTTGATCTGCTCCAGGGTGAAGCCCGCGCCCTGGGCCGAGCGGATGAAGCGCAGCCGGCGCACGGCCTCGTCGCCATAGCGCCGCACGCCTTCCCCGCGCTCGGGCGTCTCCAGGAGGCCCCGGCGCTGGTAGTAGCGGACGGTCTCCACCCCCACCCCGCCGGCCCGGGCCAGCCCTGCAATGGTATCCGCCGCCATGCCTTGACTCCGTACCATGGTACGGAACCCATATGAGGCGGGTCCGGTTCGCGTACAAGGAGACCCGCCGTGAGTTCAGCCGCCCCGAAGACCGCCGTCCTCTACCGCATGGTGATGGACAAGCACGTCTGCCCCTACGGCCTGAAGGCCCGCCACCTGCTGCGCGCCCGGGGCTACGTGGTCGAGGACCATCACCTGAAGACGCGGGAAGAGACCGACGCCTTCAAGGCTGAGCACGGGGTCAAGACCACGCCGCAGGTGTTCATCGACGGCCAGCGGATCGGCGGCTTCGACGACTTGCGGCGGTTCTTCGGCGGCAAGCCCCGCGATCCCAAGGCCAAGACCTACCAGCCGGTGATCGCTCTCTTCGCCATGACCGCCCTGCTGGCCCTGGCGGCGACCTATGTGGTGGACGGAACGCCGTTCACGGCGCGGGCTGTCGAATGGTTCATCAGCTTCTCGATGGTGGTGCTGTCGATCCAGAAGCTGCGCGACGTCGAGAGCTTCTCGTCGATGTTCCTGGGCTACGACCTGCTGGCCAAGCGCTGGGTCCCGTACGGCTATGTCTATCCGTTCGCGGAGGGTCTGGCGGGCGTGCTGATGACGGCCGGGGTGCTGACCTGGTTTTCCGCGCCCTTGGCCCTGGTGATCGGCGGGATCGGCGCGGTGTCGGTGTTCAAGGCCGTCTATCTCGACATGCGCGACCTGAAATGCGCCTGCGTCGGCGGCGACAGCAACGTGCCGCTGGGGTTCATCTCGCTGACCGAGAACGTGATGATGGTGGCGATGGCGGTGTGGATGCTGGTTCGCGGCCACTAATTCCTTCTCCCCTTGCGGGAGAAGGTGTCGGCGAAGCCGACGGATGAGGGGTCTCTCAAACGAAAACCGCCGCGACAGCCGATCAGCCGTCGCGGCGGACAGGTCTTTCGACCCCTCACCCGACCTCCCTCCGGGAGGCCACCCTCTCCCGCAAGGGGAGAGGGGGCAGATCGTCAGTGAACCCCCAGCGCCTCCGGCGTCACCGCCACGAGGTCTTCCGCGCCCAGGGTCACCGCCGCCAGCTGGCCGGGGACCTGGGCCAGCACGCTCTCGGCATAGACCCGCAGCAGCTGGCCGCGCAGGGCCTCGGCCCCCGGGGCCAGGGCGCCCTTGGCCAGCATCCAGCCGCCGACCGTGTCGCCCAGCAGCTTGAGGTAGGCCGTCGCGCCGCTGAGGGCGTCGGGCATGGCGCGGGCGCGGCGGTCGACCAGCCAGGCGGTGGCCGAGGCGGCGGCGTTCAGCGCGGCTTCCAGGCGGCCGGCGACCGGGGTCAGCGAGGCGTCGGCGGCCTTCAGGGCCTCGATGGTGTCGCGGATGTCGTCCATCAGGTCGGCCACGGCCTGGCCGTCGGCCAGACCCAGCTTGCGGCCGATCAGGTCGATGGCCTGGATGCCGTTGGTGCCCTCGTAGATCGGGGTGATGCGGGCGTCGCGATAGTGCTGGGCAGCGCCCGTCTCCTCGATGAAGCCCATGCCGCCGTGGATCTGCACGCCCAGCGAGGCGACCTCGACGCCGACGTCGGTGGACCAGGCCTTGGCGATCGGGGTCAGCAGCTCCTCGCGCAGCTTGGCGGTGGCGCGCACGGCCTCGTCGGTCGCGGCGTGGGCCAGGTCGGCGGCGACGGCGGTCGACAGGCAGATGCCGCGGGCGGCCTCGATCTTGGCCTTCATCAGCAGCAGGGTGCGGCGCACGTCGGGGTGGTCGTACAGGCGCGAGGGATAGGCGCCGGTCCAGGCCGAGCGGCCCTGAACGCGCTCCAGGCTGAAGTTCAGGGCCTGCTGGTAGGCGCGCTCGGCGATGGCGGTGCCCTGGGCGCCGACCTGCAGGCGGGCGGCGTTCATCATCGTGAACATGTGGGCCACGCCCTGGTGCAGCTTGCCGACCAGCTCGGCCTTGGCGCCTTCGAACAGCATGACGCAGGTGGGCGAGCCGTGGATGCCCAGCTTGTGCTCCAGCCCGCCGACGCGCACGTCGTTGGCCGCGCCCGGCTTGCCGTCCTCGTCGATCAGCACCTTGGAGGCCAGGAACAGCGAGATCCCCTTCACGCCGGGAGGGGCGTCGGGGGTGCGGGCCAGCACCAGGTGGACGATGTTGTCGGTGGCGTCGTGGTCGCCCCAGGTGATGAAGATCTTCTGGCCCGACAGGGTGTAGCCGCCCTGGCCGTCCGGCGTGGCCATGGTGGTCAGGGCCGCCAGGTCCGAGCCGGCCTGCGGCTCGGTCAGGTTCATGGTGCCGGTCCATTCGCCCGAGACCAACTTGGGCAGGAACACCGACTTGTGGCGCTCGGTCCCGTGCAGGGCCAGGGCCTCGATGGCGCCCAGGCTCAGCATCGGGCACAGGCCGAAGGCCATGTTGGCCGCCTGCACCATCTCCAGCGTGGCGATCTCCAGCGCTTTCGGAAGACCCTGCCCGCCGTGCTCGGGCGCGGCCGCCAGGCTGGTCCAGCCGGCCTCGGCGAAGGCCTTGTAGGCGTCGGCGAAGCCGGGCGCCGAGCGCACCACGCCGTTCTCCAGCTTGGCGCCGACCAGGTCGCCCTGGCGGTTGATCGGGGCCAGCACCTCGGCGGCGAACACGCCGGCGGCTTCCAGCACGGCGTCCACGGTGTCGGAATCGGCCTCGGGATAGGCCTCGGCGAGCTGGTCGAAGCCGGCCACGTGGCGCAGGGCGAAGGCGAGGTCGCGGACGGGGGCGCGGAAGGTCATGCAGGGGCCGATCTGTTCAAGCGTCGGGTTGGGGGTATGTGATCCCTGTTTAGATCGCGCGACCCGCCGCGCCAAGGACCGCCAGGCGATCACGGCTTCGTGAGAAGACGCCCCTTCAACTGGACGGTGAAGTTCCTAAGTCGGGAAATCGCAACCGTCACTATGACAGTTTGGAGAATTGAACCCATGGCTCGCCCCTTCGCCTACGCCATTCTGGCCGGCGCCCTTCTCGCCGCTCCCCTCGCGGCCCCGGTCGCCGCCCTGGCGCAACCGGCGACGGATCCCGCCGCCGCCCCGGCCGGGACCTGGGCTCTGGACAAGCGCCACGCCAGCCTGACCCTGCGCGTGCGCCACTTCGGCACCTCGAACTACACCTTCCGCCTGTCGGGCCTCGACGGCTCCTACAGCTTCGACCCGGCCAAGCCGCTGGACTCCAAGGTGTCGATCACCGTCGACCCGAAGTCGGTCGACACCGGCCTGCCCAACTTCAACAAGGAAATCTCGGACGATCCGAAGTTCTTCGACTCGGCCAAGTATCCGACCATCACCTTCGTCTCGACCAAGGTCGAGCAGACCTCGCCCGGCAAGGGCAAGCTGACCGGCGACCTGACCTTCCGCGGCGTGACCAAGCCGGTGACCCTCGACGTCACCTACAACGGCTTCGCCAAGACCCCGTTCGGCTCGCAGATCATGGGCTTCTCGGCGACCGGCAAGATCAAGCGCTCGGAGTTCGGCTTCACCCACCTGGTGCCGATGGTGGGCGACGACGTCGACCTGGCGATCGAAGCCGAATTCAATCCGAAGAAGTAAGACAGATCTCGAATTAGGGACGGCCCAATGACCGCCGAGACGCTTTCAAAACCCGCCTCGGCGGCGGGTCCTTCCCGTTATTCGACGGTGGCGATCATCCTGCATTGGCTGATCGCCGCCGCCCTGATCTTCCAGGTGATCCTGGGGTGGCGGGCCGATGACGGCCCCAAGGGCGCGACCACCTTCGCCCTCTTCCAGCTGCACAAGTCGATCGGCATCACCATCCTGGTGCTCAGCGTCGCGCGCCTGATCTGGAAGCTGACCCACAAGTCGCCGCCGGCCCCGGCCGGCCAGCCGACCTGGGAAAAGATCGCCGCCCACGCCGTGCACGTCGGCTTCTACGTGATCATGATTGGCCTGCCGCTGACCGGCTGGATCATCGTCTCGACCAGCCGCATCAACATCCCGACGATCCTGTTCGGCGCCATCCCCTGGCCGCACCTGCCGGGTCTGCCCGAGCTGGCCGAAAGCGCCAAGCAGGCCTGGAACGATTTCGGCCACCTGGGTCACGGCCTGCTGGTCAAGTTCACCTATCTGCTGCTGGCCCTGCACCTGGGTGCGGTGGCCAAGCACCAGATCCTCGATCGCGACGAGGTGTTCGGCCACATGGCCGCCGGCGCCAAGCCGGGCCTGAAGGAGCCGCGCCTGTGGCTGGCCGCCGCCGGCTTCGCCGCCGTGGTCGCCGCCGCCTATCTCTACACCCCGGCCAAGGCCAAGGCCCCCGCGCCGGCCCCGGCCGCCAGCGCCGCCGACGATCTGGCCCTGCCGGACGAGACGCCCGCGCCCGCCGTAGCGGCTCCTGCCACCACCGGCGCGACGCCCGCCGCTCCGGCTGAAACGGCGGAAGCCGTTCCGGCCGCCGACAGCGCCCTGAAGGACCCGGTCGCCTGGGCCGTGCAGAAGGGCTCGCACCTCGACTTCGACCTGGCCTGGGCCGACACTCCGATCCACGGCACGTTCAGCCGCTGGACCGCCGACATCCTGTTCTCGCCGGAAGCGCTGGACCGTTCGAAGCTGACCGTCAGCGTCGACCTGGCCTCGGCCGGCACCGGCGACGGCCAGCGCGACGAGAGCCTGCAAGGGCCCGACTTCTTCAACAGCTCGGCCACGCCCAAGGCGACCTTCACCGCCACCAAGTTCCGCAAGACCGCCGAGGGCCGCTTCGTCGCCGACGGAACGCTGGACCTGCGGGGCGTGAAAAAGCCGCTCAGCCTGCCCTTCAGCCTGAAGATCGACGGCGACACGGCCAAGGCGCGCGGTGTAACCACCGTCGACCGGACCGTGTTCGGGGTTGGACAGGGCGAATGGGCGTCGACGGATCAGATACCGGGCAAGATCAAGGTGAGCTTCGCCCTGACGGCCAAGAAGAAGTAGTCCGCGCGGCGCAGGCCCTCGCCGCCGGGGTCCTCGTCCTGCTGCCCACCGAAACCGTCTATGGCCTGGGGGCCGACGCGTCGAACCCCACGGCCGTGGCGGCGATCTTCGAGGCCAAGGGCCGCCCGCGCTTCAACCCGCTGATCGCCCACGTCGCCGACGCCGCCACCGCCGCCCGCATCGCCGCCTTCGACGACCGGGCGAGCGCCCTCGCCGACGCCTTCTGGCCCGGCCCCCTGACCATCGTCGCCCCGATCGCCGACGTCTCGGCCGTCTGCGACCTGGCTCGCGCCGGGCTCGAGACCGTCGCCATCCGCGTGCCCGGCCATCCGCTGGCGAGAGCCGTGCTGGCGGCCTTCGGCGGACCGGTCGTGGCCCCCTCGGCCAACCGCTCGGGCCGTCCCAGCCCCACCACCTACGCCGACGCCTACGCCGAAACCGGCGACAAATGCGCCGCCGCCCTCGACGGCGGCCCCTGCCAGGTAGGTCTTGAATCCACTGTCGTCGCCGTTGTCGACGGCCCCGTGCGCCTGCTGCGCCCCGGCGCCGTCACCCGCGCCCAGCTGGAGGCCATAGTCGGCCCCCTCGCCGAAGCCGACGACGACGCCAAGCGCTCCCCCGGCCGCCTCGCCCTCCACTACGCCCCCGACGCCCCCGTGCGCATCGACGCCGAGGCGCCGAGGGCGGGGGAAGCGTTCCTGGCCTTCGGGGCATGGCCGGCCGGGGAGGGCGTCCTGAACCTCAGCCCGTCAGGCGACCTCGCCGAAGCGGCGGCGAACCTCTTCGCCTACCTGCGGGCGGCGGACCGGCTCAAGCCGACGGCCATCGCCGTGGCGAAGATCCCCGACGAAGGCCTCGGCGAGGCGATCAACGACCGCCTGCGTAGAGCGGCGGGGTTCGTGGGGTAGTTAAATTCCAGCACTTCGGAGCGTTGTGTCTTTCCCCGTGACCCTGGGGCTGCCAAGCTATCTGTAAGATAAGAATATAGATTCAGGGCTGGAAAGATGGATGGGGAAGCTAAGCGCGACCGTGGGCAGATAGCGTCTGTGCGACTGCTGGAAGGGGCACCCTCAGGTCGTGGTCCGATGATCCGATCTGTATCCCAAGCGATGTTTCAGATTTTGGGCGAGGCGCCTTTTGAAGCCGCTGTGCGGGAAGCAGTCGCATGGATGCGTAAGCGCAACTTATCAATCCCGCAGGCTGCGCTTGAGGGGCAGTCATTTGAAGTTGGTGGAGGTGGCGTTTCTCCTGCTCAGGCGGTGAATTTAACTTTCGAAGGCGGTAGGGTCTGGGCGGCGAGTCTTGATGACCCAGATAAGCAGGTGGTTGGGCGCACGTGGGTAACTGAGATCACTGTCGGCGAACGCGAAGGGCGAGTGCTCTTCGGAACTCGGCTCATCAACGTTACGGGGCGCGGGGACGACCCGTTCGTGCCGAGCCTTCCTGGAGTTTCCCGACAAATTGTTGGGCGTCTTCCTTCGCGCGCTGACGAAATGGACCTGTCGGAGCGAGCCTGGAGGGTCGTTACCCCTGATCAAGTCGATGATTTAATAGCGCTTCTGGATGATGGCGGGCGGACCTTGCCCGTACTTGTTATTTCCGACGCTATATCCCGCCCTCCATTCGTTCTACCGGACGTCGTCGCTGGAAGGCTCGCGGGTGCAGCTCACGTCGTAAGTCTTCATAATCAAGCTGCGCAAGAAATGATATCTAGGTGGGGTAAGCAGTTATCCGTTTATGATGGTGCTGCTAGACTTTATAGGCCGGGATTTTGGTCCGATAAATCCGATCCATTTGAGCATCCATTGTGGATGTCTTGGTATGGAGGGAATCCAAACAGTAGAGCTGATTTTCTCGTTGCTAGGGTTTTGTCGAGCGTCGTTGCATCGAGTCACAACGATTATGCACGGTTTGATGTCGTTCGACAGGCCGCGGCTGCTAATGCAATTAGCAAAATTCGAAATACAGCTTCGGATACGGACCTTAGCCATCTGTTTGAGGAAGAAAATCAGAAACTTACTGACGAACTTCGAGCGGTTAGAGCCGAATTCAAGCAGTGGATGGATGATTTTGATTTGAATGAGCGCAATGTAGAGCGTGAAATCGGCGAAATAAAATCGGAACTGGCGAGGGCTAGAGCTCAAAATGACAGTTTAAGGTTGGCCATTGCGAGTGGGTTGCCCGTAAGGGTGCGGGATAATCTTGAAAGTATTCCCGATATTGGTGTTTGGTCTCGTGATAATTTGACAACAAATATATGGATTGCGCCAAAGGCCATAAAGGAGGCTGAAAAGAGGGGCGTATTCGAGGATCCAAAATTGATCGGTGATGCGTTAATAATGTTGGACGAATTGTATGTTCCAATGAGGCGCGATCCGGGTGAGGATAGGCGGGCGATGTACGAAGCAAAACTGGTTGAGTTGAATTGCCAGGACCAGCCATGCTTTTCGAATCCTGGTAGTATAAAATCATTTCCTGAATATAGTGTCGTGTATCAGGGGCAAAAATTTTGGTGCGAACATCACATAAAGTACGGTGGTGGTGCGGACCACAGAAGGTTTTTCCGTATTTATTATCATTGGCACGAGGGGGAGCAGATATTGCTGATCGGTCATCTGCCTACTCACCTCGATAATAAGCTTACAAATTAAAGCTCGCAGCTGAGGAAGGTGGGGGCAGGCTGCAAGGGCTTGGGTCGCTCCGATGGGGGCGCTCCCTCAAGAGCGCTGCTACAAGCCACATGGGGGCCGCGAGGGGTTCACCCCACCCCTCCGTACACCCCGCAGAAAAACTCTCCCCCCGCCCACCCATTCTCTATTTCACCGATAGGAATAGGTAACTATTACGCTCCCCAACACGCCGAATGGCGTTATCTCAATCGAGGGGGCTCTCGTGACCATCGGACTTTCGGCCAAAGGCGTTGGCCGCGCCGCGCTGCTGAGCGTGCTTCTTTCCACCACCGCCGGCGCCGCTCTGGCCGCCGATCTCGCGCCCGTCGCTGACGCCGTCGCGACGCCCGCCGCCGCCGATCCGGCCGATCCCACGGCGACCGACGCCTCGGCCGTCGGCCAGATCTTCGTCACCGCCCGCCGCCGCGAGGAGAGCGCCCAGGAGGTGCCGATCGCCCTGACCGTGACCTCGGCCGAGACCCTGACCCAGACCGGCGTCAACAGCATCGTCGCCCTGACCCAGCTGGTCCCGACGCTTCAAGTCCTGTCGCCCAACCCGCGCAACACCGCCCTGACCATCCGCGGTCTCGGCGCCAGCTACGGCCTGGCCAATGACGGCCTGGAGCAGGGCGTCGGCATCTATGTGGACCAAGTCTACAATTCGCGTCCGGGCGCCGCGACGCTCGACTTCATCGACATCCAGCAGATCGAAGTGCTGCGCGGTCCGCAGGGCACGCTGTTTGGCAAGAACACCACGGCCGGCGCGCTGAACATCACCACCCGCGACGCCACCCAGAAGTTCGAGGCCGACGCCGAGGCCAGCTACGGCAGCCTCAACTTCCGCCAGTTCAAGGCCACGGTGGCCGGACCGCTGATCGACGGCGTGCTGGCCGGGCGCCTGTCGTTCGTCGGCACCTGGCGCGACGGCGACCTCTACAATCCCAAGAGCAACACCTGGCAGAACGCCCGCTCGAGCACGGGCTATCGCGGCCAGCTGAAGTTCACTCCCAACGAGCAGCTGACGGTCCGGCTCTACGGCGACTACGCCGTCCAGCAGCCCGAGTGCTGCACCCAGGTCTATGTCACGGTCGGCACGACCCTGAAGCCGACCGCCCAGCAGTACGCCGCCCTGGCCGCTGGCAAGAACTACACCGTCGCCAGCACCAACCCCTATGACCGGATCTCCGACATCGACGATCCGATCCAGGCCGACCAGTGGGTCAACGGCCTGTCGGCCGTGGCCGACTACGACTTCGGCCCGGTGACCCTGACCTCGGTCACCGCCCACCGCGAATGGGACTGGGAGCCGCGCAACGACCGCGACTACACTGCGCTGGACGTCACCCGCCGCTCCAACAACCCCTCGCACCAGAAGCAGTTCAGCCAGGAGTTCCGCCTGTCCAACAACGAGGGCGAGCGCTTCGACTGGACCGTGGGCCTCTACTATTTCGACCAGAACGTCACGACCCACGGCGTCACCGAGTACGGTTCCGACGCCTCGTACTGGCTGCTGCCGGCCACCAACACGCCTTCGTCGCTGCTCGACGGCTACACGGTGTTCAACGACAGCACGATCGACACCACCAGCTACGCCGCCTTCGGCCAGCTGACCTGGAAGGTCAACGACCGCCTGAGCGTCACGCCCGGCGTGCGCTTCACCCAGGAAAAGAAGGACGGCACCTACATCCAGACCACCACGGGCGGTTCGGTGACCACCGACACCACCCTGCTCAACCGTCGCCTCGGCATCGCCCGGCCGCAGAGCTTCTCGGCCAAGACCGACGACGGCGCCTGGTCGGGACAGATCGCCGTGGTCTACCAGCTGACCGACGACATCAACGCCTACGCCACGGTGTCGAGCGGCAACAAGTCGGGCGGCATCAACATGACGTCGCTGCCGCTGACCAGCAGCAACACGGTGTCGACCTCGGCCGCGGTGATCCGTCCGGAAAAGGTGTCGACCATCGACATCGGCCTGAAGACCCAGTGGTTCGAGCGCCTGCTGACGGCCAACCTGGCGCTCTTCGCCACCGACGTGAAGGACTACCAGGCCAACGTCGTCGACAGCGGTCCGGGGGCCCTGCGCGGCTACCTGGCCAATGTCGAGAAGGTCGAGGTGCGCGGCGTCGAGCTGGACGCCACCACCCGCTCGATCGGCGGCTTCAAGTTCTACGGCAACCTGGCCTGGACCGAGGGCAAGTACGCCGACTTCAAGAACGGGCCGTGCCCGCTGGAGAAGATCGGCACCTCGACCGCCCAGTGCGACCTGTCGGGCCGTCCGCTGCCGGGCCTGTCGAAGTGGGCCGGTTCGGCCGGCGGCGAGTATCGCCAGGAGGCCACCCTCGGCCGCTTGTCGGGCGAGGTCTATGCCGGCGTCGACGCCAGCTTCCGCTCCAACTACTACGCCGACAGCTCGGACTCGCGGTACACGGTCATCAAGGCCTACGAGATCGTCAATCTGCGCGCTGGCTTCAAGTCGGAAGCGGGCTGGGAAGCCTTCGTCTCGGTGCGCAACGCCTTCGACGCCGAGTACCTGCAGAACATCACCGTGGTCTCGGGCAACTCCGGCCTGGTGGTCGGCACCCCCGGCGACGCGCGGGCTTTCGCCTTCACCCTGAAGGCCAGCTACTGACCTAGATCCCTCTCTCTGAGAGAGAGGGAGGGGCCCGCCGCGAAGCGGTGGGAGGGTGAGAGGTTTCACCGCCGGCCGGTGAACCTCGATCCCTCCCGCCAGCCTTCGAGGCGGGCTGCGCCTTGTTCGGAGAGGGTGTAACCTCTCACCCTCCCACGCCCTTGGCGTGGGCCCCTCCCTCTCTCAAAGAGAGAGGGATCAAGGGGATCACTGCTTCAGCCGGTAGCCGGTCTTGAAGATCCAGCTGATCACCGCCAGGCACAGGGCCAGCACCCCGACCGTGGCCGCCAGGCTGATCCCCACGCCCACGTCCGACGTGCCGAAGAAGCTCCAGCGGAAGCCGCTGATCAGGTAGACGACCGGGTTGAACAGCGAGGCCGTCCGGAAGGCGCCCGGCAGCATGTCGATCGAATAGAAGCTGCCGCCCAGGAACGTCAGGGGCGTGATCACCAGCAGGGGCACGATCTGCAGCTTCTCGAAGCTGTCGGCCCAGATGCCGATGATGAAGCCGAACAGGCTGAAGGTCACCGCCGTCAGCACCAGGAAGGCGGCCATGAACAGCGGGTGCTCGATCTCGAACGGCACGAACAGGCGCGCCGTGGCCAGGATGATGGTCCCCAGCATCAAGGACTTGCTCGCCGCCGCTCCGACATAGCCCAGCACGATCTCGAACGGCGAGACCGGCGCCGACAGCACCTCGTAGATCGTGCCCGACCACTTGGGCATGTAGATGCCGAACGAGGCGTTCGACAGGCTCTCGGTCAGGATCGACAGCATGATCAGGCCCGGCACGATGAAGGCGCCGTAGGGCACGCCGTCGACGGCGGTCATGCGCGAGCCGATGGCCGCGCCGAACACCACGAAATAGAGCGAGGTCGACAGCACCGGGGCTGCGATGCTCTGGGCCAGGGTGCGGAAGGTCCGCGCCATCTCGAAGCGGTAGATGGCGGCGATGGCGTGGATGTTCATGGCCGGTCCTTCACCAGGCTGACGAAGATCTCTTCGAGAGAGCTCTGGCGGGTGTTGAGGTCGGTGAAGTCGACGCCCTCGGCGTGCAGCCGGCGCAGCAGCGGGGCGATGCCGGTGGCCTCGGCCTGGGCGTCGAAGCTGTACACGAGCTCGCGGCCCTCGTCGGCCAGGGCCAGATCGTACTCGTCCAGGCCGGCCGGCACGGCGTCCAGCGGCGATTGCAGGTGCAGGGTCAGCTGCTTCTTGCCCAGTTGGCGCATCAGCACCTTCTTGTCCTCGACCAGGATGATCTCGCCCTTGCGGATCACCCCCACCCGGTCGGCCATCTCCTCGGCCTCCTCGATGTAATGGGTGGTCAGGATGATGGTGACGCCGGTCTCGCGCAGCTTGCGGACCATTTCCCACATGTCGCGGCGCAGCTCGACGTCGACGCCGGCGCTGGGCTCATCGAGGAACAGGATCGAGGGCTCGTGCGACAGGGCCTTGGCGATCATCACCCGCCGCTTCATGCCCCCCGACAGGGTCATGATCTTGGCGTCCTTCTTGTCCCACAGCGACAGGTCGCGAAGGATCTTCTCGATCAGGGCCGGGTTGGCCGGCTTGCCGAACAGGCCGCGGCTGAAGGTGACGGTGGCCCAGACGGTCTCGAAAGCGTCGGTGGTCAGCTCCTGCGGCACCAGGCCGATCTTGGTGCGGGCCGGGCGGTACTCACGGGCGATGTCGTGGCCGTCGGCGACGACCGCGCCCGTCGAGGGGCGGACAATGCCGCAGATGATGCTGATCAGCGTGGTCTTGCCGGCGCCGTTGGGACCCAGCAGGGCGAAGATCTCGCCGCGCTTGATCTCCAGGTCGACGGTCTTCAGGGCCTGGTGGCCCGAGGCGTAGGTCTTGGTCAGGCCCGAGACCTTGATGATGGGGTCCACCCGGTCGTTCCCTTCGATGCGTGCGGTCCCGCGCCAGATGGGGGCGGGGAGGGGCAAAAGCCAGTGCCTTACATTTCTCCCGTCATTCCCGCCCTTGTGGCGGGAACCCCTGGTTCCGCTTCCACGTGAGGTTCAAGCGGACTGCTAAGCAGTCCGCCTCTACTTCCCTTGCGGCTGACAGAGGGTTTCCCGCCACAAGGGCGGGAATGACGGGGATAGAGGTCGGGGCTCTAGCGTCGTTACGCGCCGGAACCTGTCAGCAGCCTGTCACCGCACCGTCAGCACCGCCCCGTGCACGCCCACCACCGAGACGCGGGTCCCGGTGGTCGGGGCGCTGTCGTCCTCGGCCTCGCCTTCCGTCTGGGCCGCCCATTCCTTGCCGTCGACGAACACCCGGCCGCGGCCGTTCTCGAAGGCGGCGACCACCTCGGCCGGGCGGCCGAGCAGGCGCTGGGTCGGGTCGTTGAGGTCGGGGTCGGGCCCGGCCAGGGCCGGCCGCAGGAAGCGGCGGGCCAGGTAGGTCGAGGCGATGGTCAGCACGGCGAAGAGCGCGATCTCCACCGGCAGGCTGGTCGGGAGGAGGAGGGCGACGACGCCGATCACCGCCGCCGAGGCGGCCGGCCACAGCAGCCAGCCGGTGCCGGTGCCCACCTCGATCGCCAGGAACGCGGCCGCGATCGACAGCCACAGCCAGAAGGGATGGGCGACGAAGAAATCGATCAGGCCGGTCATGGGATCAGGCTCCCTTGCGCGGCGCGGACGGAACCGCGCTCGAACGCGACGTCGCCGGCGGCGGCGTCGGACGCGGCGGGGCGTCGGGGCCGCCCAGCGAGCGGATCAGCTCGCCGACCCCGGCCACCGTGCCGGTGATGCCGGCGAAGTCGGCCGGCACGATCACGGTCTTGGCGTTGGGCGAGCGGGCCAGGTCCCCGAACGCCTCGACGTACTTCTGGGCGACGAAGTAGTTGATGGCGTTGACGTCGCCGCGGGCGATGGCTTCCGACACGAAGGCGGTGGCCTTGGCTTCGGCCTCGGCTTCCCGCTCGCGGGCCTCCGCGTCGCGGAAGGCGGCTTCGCGCCGGCCCTCGGCCTCGAGGATGGCCGCCTGCTTGGAGCCCTCGGCGCGGGCGATCTGGGCCTGCTTTTCGCCCTCGGCCTCGGTGATGACGGCGCGGCGCTCGCGCTCGGCCTTCATCTGGCGGGCCATGGCGTTGGTGATGTCGGCCGGCGGCGTCAGGTCCTTGATCTCGATGCGGGCGACCTTGACGCCCCAGGGGCCGGTGGCCTCGTCGATGGTGGCCAGCAGGCGCGAGTTGATGTGGTCGCGCTGGCTCAGCACCTCGTCCAGCTCCATCGAGCCGACCACGGTGCGCAGGTTGGTCTGGGCCAGCTGGGTGATGGCGTAGATCAGGTTGTCGACGCGATAGGCCGCGGCGGCCGCGTCCATCACCTGGATGAAGACGATGGCGTCGACGGTCACCGACACGTTGTCCTTGGTGATGACCTCCTGCTTGGGAACGTCGAGCACCTGCTCCATCATGTTGACCCGGCGGCCCACCGTCTCGACGAACGGGGTCAGGATGCTGATGCCGGGCTTCAGGGTGCGGGTGTAGCGGCCGAACCGCTCGACGGTGAATTCGCGGCCTTGCGGCACGATCTTGATGACGTTGACGACCAGCAGGATCGCCAGCACCAGAAGCACCAGGGGGACCAGAAAAGCGGTCACGAAAGCCTCCCGAGACGCGGCCCGGCGGCCCAAGCCGCCAGTCGCCGTGCGCCCATGGGTGGAACTTAGCGCGCGCCTCGCCCTTCCGCCACGGAATCCGGCGCAGCTTGCTCGTTGACCCGCACCGTCTGCGACAGCTTTGTGGCCAGGGCGCGGCCGCGCAGGGCGGCCTGGCGCTCGGCCCGGCGGCTTTCGGGGCTGCAGTCGGGATGGGCGGCCTGGGCCGCGGCGTAACCGCCGTTGAAGCGGTCGCGCAGCTGGCCGTCGAAGGCCTGGTCGGCCTGCTCCACCTCGGTCAGCCGCACCATGCGGGCCCGCCAGAACTGGTCGCCGGCGCCCTCGCAGGCCTGGCGCAGGGCGTGGCTCTGGCCGATGGCGTAGGCCAGGTCCAGCAGCCGCTGGCGCTCGGCCGGGGCGCGGTCCTGGGCGCTCGCCGAAAGGGGCGTCAAGGCGGGCGCGGCCAGCATCAGGGCGGTCAGGAGCGAAGCGGCGAGGCGGGCGCGAGGCATGCGCGCACTATCGCCGCAAGCGCCCCGTCTGTCATCGCCTCGCCCGCGAGGGGCGAAATCAACCTTGAGGATATCCACAGCGGCGCTTGCCAATTTCGAGTCGAAACTTCGACTCTTCAGGGCCTTGCTATCGACAAGGATCGGGATCAGGCTGTGGATAAGTCAGGGGTGGCGAGAAACGACCAACTCCGACAGCGCAGAAGGGAGGACGTGTCATGGCCGAAGTGCATTACGGCGTCGTCCAGGTGGGCGACCGGTGGACCATCATCGGCGACCAGCTCAGGTTCGGGGCCTATCGCAGCCGCCACGAGGCCGAAAAGGCCGCCACCCGCTTGGCCGAGCAGGCCACGGGCGTCGGCATTCCGGTGCGCATGCACCTCCAGGACGAGACCGGCCAGCTGCACCGGCCCACGCTGATGAGTTGATGGAATGAGCTGACGCGCGGCGCGTGTCGGCGTTCGTCTGCTCGCCGCCGCCCCCAAATCCGTTCCTCCCCGCGAAGGCGGGGATCCAAGCTGACTCTCCGGAGGCGGCGCGGCGGTGGGCGAAAGACAGCCTCGGCTTGGGTCCCCGCCTTCGCGGGGATACGCGGTCAATAGATCGGTTCGAGCTTGTGAGGGTCGATCCGGCCTGGCCCGCGATGGACGCACGGGCTCCACGCAACGAAACCCTCGGTCCGCGCGCTTTATCCGACGAGCAAGCGCCGCCGTTGGATGCCGCCATGGCCGACTCCGCAGAAATGAACGACCGAGACACCCGCGCCGAGCGCGTCCATCACGCCTATGCGGGCAACCGCCTGCTGCTGGCCATGCCCGAGGACGCGCGCGCGGCCCTGAAATCGGCCATGTCGCTGACCGCCCTGGCGCGCGGCGCGGTGCTGTTCGATGTCGGCGAGGACGTGCGCACCACCTATCTGCCCTGCCGCCCGACCATGGTCTCGCTGCTGGTCCTGACCCCCGAGGGCCGCGAGGTCGAGGCCGCCACGGTCGGCTGGGAGGGCGCGCTGGGCGGCGTGGTCAGCGGCGGCCTCAAGCCCGCCTACGGCCGGGCGGTGGTGCAGGCGCCGGGGCCGGCCTTCACCGTCCCGACCGCGCGCCTGGACGAGATGCGCCAGCGCTTTCCGGCTCTGGGCGACCTCTTCACCCGCTACGCCGACGCCATGATCGCCCAGATGATGCAGTCGGTGGCCTGCAACGCCCTGCACACCATCGAGCAGCGCTGCTGCCGCTGGCTGCTGGCCGCCCACGACCGGGCCGGCGAGGACATCGTGCGCCTGACCCAGGAGGCCCTGGCCGACATGATGGGCGTGCAGCGCACCACCGTCACCGCCGCGGCCAAGGTGTTGCAGGCCGACGGCATCATCCAGACCCGCCGCGGCCGCGTCGAGATCCGCGACCGCCGCAAGCTGGAGCGCCGGGCCTGCGAGTGCCACGCCCAGGTCGAGGCCCACTTCCACAAGCTGCTGCCGGAACTGGCGGTCGACGTCGGCTGACCGCCAGTCCGCCGGCGCTCAGCTCGGATAGCCGAAGTTCGAGGCGATGATCGCCTCGACGGCGTTGATCGGGCCAAGGTCGGTCGAGGCGCTGGTCTCTTCGTAGTCGAACAGCGACCAGCCCAGCGTGGCGGGGCGGTTCTGGGCGATATACTCGATCACCGGCACCTGGATGTAGACGCCGCTCAGCGCCCAGGTGCCGCTGGCGAAGTTGATCAGCAGGCCTCCGGCCGGCTTGTGGGGCAGGGCGTCGATGAACAGGTTGTACTTGACGATGTAGGCCACGGGCGGCGTTTTCGCGAGTTTCTCGTACTGGTCCTGCACGTAGATCTCGAAGGCTCGCCGGGGATCGGCGGGCATCAGCTGGCCGGGGGTGTTGTCGTCGATGCCGAGCGGAACGCCGTAGCCGTGGGTGGCGACCTGCGCGGCGACCGACGGCGACAGCGGCGGCTGGCGGTTGGGATCGAGCAGGGCAGGCACGATGCGGTCGAGCAGGTAGATCTTCCCCCGCATCGTGTCCAACGGCAGCATCGCGGTGGGCCAGGAGGGGGCGATCAGCTCCTTGGCCAGGACCGCGTCCAGGGCGGTCAGGACGGCCGGCATGTCGGCGTCCGGCACGGCGTTCTGGTCGTCGATCTTCAGCGACATGGCGATGAATTCGCTGGGATAGGCGGCGAGGAAGTCGCGGCACTCGACGAGCAGGGAGTGGAACGTCTGGAAGACGTGCGCCTCGCGGCCCTGGCCGATGTTTCCGTGGCAGGTCATGAAGGTGTAGGTCGGCGAGCCGGAAGGATTGGTCTTGATCATCAGCCGCACGTCCAGAAGCCGAACGCCGGCCTGCAGCTGCTGGGTGATGGTCCGGTAGTGGCAGGAATAGGAAGTGACCATCTTCTTGTCGATCGCGGCGCTGTCGTGCGTGCCCGGCAGGTTGATATCGCCGATCAGGGTCGTTCCCGGCACGTTGGCGAGCCAGGCGCGGGGGTGGCCGAGGTCGATCTGTAGGATGTCGGGGGCGGTGTCGTCGTCCGACCAGTAAACCCTGTCGTCGCCCGACGGCAGGCGCAGTCGCCGCTCTGGGGCCGAGGCCAGAGAGACCGAGCTGTCGGCGTTGTAGATCACCGGCTCGCAGTAATTGCCGGCCCACAGGCCCCAGTCGGCGCGCTTGTCGCCGGCTTCGCCCAGATAGCGGGCGGGCGAGCTGTTCTTGGTGAGGTAGAGGTCCGAGCCGTAGTGGTACCAGTTGAAGGGGGTGGCGTCCTTCTGGTCCGAAACCACGGTCACGTTGTTGCCGTGGGTCGAGAGATAGCCGGCGAAGGCGCCGCTGAGGCGGTCGTAGCACTTCACGATGCGGTAGGTCATCCAGGTCCCCTGACTGTGGCGCGGACCCGATGGGAGCAGGGGCGCGGCCGAGCCGGGCGACCTTAGCTGCGACCTGGAGGCGTCTGTGTGAAAATCGTCACCTCAGATTGCATTTGCATTGGTTGACGCCTCAGGCGAGCAGCGCCGCCGTGCGCCGGATCGCCGCTTCCGCCTCCGCGACCAGGCTGGCCACGATCTCGCCGGCTGGGCGGACGTCGCTGATCCCGCCGGCGCTCTGGCCCATGGCCAGGCACGAGCGGTCGGGGTCGAGGCCCTCGGTCTGGCCGGCGATGCCGCCCAGCACCCCGGCCTGCACGCTGGCCATGGCCTGAAGCGGGAAGGGCTGGATGTCGCCGGCCCGGGTCTCCCAGTCGTCGACGTAAGGGTTGGCGCGCACGCGCATGGGCTTGCCGGAGTAGCAGCGGGTGCGGACGGTGTCCTCGTCGCGGGCGGCCAGGATGGCGTCCTGGTAGAGCGCGCCGGCGTGGGCCTCGGCGCTGGCGATGAAGCGGGTGCCCATCCAGACGCCCTGCGCCCCCAGGGCCAGAGCCGCCGCCAGACCGCGCCCGTCGTAGAGGCCGCCGGCCGCGATCACCGGGATGTCGACCGCCTGCACCGCCTGGGCCACCAGCGGCAGGGTGCCGACCAGGCCCGTATGGCCGCCGCCTTCGCCGCCCTGGCAGATCACCGCGTCGCAGCCCGCCTCCTGGGCCTTCACCGCATGGCGCACCGTGCCGCACACCACCATCACCTTCAGCCCCGCCTCGTGCAGCCGGGCCAGGATCGGCGAGGGCACGCCCAGGCCCGCGATGAAGGCGCTGGCGCCCTCCTCGATGATCACCTCGACGCTGGCGGTCAGGGCGTCGGGCGTGGCGGCCAGCAGGTCGACGCCGAACGGCCTGTCGGCCAGGGTTTTGACCTGCCGCATCTGCTCGCGGATGAAGGCGGGCGAGGTTCCCGCCATGCCCAGCACGCCGTAGCCGCCGGCGTTGGACACCGCCGCCGCCAGCGGCGCGTAGGAAACCCCGCCCATGCCGGCCAGCAGGATCGGGTGGTCGATGTTCAGCAGGTCGCAGATCGGCGTGCGCAGGGCCATGGCGGCGTCTCCCTCTCTCGGCCCTCTGGCGAGGCCGTCGGGGGGAGAGTGCGCTCAGCCCAGATCGCGGCAAGCGTGCCGCGAGGTCAGGCGCGGGGCGGCGGCCTCGGCGCTATTCGTCGAGGATGCGCTCGGGGTCCAGCTCCGGCGTCCAGAAGCAGGCGGCCATCGCCGCCAGCATGACGGCGACCATCGCCAGGAAACCACGCGGCGGGGCCAAACCCGCGATGTAGGGGCCCACGATGTCTTGCGGGGTCATCTCTCTCGTTTCCTCGTGAGACGGCGCCGCGCTCTGACGTCGAGGCTGCCGTTCACGGAGGAAAGCGTCTCACCGAAGCGAAGGTTCGACAAGTCCCCATTTTTCAAGGGGTTATTGTGGACTCGCGGGTCCAGGATTGAGACGGGGCAGGCCATGACGGCCCGCCCCGCCTCGCGTGTCTAGCGCCGTACGGTCAGGCCCAGGGACAGCGCCCGCGGGCTTTCGCCGTCGGCGCGGCGGCCGGCGACCAGATCCAGGTCGAAGCGACCGCCGCCCGGCGTCCAGCGCAGCCCGACCTGCCCGCCGGGACGGCCGCCGTCCCGTTGGAAGGCCTCGACCATCAGGACGAGGTCGCCGATCGGCGAGAGCTCGGCCTGGGCGCCGTAGAACAGCGCGCCGCGCCGCGCCGCCGCGCGGGTGTAACTCCAGCCGGCGTTGAGGTTGATCCGCAGCCGTCGGCCGACCGGGAGGGTCATCGGAACCAGCAGGCCGGCGGTCTCCAGCCGCCCGGCGCCTAGGCCGTAGGCGGCCGATCCCGCGATCCCGAGGCCCAGGCCGTGGTCCTCGGGCAGCAGGTTCAGTTTCACCGCCGGCCCGATCGTCGTGTCCGAGATCCCGTCGGCGGCCCAGGCGTGCTGGATCCCCGCGCCCAGCTCCAGCCGCGGCCAGGCCTGACGCGTGCAGGCCGGCGACAGGTTCACCAGCCCCTGGCGCGCCGCGAAGCGCGTCGTCCAGGCTTCCAGGTGGCAGACGCCCGGCGTCTCGACGGCCGCGTCGTCGACGACGTGTTCGGCGCCGGACGCCCGAGCGCCTGACGCGACCAGGAGACCGGCCGCGACGAGGAGGCTGGACGCGACGACGGCCGCGCCCAGGAGGGTCTTCACGATCATGGTTCGCCCTCTTCGTCGGCGTCTAGGCCGGGTCGTCCAGCGAGAAGCGGTCGGCGCCCTCGTCGTAGGAGAAGACCTCGGCGTAGCGGCTCCAGTTGGTCGCCGCGCGCAGGGTCTGGTCGGCGTAGTCGGGGGACATGAAGTCCTCCAGCTCGTCGCGGAACCGGCTGGCGGGGGCGGCGTGGCTGGGCCGATCGTCCAGCACCCGGCGCACGTGGGCGGCCAGGGGAACGTGGGCCAGCAACTGCTGGGCGAAGATCGACTTGCGCGCATCGACGTCGGCCTCGGCGTAGCGGCGGGCCGTGGGCGTCAGCACCAGGTCGCCCTCGCGCAGTTCGGCCAGGCGCAGCAGCTGCAAGGTCTCGGCGATCGGAAAGAGCGCGTCGGCCTCGTACCGCAGCACCCGGGCCAGGTCGGGCATGTGCGCCCGGCCGTCGAACGGAGCGGCGCAAACCGCCTCGATCAGGCCGGCCATGACGTTGGTCGAGACGCGCGGCAGCACCATGCCAAGGCCCATGCCGGGAAAGACCCCGTCGCGGGCGGCGGTCGCCGCCTGGTCGGGCCGGGTCATCTGGGCGTAGATCCGCTCGACCAGGGCCCGGAAGGCCGGGTCCTGGCGGTTGCGCGGCTGCGGCAGGTCGACCTTGACCGTCGACGCCACCCGGCCCGGATTGGACGAGAACACCAGGATGCGGTCGCACATCAGCACGGCCTCCTCGATGTTGTGGGTGACCATCAGGATCGACTTGATCGGCATCCGGCCCTCGTTCCACAGGTCGAGCAGGTCTGTGCGCAGGGTCTCGGCGGTCAGCACGTCCAGAGCCGAGAACGGCTCGTCCATCAGCAGGATCGAGGGATCGACCACCAGGGCGCGAGCCAGGCCCACGCGCTGGCGCATGCCGCCCGACAGCTCCTTGGGATAGGCGTTCTCGAAGCCGTCCAGACCGATCAGGTCGATGGCGGCCAGGGCCCGGCGACGGCGCTCGTCCGCGCGCACGCCCTTGGCCTCCAGGCCGACCTCGACGTTCTGCAGCACGGTCAGCCAGGGAAAGAGCGCGAAGCTCTGGAACACCATGCTGACCGTGGTCGGGCCGTCCTCGCGCGGCGGGAAGACGATGTCGCCCGAGGTCGGCTTGATCAGGCCGGCGATCGACCGCAGCAGGGTCGACTTGCCCGAGCCCGAGCGGCCCAGCAGGCCGACGATCTCGTTCTCGTCGAGGGTCAGGTCGACATTGTCGAGCACCAGCAGGTTCGCGCCTTCGGCCTTGCCGTACAGGTGACGGACGGCCTTGGCTTCGACCAGGGCGGGCGATTGGATGGGGGTGAAGCAGGTCATGGACGCTCTCCCTTAGGCCAGACGGAGGCGGTGCTCGGCGAAGCGGTACATCGGCCGCCAGAGCACGCGATTGAAGACGATGACGAAGACGGACATGACGGCCACGCCCAGAGCGACGCGGGCGCTGTCGCCGGCGGTGGTGGCCCTGGCGATGTAGGCGCCCAGGCCCGCCGCCTCGAGCCGCTGGTGGCCCCAACTGACCGCCTCGGCGACGATGCTGGCGTTCCACGACCCGCCCGAGGCGGTGAGCGCGCCGGTCACGTAGTAGGGAAAGATCCCGGGGATCGCGACCTGCCGCCACCACTGCCAGCCCCTGAGGCCGAACATGCCGGCGGCCTCCTTCAGGTCGCCCGGAATGGCGCTGGCCCCGGCGATGACGTTGAACAGGATGTACCACTGGGTCCCGAACACCATCAGCGGCGAGAGCCAGATGTTCGGGTCCAGCCGCAGGGCGACGATGGCCGCCACCGCGAACGGGAACAGCACGTTGGCCGGGAAGGCGGCCAGGAACTGGGCGATCGGCTGCAGGCGCTCCGCCCAGGCCGGGCGCAGGCCGATCCAGACGCCGATCGGAACCCAGACCAGGGTGGCCAGGACGATCAGCACGACGACGCGGACCAGGGTCGCCAGGCCCAGCAGGACGACCTGGCCCAGGTCGCCGAGGGTCAGGCGCTGGCCGAGGAACGACCACAGCAGCCCGGCGCCGCCGACGACCGCGATGGCGACCAGCGCCAGCCAGAGGCCGTCCAGGACCCTGCCCAGCGCCGGCGGCGGCGGGGGCAGGCGCGGGGTCGGCAGGCGGACCGGCGGGCGCAGGGCGGAGGCCGCGCGGGACAGCCTGGCCAGCGGCCGGGCCAGCGACCGGATCCAGACGGCCCGGCGCAGCAGGTCGTACAGCCACGAGGCCGGGCGCCGCTGGCTGGCGGTCTGTTCGAAGCGGAACTTGTCGGCCCAGGCCACGACGGGACGGAACACCAGCTGGTCGTAGAGCACGATGATCACGGCCATGGCGGCCACGCCCAGGGCCAGGGCCCGCATGTCCTGGCGGGCGATGGCGACCGACAGCCACGAGCCGATCCCGGGCAGGGTGACGGTGGTGTCGCCCACGGTGATGGCCTCGGACGCCACGACGAAGAACCAGCCGCCCGACATCGACATCATCACGTTCCAGACCAGGCCGGGCGTGGCGAACGGCAGTTCCAGCCGCACGAACCGCCGCCAGGGCGAGAAGCCGAACTGGCGGCTGACGTCGTCCAGGTCGGCCGGGATGGTCCGCAGCGACTGGTAGAAGCTGAAGGCCATGTTCCAGGCCTGGCTGGTGAAGATGGCGAAGATCGCCGCGCATTCCACGCCCAGCTGGCGGCCGGGGAACAGGCCCATGAAGAAGGTGACCGTGAAGGTCAGGAAGCCCAGCACCGGCACGGACTGCAGGATGTCCAGGGCGGGCGCGATCAGGAGCTCGGCCTTGCGGCTCTTGGCGGCCAGGGTGGCGACCGTGAACGTGAAGACGAGCGAGGCGAAGAGGGCCAGGAACATGCGCAGCGTCGTGCGCAGGGCGTATTCAGGCAGGCGGGCGGGATCCAGCGTGACCGGGGCGGCCTGCAGGGCCGCCAGGGGCTGGCTCATGTCTTCGGCCCCGCGCACGACCAGGACGGCCGCGGCGGCGAGCAGGAGGAAGGCGGCCAGATCCGCCCACGAGGGAACGGTTCCGGCGCGAAGAAAGCGCGCGAGCGGACGCGCGGCCTTGAGGTCTCCGGAGAGGAAAACCATGGGGCTTGTCCTTGTGACTGTGGCCGCGACCGGCCGTCAGCAAGGAGCCCGTTGAACCCCTAGCGTGACGCCGTTCGCGGCGTGTTGGATCGACTGTGACTGTCGCTGGGCATGGGGTTCGGGTTTCCGTTGAAAGCGTCGTTGCCGCGTCGCGGCATCGAGCGCGGCGGCGGGATGCGCCCGTCGACCGACGTTGTCAAGTTGCGGTGGAGAAGATCCGTCGATCGGCCGTCTTTTTCCGAAGCCCGCGCTCCGGGGCGCGGCGATCGGGCGATGCGCCTACCGCCCGAACAGCGCGTACGTCTGCTCGATGACCTGCCGGGTCAGATCCCATTCCACCGCCGCCATGGCCTCCTCCCGCGTGAAGAAGCGGGCGTCAGCGGCGTCGTCGCCGGCCTTGGGCTCGCCGCCGGTCCATTCGGCGGCGTAGTCGAACATCACGAAGTGGCGGGTGGTCTCGCCGGTCTCGCGCGAGGTGAAGACGCCGTCGACGACATCGATCAGGCCCAGCAGCCGGGCCTCGACCCCCGTCTCCTCGCGCAGTTCGCGCAGGGCCGCATGTTCGGCCGTCTCGCCGAACTCGATCCGCCCGCCCGGCAGGCTCCACTGGCCAAGACGCGGCGGCGTGCCGCGCTTGATCAGCAGCACCTCATGCCCCCGCAGGCAGATGACGCTGGCGGTGGGAGAAGGGATCGGAGCGGGGGTGTTCATGCGAAACCAGACTTCAAATCGACTGTCGAGCGCTCCCCGACCAGGGGCAAGCACTCGCCGAGCCAAGCTTCCGCCGCCTTGCGCCCACGGGCCTTGAGGTCGGTCAGAAAGCTCCACTCGGTATTGAACTTGGACGCCAGCGACAGGTCGGCCAGCGGCTCGTCGGCCTTGATGGCGTGCAGCAGCATCCGCCGATAGCGCCCCCGGGCGTTGTCTTTCAAGAGGCCTTCGTCGAGCAGCTTCTGCACGAAGCCGATGGCGCGCAGTTCCGAGGACAACGCCGCGTTGAAGGTGATCTCGTTCAGGCGGTCCATGATCTCGCCCGGGGTCTTGGGCGTCTCGTCGCGGACGAAGGGATTGAGGCTGACCAGCAGGATGTCGTCGGGGGTCTTGTCGTAGAACAGCGGCCACAGGGGCGGGTTGGCCAGAAAGCCGCCGTCCCAGTAGGGCTCGCCGTCGATCTCCACGGCCTGGAACACCTGCGGCAGGCAGGCGCTGGCCAGCACGTGGCGGGCGGTCAGCTCGGCCTCGCGGAACACCTTGGCCTTGCTGGTGCGCACGGCGGTGGCGGCGATGTAGAGCTTGACCGGCGAGCGGGTGCGCAGGGCTTCGAAGTCGATCGCCGCGTCGAGGATGTCGTTCAGCGGATTGAGGTTGAACGGGTTGAACTCGTAGGGGCTCATCGACAGGGCGAGGGTCTCGGCCAGCCGCCAGCCCGGGGTGTTCTTGATCCAGTCGGCCGCGCCGCCGAACGCGCCCCCGAAGGCGCTGGTCCAGATGCTGGTGTCGCCGAAGACGTTGCGGCCGCCGTTGCGGTTGACCTGCTTCCAGAAGTCTTCGAGCGAGGCCTTGGCCCCCTCGCGGCCGCCGGCGATCAGGCCCGAGGCGTAGGCCACCGCGTTCATCGCTCCGGCCGAGGCGGCGGTGATGGCCTGGATCTCCAGGCTCTCCTCCTCCAGCAGCCGCTCGATCACGCCCCACTCGAAGGCGCCGTGCGAGCCGCCGCCCTGCAGCGCCAGGCTGATCGGACGCGGCCCCTTGGGCTTCCTCTTCAGCGGCGCGATGGGCATGGGGTCTGCCTTTGCCTCTAGAGCGGATCGATAGTCACAGCCTCGACCCTCTTCTCCGAGCCTCCCCGCGAAGGCGGGGATCCAAGCCGAGTCTGTGGGCCTGACGCGGGAAGCGCCTCATCCTGAACGTCAGCTTGGATCCCCGCCTTCGCGGGGATCTTACGGCTGAAAAGAGCTACTGCGCGGTCCAGCCGCCGTCGATGGCGAAGGAGGCGCCGTTGGCCGAGGCCCCCAGGTCGCTGACCAGGTACAGGAGCTGGCCCGACAGCTGCTCGAAGGTGACGAACTGCTTGGTCGGCTGGGCGGCCAGGATCACGTCCTTCATCACCGCCTCCTCGCTGATGCCGCGGGCCTTGGCCTGGTCGGTGATCTGGGCCTCGACCAGCGGGGTCTTCACGAAGCCGGGGCAGATGGCGTTGCAGGTGATGCCCTGCTGGGCCACTTCCAGGGCGATGGTCTTGGTCAGGCCGAGGATGCCGTGCTTGGCGGCCACATAGGCCGACTTGTAGGGCGAGGCGACCAGCCCGTGCGCCGAGGCGATGTTGACGATCCGCCCGCGGCCCTGCTCGCGCATGATCGGGATCGCCGCCTTGCTGGCGTGGAAGGCCGACGACAGATTGATGGCGATGATCAGGTCCCACTTGTCGTCGGGGAATTCCTCGACGGGGGCCACGTGCTGCACGCCGGCGTTGTTCACGAGAATGTCCAGCTCGCCGAACTCGGCCTTGGCGGCCTTGACCATGTCGGCGATCTCGACCGGCTTGGTCATGTCGGCGCCGTGGTACAGCACCTCGACGCCGTGCTTCTTGGCCAGTTCCGAGCGGGTGCGCTCGATGGCGGTCATTTCGCCCAGACCGTTGAGCACGATGTTGACGCCTTGACCGGCCAGGGCGTCGGCCAGGGCATGGCCGATGCCGCTGGTCGAGCCGGTGACGATCGCGACCTGCCCCTGCAACCCGAAATCAACCGCCATGACGCGCTCCTGCTGGCCTGCCTGGGCCGCTCGAATTGTTGCAACGCAACATATAGCCCGCCGTTGCGAAAGAACGAGGGGCTATAAATTCATCGTTAGATGAATTCAGGGCTGCGGGCGAGCGAAAACCCAGTCGGCCTCGGTGGAGAGCTCGGGCCGGAAGCGATAGCCGTCGAGGTCGAAGGCCTTGAGGTCGGCGGCCTTCTCGATGCGGCCGTCGATGATGTGGCGGGCCATGCGGCCGCGCGCCTTCTTGGCGTAGAAGCCCAGCACCTTCAGGGTTCCGGCCTTCTCTTCCTTGAAGTGGCAGGTGACCACCGGCAGCTTCAGGGCCTTGGCGTCGACGGCGCCGAAATATTCCTGGCTGGCCAGGTTCACCAGCGTCGGGTCGGCGTGGCCCACGGCCGCCTCGTTGAGGGTCTTGGCGATGGTCTCGCCCCAGAAATCGTAGAGGGTGGCGCCGCGCTTGGTCTTCAGGCGGGTGCCCATCTCCAGGCGATAGGGCTGGAGGGCGTCCAGCGGCCGCAGCACGCCGTAGAGGCCCGACAGGATCCGCAGGTGGTCCTGCGCCCACTCCAGCGAGGCGCGGTCGAGTTCGCGCGCCGCCAGGCCGGCATAGACGTCGCCATTGAAGGCGATCACGGCCTGCAGCCCCTCTTCGACCTGAGGGTCGAAGTGCTGAAAGCGCTCGCGGTTCAGGTCGGCCAGCTTCTCGGAGATGTGCATCAGCCGGCGCAGGTCGGCGGCCGTCAGCTTGCGGGTGACCTTGGCCAGTTCGGCGATCTGCGGCTTCAGAGCCGGCGTCGTCAGCGGCAGCACCTCGCTGGGCGCGGTGAAGTCGAGCGACTTGGCGGGAGAGATGACCATCAGCATGGGGGTGCAGATAGAGGCTTTGGTCCCGCTTCGCCAGCGGTGCGGGTGTCGGAGCTGACCCTTAAGGCGTATCGCTCCGCACGCCGCTCCCTTCTCCGAGCATCCCCGCGAAGGCGGGGATCCAAGCCGAGTCGGCGGTCTTGACGCGGAGCGCGCTCCATCCTGAACGTCAGCTTGGATCCCCGCCTTCGCGGGGAACTGACGCTTGAAAATCAGCCTCGTTTGGCTAGGGAGCCCCCTTACGCCAGCGTCAGCACCAGCGGTCCGTTCCGTGTCGCCACCAGGGTGTGCTCGTACTGCACGGTGGGCTGGCCGCGCGGCGGACGCAGGGTCCAGCCGTCGTCCAGCTCCTCGACCCAGTCGGCGCCCAGCGACAGGAACGGCTCGATGGTGAAGACCAGGCCCTCGGGGATGGTGCGGCGGTCGCGCGGCTCGCGCCAGGTGGGGATCTCCCGGGGCTCGTCGTGCAGCGAGCGGCCGACCCCGTGGCTGGCGAGGTTGCGCACCAGGCTGTAGCCGTTCTTGTCGGCGAAGGTCTCGATGGCGCCGCCGATCGCGTTCAGCCGCGCGCCAGGCTGCACGGCCCGGATGCCCGCCCACATCGCCCGCCGGCCGTCGCGGCACAGCCGCTCGATGCGCTTCGTCGTGGGCGGCACGGAAAAGCTGGCGCCGGTGTCGCCGAAATAGCCGTCCAGCTCGGCCGAGACGTCGATATTGATCAGGTCGCCGGCCTTGATCACCGTGTCGCCGGGGATGCCGTGGGCGCAGTCGGGACCCACCGAGATGCAGGTCGCGCCCGGGAAGTTGTAGGTCAGTTCCGGGGCCGAGCGCGCCCCGTCCTTTTCCAGCAGGGCGCGGCCGATGTCGTCCAGCTCCCGGGTGGTCATGCCAGGCTCCAGGGCCGCGCCCATGGCCGCCAGGGTGCGGGCCACCAGGGCGCCGATGACGCGCAGCTTCTCCAGCTGGTCTTCGTGCTCGATGGTCACGGCAGGGTCTCGACGGCCTTGGCCGCCTTCGGGCCGTCAGGCGCCGGATCGTCGCCGTCCACGCCGGCCTCCCGCAGCTCGCGGGCCACCAGTTCCTGGAAGGTCAGGTGCGGATGCAGTTCGCACAGCATGCCGATCCTGATCCAGAACGCCGCCTGGCCGTTGATCGACCGATACGACGCCTTGCTGGCCCGCCGCAGCTGCTCGTGCAGCTCGTCCTCGATGTTGACGATGCCCATGGGATATCTCGATCATATACGTTTCGTATATGCGGTATATGTGTTGGGCATAGGCGAGGCAAGCCCACCCGAACCCTCTCTCATGGAGAGAGGGAGGGGCCCGCGCCGAAGGCGTGGGAGGGTGAGAGGGTACAAACTGTCAGAACGAGGCGAGGCCAAAGGGGGCGTTGGCAAGCGAGAGCGGGCGAAGGGTATCGAGGTTTTTCCGGCCAGCGGTGAAACCTCTCACCCTCCCACCGCTTCGCGGCGGGCCCCTCCCTCTCTCTAAGAGAGAGGGATTTTCCGCTACTCCGCGGCCGCCGACGATGTCGAAGCCTGCTGTCCCTTCGCCGCCGCGATCAGTTGGCGGGCGTGGGTCTGGACCTGGCGCAGGGTGGCGTTGGTCATGACCTGGGTGGTGTCGTTCAGCGCGTCGGTCACCCCGAAATAGGTCGGGTAGGCCGCCAGGTGGTTGGCGACGATCAGGCCGAAGAAGTCCTGCAGGCTGGCGTAGTCGATGTCAGGCGGGCTGGCCGCGAAGGTCTTGTGGGCGATCGGGGTGTAGGTCTTGAAGGCCAGCAGACCGTCGGCCAGCAGGTCGATCGAGCCCAGCAGGGCGTCCATCTCCAGCTTGAACGCCAGGTCGCCGGTGTTGGTGAAGAAGCCCTTCAGGTGCACGTCGTTCCAGGCGGTGGGCACGATGTCGTGGGCGTTGACGATGTCGGTGTTGAAGGGCGTGGGGCCGGTGTCGGCCGGCTGCGGGTAGAAGTGGGTGTAGAGGGCCGCGAAGTCCGGATTGCCGGGCGTCGGGCCGGCGCTGGGCAGGGCCAGGTGAGTGACGCCCGGGAACGGGCCGCCGTTCTGACCGATCACCGCCGTCGCCAGGGTCGGCGACAGCGCCCCGCCCAGGCTGTGGCCGGTGAAGATGATCGTGCCGCCGGTGTTGGCTTTTGCCCAGCTGGTGACGAAGGCCTGGATGCCGCCGCTCTTGGCGTCGCTCATCGCCAGCAGGGCGGTGATGCCGGTGTGGGTGGCGTGCGAGATCTTCGGCGACGGCGCGCCGGTGAAGCCGCCGTTCCCATAGGCCCAGTCGACCTGGCGGACGATCGCGAAGTCCTCGGCCAGCCAGTCGTAGGCGTCGTCCTCGTTGGTGCCGGCCATGGCCACCACCAGGCAGGGCGCCCCGTCCACCGAGGCCTCGGCCGCGAAGAGCAGGTTGTCGGCGTAATAAAGCGCGGTCGGGTCGTCGCCGTCGTGGCTGGCGGCCTCCGGACCCCAGACGACCGACCAGTCGGCGATCTGGCCGGCGTTGTCGGTGACGAAGGCGGCCACCGCCTGGGCCACGATGGCTTCCAGATTGGCCAGGGTGTCGACCTTGTCGCCGGCGGCGTTCGACAGCCAGGACAGGCAGAAGGCCTGCTGTTGCAGGGTCAGGCTCGAAGCGGGCGTGTCCGTCATGATCGCCTCCCGTGTTGATTTTTGATGGCGCGCGGATCGGCCGACGCCGAAGGCACGGTATCACGACTTCAACTTGAGGATGTGAACTGTCGCACAAGGCGGCGTGCGGAAACCGCTCCCGCTTTCGCCTGGCGCCCGCTAGGAAGGGGCCATGAACCAAACCCTCGCCCTCGCGGCCGCCCTGGCTTGGCCCCTGCCGATGATCGCCGCCCTCTACTTCGTGGCCCGCACCAAGGCGCTGAAGTTCCGGGTGATCTGGGCGGTGCTGGCCTTCGTCGGCGTCGGGGCGTTCTGGATGAAGCCCTCGACCGGCGAGTGGGGCTTCGTCCCGTTCGCGATCAACATCCTGGGCCCGGGCGCGGCCAATGGCCTGCTGAAGGCCACCTTCCCGGCCGGCGCCGTGCTGTCGCTGATCATGGTCTATTTCGCTCGCCGCAGGGCGAAGGCGGCCCAGGGCTAGGGGCGCCTAGAACAGCACGCGGGGGTTCATGATCCGCTGCGGGTCGAGCGCCGCCCGGATCGCGCGCAGGGCGGCGACCTCGATGGGGTCCTTGTAGGCCAGGGCCTCGGCCGTCTTCATCGCGCCCAGGCCGTGCTCGGCGCTGATCGAGCCGGTGAAGCCGGCGGCGATGTCGTGGACGATGCGGGCGCCCTGCTCGCGCAGGGCGTCGTGGGCGTCGTCGTCGTCTCCGGAGGCCTTCAGCACGTCGTAGTGCACGTTGCCGTCGCCCACATGGCCGAAGGCGACGATGCGGGTTCCGGGGAACGCCTTGTCGATCGCCGCATTGGCCTGACCGATGAACAGCGGGATCTTCGAGACGGGCACGCTGACGTCGTGCTTCCACACCGCGCCTTCCGGCTTCTGGCCGGCCGAGTGGCCTTCACGGATGTGCCAGAAGTCCTTCATCTGAGTCTGCGTCTGGGCCACGGCCGCGTCGGCGATCAGGCCGTTCTCCAGGGCGCCGGCCAGCAGGCGCTCCAGCGCCGCCTCGGCCGCGCCGGGCTCGCCGCTGGCGATCTCGATCAGCACGTACCAGGGATGCTCCGTGGGCAGAGGATCGCGCAGGCCCGGCACGTTGCGCACGGTCAAGGCGAAGCCCAGGCGGCCCATCAGTTCGAAGGCCTCGACCGCGCCGCCGGTCTCGTCCTTGGCGCGGGCGAGCAGGGTGATGGCGTCTTCCGGCGAGACCAGGCCGACGATGGCCACGGCCCGCGAGGCCAGCGGCGCGTGCAGCTTCAAGGCCGCGGCGGTGACGACGCCCAGCGTGCCCTCGGCCCCGATCAGCAGCTGCTTGAGGTCATAGCCGGTGTTGTCCTTGCGCAGGCGCTTGAGGCCGTTCCAGATCTCGCCGTTGGGCAGCACCGCCTCGATCCCCAGCACCTGCTCGCGCATCATGCCGTAGCGCAGCACGGCCGTGCCGCCGGCGTTGGTCGAGATCAGGCCGCCGATCGTGCACGAGCCTTCCGAGGCCACGCCCACCGTGAACCGCCGCCCGACGCTCGCGGCCTGCTGATGGGCTTCGTACAGAGTGACGCCGGCTTCCAGCACCATGACGTCGTCCAGGGCATCGACGTCGCGCACGGCCCGCAGCTTCTCGGTCGACAGCAGGATCTCGCCCTGCGGGATTTGGCCGGCGACCAGGCCGGTGTTGCCGCCCTGCGGGGTGATCGCCACGCCCTCGGCCGCGCAGATCCCAACGACGGCCGCCACCTCGGCGGTGGTGCGCGGGGTGACCAGCAGCGGCGTCTCGCCTTTCCAGCGCCCACGCCACTCGACCAGCTTCGGCGCCAGCCGCTCTGGATCCTGGCTCCATCCGCCCTCGCCCAGCACGGACTTCAGGCGCGAGACGACATCTGCGGGAACGGGCTTGGTCATGGCCAGGGAGAATAGGGCGGAACGGGGAGGGGGTGAAGGCGGGGGATGAACTCCGCCCCATCCTCCCGTCATTCCCGCCCTTGTGGCGGGAAGCCCTCTCTCAGCCGCAAGGGCGGATGGGGCGGCGTGCTCAGCACGCCGCTCGAACTTCACGTGCGAACGGAAGCAGGGGTTCCCGCCACAAGGGCGGGAATGACGGGTAAATAAGGGAGCCCTACTTCCCGTCGCGGAACGGGTCGGCCGGGTAGACGCCCAGGATCTCGAACTTCTCGGAGAAGAACTGCAGTTCGTCGAAGGCCAGAGCCAGGCTGCGGTCCTCGGGGCGGCCGTCGACCTCGGCGTAGAAGAAGGTGGCCGTGAAGGCGCCGTTCTCCATGTAGCTTTCCAGCTTGGTCATGTTGACGCCGTTGGTGGCGAAGCCGCCCAGGGCCTTGAACAGGGCCGCCGGCAGGTTGCGCACCCGGAAGACGAAGCTGGTCACGCAGCGGTGGGTGAACGACGGGGCCGGCGGGGCCGGGTCGGCGGTCATCACCAGGAAGCGGGTGGTGTTGTGGCGCTCGTCCTCGATGTCGCGGGCCAGGATGTCGAGGTCGTAGATCTCGGCGGCCAGGGCGGGGGCGACGGCGGCGCGGGTCGGGTCGGGCTTGGCGGCCAGGGCCTTGGCCGCGCCGGCGGTGTCGCCCGCGCCTTCCTTGGCCAGGCCCAGGCGCTTGAGGCTGTGGCGGCACTGGGAAAGCGCGATCGGCATCGAGACGGCGGTGGTCACGGTCTCCAGCGTCACGCCCTTGTTGGCCATCAGCTGGAAGCGGATCGGCTTGAAGCGCTCGCCGATGATCTTCAGGCCCGAGGCGGGCAGCAGGTGGTGGACGTCGGCCACTCGGCCGGCGATCGAGTTCTCGATCGGGATCATGCCCAGCTCTGCGGCGCCGGTCTTGATGGCCTCGAACGCCTCCTCGAAGGTGGCGCAGGGCAGCACTTCGTAGTCGGGGAAGTAGGTGCGGCACGCCTCGTGGCTGTTGGCGCCGGGTTCGCCCTGGAAGGCGATCTTCTTGAGGGTGCTCATCTAGCTTTCAGTCTTTTCGGCGTGGTCGCGCGCGGCCTGCAGGTCGGAAGGATTGTCGACGGAGATCGGGGCCTCGCCCGCCACCGCCGCGCGGATCGTCAGGCCCAGCTCCATGGCCCGCAGCTGCTCCAGCTTCTCGCGCTTTTCCAGCGGCGAGGGCGCGGCGGCGTTGAAGGCCTCCAGCGCGGCGCGGCGATAGCCGTAGATGCCGATGTGGCGCCAGACGGGCGCGTCGCCATAGAGCGTCGAGCGGGTGAAATAGAGGGCGCGGCCGCTTTGGCCTTCGGGATCCATGGCCAGCACGGCCTTGACCACGTCGGGGTTGGAGCGGTCGTCGGCCGAGGCTTCCGGCGCCACCACCGTGGCGATGTCGGCGTCGGCGTGGGCGGCCAGCTGGCCGGCGCAGGCGCTCAGCACGGCCGGGTCGACGAAGGGCATGTCGCCCTGCAGATTGATGATCACGTCGTGGACGCCGTCCGGGTCCAGCACGGCCAGGGCCGCCAGGATGCGGTCCGAGCCCGAGGGCAGGGCCGGATCGGTCAGCACGGCGGCGCCGCCGGCGGCCTCCACCGCCGCCACGATCTCCGGATCGCCGGCCGCCACGGCGACGGGGCCGATGCCGGCGACCTGCGCCTGGCGCAGCACGCGCACGATCATCGGCAGCCCGCCGATGTCGGCCAGCGGCTTGTTGGGGAGGCGGGTCGCCGCCATGCGGGCGGGGATGAGGACGATCGGGTTCATGGCGTACCGGAGTTGGGCGAAACGCGGTTCGCCCGGGTTGCGCATGGGGCGGTAGCGTGTCAGAGACCGGAGCGCAACATCGCGCGTGGGACGACCATGGGGGGACCCGCGCTCATAAATCGGCCCGTCCACGTAAGGCGGAGCCAATAAAGAGGCTGGCAAGGCTGAGATGAGCGATCTTACGTTCAACAAGATTTTCGGCGGCGTGCTGCTGACCGGCCTGGTGATCTTTGGCCTGCGCGAAGCGTCCGACATCGTCTTCAAGAAGCACGAGGTCGAGAAGGCCGGCTACGAGATCGCCGTCCAGGAAGACACCGGCGGCGAGGGCGCCGCGGCCGCCGAGGTTCCGCCGGACTGGGGTTCGGTGATCCTGCTGCCCGCCAACATCGAGGCCGGCAAGGCTGTCGCGGCCAAGTGCGCCTCGTGCCACAACTTCGATTCGGGCGGCCCGAACGGCACCGGTCCCAACCTCTTCGGCACCCTGGGCAAGCATCCGGGCACGCACCCGGGCTTCGCCTATTCGTCGGCCATGACCGACTTCGGCTCGAAGAACCCGCAGTGGGATTACGACCACGTCGACCAGTTCCTGAAGGGGCCGCAGAAGTACATCTCGGGCACCAAGATGACCTTCGCGGGCCTGAAGAAGCAGGAAGACCGCATCGCCATCATCGCCTACCTGCACAGCCTGGGCTCGACCCTGCCCGTGCCGGCGCCCAAGCCCGCCGCCGCCGCTGCTCCGGCTGCCGCTCCGGCCGCTGAAGGCGCTGCGGCGCCCGCCGCCGGCGCCCCGGCCTCGGCCGCCGCGACCGCTCCGACCCCGGCGACCGCCGACAAGCCGACCGCGGCCCCGGCCAAGCCGTAGGGTCTGGGACAAAGCGAACGAAAGAGCCCCGCCGGTGATCCGGCGGGGCTTTTTCTTTACGAACCTCCCCCTGTGGGGGAGGCGATCGCGCAGCGATCGGTGGGGGGAGCTATTGCGAACTCGGCCTGCGCAACGGAAGCTGAAAACGGCCCCCCACCGGCCTTCGGCCGCCTCCCCCAGAGGGGGAGGTTCCTATGCCCCCGTCGTCTCCACCGACAGCGCCCACAGCCGCTCGGCCGACTCGGGGTCCAGCGCGTGCGGCAGCACACCGGTCCAGGGCTTGTCCTTGTTCCAGGCCACGGCCTGCTTGCAGTCTTCCAGATAGAGCCCGCCGACGCCGTCGAGCTCGGAACCGACCGCCGCCCAGACGCTGGTGGCCGCGCCCTGCTCTGGGGTCTTGAAGCCGTCGCGCGGCTTGCCGTCCTCGCCGATCCAGCCCAGGGCGACCTGCTCCTCGATCGGCAGGTGGCGCTGCAGCGGGGTCATGATGCCGCCGGGCATGACGGCGTTGGCCCGCACGCCCCGGTCCTTGAACCGGGCGTCGAAACCGACCGCGAACAGGCTGTTGGCGGTCTTGGCCTGGCCGTAGGCTTCCCACTTGTCGTAGGGCCGATGGCGGAAGTGCGGGTCCTCGAAGTTCACGCCCGAACGCCGGTGGCCGATCGACGACAGCGACACCAGGCGCGAGGGAACGCCCGATCCTTGCGCACCCTCGACCAGGTTGTCCGCCAGCAGCGTCGACAGCAGGAAGTGGCCGAAGTGGTTGGTGCCGATCTGCATCTCCAGCCCGTCTTCGGTGTAGGCGAGCGGGCAGGCCATGACGCCAGCGTTGTTGATCAGCAGGTGCAGCGGCGCTGCGCCCCAGGCGTCGGCGAAGGCGCGCACCGAGGCCAGGCTGGAGAGGTCGAGCATGGCGAAGCGGACCTTGCCGGGGCCGGCCGTGCGCTCGATCTCGGCGACGGCTTCCGCGCCCAGGTCGGGCTTGCGGGCGGCGATCACCACCTCCGCGCCGGCTTCGGCCAGCGCGCGGGCGGTCTCGACGCCGATGCCCGTGGCCGCGCCGGTGACGATGGCGGTGCGGCCCGTGAGGTCATGGCCGGCGACCACCTCGCCGGCGGTGCTGCGGGCCCCGAAGGGCGAGACGATGCGGTCGGCCATGGCGAGGATCCTTGTCGGTCATGAGGAACCTCCCCCTGTGGGGGAGGCGATCGCGAAGCGATCGGTGGGGGGAGTATTCGCGAAGCCAGCCAGATCAGCGGAAGCTGAAAACGGCCCCCCTCCGTCGCCTTTGGCGACACCTCCCCCAGAGGGGGAGGATCTTTCTACCCTACCCCACCTTGCTGAAGTCCGGAGCCCGGCGCTCGGCGAAGGCCATGAAGGCTTCGCGGGCTTCGGCGGTCTGCAGGCGCTCGGCGAACAGGGCGCCTTCCTTGTCCATCAGGCTGGCGATGGCCTCGGCGTCGCGCATCAGGCGCTTGGTGACGGTCAGGGCGCCCAGGGGACGCTTGGCCAACTGGTCGGCGGCGGCGCGGGCCTTGGCGCGCAGCTCTTCGGCCGGGACCACGGCGTTGGCCAGGCCCCAGGCCGCGGCGGTCGTCCCGTCCACGGCCTCGCCCAGGGCGAACATGGCGTAGGCGCGGGCGTGGCCGATGCGGGCCGGCAGCAGCCAGCTCGACGCGGCCTCCGGGGCCAGGGCCAGGTTGACGAACGGCACGGTCAGGCGGGCGTCGGGCGCCACGAACACCAGGTCGCAGTGCAGCAGCATGGTGGTTCCCACGCCGACAGCCTGGCCGTGGACGGCGGCGACCAGCGGCCGGGTGGCGTTGGCCAGGGCTTTCAGGAACCGCCACACGTGGCGCTCCTCGGTGAAGGCGCCGGTGGCCTGGGCCACGAAGTCGCCCAGGTCGTTGCCGGCGCTGAAGCTGTCGCCGTCGCCTTGGAACACCACGACCCGGATCTCCGGATCGTTCTCGGCGCCTTCCAGGGCGTCGGCCAGGGCGCCGTACATGGCGTTGCTGAGGGCGTTCTTCTTGTCCGGGCGGGCCAGGGTGATGGTCAGAACGCCGGCCTCACGGTCGATCTTGACCTGCTCAGTCTTGAGGGGGTCGGTCATGGGGCGGGGTCTCCTTTGGGGAACTTGGTCTGCAGGCTCGCGAGCCAGCGGGCGACCACGGCGATCTCGTCGTCCGTGAAGCCTTCGGTGAGGTGGGCGTTGAGGTGGGCGAGGCCGGCTTTCGCCTCCTCGCGGGCGGCGCGGCCGTGGTCGGTCAGGTGCAGGCGCAGGGCGCGGCCGTCCTTGGGGTCGGGCCGGCGCTCGACTAGGCCCGCGCGGGTCATGCGGTCGACGAGGCCGGTCATGGCCGAGGGGGCGAGATCCAGGGCTTCCGCCGCCTCGCCGATCAGCGCCCCGTCGGCGCCGCCCAGATAGAACAGCACCCCCGACTGGGCCGAGGTCAGGCCGTGCCGATCGGCCGCCAGCTTGGCCTCGATCCAGCGCTGCACCCGCCGATGGCCGGAAGCCAGCAGGAAAACGAGGCGCTTGTCGGGGGCAGGGGCGGGGGGCGTCGACATGCGCCGACTATATGCTTCGTGTGCGAAATATCAAACGGGTGTTTTCCCGTTTGTCCCTCTCTCTTTGAGAGAGGGAGGGGCCCACGCCGAAGGCGTGGGAGGGTGAGAGGTAACAAACTCACCTGATGAAGCGCGGAGTTGCGACTTCGGCGTCGGGTAGGTGGCTGTGGGTTCGGATTTGCCTGCTGGCGGTGAAACCTCTCACCCTCCCACCGCTTCGCGGCGGGCCCCTCCCTCTCTCAAAGAGAGAGGGAAATATCAAACCGCCCGATACCACCCCACCCCCGCCTCATCCGTCTCGCGCAGCGCTAACCCGCGGCCGATCAGGCAGTTGAGGTGGGCCATGGCCTCGCCGGTGGCCATGCCCAGCAGGTCCGGGCCGATCGGCCGGGCGAAGAGGGCGCCGAAGGTGTCGACGGCGCGCCTGGGCTCTTCCAGCTTACTGGCCAAGCGCGAGAGGCCGCGCTCGTGGCCGTTGATCAACTGGTCGATGCGGGCGTGCAGGCCGCGGAACGGGGCGTTGTGGGCCGGCAGCACCAGCACCTCGTCGGGGACGATCGCCTTGACCTTGGCCAGCGAGGTCAGCCAGTCGGTCAGCGGGTCGGCGTCGGGCTCGGTGGGGAACACCGAGACGTTGGACGAGATCTTCGGCAGCACCTGGTCGCCCGAGATCAGCAGGCCCAGCGCTGGGCTCCACAGGCAGGCGTGGTCGGGCGAATGGCCCTGGCCGGTCACCACCGTCCAGTCGTGCTCGCCGATGCGGAAGGTCTCGCCGTCCTCCATGCGCCGATAGCTGTCGGGCAGGGCGTGGATCGCCCGGCCGAAGCCGCCGAAGCGGGTCTTGTAGTTGTCGACGGCGTCGTCGTCCCAGCCGGCGGCGCGGAAGAACCGCACCCCGTCCTCGGGCACCTCGCGACCGGTGTCGGCCACCAGCATCCGGCACTGGAAGTATTCCAGCCGGGTCATCCACAGGCGGCAGTCGAAGCGGCGGGTCAGCCAGCCGGCCAGGCCCACATGGTCGGGATGCAGGTGGGTGACGATCACCCGGGTCACCGGCCGGCCCTCCAGCGCCCCGGCGAAGGCGGCCTTCCAGGCGCCGCTGGTCTCCCTGGTGGCCATGCCGGTGTCGACGATGGTCCAGCCCTCGCCGTCGGCCAGCGCCCAGACATTGATGAAGCCCAGCGAGCCGCCCAGGGGCTGTCGCAGCCACAGAACCCCCGGCGCGACCTCGACCGCCTGGCCCGAACCGGGCTCCGGCTCGACCTCGAACGGATAGGCCAGGCGGGGGCGGCGTGGCGATTCCGCGTCGCTCGCGGCCTCCTCGAAACCGTCGCTCATCGCCTTCTCCTTCCCCAAACCACCCATTTTTTATGGCCAAGCCGCGCCATGATTGCGCCCCTGTCGGACGACATCTTGACCCTAGATGCAAGCGGGCGCTTAAGTCCGCCGCGAGGAATTCACCCCCAGGAGACTACAGACATGAGGCCATTCGCGATCGGCCTGACGGCCGCCCTCGCGGTCGCCGTGCTCGTTCCGGCCGCCGCCTTCGCGGCGCCGAAGGATGCCAAGCCCGCCGCCGCCGCCGTCGACGCCAAGTCGCGTGAAACCGGCATGAAGGAAGCGCCGCCGCTGATGGCGCAGACGACCATCGCCTGCCAAGTGTCCGACGCCCGACTGATCGGCGCCGACAAGAAGACCAGCACCTCCTACTACGAAGTCGCCTGCCAGGAAGGCATGGGCTACGCCATCGTGGCCAAGAAGGACGCCGCTCCGCAGGCGTTCAACTGCCTCGAGACCGGCCAGGTCGGCGCCGACGGCAAGGAATCGGGCCTCAAGTGCCTGCTGCCGGCCAACGTCGATCCCAAGCAAGGCCTGAAGCCCTATCTCGCCAAGGCCAACGCCTCGTGCGACCTGCAGAACGCCCGCGCCATCGGCACCGGCAACAATAACTCGTTCTTCGAAGTCGCCTGTAAGGGCGGCGCCGGCTACATCGTCCAGGTTCCGGTTCCGATGAAGCTCGAAGGCACGGTGGCCAACAGCTGCCTGCTGTACGACGAGACCGGCAACATCTCGTGCAAGCTGACCGACCGCGCCACCCAGCTGCAGGTCGTCGACACCCTGGCCGCCGCCGCCAACAACGGCTGCGCGGTGAAGGACAAGCGCTACATCCTGACCACCAAGAGCGACAACTACTTCGAAGTCTCGTGCCAGGACGGCAAGGGCTACGTGCTGCAGCAGACCCTGGCCAGCGGCGCTCTCGCCCGCGCCATCGACTGCGCCAACGCCCCGGGCGGCGCCGAGTGCACCCTGACCGACAGCCGCGCGGCCAAGACCGAGCAGGCCGGCCTCTACACCAGCCTGGCCAAGAAGGCCGGCTTCGACTGCAAGGTCGAATCCTACGGCCTGTTCCCGTCGAACGACCCCAAGAAGGAAGTGGTCGAGCTGAAGTGCTCGAACCGTCCGGACGGCGGCATCGGCATGTTCTCGCCCACCGAGAACCGCGTCTATGACTGCCTGTTCTCGGAGCTGAACGGCTTCCGCTGCAGCTACACCAAGCCGAACGCGGTGTTCCCGCGCCTGTGGTCCGACCTGAAGGCCTACGGCAAGGGCAGCTGCGAGGTCTCCGACGCCCGGGTCATCGGCCGCACCGAGACCGACGGCTTCATCGAAGTCGCCTGCGCCGACGGCCTGCCGGGCTGGGTGATGTCCTACCCGCTGAACGCGCCCGCGCCCAAGCCGAAGGAACTGCTGTCCTGCCTGCAGGCCAAGGGCGTCGGCGGCGGCTGCAAGCTGCCGACCAACATCAAGAAGTAAGGGCTTTTCGGAGCTCTGACGAAGAACCCCGCCGGTGCGAACCGGCGGGGTTTTTTATTCCTCCCCCTGAAGGGGGAGGAGCGAGGCGAGCGAACCTCCCCCTGTGGGGGAGGCGGCCGAAGGCCGGTGGGGGGACGTTTTCAGCTGCCGCGGACGTCGGCCGATTTCGCAGTAACGCCCCCCACCGATCGCTTCGCGATCACCTCCCCCACAGGGGGAGGTTCCTCACGCTAAAGCGCCGCCTCGATCAGCCTTGGCCCCTTGCCCGCCATCGCCTGTTCGAACGCCGCGTCGAAGGCCTCGGCCGTCTCCACCCGCTGCGCGGGCACGCCCAGGCCTTGCGAGACCGCCACCCAGTCGATGCGCGGCTCGCCAAGGTCCAGCAGCTTGCTGGCCGCCGGGCCCGCCGGACCGGCGCCGGTGCGCGACAGTTCGATGCCGAGGATGCGGTAGACGTGGTTGGCGAAGACCACGACCACCACGTCCAGCTGCTCGCGGGCGATCGTCCACAGGCCCTGCACCGTGTACATGCCCGCCCCGTCGCCGGTGAGGGCCAGGACCTTGGCGTCCGGCCGGGCCACGGCCGCGCCGATGGCCAGCGGGATGCCCTGGCCGATCGCCCCGCCGGTCAGCGACAGCCAGTCGTGGGCGCGGGCGGCGCGGGTCTGGGTGAAGATCGGCAGGCCGGCGGTCACCGCGTCGTCCGAGATCACCGTATCGGCCGGCATGTGACGGGCGAGGCTGGCCCCGATGGCCCAGGCGTCCAGCTTGCCGGCCGGGGCGGGCGGCGGGGCGTAGGGCTCGGCCGGACCGGCGGCGGGGGCCTCCAGGGCGTCGGCCAGGGCGTGCAGGGCGGCGGCGGCGTCGTCGCCACGCCCGCACAGGGTCTCCAACCCGCAGTGCTCGGGAACCAGCACGCTGGGCCGGTCGGGATAGGCGAAGAAGGCCACCGGCCGCTCGGTGGCGACCAGCACCATCAGGTCGGCGCCGTCGAGCTCCTTGAGGGCCTGCTCGCCGAAATAGGGCAGCTTGTCGGGGCGGAAGCGGCCCTCGCCGCGCGCCTGGCGGGCGGTGAAGGTGTCGGTCAGCACCCGGATCCCCAGCGCCGCCAGACGTCCGGCGGCGGCGATCCCGTCGGCGCGACAGGCGCCTGAGCCCAGCAGCAGCACCGGCGCCCTGGCCGCCTTCACCGCGTGGGCGATGGCGGCGATGGCCTCGTCGCTCGGCGCGCCGGGGGCGGGGATCTCGGCCACCCCGCCGTGCACCTTGGCCTCGTTCCAGGCCGCGTCGGCGGGCAGGATCAGGCAGGCGTTCCCGGCCGGCGTCCCGTAGCTGGCGGTGATCGCCTCGGCCGCGAGGGGACCGACGCTGTCGGCGCTCTCGGCCGACTTCACCCACAGCGAATTGGGCGCGGCCAGGGCGGCGATGTCGCTGTTGAGCGGGGCGTCGAAGCCGCGGTGATAGGTGGCGTGGTCGCCGACGACGTTGACGATCGGGGTGAAGGCCCGGCGGGCGTTGTGCAGGTTGGCCGCGCCGTTGGCGTAGCCCGGCCCCAGGTGCAGCAGGGTGCAGGCCGGCTTGCCCGCGATCCGCCCGTAGCCGTCGGCCGCCCCGGTCGCCACCCCCTCGAACAGGCACAGGATCGAGCGCATGCGCGGCTCGCGGTCCAGGGCCGAGACGAACTGCATCTCGCTGGTGCCCGGGTTGGCGAAGCAGGCGGTGACGCCGTTGTCGGCCAGGGTGGTGATCAGGGCGTCGGCGCCGTTCATGTGCTTTTCCTTGCCTAACAACAACGCGCGTCATCCCGGCCGTAGCGAAGCGGAGAGCCGGGACCCAGGGGCAAGCGGCAGTGCGGTGGCCCCTGGGTCCCGGATCGGCTACGCCGTCCGGGATGACGATCTTTCTAGCTCAACCAAACACCATCACGTCGCCATCGGGCGCGGCCGCGAACAGCCGCTCGATCTCCGCCGGTCGCCGTTCGCGGGCCAGGGCCTGGTTGATGTAGCCCTTGTCGGTCAGCTCGCCGCTGGCCGCGTCGGGGGCGCCGGGCAGGATCAGGGCGCGGGCCACGCGGCCGCCGCCCCTGGCCCCGGCGTTGAAGCGCTCCAGCCCGGCCCGCACCGCCGCCCGCACGGCGGCCGCGTCGCCGATGCGCTCGCAGGTCCTGGGCTCCAGGAACAGCATCAGCCCGACCCCCTCGCGGCCCTCGCCGCAGACCACGGCGTCGCTCGCCGCCCCGCCGATGGCCGAGATCGCCGCCACCCGCAGCGCCCCGGCGGCCACGAAGGTCCCGCTGGCCAGCTTGAAGTTCTCAACGAGGCGCCCGTCGAAGACCAGGCCGCCCGAAGGATCATCGGGATCGGCCAGGCGCGCGGCATCGCCCAGGCGGTAGAAGCCGTCTTCGTCGAAGGCCTCCCGCGTCGCCTCGGGCTGGTCGAGATAGCCGGGCGAGACCTGCGGACCCTTGACTCGGATCTCCAGCTTCTCGCCGGCCGGAACCAGCTTCACCGACGTGCCCGGCGTGGGCAGGCCGACCATGCCGGAGCGCGCGTTCAGCCAGTGGATGTTGCAGGCGGTCGGCCCGGTCTCGGTGGCGCCGTAGCCGGCCGCGAAGGTGATGCGCTGGCCGGTCGTCTCCAGGGCCACGGCCTGCACCCGGTCGAGGATCGACTGGGCCATGGCCGCGCCGCCGTACTGCAGAACCCGCACCTTGCGGAAGAAGGTCGCCGCCAGCACCGGGTCGCGCTCCAGCTCGCCGACCAGCAGGCCCCAGCCGGCCGGCACCATGTTGTGATAGGTCGGCGAGATCTCGCGCAGGTTCCGAAGGGTTTCGCCAAAGCGCCCCGGCACGGGCTGGCCGGTGTCGATGTAGAGCGTGCCGCCGCGATGCAGCACCATGTGCAGTATGGCGTTGGCCCCCAGGCTGTGGCTCCAGGGCGCGGAATTGACCAGCACCGGCGGGTCGGGGTCGGCGTAGCAGGCCTCGATCTGGGCGGCGTTGAGCGCGATGTTGGCGTGGGTGCAGATCACCGCCTTGGGGCGGCCGGTCGAGCCCGAGGTCAGCAGCAGCTTGGCGACGTCGCCGGCCTGCGCGACATCGGCCGCCGGCGGGCTGGCCAGCAGGGCGTCGAACGGCTGGTCGCCGGGGCGCGGGTTGCGGCTGGCGACGACCGGCAGGCTGTCGATGCTGGGATGGTCCAGGGCCTGGGCGAAGGCGGCCGCGTCGTCGACATAGACCGCCGCCGGCCTGATCCGCTCGACCGCCTGGGCCAGGCGCGAGAGGTCGGCGCCGGCCAGGCCGTATTGCGGCGACACCGGCGCGGCGGGCGCCCCAAGGCTCATGGCCGCATAGGCGACCAGGGCGTGGTCGACGCCGTTGCGGGCCAGGATCAGCAGCGGCGCGCCGCGCGACAGGCCAAGGGTCGAGAGGCCGCCGGCAAGGGCCGCGATACGAGGCGCGGCCTCGCCGTAGGTGATCGTCCGCCAGCCGTCCTGGCCCTCCACCCGCTCGGCCAGCCAGACCCGGTCGGGCGCCTCCGCGGCCCAGCGGGCCAGCGGGGCGGTGGTGGTCCGCACCGCGTCGGAATAGGGCATGGGGTTGCGCAGGATCAGCGCCTCGCCGTGCTTTTCGACCTCCAGCGCGCGCTGCGCATAGCGGGCGTCACGGAACGGAGCGCTGACGAGGGTGTCCATGCCTCAGTTATGGAGCGCGTCGAACGGCCGTTCAACCTCGTCGAGCGGTGTTCGGTGGGAACCTCCCCCTATGGGGGAGGCGATCGCGCAGCGATTGGTGGGGGGAGAGCGGCCAGCGTCGCGGAAGCTGAAACCGTCCCCCCTCCGGCCCTCCGGGCCACCTCCCCCAGAGGGGGGAGGATCTTTGAAGCGCGGCGTTCGCCAAGATGCTCCCCCTCTGGGGGAGCTGTCGCGGAGCGACTGAGGGGGCCTTACTTCGCCAGCGTCTCCAGGAACCGCACCGGCTCGCCCTTGCCCTCGGCGATGATCTCGTCGTCGCGCATGACCACGACGCCGCGGACGATGGTGGCCACCGGCCAGGCCTTGGCCTCGAAGCCGTCGAACGGGGTCCAGCCGGCGCGGTTGGCCATCTGCTCGTGGGTGATGGTCTTGCGGGCCTTCATGTCGACGATGGTGAAGTCGGCGTCGAAGCCTTCGGCGAGGCGCCCCTTGTCGGCCAGGCCGAACACGCGGTTCACGCCATGGCTGGTCAAATCAACGAAGCGTTCGAGGCTGAGCTTGCCGTCCACCACGTGGGTCAGCATCACCGGCACCAGGGTCTGCACGCCCGGCATGCCCGACGGCGAGGCCGGATAGGGGCGGGCCTTCTCCTCGCGGGTGTGGGGGGCGTGGTCGCTGCCCAGCACGTCGGCGATGCCGGCCTCGATGCCGCGCCAGACGCCGGCCACGTGATAGGCGTCGCGGATCGGCGGGTTCATCTGGGCGAAACCCTTCAGCCGCTCATAGGCTTCCGGCGCGACCAGGGTCAGGTGCTGGGGCGTGACCTCGACGGAGGCGACGTCCTTGTTCTGAGCCAGGAAGTCGATCTCTTCCTTGGTGGTGACGTGCAGCACGTGGATGCGCTTGCCCAGGTTCTTGGCGATGCGCACCAGGCGGTGGGTCGATTGCAGGGCGGCCTGGGCGTCGCGCACCTCGGGGTGGCTGGTCCAGTCGCCGGGACGGGCCAGGCTGCGGCGGTCGGCCAGGCGGTATTCGTCCTCCGAGTGGAAGGCCGCGCGGCGGTTCACATGCCGCAGCACGTTCTCGACGCCCTCGTCGTCCTGCACGAGCAGCGAGCCCGTCGAGGCGCCCATGAACACCTTGATGCCGCAGCAGCCGGGCAGGCGCTCGAGTTCGCCCAGGAAGTTGGCGTTCTCGTGGGTGCCGCCGACATAGAAGGCGTGGTCGGTGTGCATCCGGTTCTTGGCGCGGGCCAGCTTGTCGGCCAGGGCGTCCGGATCGGTGGTGGTCGGCTCGGTGTTGGGCATCTCGAACACGGCCACGACGCCGCCGAGGGCCGCGCCGCGCGAACCGCTTTCCAGGTCTTCCTTCCACTCCAGGCCCGGCTCGCGGAAGTGCACCTGGCTGTCGATCACGCCCGGCAGCACCGTCAGGCCCGTGGCGTCGAACACTTCGCCCGCCGAGGCCTGGGATAGGTCGCCGATGGCGACGATCTTGCCGTTTCGCACGCCGACGTCGGTGATCCCGCGCCCCGCATGGTTCACCACCTCGCCCCCACGGACGATCAGGTCGAAGGTCTGGGACATGGGGCGCTCCTGCGGTGGGTTTGGGGCGGTCTAGGTCTGCTGCGAGCGGGTGGCAACACCAAACTAAATCCCTCTCTCTGAGAGAGAGGGAGGGGCCCGCCGCCGAAGGCGGTGGGAGGGTGAGAGGTTTCACCGTGGGCAGGCATATCCCGACGCGCCTCACGGCTACGGAGATCAACGTCGTTCTCGAACTGCGGGATCAAAAGCCAAGCCCGACGACCGCGCCTCTTTCGGTGAGTTTGTTACCTCTCACCCTCCCATGGCTTCGCCATGGGCCCCTCCCTCTCTCAAAGAGAGAGGGGAATTCTAGGCAGGCGGGCTGGCTTCGCCGCTGGTGCGTTTGCGGCGGCGGGGGGAGACCTTGAGCTTGGGTTCTTCGGCCGGCGGGGCGTCGGCCTCTGCGGCGGGCGTTTCGGGGGCGGCTTCCAGCGGAAGCTCGGGAGCGGCTTCGGGCGCTGCGGTCTCGAACGCGGCCGTTTCGGCCACCGGCGGTTCGACGGGCGTCTCGGGCTCGACTGGCTCCGCAACCGCCCCCGCCCGGGCCTCCTCCAGCAGCTCGATCGCCGCACGCACCACCTTGGCCACCGGCAGGTCGCTCATGTGGCGGATGGCTTGCGAGAGGTCGGGATCGACGGCCTTGAACTGTTCGAAGTCGCGCGGGCCGCGCACGGCGCGGGTCAGCGGGCCCCAGGGGCCGTAGCGGCGCTCGTCCGACGGGCCGAACAGGCCGACGGTGGGCGTGCCGGCGGCGGCGGCGATGTGCATCAAGCCGCTGTCGTTGCCGATGAAGAGGTCGGCGCGCTTGAGGCAGGCATAGGCGGTCAGCAGATCGACCTTGCCGGTCAGGTCGATGCATCTGCCTCTGGCGGAAGCCATGCGCAGCTCCTCGACCATGCGGCCGTCTTCCGGACCGCCGAGGATCAGGAGGCGACCGCCCTCCAGCCTGCCGCCGGGACCCAGCAGCTGGGCGGCCGTCTGGGTGAAGCGCTCGATCGGCCAGACCTTGCCGATCCAGTTGGCGGCCGGGCCCATGGCCAGGATCGGACCGGCCGGCTCGTTGCCGCGCGGGGCCAGCATCTGGTCGGCCAGGGCCTGGACTTCCGGCGTGATGTAGAGGTGCGGGGCCGGCGGGGCGTCCTCGATCTTCAGCACGCGGGCGGTCTCGACCACCTTGTGGGCGATCTCGCCGGGGGTCTTCTTCCAGATCGCCCGCTTCTCGCGGCGCAGGAACAGGGCGGTGGCGCTGCCGCGCAGATCGACCACCAGGCCCCACTTCTTGTGGCGCACCTGGTTCCACAGCTTGAACCAGTGACCCTTGCCCTTGCCCTTCTCCATGACGATCACCCGGTCGAGGCCGGGGACGTGGGCGAACAGGGGGGCGGCCAGCGGGCCGGCGACGATGGTGAAGCGGGCGTTGGGGATCTCGTCGGCCAGCATTCTGATCAGGCCGGACGACAGCACGGCGTCGCCGATACGCGTGGCGGTGATGAAGAGAATCGGGAAGGCCCGCTGTGTCATCGGTCCATCTATAGGGTGAACCGCCTGTCAACGCATCCCGTTATCCCGCTTAAGCTTTCTTCGCATGAAAGACTGGCGGATGCGTCGCCCTGGCGCCACATGTTCGGCCATGACCAGCCCGCGCACCGCCCACCTTTCCTCCCGCGCCGTCATCGCCGTCGCCGGCCCCGATTGGCGCAGCTTCCTGCAGGGGCTGCTGACCCAGGACGTCGAGACCCTGGCGCCCGGCGAGCTGCGCTTTTCGGGCCTCCTGACCCCGCAGGGCCGGCTGCTCTACGACCTGTTCGTGGCCGGCCTACCGGATGGGGCGCTGCTCGACGTGGCCGCCGAACACCGCGACGCCATCGTCACGCGGCTGTCGATGTACCGCCTGCGGGCCAAGGTCGAGATCGGGGCTTCGGACCTGACGGTCGGCGCGGTGTTCTCGCCGGACGGCGCGCCGGTTGCTGGTGAAGGCTTTTACGCCGACCCGCGCCTGCCGGCCCTGGGCGCACGGGTCTACGGTTCGACCGTCGAGCCCGACGCGACCGAGGCCGACTATGATGCCCATCGCCTTGCCCTGGGCGTGCCCGGCCCGGCCGACTGGCTCAGCGACAAGGCCTATCCGATCGAGGCCGATTTCGACCTGCTTTCGGGCATCGACTTCAAGAAGGGCTGCTTCGTCGGCCAGGAGACCACCAGCCGCATGAAGCGGCGCGGCACGATCAAGAACCGCATGCTGCCGATCGCCTTCGACGGTCCCGCTCCCGCCTTCGGCGCCGAGGTGCTGGCCGGCGAGCTTCGGGCCGGCGAGGTGCTGAGCGGCGGCGACGGCCGGGCCATGGCCCTGCTGCGCCTCGACCGCATCGAGGGCGCGGCGCTGACGGTCGACGGCCGCCCGGTGCGGGTCGAGCGCCCCGACTGGGTCCCGCCGACGCCTGTGGCCGCGCCGACGGTCTAGTCGGCCCGACTTCAAGACCTTCGGCCATCTTTCACCGAGCCTCCCCGCGAAGGCGGGGATCCAAGCCGAGTCCGCGGCTAGCCCACGGCGGCGCCATATCCCGAAAGCCAGCTTGGGTCCCCGCCTTCGCGGGGAAGGACGGAGGTGGGGGAGGCAGGCGGATGATCCGCCCTAGCCGGCCCCTTCCAGCCAGGACACGCGCGGCAGGCGGGTCTCGCCATCCAGCTGGCAGACCGAGCGCGGCGAGGCCGGCCCCACCTCGGCGAGGATGCGGTCGATCGCCTTGCGATAGCCTCGCCTTGCGGCGCCGTTGAAGCCGTTGCTGGCGGGCAGGGCCGCGAGCGGCTGCGCCAGGTCGCGCCGGCCCATCCGCAGCAGCGCCAGCACGGAAGCCTCGATCACGTCGGCGCGGGCGTCAGCGCGTGGGACGGCCGCGACCCGGTCGGCGACGCCGGCCGCCGCCTGTCCCGCCCGGCAGAGGCCCAGCAGGGCGTCGGTGCGGCTCGGCACGGCGCGAACGGCCTCGGCCCTTTTCGCCAGCGGCAGGGCGGCCGGCGCGCCCAGGTCGCCCAGGCGGACGGCCAGCCCCTCCAGGGCCTCGTCCTCGCCGACCAGCGGCGCCAGGCTTGGACCTATCCGGGCGAAGGCCTCGGCCGGCAGGGCGGCGGCGACGCCGGCGAAGGTCTGCTGGGCGCTGGAGCGGGAGCGATCGCCATAGGCCCGCCGGATCGCCGCCAGCAGGGCCTCGGGGTCCACCTGGTCGGCGTTGCTGACCACGATCCAGCGGTCGAAGTCCTCGTCCTGGGCCAGGTCCTCGCCGGCCATCAGGCGCGAGAAGCGGGCCAGGTTCTTGTCCACGGCCTGGCGTCCGAAGGCGCGGGCCTGGGCCACGGCCGGCTCCGAACCGGCCGACAGGGCGCGGGTCTGGGCCTCGTCGAGCGACAGGATCAGCTTGCCGCCGGTCCTCGTCGTGTGGATCGGCCGTTCCGCCAGGCCAAGGACCCCGGCGACCATGCCCGCGAAGCCCTCCGCCCCGCCGCCGACCCCCGGCTTCAGCCGGTAGAGCGTGTGGGTGCAGTCGTGGCGGGTCCAGGTGAGGCAGCTGACCAGCGGGAAGGGGATCGGCGAGGGGACGGCGGCGATCCCGTAGGCCAGGGCGACGGCGCGGCCGTCCGGCGCCGTCAGGGTCAGGCGGCGCAGACCCGGTTCCAGATCTCCGGGTCCTTCGCCGGTCTCCACCCGCACCACCGGCCCCCGCGGCTCGCCGGGCAGGATCAGCACGCAGGCGTTGGACACCAGGGCGCGGCCGACCATCATCCGTTGCGCCGTCATCCGCAGGTCGGGGGACTTGGGTATGGTCTCGCAGGTCGCGCGCGGCAGCACCCGCAGCGCGGCCGGCTGGCCGCTGCGGTAGACGTCGGGATAGCGGTAGACGACCGGCAGGGCGTAGCCCTCGACCAGGCTCTGGGCCAGTTGACCGGGGGCCAGGATCGACGCCTGGGCCGGATCGAAGGGCAGGTGAGCGGCGGCGTTCTCGCGCCGCAGCCGCTCGTCCAGGGCGCGATAGTCCAGGTATCCCATGGCGCTCCAGACCAGGTTGCCGCCATAGACCAGTACCGGGATGGCCAGCATCCAGCGGGGCGCGGCCCGGCGCCAGGCGTCGATCGCCATCGTCACCAGGGCGGCGTTGAACAGCAGGCCGATCCACAGCGGCGACAGGGCGAAGAACAGGATCAGGTTCAGCAGCGGGATCTGCTGCAGCAGATAGGCGGGGATCATCGCCAGCAGGAACAGCGGCCAGGCGGGCCACCGCCGGCGCTTGGCCGGCCCGTCGGGGCGCGGAGCGGGTTTTCGCCGTCCGAACGTCTCGCTCATGCGGGCCGTCTCCGTCGCCAAGCGCGCGGGCTCTACTCGCTCATAAATTGATTACTGATTATTCATCGCGTGACCGATTGCGGCGGCGAGGATCTGGGCTCAAGTCTTCGGGTGAACAGCGCCGTCTGGGGGAAAGCCGATGAACCGCCGTGAACTCCTGGGCGCGGGCGCCCTGCTGGCCGCGACGGTGGTCGCCGGTCCCGTCCTCGCCGCCGGCGACATCGACCGCTTTTCCGTGGTCGTGCGGGGCAAGGGGCCGGACGTGATCCTGATCCCGGGCCTGGCCTCGTCGCGAGCGGTCTGGGAGCCGACGGCCAAGGCGCTGGAAGATCGCTACCGCGTCCACCTGGTGCAGGTGGCGGGCTTCGCCGGCGATCCGGCCGGGGCCAACGCCGAGGGCCAGGTCGTCGCCGGCGTCGCCGAGGGGCTGGCCGCCTACATACAGGCCAAGGGGCTGAAGGCGCCGGCCGTCATCGGCCATTCGCTGGGCGGCACGATCGGCCTGATGTTGGCGGCCCGGCATCCGGACCTTGTCGGCCGGCTGATGGTGGTCGACATGTTCCCCAACCTGGCCATGGCCTATTTCGGTCCCGGCGCCTCGCGCGAGGCCGTGGCCAAGGGCGCGGCCGACTTCCGCCAGCGGATCGAGACCGCCCCGCAGGACCAGTACCTGGCCCGCCAGAACCAGACCGCCGCGACCATGGTGCTGACGCAGAGCGCCCGCCAGGCGGTGGTCGAGGCCTCCCTGGCCAGCGACCGCAAGGTGGTGGGCCGGGCGATGGAGGAGCTGCTGACCACCGATCTCGCGCCCGAACTGCCTCGGATCACCGCGCCGACCACCGTGGTCTGGGCCTGGAACAAGGCCAGCTTCGCGCCGGCCGAGGCCTTCGCCGGCTGGTACGGCGCGGCCTATGCGCCGCTGAAGGGGGCGAAGCTCGTCCGCATCGACGACTCCGCCCACTTCGTGATGATCGACCAGCCGGCCCGTTTTCAAGCCGAGGTCGAGGGGTTCCTCAAAGGTTAGGCGGGTCTAGCGGCAGCGGCCGTAGCGGTCGGGCGAGGCGCCGGGGCCGCCGCGCCATCCGGGCGGGTTCTCCCAGTTGGTGCCGGGACCGCCGCGCGGACCCGGCGGGTTGTCGTCGCGGTCGAGCCAGCAGCGGCGGCTCTGGTTCCACCAGCCGTAGTTGGGGTGCCAGTAGCCGAAGCGCGGGTTGTAGTAGTAGCCGCGCCGATAGTCGAAGCGCAGCTTCTTGCCCTGCCAGCGGTAGTAGCGGCGGTCGGGCGAGGCGCCCGGGCCGCCGCGCCATCCGGGCGGGTTCTCCCAGTTGGTGCCGGGGCCGCCGCGCGGTCCGGGCGGGTTGTCGTCGCGGTCGTGGCGCTGGGCCAGCGCCGGGGCGGCGGTCATGGTCGCGGTGGCCAGGGCCAGCATGACCAGGGTTTGGAAGCGGCGCATGGGCGGCTTCTCCTTGTTGGCGTCCCTCTGCGGGGGATCAACGCGCGAGACGGCCATTTTCGCCCCGGCGGCGCGCGTGTTCTGCAAAAGTTCTGGTTTTCGGGTGCCGTTCTGCTAGCGTCGCCGCATGACAGAGATCCATCGCTGCACCTGGCGGGGCATGAACGGCGACCCGCTGTACGAGGCCTACCACGACACCGAGTGGGGCGTGCCCGAGTACGACAGCCGCGCCCTGTGGGAGAAGCTGGTGCTCGACGGCTTCCAGGCCGGGCTGTCGTGGATCACCATCCTCAAGAAGCGCGACGCCTTCCGGGCCGCCTTCGCCGATTTCGATCCCGAGATCGTCGCCCGCTTCGGGGCCGAGGACCGCGCCCGGCTGATGGCCGACGCCGGCATCATCCGCTCCAACGCCAAGATCGACGCGGCCATCAACGGCGCGCGGATCTATCTCGACATGCGCGACCGGGGCGAGGACTTCTCCGAGTTTCTTTGGGGCATCGTCGGCGGCGCGCCGATCCAGAACAGCTTCACCGGCATGGGCGACGTCCCGGCCCAGACGCCCCTGGCCGTCGAGATGGCCAAGGCCTTGAAAGCCAAGGGCTTCAAGTTCTGCGGCCCGGTGATCGTCTACGCTTTCATGCAGGCCGTCGGCATGGTCAACGACCACTTCGTGACGTGCTTCCGGCATGAGGAGTGCGGGGCGTTGGGCCACCGTCACGGGGCTAATGTTTAGCTAGGGAAAATGAGGGGGCTACTGAGCGGCCACCGTCGGACGCAGGCCCTGATGGCCAATGGCTGGTCTAAGATCTCTAGCGGCTTCTCAGTTTCTTGCTCGCCGTAGCGCAAACTGGGGCCTGGACAATGGCGGCAGGGTCTAAGTGTCCTCGAAGGCTATGATATTCAACACACCAATAGGTCGGCCAACAGATCATGGCAGCAGCTAAGGGAAAGCGCACCCCAGACCTTGCGCAAGATCGTCCGATCGATAGGGAGATCGATGATCGTCTTGACCGCATTCCGTTCGTTGAGAATCTGATCCTGGCGCTAATCCGTGACGAGAAGGATGTCAGTGGTCGCCTCATGGCGCGGCGTTCAACAGGGGTCGTTGTCGGTCTCACCGGCAAATGGGGGGCGGGCAAGAGTAGCATCCTCAACCTGGTCGCTGAACGTCTTGAGAAGACGGATCATGTTGCCGTAGCGACCTTGAACCCATGGTTGTTCAAGGGGCGAGACGAACTCCTCGCGGCGTTCTTTGGCGAGCTTCGAGATGCGCTTGGCCGGAGTCCTAGGGAGCACGCTGGCGGGCTTGTGGCTGCGATGGATACCTACCGGGAGGCAATTACCGTAGCTGGCCACTTTGCAGCCCTTGCAGCCGATGCGGCGGGAGCAGGAGGCTTAGCAACTGCGGGACGCGCCGCGCTCAAGCAGGCCTTGAAGCTTATTCGTAAGCCGAAGAAACTTTCGCCTCAAGAAGAGCGGCGAAATCTCGAAGAGAAGCTCGCGGATGCCAAGATCGCGGTGGTCGTGTTGATCGACGAGCTGGACCGCGTCGAGGATGACGAAGTTCGCGCCGTCGCACAGCTAGTCAAGGCGATAGGCGACATCAAGGGCATTTCCTACTTGGTCGCATACGACCCTGAGCGTGTCGCTGACGCTCTCGGTCGAGGCTCTGGCGACGACCGACGTCGCAGTGGCGAAGCCTATCTGGAAAAGATTATCCAGCACCCAATCCCGCTTCGCCCGCTCTTCACCCATGATGTACAGGCGCTGCTTGATGCACTGCTCTATCAGCATGACCTTCCCCTTCCGGCGGACCTGTCGCAGGAGGAAGAGAAGGTAGTCGAACAAATCCGCCAATCGGCCGTGACGCCGCGGGAATTGAAGAGGCTTGTCGGCTCCTATGCCGTGCTCGATCGAATGCTGCGCAAGGAAATCAGCCCCGCCGACCTACTGGCCTATTGCTGGTTAATCACAAAGGCCCCGACTCTGCGCGAGGTCATTGCCGAGAACATCGACGCGCTGGTCGATGACCCGAATGCCAACGAAATGTCGCATCGAGTCATTCGGCAGATGAACGAGAAAGGAAAGATCGAACCCGTCGAATTTTTAGGCCCAGCTGTGGCCGGACAGGAAAAGTTGCTCGGCCTTATCTTTCCAAAATTCGGATCGGACCGCTCCGATGAGTCTGGTGGGCGTATTAGCCGACGGCGAAATCTCGTTCGCGCACTCTATCTGGGTGATCCGCCAGGCATCGCCAGCGCCGATGACGTCAGGAAGCTGTGGGATGAGCCCGACGAAGCCATCTTATGCGCGAAAATGAGGCGGCTGTTGAAAGCTGGCGAGCTGAGACCGATCATTGACCGTCTCGATGATCTATTACCGAAGCTCGCCGAAGAAGGGGATGTGAAGTTTTGGCGAGCCCTCGCCAAGGCGCTAATTCGCGAACACGACTGGCTGCTCGCTCCCGAGGACAACCGTGCCATTGCGGATGATGCGACGACATACCTGTTGCGCCTAGGCCTGCGCGATAGGACGAAGATTGAACGCGTCAAGCGCGTCATTGAAGCACTCCTAGCGGCGAACGACCTTATCTTTCTGCCGGATGTGCTGCGGAAATACATATTCAGATGGGGACTTACCGCCCACCGTCCCTCGGGAGAGGGAGGGGATTACATCTTCACGAAGAAGGAAACAGAAGACCTTTTCGCAAGGTCGATCCCGATCTTTCGGGATGCATTGTTGGATGGGACGGCTCCTACGCCGCATCCCAAACTGCGAAGCTATTTTCGCTCTCAGCAACACGAATAACTGGAACGAGGATCTCCGGAAATCGCTTACTGCACAGTTGGAAAGCCATGATGGGCGCGCCTCTATTGCGGCTCTGGTCGTCCCGCCAGGCTATAGTGCTGATCGTGCTTCATTCGATGAGCTGTTTGATGCTGACGCTGTCCTCACGCGGATGAGAGTGGAGAAGGAAGGCAAAAAAAGGGGTACTTGGAGCGAACAATGCCTCTGGCGGTTGCGGGTGATCTTGGCCGGTAGGCATCCCTCGTTCGCGGACGATGACGTCGACGAGGCGTCTGAAGCTGGGGCATAGGGGAACTACCGTCCCGCCAGCCTTGCCACCGTAACCCGCGTCACCTGCGCGTTCTCGTTGTTGGCTGCGCAGCGTCGGCGCGGCAGGGCTCGATCTCCCGACTGAGGCGCTTCTCGCGTGGGGCGCAGCCCCCTACGGCACCACCTTGCCCACTCCGCGGGCCCGCGGATCGGCGGCGGGAACTGGGGCGCCGTCGGTGATCTGGATGGCCTCGATGTCGCCGACGAAGCCGGTTTCGATCCTGTAGCCCTTCTCTTCGAGGGCCTTGGTCAGCGCGGCCGGGAAGGGCTCGTACGGCTCGGAGAAGATCACGTTCTCGGGCAGCAGCTGGTGGTGGAAGCGCCGCTGCTTCTGCGCCTCGCTCAGCGGCAGCCCGTAGTCGTAGACATTGGCCAGCACCTGGAACACCGAGGTGAAGATCCGCGAGCCGCCCGGCGTGCCGATCACCATGGCCACCTTGCCGTCGCGGGTCAGTATGGTCGGGGTCATCGACGACAGGGGCCGCTTGCCGGGCGCGATGGCGTTGGCGTCGCCGCCCACCACCCCGAACATGTTGGGCGCGCCCGGCTTGGCCGAGAAGTCGTCCATCTCGTCGTTGAGCAGGAATCCCGCCCCCTCGACCACCACGCCCGAGCCGAACCAGCCGTTCAGCGTATAGGTGTTGGAGACGGCGTTGCCCCAGCGGTCCACGATCGAGAAGTGGGTGGTCTGCGGCTTTTCCAGCCCCGGCTTCACCGAGGGCGTGGGCGAGGGCTTGGCCGGATCGATCTCGGCGGCGCGGCGAGCCACATAGGCCGGATCGATCAGGTTCGAGACCGGAACCTTCCAGAAATCCGGATCGCCCAGATATTCGGCCCGATCGGCGAACACCCGCTTTTCCATCTCGGCGACCAGGTGGACGTATTGCGGGCTGTTCAGCGCCACGCCCGCAAACAGCGGGGCGGCGTCCTGCTTCATCATCAGCAGTTGCAGCAGGGCGATCCCGCCGGAACTGGGCGGCGGAGCGGTGATCACGCGAAAGCCGCGCCAGTCGGCCTGGATCGGCTCACGCCAGACGGCCTTGTAGGCGGCGAGGTCCGCCCTGGTGATCAGGCCCTTCTCCGGCCCGCGCGCCATCTGGGCCACGAGAAGATCGGCGGTCTTGCCGGTGTAGAACTCCGCGTCGCCGTCCTTGGCGATGCGCTCCAGCGTGGCGGCCAGCTCCGGCTGGCGGAAGGTCTCGCCGGCCTTCAGCCCGCCGAACCGGGCGTGGAAATTTGTGACGCCGACAAACGATCCTTCAGCGTCCTCGAGGTTGCCGATCAGCTGCGGCGTGACCAGGAAGCCTTCCCGCGCGTAGCGGATCGCCGGGGCCAGCACCTGCGCCCATGACAGCTTGCCGAACCGCTTGTGGGCCATGGCCATGCCGCGCACCGTGCCGGGCACGCCGACCGCCAGGTTTCCAAACTGGCTGCGGGCGGCTACCGCCTCGCCCTTGGCGTCCAGGTACATGCCGGCGCTGGCCGCGGCCGGTGCGGTCTCGCGGTAGTCGAGGAAGTAGGGCTTGCCGTCGACATACAGGGTCATGAACCCGCCGCCGCCCAGATTGCCGGCCTCCGGATAGGTCACGGCCAGGGCGAAGGCCGTGGCCACGGCCGCGTCCACGGCGTTGCCGCCCTTGCGCAGGATTTCCTCGGCGGCCTCCGCGCCATAGCTGTCGGGCGAGGCGACGGCGCCGGCGGTCAGGGTCTGAGCCGCGACGGCTCTGGGCTTGGCGGCGGCGAGGCGCGGCGGCGCGGCGAGGGCGAGGACGCTCGCCAGGACGAGGCCGATCCGGGTGAACAGATGCACGCTGAGCTTCCCCTATGATGCCGACGGGAAGGCTAGAGCATTCGCCGGTCTTGTCACCCTACCGCCCCGCCAATCCCCCCACCGGAACCCGCGTCACCTGCACGTCCTCCTTGTTGGCGGCGTAGCCGACATAGAGCCAGCCGTTCCAGACCACGCTCTTGGGATAGTGATAGCCCGGCCGCTTGTACTTCCCTTCGAACCGCAGCGGCTGCAGGTCGGCCTGGCCGCGCAGGCGCCAGCTGCGGGTAAAGAGGCGGCCGTCGGGGCTGAGCGTCACCGCCAGGGGCTGGCGCGGGCGATCGGTGTTGGGGGCGTTGACGAGATAGGCGCTTCCGTCCGGCAGGTTGCCGGCGCTCTGTTTGGCGCGAGCGTCGGGCATGGCGGTCAGGGCCGGCGTGGTCCAGGTCTGGCCCCGGTCGCAGCTTTGCGCGGCCAGCTGACGGAAGCTGAGGTCCTCGTCGCGGAAGACCATCACCGCGCAGCCGTCGGCGCGGCGGTAAAGGCTGGGCTCGATCTCGCGGCTGAGGCGCTTCTCGTGCGGGGCGGCGGCGCCTGACGTGTCGCGCGGCAGGCTCTCCATCTTCCCCTGCCGCCAGCCCGAGACGCCCAGCGGATCGTCGGTGAAGAACGGCTTGGCGATCATGCCCGGCCGCAGGTGGAAGGCGGTCATCACCCGGCCGTCGATCAGGTGCGGGTCCTGCTCGATCACGCCTTCCACGGGGCGGCCATCGGCGCCCATCACCCGGCGCGGCTTGCTCCAGGTCCGGCCGTCGCGGCTGGTGCGGTATTCGGCGTAGCCGCCCGCTCCGGACTGGAAGCCTTCGGGCCAGACATTGGCGTAGGCGACCAGCGTCTCCCCATCCGTCCACCAGCCGCCGCTGGAGCGCATCAGCCCGCCGGTCCCGGCCGGGGCCAGCACGGCGGGCGCGCTCCACCGCTCGCCGTCGTCGCTGACGCTGTAGGCCACCCAGGTGTCGGCGCTGTCTTCGTCGCGCGCCGAGCTCTGCCACTGGGCGTAGAGGCGGCCCTTGAAGCCGATCAGCGCCACGCCGTTGCTGAACTTGTCGGTCGCTTCGGTCGGGGCGAAGACGGTGAAGGTCTCGGCCCCCGGCGCGGGCGTCAGGCCGAGGTCGGGCCGGCCCTGAGCGAAGAGGCCCGGCGCGACGGCGTAAGGCGGCGCGGGCGGCGCGGCGGCGGCCGTCAGCAGCAGGACGGCGGCAAGGCTGGCGATCGATGACAGTCTCACGCGCGCGCCGCGCCGGCGGCGTGATCGACCCGCCACACCACCTGGTTTCCCCAATAGGTGATCGTCGTCGGCTCCGGCGCCAGGACGAGTTCGAACCAGAACTGGTCGCCCCAGGCGGCGTCCGTCCCGATGGTCATGCCGCCGAGGCTGCGGCCGCCTTCCGGGTGAAGCCCGCTTGTCACCACATGCCAGGTCATGGCGACGCCGCCGATGACGGTGTCGATCACGCCGTCCCAGTCGTCGGTGGGACGAAAGGCCAGGTCGTAGGCGCCGTCCGGGCCGGTCATCCGGACGGTGAAGGGGGCGGGCGTCGTGGTTCTCATGCGTCCAGCCTAACGGTGCCGGACGCCTCTCCGCTACCGCCTGCGCGCGATCAGCGCCCAGATCGTCGCCGCCGCCGAGACGCCCAGGGCCGCGGCCCCGATCCAGTCCCAGACGCCGTCGCCCAGCAGGGCGACGACCAGGCCAAGCAGGCTGAGCGCCGCGATGGCCAGCGGGACGCGGAACACCTGCCAGAGCGAGAGATGGCCCCGGCTCATTTCAGCGTCCCCCGCTTGACCAGCCACAGATAGAGGCCCGAGCCGAGGATCACGATGGTCGCCAGGTCGAGCAGCGCCCAGAGGATCTTCAGCGGCAGGCCGCCGTAGTCGCCGAAGTGCAGCGGCTGCGACAGCGACAGGGCCGCCACGTACCAGGGCGTCGGGGCCACGGCGGCGAGTTGGCCGGTGCGGGCGTCGATCAGGGCCGGGGTGGTCAGGTGGGCGGTCAGCGGCGTGTCGCCGTGGAAGAACACCGCGTAGTGGTGCTGGGTCGAATAGGTCGAGCCGGGGAAGGCCACGAACTGCAGCTGCTTGCCGGGCAGGGCCAGCTTGGCCCGTTCCACCGCCGCGTTCAGCGAGCTGCGCGCCGTGATCGGCGCGGGCTGGTCGTAGGCGGTGGTCAGCTCCTTCAGCGCCGTGTCCTTCCAGTAGGCGATGATCGGCGTGGCCAGGGTGTTGACGACGCCCGTGACGCCCACGACCAGCACCCAGGCCAGGGTCACCGCGCCCAGCAGGTTGTGATAGTCGAGCCAGCGGGTGCGCGCGGCCTTGTGGGCCCGCACCGTGCCGAACGGCAGCCGGCGCATGAACGGCGCGTACAGCACCACGCCCGACACCAGCGCGACCACCAGCAGCAGCCCCATCGCCCCCAGGAACAGCATGCCCGGCAGGCCCAGGAACATGTCGGTGTGCAGCTGGAGCAGGAACTCCATCACCGGATGGCCGGCCACCGACGGGGCCGGATCGCCGCTGGTCTGGTCGATCGGCTGGAAGCTGTAGCCCGACTTGCCCGGGACCACGCTGGTGACGTTCACCACCGGCCGGTCCTCGTCGAAGCTCATGAAGGCGGCAACCTCGCCCGGCTTGCGGGCCATGGCGGCGGCCAGCACCTGATCGAGGTCGAGCTTGGGGCCATTGGGCCGGGCCGGCGTCCAGGCCTGGTGCATGGCCACCTCCTCGATCTCGTGGGTGAACACGAGCGGCAGGCCGGTGACGCACAGCATCAGCAGGAACAGGGTCGAGACCAGGCTCGACCACTTGTGCGCCCACGACCAGGCCCGCAGCGTCGAGGCCTTCATCGGGCGAGCGCCAAGCGGTCGGCGAAGGTGGGCACGGCGGGGCTCCAGCGAATGAGAATGGGTCGCGATAGAGAAAAAGCCGAGGCCTGACAATCGGTCCGTGGCGGAGGAGAGACGTCCGGAGCGGCGGTGAGGCTGGCGGTTCAACCTTTCCGTGCTAGAGCGTCCAGGCTGGGCGCTGCGTCGCCGCCGTCATGTGGGGGCATGGACGATGATCCGCAGAACGTTGCTGACGAGCCTTCTGGCCCTGCTGGGCTGCGGGCGCCGTTCCGAGGCCGCGACCTCGATCCTGGACCAGATGGAAGCCCAGGCCCTGCCTTGCGTGATCCTGCAGTCCGGCCAGGGCGCGCCGGTGGGCAGGCTGGGCGGCCGGCCCGATCTCGACGCCCGCCACGACTGGCCGATGTGGAAGGACGCGCCGCAGGCGTTCCTGCTGCAGCTCGACCTGGCGGCCCTGCGCCGGAGCGGCGGACCCGACTGGCTGCCCGAGCACGGCGCCCTGTTCTTCTTCTACGACGCGGAGCAATCGACCTGGGGCTTCGATCCGGCCGATCGGGGCAGCTGGCGGGTGATCCACGACCCGCGGGGTTTCGCCGCCCGCCCGCGCACCCCGCCGCCCGGCCTGCCCGACGACGCCGTCTATCGAAAGCGCGCCCTGGGCGGGCGTCCCGACCGCTCACGGCCGGACGCGGAGCTGATGGGCCTCCCCTGGCCGGATGTCGATACGCCGGAATACGGCGCCTACGAGGCCCGGCTGAACGCCAACGCGCCCAGGAACGCCCCCTGGCACCAGGTCGGCGGCCATCCCGCCGCGATCCAGGACAGCGGCATGGCGCTGGAGTGCCAGCTGGCCTCCAACGGGGTCTATGTCGGCGGACCGGAAGGCTACGCCTCGCCCAGACGCAAGCAGCTGGAGCCCGGCGCCAAGGACTGGCGGCTGCTGCTGCAGGTCGACTCCGACGACGACGCCGGCATGATGTGGGGCGACGTCGGGCGGCTCTATTTCTGGATCCGCGAGGACGAGGCCCGCCGGGGCGACTTCGCGGGAACCTGGATGGTGCTGCAGTGCTCCTGACGGCGTCGTCGCCTTAGCCCCGTTCCCTTCGCCCCGTTCCCTTTGACCGCGAACGCGCCTAAACACCCGCCCATGCCGAGCGGTCCCGACATGATGCTGGAAGCCGCCTGCGGGCCGGGACCGGTCTGCGGGGTGGACGAGGCCGGCCGCGGGCCGTGGGCCGGTCCGGTCAGCGCCGCCGCCGTGATCCTCGATCCGGCCCGGGTGCCTGCGGGTCTCAACGACTCCAAGAAGCTGTCGGCCAAGGCCCGCATGGCCCTGGAGGTCGAGATCAAGGCGATGGCGATCGCCTGGTGCGTGGGCATGGCCAGCGTCGAGGAGATCGCGGAGCTCAACATCCTGCACGCGGCGGGCCTGGCCATGAGGCGCGCCGTCGAGGGGCTTGGGGTCAAGCCGGCCTTCGCCCTCGTGGACGGCAACTACCGCTTCGTCCTGCCGTGCGAGGTCAAGACCGTGGTCAAGGGCGACAGCCTGTCGTGCTCGATCGCGGCGGCCTCGATCCTGGCCAAGGAGGCCCGCGACCGCATCATGGTCGAGGCCGACGGCCTCTATCCCGGCTACGGCTTCGCCGGCCACAAGGGCTACCACGCCCCCATCCACCTCGAAGGCCTCCGCAAGCTCGGCCCTTCGCCGATCCACCGCCTGGGCTGGGCCCCGGTGAAGCTGGCGCTGGCGGGCGGGCTGGGGCTGGACGACGAGGCCTGAAGGGCCGCGCTCAGGCGACGGCGAAGCCGCAGAGCTCCAGGCGCAGCTTCAGGTTCTCGTCGGCGTCGACCACGCGGACGTCCGGCCGCCCGTCCTTGGCCTCCCGGGTCCACAGGAAGGGATAGAAGGCATAGGTCGCGTCGAAGGCGGGGCGCGGCCTGGCCTCGTAAGCGTCGAGATCCGCCAGAGGCCCGTAGAGCGACGTCAGGTCGCCCGTCAGGCACCAGGCGACGAAGTCCGCATAGCCGACCCCGAGCGGCGCCCAGGCGGTGTCGTCGGCGGCGAGATGGAAGACCTCTCCCTGTCCCTCCGGCCCGAACCGGCCGCCGTTGAGGGCGAAGAGGCCGCCCAGGATGTCGTCGCCCACGACGATCACATCCGGATAGGTCCCGTCGAGGGGGCGGCCGGCCAGTTCGGCGGCGCGGATAAGCGAGCGCCCCTCGCCCGAACCGAACAGGCGCAGCAGGCCGTCGGCCGCCGACACTCCGCCCGTCTCGTAGGCCAGGGCACCCAGGAGCGAGCGTGTCGTGACCTGCAGGGCCAGCAGCGTCTCGGCCCGCAACGCCTGCGAGGGCGGGATCAGGACGGCGCCGTTTCCGGAGGGATCGGCGATCCAGTCCAGCAGGATCGGGAGCGCGGGATCCTGTCGATCCAGCAGTTCTGTGATGGTGCGCATCAGGCCGCCCGCCTTGCCGAGGTTTTCTGGATCATCACGCCATCCTCCCGATACCCCGTCCTGGCTAGCAGCGCCCGATGTGGTCCACAATTGTGAGGGGAGCGATGTGTCGCTTACGGCTTATGGCTGCCGTGGCAACGTCCTGGTGACGCTTTCGACCTAACCGTTCGCCGTGGGCGGACCTGTCAGGAGAGCTCGTGCCATTTCCATTGCTGATGCTGCGCCTGCCGATCTTCGCCCGCACCCAGATCGACGTCTTCGAATGGCGTCAGGCGGATGTGCGCATGGCCAGACTGCCTGACAATCCGCAATGGAAGACCTACGCCACGCCGCGAGGGCGCCTGGGCTTCAGCGCCTTGAGGTTGGCCCATGCGGTGGCCAAGGCGGATTTCCTGGTCCAGCGGAACCTGCTGCTACCGTCCCTCGGCTTCGTCTTGCAGATGGACCAGATCGTCCATTTCAGCCGCAGCGGCCTCGAACTGGCTCCGGGCGCCGCCGCCAGCCTCAGCGACGTGACCCAGACCAGCCTTTCGGGCCGGTTCGGTCAGGGGGTGGCGATCCTGTTCGCCGAAAGCCTTGGCTATAGGTTCGCCGGTCACCTGGCGTCCGATCCGAGCGTGATCGCCTACAAGGCCGCCAAGCCCAAGGTCCCCAAGTCTGGGAAGATTTCCAAAGCGGCCAGCGGGGATCGGGTCGCCGATTTCCTTTTCGAGAACGAGACCAAGGGCCGGATGATCCTGGAGTCCAAGGCGTCTTTCACGCTGCCGGAATGATCCCAGCACGGTGAAGCGCATTCTGAAGAACGCCCTGGCGCACCAGGTCGACCCTTGGATGACCATGCTCTCGCCGGCCCCCAGCAAGGGCTATGCGGTCTATTCCCTGCTTCGGGAGGGCGGTGGTCCGACGCCTTCTGCGCTCGTCTTCGTCGATCCGCCCGAACAGGATCCGCAGACGCCGCTGGAGCTTTCGCCCGCCTGGGTACGGCGGCGCAACTACGGCGGCTGGCTACGATTCATGGGTTTGCCGCAGATCGCCGCGAGGCTGCTGACGGGCGATCGGTTCGCGCCGGAGCCGACCCGTCTTCTCGTCGGAAAAATCGGCGATCGTGAGGTCGCTTTTCCCCACTATCATCGGGTCCAGATGGACCCGATGCGCTTGGGCCGGTCGGGCGTTGACGTGGCGGCGGGCATGGACGTGAAGGTTTTGCGCGCCATCGGCTTGGCCATCCAGGGTGATGATGCGGCGTTGCTGCAATACGACGGACTTGCCTCCGTCGAAGTGGCCGTCCGTCCTCCCGCTGAAGCTCGATTTTTGCCGAGGCTATCCGCCGGGGATCTGTTCGAGCTCGGCGGAAGCTTCCTCGGCGACGGAACCTATCTTGGAGCCCAGCCGCATCAACTCGGTGTACTGGAGTTCGCCCTCTAACCCCGCCGCCACCCCGTCGGCAGGCCCAACCCCAGCGCCTCGATGCGCGCCACGGCCTGCGCCAGGGGCTCCACGGCGACGGCCATGTAGTGGGCGTTGGCGTGGACGATGGTGTCGGGGTCGAGGAGGATGGCCACGTGGCCTTTCCAGAACACCAGGTCGCCGCGCCGGCGTTCGGCTTCGTCGATCGGCTGGAAGAAGGAAAACTGCATGTCGGTGTCGCGTGGGACGGCCTTGCCTGAAGCGGCCAGGGCCTGCTGCACCAGGCCCGAGCAATCCAGGCCCAGGCTTTCCCGCCCGCCCCACTGGTAGGGCGCGCCCAGGAACGACAGGGCCGTGGCGGCCGGGTCGGGGGCGGTCGCCACGCCGATGGGGGCCAGGTGCGCTTCGATGAACCAGCCGGTCCCCACGCCCTTGGCGAAGCGGCCCTCGCGGGCCTCGACCGTGACGAGGGCGTTCAGGGAATAGAGCCCGGCGGGGCGCGACTTGATGTCCGGCTCGCTGAAGGCATAGGTGCGCAAGACCGCCACCTGATGGGTCGCCGGCTCGCCCAGCGGGCCGAGGTCGGTCTCCGCCACCCAGCCCACATAGCCGTCGCGCGCCGCCTGGCCCCAGGCGAAACCGTCCTTGACGTCGAGCACGGAGAAGCGCTCGCCGAACAGCAGCTGGCTCTCCTGCTCGGCGTCGGGCGCGGGGGCCCTGCGCAGGGACGCGGTCGGGGCCGTGACCTGGCGGGCCTTGGGAGCGTCGTAGCGCTCGGCGGCGACGATACCCTCCAGCGCCAGATCGGCGAGGTCGGGGCGGGCCAGGGTGAGGCGGCGATCCAGCGTCATCAGGCGAACCTGCTCTTCAGCATGGCGTAGAGGCCGCGGATAGCCTGGGCCTCGCCGCCGCTGGGCCGGCCGGCGGCGCCCTTGGGGTTCCAGGCGTAGATGTCGAGGTGCACCCACGACCCCGTCGTCGGGGCGAAGCGTTGCAGGAACAGGGCCGCGGTCACCGAGCCGGCCTGGGCCCAGGCGTCGGGGTCGTTCTTCAGGTCGGCGATGTCGCTTTCCAGCGCCTCGCGATAGCCGTCCCACAGCGGCATGCGCCACACCGGGTCCGAAGCGGCGCGGGCGCCGGCCTCGATCTGGCCGGCCAGGGCGTCGTCGGGGGTGTAGAACGGGATCACCTGCGGACCCAGGGCCACGCGGGCGGCGCCGGTGAGGGTGGCCAGATCGATGGTCAGGGCCGGCGACAGCTCGGCGGCGCGGGTCAGGGCGTCGGCCAGGATGAGGCGGCCCTCGGCGTCGGTGTTGCCGACCTCGATGGTTAGCCCTGCGCGGCTGTCGAGCACGTCGCCCGGTCGCATGGCGTCGCCGGCGATGGCGTTCTCGACCACCGGGACCAGCACCACCAGCCGCACCGGCAGCTTGGCGGCCATCACCATGCGCGCAAGGGCCAGGGCGTGGGCGGCGCCGCCCATGTCCTTCTTCATCAGCCGCATGCCGGCCGAGGGCTTGATGTCGAGACCGCCGGTGTCGAACACCACGCCCTTGCCGACCAGAGCCAGCACGGGGTGCTTCTCGTCGCCCCACTGCAGCTCGAGCATGCGCGGGGCGCGTTCGGGCACGGCGGCGCGGCCCACGGCGTGGACGGCCGGATAGCCTTCGGTCAGCAGATCGTCGCCGACGATGGCGGAGAAGCTGGCGCCGAACTGCTCGGCGATCTCGCGGGCGATGGTCTCGATCTGACGCGGGCCCATGGCGTTGGCCGGGCTGTTGACCATGTCGCGGGCCAGGGCGCAGGCGTGGGCGATGGCCTGGATCTCGGAAAGATCGACGCCCTCGGCCGCGACAAGGCGTCGCGCGCCGTCGGCGCCCCGGGCCTTGAAGCGGTCGAAGCGATAGGTCCCCAGGGCGAAGGCGAGAGCGATCTGGCCGGCGTCCAGTCCCTCCGGCGCGGCGTGCAGGCGATAGTCGCCGGCCGGCAGCTTGGCCGGCAGGGCGCGGAAGGCCATGGCGTCGGCCCGTCCACCCTTGGAAACCCGTTGTCCCAGGCCGAACAGCACGCGGTCGAGAGCGCCTTCCGGGGTGGGGGCGACCACCACCTGGCCGGCCTTGCCGCTGAAGTCCGACAGCTTGGCGAAGCCGCGCACGAAGCTGGGCCGCGCCTCCAGGAACGCCGCGACCTCGTCTTCGTAGAGGGCGTGCACCGGGATCACGGGGCCGTCGGCGGCGCCGCGCGAGGAGGCGGCGATCAGGGGTTCGGTCATGGGCCGGGGCTTTCGCGGATTTATGCTTAACGATTCCTTGAGGGGGCCGGGCGATGCTCGACCCGACCTCTCCGGAGACTGCCCTTTCATGTGTCGCAAGCCCGCCCTGCTCGCAACCGTTCTCACGAGCGTTTTGGCGCCCGTTCTGCTGCTGGCCGCCGTCCCGGCCTTCGCCGCCGGCAAGGACAAGACGCCGGTCGCTAGCGATACGTCCGCCGCCCAGGCCCCCGCGCGCCGCAAGGCCAGCCCCGCCGAGCGCGCCGAGGTCCGCCGGATGGAGCCCCTGGCCCGCGCCGCCTTCTGGAGCGCCGAGGTCGAGGCCGATCCGCGCGACGCCGAGGCGGGCGTGGGTCTCTCCCAGGCCCTGCGCACCCTGGGCCGCTACGACGAAGCCGCCGACGCGATCGGCCGCGTGCTGGTCGCCGCGCCCAACGACCAGGAAGCCCTGCTGGAATCCGCCCGCGTGCAGGTGGCCCGCGGCGAAGGCTTCTTCGCCATCGAGCCGGCCAAGGCCGCCGCCGCCGCCGCCCCGCGCGACTGGCGTCCGCTGACCCTGCTGGGCGTCGCCTACGAACAGTCCAAGCGTGACGACGAGGCCCTGGCCGCCCACCGCCAGGCCGTGGCCGTGGCTCCGAACGAGGCCGCCCCGGCGGCGAACCTGGCCATGTATCTGGCCGGCCACGGCGACCTGCCCGGCGCTGAGGCCCTGCTGCGCAAGGCCGCGACCTTCCCGTCCTCGACCATCCAGATCCGCCAGAACCTGGCCCTCGTCGTCGGCCTGCAAGGCCGCGTCGACGAAGCCGAGAAACTGGCCCGCCAGGACCTCCCGCCCCAGGTTGTCGACAACAACCTCGCCTGGCTCCGCGCCGCGCTGGGGCAGGGGAGCGGCACCCGGACCTGGGAAGCGGTGAAGGCGGGGAGCTGAGGGGCGGCCCAGGCTTCGCCAGGTTGCCAAAGTTGCCAGTTGACCAGCCTGGAGTCATACTCCGGGCATGAGCCGAGCGACCCCTCCCAAGGCCAAGTCCGAAGAGCCGGTGGTCTTCGTCGGCGAGGGCGCGACCTACATCCAGCTGGAGGGCGATGTCGAACCTTTCCAGGTGCGTGATAGGGAATTGCTAAGCGACATACCGGACGACGCCCAGATCCTGGTCGTGCCGCGTAGTGATCGCGCGCGAAGGCTCCTTGAACGGTCCAAGGCCTTTAAGGAGATGGCGCAGCATTCCGAGTACATGCAGAATCTGCTGAAAAGAGTCTCCCGTTCGAAGAGAGTCTTCCGTCTATCTCGCGACGTTGTGCCACCTGTATCCGTCCTCGTTGACGCCGAAGCCTTCGAGCCCAGCCCTCGCGCCCGCGCCATCCTCCGTGGCGTCCAGCATGCGGAAAGCGACCTGACCGACGCTGGCGGCGCCTTCGATGTCGAGGCGGTGCGTGCGTTGCTGCGCGGCATCAGCCGTCAGGCCGTAGACAAGCGGGTCAATGACGGCAGCTTGCTGGCCGTGCCCGGGCCGAGCGGCCGGCGGCGGTTTCCGGCCATCCAGTTCAACGACGACGGCAGCGTCGTCCCCGGCCTGAAGGCTGTCCGGGCCGCCCTTGGCTACAGCAGCCCCTGGTCGGTGCTGAATTTCCTCGTCAACGCCCACGACACGCTCGATGGCGAGCGGCCGATCGATCTTCTGCGAGGGGGACAGGTGGCGAAGGTCGAGCAGGCGGCCATGCTGTCGGGCGTCCACGCGGAGTGAGTCTGCTGCCGCCGGCCGACCTGAACACGCGGGCACCTCTGCTGATGGAGGTCCCGGTCGGAACGGCGCTCCATCGCTTTCATGCCGCCCGGCGTGATCCGATCTTCTTCGACCGATCTCTGAGCGGACGCCTGAACGCGCCGAATGGAAGCTACGGCGTGCTCTACACTTCCAAGGGCGCGCGCGGAGCTTTCGCCGAGGCCTTCCTGCGCACGCCCGGCCGGCGGACGCTTGATCCGGCGCTGCAGGCCGCCAAGGCTTATGCGATCCTGGAGCCGACCCGGGCGCTGATGTTGATCGACTTCGACGGGCCAGGCTTGGCGCGGCTCGGCGCCACCGCCGAGGTCGTGCATGGCGGGCTGCCCTACCAAGTTCCGCAGGCCTGGTCGCGCGCCCTGCATGATCATCCGATCGAGGCCGACGGCGTCGCCTACACCGCGCGCCATGATCCGCACGAGCTTTGCTACGCGATCTTCGAACGCGCCCAAGGCGCGATCATCGAGCAGAGCCGACGGTCGGATCTGGACGGCGACTGGTTCTGGGAGCTCGCCGACGTCTATGACGTGGGCAAGGCTCCTTGAGCCCTGGTCGGTTCAGGCCTGGAGCCGTGTCGCGGCCTCCGCTTGAATCCCCACCGGCGCCTCGACCACGAACCGGCTGCCGAGGCCCGGGGTGCTTTGCAGGGTGATCTCGCCGCCCATGGTCTCGACGATCTGGCGGGTGATGCTGAGGCCAAGGCCGGTGCCGCCGACGTGGCGGGCGGGGTCGCCGACCTGTTCGAAGGGGCGGAAGACGGCGTCCAGCTGGTCGGGGGCGACGCCGACGCCGGTGTCCTCGACGGTGAAGCGCAGGCGGGCCTCGCCGCCGGCTTGGGGCTCGAGGCTTTCGACGGTGAGCGACACCCGGCCCTGGTCGGTGAACTTCACCGCATTGCCCAGCAGGTTGATCAGCACTTGGCGCAGGCGCTTGGGGTCGGCGACGATCGTGCGCGGGGCGTCGGCGGCGAGGTCGACGGCGAAGGCCAGGCCCTTCTCCTCGGCCCGCAGGCGGAACATCTGGTCGATCTCGTCCAGGCAGGCGCGCAGGTCGAAGGCGGCAGGCTGCAGGTCCAGCCGTCCGGCCTCGATCTTGGCGATGTCGAGGATGTCGCTGATCATCGCCAGCAGGTGCTCGCCGCTGGAGCGGATGGCGTCGACGGCCGTGCGCTGCTTGTCGTCCAGCGCGCCGCGGCTGAGCCAGTAGCTGTAGCCGATCACCGCGTTCAGCGGGGTGCGCAGTTCATGACTCATGTGGCCCAGGAACTGCGACTTGGCGGCGTTGGCGGCCTCGGCGGCGGCGCGGGCCTCGCCCATGACCTGGGCCTCTTCGGCCTGGCGGCGCTGGCGGGTCTCGAACTCGCGTCGCATGCCCAGCAGCCGCCCGACCAGAAAGCCGCCGGTCACCACCAGCCAGACGCCCAGGATGATCAGGTACCACTGGCCGTCCGACAGCGAGACGCCCTCGAAGTCGATCTCGTCGAGCGACACGGCCAGCGGGCCGGGCGCGGCGTCGTCGGTGGTGATGGCGATCGCCCGCACGTCGGCCAGGTTCGGGGCGGCGTCACGGGGCGATACGCCGTGGCTGCTGACCCACCAGCTCTCTGCGGCCAGGCGGTCGAGGGGCAGGCGGATCTCGTTGGCGCCCGGGTCGACCGGGAATTCCAGGACCAGCGGAACGTCCTGCTCGCCGACCTTGGCGCCCAGCCTCGTGCGCAGGGCCGCCGACGGCGCGGTCTTGACCTGAAGCTTCAGCCGTTCGCCGCCGCCCTTGTAGGTCAGCCGCAGGGTGATGCTCTGGTAGCGGGTGAAGTCGAGCCCCTTGCTCGCGCCGCCGGTGGTCAGCTGCAGGCCGTAGCCGCAATAGGGATAGGAGACGCCCGCCCGGATGTCGCAGCGCCAGGCCATCGGCCGGTGGGGATCGGGGGTGACGCTGGAGCGGCCGCCGCTTTCGGCGTCGGAAAAGGCGTAGGCGATCACTTGGTCCGACTGCGGCGTCAGGGCCAGGCTCTGGCGGGTGAGGGCGCCCTTGCCCAGCACCGCGGCGAAGGTCACCGCGATCAGCAGGAACAGCGCCGCCTCGACCTTCAGATGCCGATAGCGCCGCCAGCCGCCGCCGTTCTCGTTGGACGCCGGCGGCGACACCGGTGTCCGTGAGGTGGAACGAGGATCCGGACGCTGGGGCACGAGGCGCTCCTGGAGGGCCTGTGCGGGCCGCGAAGGAAAGAAGCGCGACCCTAGCGCGGGCATGTTTGACCGCCGTTTAACGCGGCGCCGGAAATCGTCAGTTCAGCGCCGCGACCTTTTGTCGGCCGCTCGGTGTGAATGACCTTTGCGAGCGCCGTGCGCCATGGTTCAACCCGAAGTGGTCATCACAGCTCCAGGGAAACGCCATGTCCGTTCGCCGCCGGATCGCCGCCGCCGTCGCGCTCGCCGCGCTCGTCTCCGCAAGCGCGGTTCCGCCCGCCTGGGCCCAGATTCCCAGCGACCTGCGCGACCTGATCGGGGCTCGGGCGGCGGGCGGGGAAAGCGAACTACAGCGGCGCGGCTATGAGTTCGACCACGTGGACGAGGGCTCATCGGCCAAGTTCGGCTATTGGCGGCGCGGCGATGACTGCGTCCAGGTCACCACTCGCGACGGCCGCTACCTGACCATCGTCGAGGCCCGCAACCTGTGCCGCAAGAAGGGCTCGGACTCCAAGGCCGCCGCCGTCGTGGCGGGCGTGGCCATCGTCGGCCTGGCGGCCGCCCTGGCGGCTCACAAGCAGAAGCATGGCGACGCCGATCGCGACCACGACGCCGAATACGAGCGCGGTTACCAGGCGGCCCTCTATGGCTCCGACTACGACGACCGGCACGAGACCGAGGGCTATCACGAGGGCTTCCTGGCCGGGCAGTCCGAGCGCGACAACCGCCGCTACGCCAACACCCGCTACGTCCGCCAGGCGCCGCGCGCGGCTCAGGACGGCTGCTCGCGCCGCGCCGACGACTTCCAGAACCGACCCTATGGCAGCAGCGTGCCGATCAGCGTCCGCGACCTGGGGCGCGGCGATTGGGAACTGACCATGGCCACCGGCCCCTACCGCTCGCGCTGTTTCGCCTCGTCGGACGGCAGGGTCCGCTCGATCGAGCCGTACTGACCCTTAGGGCGGATCGACACTCGGCTGTTTGCGACCTTCAAATCCGTCTCTCCCCGCGAAGGCGGGGATCCAAGCTGGATTTCAGGATGAGGCGCGACCGCAAATCGATTTCAACCTCGGCTTGGGTCCCCGCCTTCGCGGGGATGCTCGGTGAAAAATGAGCTCAGGCCGGTGAATGTCGATCCACCCCAGAGGCTGACGCCTTCAGGTCAGCGCCAGCGGGATCAGGATCAGCAGCATGTAGAAGAGGGCGCGCGCCAGGGCCGCCACGGCGGTCACGGCCGCGCGGGCCGGCGGGATCGACAGGTGTCGCGACAGCCAGCGGGTCTGGGCCACGATCAGCCAGACAGTCGAGGCCAGGATCACCGCCGCGCCGGCCCCGACCAGGGCCGGGGTCCCGCGCTGCACGGCCATCAGCCCCAGCGACACGCAAAGCGCCACCGGCGAGGCGAGGTAGCATTGGGCGTAGAACGGTCGTCGCAAGGTTCGGCGCGAGACCGTGACGCCCTGCTTGCGTAGCAGGGTCAGGGTCACGACCAGCGGCGTGAGCCCGAACAGCAGGCAGCGGAACATCAGCAGGTTCTGCTGGGAGTCGTAGAGCGCCTTGGCCAGGGGCGGGGTGTTGGCCGGCTGTGGAACGTGAACCGCCCAGCCGACGGCGTTGGCGATGACCAGGGTGATGATCAGCAGCACCGGCGGGCTCAGGGCGTCGTCGTAGCGCAGGTCCTCGGGCTGGCCTTCCTCGCGGTCGGAATAGGCCATGGCCGTCATCGGCCGGGCGACGATCCGCAGCATCGTGCGCGGATAGAAGTAGAGCCAGGTCATGGCTTCGAAGAGCAGCTCCTCGAAGCTTCTCAGGATCTTCAGCAGGTCCACGAACCAGGCTCCCTTTGCGCCGACCGGTCGGTGATAGCAGCAGCGGGCCGCGATTTCTGCCCGTCCATCGGAAGGCGAGGGGCGAGCGCTGTACAGCCCTGGCGAAGCGCCGCCATAGTCGCCTGCACAGTGGAGCTTCGATCATGGCAGGGCCGGCCCCGCGAGACTTTCCCTATATCCGCGCCGAGCCCGAAGGCCTGTCGACCGGGTGGTGGGCGATGGTGCTGGGAAGCTGCGTCGCCGGTTTCGCGGCGCTGATGCTGCTGGCGCGGGCGCCAGGCAGCCCGATGGCGCTGCTCGGGCCGGTGCTGTTCGCCGCCATGCCGCTGCTGGCGCTGAGGGCGGCCGCTGGACGCGGCTGGACGGCGCTGTTCCCGCGCCTCACCTTGACCGACGTGTTGGCCGGCCTGCTGACCGTTCCCATCGCCCTGCTGCTGTCGAGCGCGGTCGCCCTGGTCTTCACCAAGGCCGGGATCGCCGCCGTCAATCCGGTCGCGGGCCTGCTGGCGCGGCTGGACGGCTGGGAGCGCGTCGTCTTCATCGCCGGCACCGCGCCGCAGCTGCTGGGCGAGGAGCTGATCACCATCCTGCCATTCCTGGCGCTTCTGGCCCTGTTCCATCGCCGGTTCGGCCTGGCCCTGCGTTCTTCGGTGCTGGCCGCCTGTATCCTGTCGGCCGCGATCTTCGGCCTGCTGCACCTGTCGACCTACGGCTGGAACCTGGCCCAGGTGCTGCTGGTCATCGGCGTCTCGCGGCTGGCGCTGACGATTCCCTACCTGTTGACCCGCAGCCTCTGGTCCTCGCTGATCGCCCACATTACCCTGGACTGGTCGATCTTCGGGCTCGTGCTGCTGGGCGCGGCCAGAGGGTAGGGCGAGAGGGTAGGGGCCAACCCCTTGCCCTGACTCAGCTTCCGGCGCTTTGCGCGGTTGACATCCCTGGCCGCCTCGCTTATCCACCGCCCTTCACTCGCGGCGACCGCAAGGTTGTCCGCGTCAACGCTATTGTAATTCGGAGCCACGTCGTGAAGCGGACATTCCAGCCGTCGAAGCTCGTGCGAGCCCGCCGTCACGGCTACCGCACGCGTATGGCCACCAAGAACGGCCAAAAGATCGTCGCGCGTCGTCGCGCCAAGGGCCGCAAGCGCCTGACGGCCTAAGAGCGGGTCTCCCGCTCTTCTTTCCTGCTCCGGCAGGATCGTACGACATGACAAAAGCCGCCCCTTCCCAGAACCAGGCCTCCAGCCTGCGCCGGAAAGGGCGGCTTTTTTCATGACCGATTTCCAGGTTCAGGCCGCCGCGCCCCAAAGTGCGTCCAAGAGTCAGGCGAAAGGCCCGAAGATCGAGCGCATCAAGGTGCGAGCCGACTTCCTGAAGGCCGCCAAGGCCCCCTCGCTGTCGCGCGGCGCCGTCTTCATGCAGCTGCGCCCGCGGGGCGACGACGACGCCCTGATCCGCGTCGGCTTCACCGCCTCCAAGAAGGTCGGCGGCTCGGTGGAGCGCAATCGCGCGAAAAGACGCCTGCGCGAGGCCGCAAGACTCCTTCTGCCCCTTCATGGACGGCCCGGTTGCGACTATGTGTTCATCGCCCGCGGCGGTACGCGCTCGCGGCCCTGGGGGCGTTTGCTTGACGATGTAAAAGCCGCGCTGATAAGCCTCGCGGCCGAAATAGATCGCGGGGGGAAGCGACCCCCCACCGCGCCCGCCTCACCCCCTTCGCACGCGCCAGCGTCCGAACCCTCCGATCCCGGTTAAGTCATCCATGCAGAACGACAACAAGAACACGCTGGTCTTCATCGTCAGCGCGTTCGCGATCCTTCTCGGCTACCAATTCTTCGTGCTGGGTCCGAACCAGAAGAAGATGGAAGAAGCCGCCCGCGCCAAGAAGGCCGCCGAGGCCCAGGCCGCCGCCGTCGCGCCTCCCGGCATGACCGTCGGTCCGGACGGTTCGCCCCAGCCGATCAAGCTGTCGCGCGACGTCGCCAAGGCCGCCAGCCCGCGGATCGCCGTCGACACCCCGGCCCTGGCCGGCTCGATCGCCCTGAAGGGCGCGCGGATCGACGACCTGTGGCTCAAGCGCTACGGCCAGACCACCAAGAAGAACGCCCCGCCCGTCGAGCTGCTGCGCCCGACCGGCGCCGAGAACGCCTTCTTCGCCGAATTCGGCTGGGCCGGCGCCAACCCGGCTGGCCTGCCGGACGCCAACACCGTCTGGATCGCCCCGGCCGGCGCTGTCCTGCGCCCCGGCTCGCCGGTCGTGCTGACGCATGACAACGGCCAGGGCCTGGTCTTCACCCGCACGATCTCGATCGACGCCGACGCCATGTTCACCATCGCCGACGCGGTGAAGAACCAGGGCGGCCAGACCCTGACCCTGGCGCCCTACGCCTCGGTCCAGCGCTGGGGCATCCCCACGGATCTGGGCAAGAACCACATCGTCCACGAGGGCGGCATCGGCATCCTGGGCCAGGACGGCTACGAGCTGAAGCAGGCCAAGTACCAGGACTGGAAAAAGAAGAAGCCGCAGCAGGAGTTCTCCTCCAAGGGCGGCTGGACCGGCATCACCGACAAGTACTGGCTGGCGGCCCTGATCCCGAGCCAGGACGAGGCCATCACGGCCCGCTACAAGGTCACGCCCGTCTCCGGCGTCGACGTCTACGAGGCCAACTACACCGCCGCGGCGCGCGCCCTGGCCCCGGGCCAGACCCTGACCGAGACCACCCGCCTGTTCGCCGGCGCCAAGACCGTGCCGCTGCTGCGCCAGTACGAGTACGCCGGCAACGCCCCCAGCGGCTGGGCCTTCTGGGACAAGCGCAAGGCCGACATCCCGCGCTTCGACGACGCCGTGGACTGGGGCATGTTCGCCCTGATCACCCGTCCGATCTTCAACGTGCTGGAGATCTTCTACAAGCTGGTCGGCAACTTCGGCATCGCCATCATGCTGCTGACCGTGACCCTGAAGCTCCTGCTCTATCCGCTGGCGGACAAGAGCTACGAGTCCATGGCCAAGATGAAGAAGATCGCACCCGAGGTCGAAAAGCTGAAGGCCAAGAACAAGGAAGACCCGGCCAAGCTGCAGCAGGAAACCATGGCGCTGTACGCCAAGGAGAAGATCAACCCGTTCATGGGCTGCGTGCCCATGCTGATCCAGATCCCGGTGTTCTACTCGCTGTACAAGGTGCTGACGGTCACGATCGAAATGCGCCACGCGCCGTTCTTCGGCTGGATCCAGGACCTGTCCGCGCGTGACCCGACGACGTTCATGAACCTGTTCGGCCTGATCCCGTGGGATCCGGCGACGGCCCCGCTGATCGGCAACTTCCTGGGCGGCCCCCTGCACATCGGCGTCTGGCCGCTGCTGTACGGCTTCACCATGTGGCTGACCACGGCGATGAACCCGCCGGCCGGCGACCCGATGCAGCAGAAGATCTTCCAGTTCTTCCCGCTGATCTTCATGTTCACCCTGTCGCAGTTCGCGGTGGGCCTGGTGATCTACTGGTGCTGGTCGAACGTTCTGACCATCGTCCAGCAGTACATCATCATGCGCCGCTACAAGGTCGACAACCCGATCGACCAGATCGTGGCTCGCCTGACCGGCAAGCAGACCGCGACGGCCACCTGATGACCGATCCGATCGATCCCATCTTCAGCGAGGAAGAGATCGAGGCGGCCCGGGTTCTCTTCGCCCAGCCGGTCTCGTTCATGATGGGGGCCGTCCGCATGGACGGCCTGCCGCCCGCCGACCTGCCGGAAGTGGCCTTCGCCGGCCGCTCCAACGTCGGCAAGTCGAGCCTGATCAACGGTCTCGTCGGCCAGAAGTACCTGGCCCGCGCCTCCAACGAGCCGGGCCGTACGCGGGAGCTGAACTTCTTCCTGCTGGCCGAGAAGCTGCGTCTGGTCGACCTTCCCGGCTACGGCTTCGCGCGCGTCTCGCGCTCGACGGCCAGCAAGTTCCAGGACCTGGGCCGCCAGTTCCTGCGCGGCCGGCCCAACCTCAAGCGGGTCTACCTGCTGATCGACGCCCGCCACGGCCTCAAGAAGGTCGACGCCGAGGCGCTCGACGCCCTCGACATCTCGGCGGTCTCCTACCAGATCGTCCTGACCAAGGCCGACAAGATCAAGCCGGCGGAAGTCGAGAAGGTCGTCGAGGAAACCACCAAGGCCGTCGCCAAGCGCCCGGCCGCCTTCCCGCGGGTGCTGGCCACCTCGTCGGAGAAGGGCCTGGGGCTGCCGGAACTGCGGGCCGAGATCTCGCGGACCTGCCTCGGCTAACCCTTCTCCCCTTGCGGGAGAAGGTGTCGGCGCCAGCCGACGGATGAGGGGTCTCTCAGAAATGAAACGCCGCGACCGCTGAACAGCTGTCGCGGCGTTTTGCGTTGGTGCGACCCCTCACCCGACCCCGCTGCGCGGTGCCACCCTCTCCCGCAAGGGGAGAGGGATTTGATCATCAGGGCACGGATCATCCGCGCCGCTACATAAATCCGCAATAAAACTGTCGCCGAAACTTCTCTGGTCCCCAGGTTGTGGCGAAACTATGCCCTGCCCCGACAAAAACACGCGCGTCACCCGGTGTCATGCCCGGCCGCGAAGTGGGGGATGTTCCGATGAAGAAGACCGCTCTGTTGGCGCTGTGCGCCCTCGCGCCTCTGGCCATGGCCGCCCAGGCCGCCGCCGCTGATCTCGCCGACGCCCCGATCGCCACCGCCGAAGAGCCGGTCACGGCCTCGGAAGTCGTCGTCCAGGCCCAGATCGCCTACCGCAACCGCAGCGAGGAGACCGCCCCGGTCCTCGAATACGGCCTCGACTACTTCCAGCGCTTCGAGCCCCTGACCGCCGGCGACGCCCTCAAGCGCGTGCCGTCGGTGTCGTTCCTGTCGGACGTGCTGGAATCGGACGGCGTGCGCCTGCGCGGTCTCGATCCGGCCTACACCCAGATCCTGATCAACGGTGAGAAGGTGCCGGGCGCCGGCTCGGGCTCGGGCGCGTTCGGCGCCGGCGCCGACGGCTCGTTCTTCGTCGACCGCATCCCGGCCGAGCTGATCGAGCGCATCGAGATCGTCCGCAGCGCCAGCGCCAACCGCAGCGGCGACGCCGTGGCCGGCGCCATCAACATCGTCCTGCGCGATGCCTACGCCCTCGACGGCGGTTTCATCCGCGCCGGCGCCCTGCGCTTCGACGACAGCAAGGTGCGCGGCACCCTGGGCGGCGTCTGGGGCGGCCAGGTCGGCCCCGGCCGCCTGCTGGTCGGCGCCAACGTGCAGGGCCGCCGCAACCCCAAGCAGAAGCTGTCGCTGCGCTATGACGAGCCGGGCGGCGACCTCGACAACAGCGAAGTCCAGACCGACACCCGCAACGGCACCGACTATTCGCTCAACGCCAGCTATCAGGTCCCGGTGGCCGGCGGCGATCTCGACCTGTCGGGCTTCTTCGTCCGCACCGACCGCTTCCAGGACGAGGACTCGATCGAGTACCGCGAAGACATCCGCAACGACGCCAACCTGCAGACGATCAACGACAACGACGTCAAGATCGACCAGGACAGCTGGGCGGTGAACGCCAAGTACAAGCACGACATGTGGGGCGGCCGCACCACGGTGAAGCTGGGCTACGCCGGCTTCAAAGGCAAGGAAGCCGAGTTCGAGGACGAAACCGAGTACCTGCGCGACTCGACCCCCTATCCGGACGGTGACCGCATCACCCGCGACAAGTCGCGCTCGAAGATCGACGACACCGAGGTCTCGGCCAAGCTGGCGCACGAGCGCGACCTGGGCGCGGCCAAGCTGGAATTCGGTGTCCAGTACGAGAAGAAGGAGCGTGACGCGCTGCTGACCGAGGTCGACCGCAACCGCTACAACCTGCCCAACACCAGCCCGCCCGCCTTCAGCGCCTACAAGGTGATCGACGGAGGCAACACCGGCTTCGAGCAGACCCGCGTCGACCCCTACGTCATGCTCTCGGGCAAGTCGGGCGCCCTGAAGTGGGAAGCCGGCCTGCGCTACGAGACCACGGACGTCACGATCGAGGCCCGCAAGGAAGGCGAGACCTACGACAACGACTACCAGATCCTGCTGCCGTCGGCCTCGCTGCGCTATAACCTGACCGAAAGCGACCAGATCTACGCCGCGACCGCGCGCACCATCCGCCGCCCGAGCTTCGAATACCTGTCCCCGGCCAAGCTGGACGCCGAGCTGGGCGACAACGACTTCGTCGGCGTGCCGACCCTGAAGCCAGAAACGGCCTGGGGCCTGGACGTCGGCTACGAGCGCCGCCTGGGCCGCGCCGGCGTCGTCGGCGTCAACGCCTTCTACCGCAAGGTCACCGACCTACTGGAACTGACCAACACCGGCGAGGAAGGCAGCGAAGGCGACGGGACCTACGTCTACTCGGTGCGCAACACCGGCGACGGCAAGGTCTGGGGGATCGAGTTCGACCTCTCGACCCCGCTGACGGTCGTCGGTCTCGAGAACACCGGCGTGTTCCTGAACTACTCGTGGCTCGACAGCGACGTCACCGACGAGTTCGGCTCGCGCAAGTTCAACAGCCAGTCGGACTACGTGCTGAACGTCGGCTTCATCCAGGACCTGCCGACCTGGGGCGCCTCGTTCGGCGTCACCTACCGCAAGCAGGGCGAGGCCTACAGCCGCGTGGTCGGCGAGGAGGTCACCACCACCTACGGCGGCGACCTGGAAGCCTTCGTCGAAAAGCGCGTCGGCAAGAACCTGACCATCCGACTGACCGGCTCGAACCTGCTCGACGGCGCCAAGAAGGAAGCCTTCAACAAGTTCACCACCATCGAGGACCAGGTCGATCGCAACTTCGACGAATACGAACTCGAGCGCGAGCAGGCCGGCCCGGTGTTCCAGCTGATCGCCCGCATGGCGTTCTGATCCGGATCCCGAGCCTTCTCCCCTTGCGGAAGAAGGTGTCGGCGAAAGCCGACGGATGAGGGGTCTCTCAAACGCAAGACGCCGCGAAAGCCGACCAGCTTTCGCGGCGTTTTCCGTTTCTGGATCCTCCCCCGTGAAACGGGGGAGGGGGACCGCGAAGCGGTGGAGGGGGCGAGACTGGGCGCCGTGCCCGCCGTCGCCCCCTCCGTCACGGCGCTGATAGCGCCGCGCCACCTCCCCCGTTGCACGGGGGAGGAGAGGCTCGTCGATGCGCCTGACTTTCCTCTACCAAAAGGCGTGCTAGCCTGGCCTCATGTCGCAGGTCCTTCGCCGCCGCCTCGCCTTCGCCGCCCTGATCCTGGGCGTGCTCGTCAGCATCGCGCTGCTGAACAGGGGGCTGCAGGGGAACGTCCCCCTGGGCCAGCTGGCGGTGGTGCTGTTCCTGGCCTGCGTGGCCGGTTTCGCGCTGGTTGCGCGCCGGCGGACCTGAAGCGGCCTCAGGCCGCCCGGCCGTTGCCTTCGTCGGTCATGAAGCCCATCAGGGCGTCGATGCGCCTGACCAGTTCGGCGCGGCCGCCGCCGACCGAGAAGTCGGCCGTGGTGCAGCCGGCCAGGGCCGCGGCGGCCTCGACCAGGCGCGGATCCTTCACCGCTACGCCGACGGCGTTCAGCTCGGCCGCCTGGGCGGCGAGAGCCCGGCGGGCCTGGGCCGGATCGCTGTCCAGCGACTGGGCGGCGGATTTGACGATGCGCAGGGCCTGCGACAGGCGCGCGGCGGGCGTGCCGGCGGCGTCGGCCTTGCGCTTGCGCGGTCCCTTGTATTCGGCCGAGTTGAAACGGCGGCGGTCGGGACCGACGTACTGCACGGCCTCCACCCAGTCGCGCGGCTTCAGGGTCACGGCCTCGAGGCGGCGTTCCAGATCCTTGATCGTGAACGGCTTGCGCATGAACTCGTGGATGCCGGCGTCGCGGGCCCCGAAGATGGCTTCGGCGGTGGCTTCGGCCGTGCACATGATGATCGGGTTCTGGCGGCAGGCCAGGTCGCTGCGGCGGATCTTGCGGGCCAGGGCCAGGCCGTCGAGGCCGGCGCTGGCGTGCTCGACGAAGATCATCTGCGGATCGACGGTGCGCACCATCCCCCAGCCCTGCTCGATGGTCGGGGCGGCGAAGACCTGCACATTGCCCACATGGCGCAGCTGGTCGCCCAGCAGGCGGACGGCCGCATTGCTCGGATCGACGACCAGCACGCGCTGCATCTTGGCGGCGATGCGCTGCAGAGTGCGGGGGTTGTCGTCGAACACGGGGCGGGGCCTCCTCGCTGGTCGGGAAGATCGGACCCCGACTCTTAAGGCGCGAGGGTAAAAATCCGCTTGATGACCAGGCGGCTCCCCTGCGTCAGATCGCCTACCTCAGGTGGACGAACTCAGATCGACAGCGAGGCCGACAACCCGGAGTCGAAGTCCTGCAGGATGTCGACGGCCTCCTCCACGTCGACGATGGCCGGCTGGCCCTCGGGGAAGCGGTACCGCCAGAAGCTGGCGATGTGCGAGATCACGCCCACCTTCTCGCCCAGGGACAGGAACATCTCGGGCGCGCGCAGCAGGAACTCGCGGAAGGCCTGGGGCTTGCCGTTGTCGATCAGGTCCTCGAAGGCGTCGTCATAGACCTTCAGCGTGCGCAGGATCGAGGCGCGCTCGACCACCACCCCGTGCTGCAGCCGCTTGCGGGCGTCGTCGACATAGCGGGCCGTCTCGGCCTCGCGAGCGCCGGTGATGATCATCTGGCCGATTTCGCCGGCCGTGGCGGTCAGCTGCGGCCACAGGCGCGTCAGCATCCACTTGTAATAGAGGAAGCCCTTCCAGCTGAAGACGCCCTCGCGGAAGCTCTCGCCCTCCAGGACCAGGGTCTCGCGCAGGGGCTCCAGCCGCTCGTCGACGTCGGTCGACAGCAGGGCCTCGACCAGGCGGGCGGCGGCCGCGCCGTTGACCCGGCCGCTGTCGCGGTAGGCCAGGTCGATCAGCCGCGAGATCTCGACGGTGACGAAGCCCTGCATCTGCTCCAGGTCGCCGGGCGACAGGGCGAAGTAGCAGGGGGCCACGATCATGCCGTGGCGGCGCAGGTGCTCGCGCAGCAGGAACGGGTCCAGCGAGGGCAGCATGTCGATCATGCGCAGCGTGGCCAGGTCCCGGGTCATGTCGGTGGGATCGTTGCAGGCCTCGCGCAGCAGGTCGATCCAGCCGCGCTGGCCCACGAAGAACGACTGGCCGCCCAGCGACAGGTCGCTGCGTTCGAACGGGATGATGATCTTGGTCGCCGTGGGGCGGGCTTCGTCGAACAGGAACAGGTCGTCGGCCCGCAGGCGGTGCTTGACGATCAGGCTGTTGTTGAGGATCCGGTTGCGAAACAGCGGATGCTGCGAATATTCCGGCCGCTTGTGGCTGTCGGCGGCGATGGCCAGCAGGTTCAGCACCCGGCTGGTCGAGGCCGTGCGCTCCAGCGCGCGCAGGCTGCGCGTCAGGCGGTCCGGCTTGCGGACCGGAGAGAGCTTTCGACGCGCGGACAAGATCAGGCGACCCCCTTGGTGACACGAGGGTTGTAGCGTTCCCGACCTAAGCAATCGCTAACCGCGACCGTAGGTAGTCCTCATTATGGGGATTGTCGGCTCCCGTGAGTTCCTTCTCCCGCCTCGGTTCACCTCTCCCATAGGGAGAGGGAGGGGCCCATGCGCAGCATGGGAGGGTGAGGGGTTACAGACTTTCCGGACAGGGCAGGGGGGCGAGGGGGATGGGACGGCCGACGTCCTACCCCCTCACCCTCCCACGCCTGACGGCGCGGGCCCCTCCCTCTCCCCATGGGAGAGGTTTCAAAAGGCTACCCCGCGAACGGGTCGCGCATCAGGATGGTGTCGTCGCGCTCGGGGCTGGTGGAGAGCAGGGCCACCGGGGCGCCGATCAGTTCCTCGACGCGGCGCACGTACTTGATGGCGTTGGCGTTGAGGTCCTTGAACGAGCGGGCGCCGGCGGTGCTTTCGCTCCAGCCTTCGATCTCTTCGTACACGGGCTCGGCGGCGGCCTGATCGCGCATGCCGGCGGGCAGGTAGTCGAGGATCTTGTCGCCGATCTTGTAGCCGACGCAGATCTTCAGGGTCTTCAGGCCGTCCAGCACGTCCAGTTTGGTCAGGGCGATGCCGTCGATGCCGTTGATGGCCACCGACTGGCGCACCAGCACCGCGTCGAACCAGCCGCAGCGGCGCGGACGGCCGGTGTTGACGCCGACCTCGCGGCCGACCGTGGCCAGGTGCTTGCCGACCTCGTCCTGCAGTTCGCAGGCGAACGGGCCTTCGCCGACGCGGGTGGTGTAGGCCTTCACGATGCCCAGCACGTAGCCCGGGCCCTTGGGGCCCATGCCCGAACCGGCCGCGGCCTGGCCGGCGACGGTGTTGGACGAGGTGACGAACGGATAGGTGCCGTGGTCGACGTCCAGCAGGGCGCCCTGGGCGCCTTCGAACAGGATGCGCTTGCCGGCCTTGTGGGCCTGGTCGAGCACGCGCCAGGCGGGCTGGGCGTAGGCCAGGATCTGCGGCGCGATCTCCATCAGCTGGTCGAACAGCGCGCCGGCGTCGGCGTCCGGCAGGCCAAGGCCGCGACGCAGGGCGCCGTGGTGGCTGAGCAGGCGCTCGATCTTCGGCTTCAGGGCTTCCGGATCGGCCAGGTCGGCGACGCGGATGGCGCGACGGCCCACCTTGTCCTCGTAGGCCGGGCCGATGCCGCGGCCGGTGGTGCCGATCTTCTGGCTGGAGGCGGCTTCACGCGCCTGGTCCAGGTCGCGGTGCAGCGGCAGGATCAGGGCGGCGTTGTCGGCCAGGATCAGCACGTCGGGCGTGATGGCCACGCCCTGGTCGGCGATCTTGGCGATCTCGCCCAGCAGGTGCCAGGGGTCGACCACGACGCCGTTGCCGATGACCGAGGTCTTGCCCTGCACCACGCCCGAGGGCAGCAGGGCCAGCTTGTAGACCTTGCCGTCCACCACCAGCGTATGGCCGGCGTTGTGGCCGCCCTGGAAGCGCACGACGACGTCGGCCCGGTTGGAGAGCCAGTCGACGATCTTGCCCTTGCCCTCGTCGCCCCACTGGGCGCCCACGACGGTCACGTTGGCCATGATAGAGATATGCCTTGTCACCTGCCCGGTAGCGCCCGCGGCCCTTCGACAGGACTCGGCGGCGGACGTTCATCAGATTGTGCGGCGACAGGAGGGGGCCGTCAGCCGGCCCCCGCGAAGTCAGAAGGCGTAAAGCAGTCGCACGCCCAGATCGTCAAGCCCCTGGTTCTTGCCCTGGTGGAAGATCTGGCCGTTCGACAGGTGCACGTAGGACAGTTCGGTCGCCCAACGGTCGTTGAAGCGGTAGCCCAGGTTCAGCTCCGGCTGGAACAGCACCTTCGAGCCGAAATCGATGCGGGTGTAGTAGAGCTTGAGGCGGCGATCGATCTCGGCCTGGCTGATGCCCGGCTGGTTCACGGGCGGCAGGTTGGTCTCGCCGTCGGTATAGGCCAGGCCCATGCCCGGGCGGAAATAGAAGCCGCCCTTGTCGCCGAAGTCGATCGGCCAGCTGAAGCCGGCGGCCACGAAGTTCGAGGTGTTTTCGCTGTTCAGGGACAGGAAAGCGTGGACCTGCGGCTTGCCCAGCCAGCGCAGGTTCTCCAGGCGATCGGTGCGGTAGCCGACGTGCAGGTCGACGCCGTCCTCGCGGCCGGCGGCGCCCAGGCCCACGGCCTCGCCGATGAAGGTGACGTCGTGCTTGTAGGCGCCGACGATCAGTTCGCCGGCGCTGGCGGCCGTGCCGGCGGCGAGCGACAGGACGGCGCAGGCCGCGGCGGCCAGCAGTGCGGTCTTCATGGTGTGAGAGCCCCTCAGCAGTCTTCCCGCGCTCTTATGGCGCGAACTTCCGGCGCGAGCTAGTAGCGGTGCGGTCGATTGTCGCGGCCCGCCAGGCCGCAGCTTCAACGGACCTTCTCATGACCGTCTCGCTCGCCGACATCCAGGCCGCCGCCGCCCGCCTCCAGGGCCAGGCCGTCGTCACGCCCCTGCTCGAAAGCGCCGCCCTGTCCGAGCGCCTGTCGGGGCGGATCTTCGTCAAGCCCGAGACCCTGCAGCTGGCCGGGGCCTTCAAGTTCCGCGGCGCCTACAACCGTCTCTCGCAGCTGACGGCCGAAGAGAAGGAGAGAGGCGTCGTCGCCTTCTCGTCGGGAAACCACGCCCAGGGCGTGGCCCTGGCGGCCCGCAAACTCGGCATGCCGGCCCTGATCGTCATGCCGCTGGATGCGCCCAGCGTGAAGGTCGACGCGACGCGGGGCTTCGGGGCCGAGATCCGCTTCTTCGACCGCTTCAAGGAAGACCGCGAGGCGATTGCCGCCGAGATCGCGGCCGAGCGCGGCATGATCGTGGTGCCGTCCTATGACGATCCGCACATCATCGCCGGCCAGGGTACGGTGGGGCTGGAGATCATCGGCCAGGCCGAGGCGGCCGGCGCGACCCTCGACAAGGTGCTCTGCCCCGTCGGCGGCGGCGGGCTGATCGCCGGAACCTCGACGGCGGTGAAGGCCTTGTCGCCCGCCACCCAGGTCTGGGGCGCCGAGCCCGCCGGCTTCGACGAGACCCGCCGCTCGCTGGGCAGCGGCCATCGCGAGGTGATCGACCCCGACGCCCGCTCGTTCTGCGACGCCCTGCTGACCCCGATCCCCGGCGCCCTGACCTGGCCGATCAACAGCCGCACCCTCACCGGCATCGCCGCCGTCACCGACGAGGAAGTGGCGGCCGCCATGCGCTGGGCGTTTGCGAACCTCAAGCTCGTCGTCGAACCCGGCGGCTGCGTGGCGCTGGCGGCGGCGCTGTCGGGCAAGATCGACCTGTCCGGCCAGACGGCGGCCATCGTGCTGTCGGGCGGGAATGTGGACCCGGCGGTGTTCGCGGGGGTGTTGGGGGGCTAATCGCGATCCTTCTCCCCTTGCGGGAGAAGGTGGCGGCCGAAGGCCGTCGGATGAGGAACCTCCCCCTGTGGGGGAGGCGGCCGCAGGCCGGTGGGGGGAAGTTTTCAGCTTCCGTCGCCTTGGCTTGTTTCGCAGTCACACCCCCACCGATCGCTTCGCGATCACCTCCCCCACAGGGGGAGGTTCCCTGGGGACCGGGAAGCAAGCCCACTTTCTTCCCACCCCCTAGCGGCGGTCAAAACCACCCGCTAGGGTCCGCGCCTTCGAATGAACCGCTCGAAAAGAACAGCGACGATGAAACGCCTTCTCCTCGCCACGGCCCTGATCGCCGCGCCCATGCTCTCGCACGCCGCCGACACGCCCAAGATCGATCCCGCCAAGCTGTCGCAGCACATCAAGGTGCTGTCCTCGGACGAATTCGAGGGCCGGGGTCCCGCCACCGAGGGCGAGAAGAAGACCGTCGCCTACATCACCCAGCAGATGCAGGCGATCGGCCTTGAGCCGGCCGGCGACCTGCAAAAGGACGGCAAGCGCGCCTGGACCCAGGACGTGCCGCTGGGCAAGTTCGAGATCAAGGGCCCGGTCGCCGCCCACATCATGACGGCGTCCAACCACATCACCCTGGCCCAGGGCGAGCAGATCGCCATCCGCGCGGCCATGACCAATGTCGATAAGGTGTCGATCAAGGACGCGCCGCTGGTCTTCGCCGGCTACGGCGTCACCGCGCCCGAGCGCAACTGGGACGATTTCAAGGGCCTGGACGTCAAGGGCAAGATCGTCGTCGTGCTGATCAACGACCCGGACTTCGAGACCGGGAAGGGCGACTTCGGCGGCAAGGCCATGACCTATTACGGCCGCTGGACCTACAAGTACGAAGAGGCCGCCCGCCGCGGCGCCGCCGGCCTGCTGATCGTCCACGAGACCGCCCCGGCCTCCTACGGCTGGAACACGGTCAAGAACTCCAACACCAACACGATGTTCGACATCGTCCGCAAGGATCCCTCCAAGAGCCACCCGGCCCTGGAAGGCTGGATCCAGCGCGATCTGGCCGTCGAACTCTTCAAGCAGGCCGGTCTCGACTTCGAGGCCCTGAAGCAGCAGGCCCAGACCCGCGACTTCAAGCCGGTGGACCTGAAGGCGACCTTCTCGGCGTCTTACGCCGTCGATCACCAGGTGATCGTCTCCAAGAACATCGCCGGCCGGGTGAAGGGCACGAAGTTCCCGGACGAGAGCATCATCTACAGCGGCCACTGGGACCACCTGGGCGTCGGCCTGCCGGACGCCAAGGGCGACAAGATCTACAACGGCGCGGTCGACAACGCCGATGGCATCGCGGCTTTGCTGGAACTGGCCCGCGCGTTCAAGAGCCAGCCCGCGCCCCAGCGCTCGGTGCTGTTCCTGGCCGTGACGGCTGAGGAAAAGGGCCTGCTGGGCTCGGAATACTACGCCGCCAACCCGCTGTTCCCGCTGGCCAAGACGGTCGCCGACCTCAACATCGACGCCCTGTCGGCCGCCGGTCCCGCCAAGGACGTCACCACCTCGGGCGACGGCAAGGTCGACCTTCAGGACATGCTGGTGGCCAAGGCCAAGGAAGAGGGCCGCTACTTCACGCCCGATCCGACGCCGCAGGCCGGCCACTTCTACCGCTCGGACCACTTCCCCTTCGCCAAGCGCGGCGTGCCGGCCATCTCGGTCGGCTCGGGCAATGATCTCGTGAAGGGCGGCAAGGAAGCCGGCGAAAAGGCCGAGGAAGACTACACCACCAACCGCTACCACCAGCCGGCCGACGAGTGGTCGGCGGACTGGGACCTGTCGGGCCAGGCCATGGACATCGGCCTGTTCTACAAGGTCGGCGCGGATCTCGCGAACTCCCGCACCTGGCCTGAGTGGCAGGCGGGTTCGGAATTCAAGGACCTGCGCGACAAGACTAAGGCCGAACGGAAGTAGTCATCCGACACCGCGCTCCCCCTAGCCGTCATCCCGGCCGGAGCGCAGCGTAGAGCCGGGACCCAGGGGCCGCGCGCACCGCCCCTGGGTCCCGGATAGCGCCTGCGGCGCTTCCGGGATGACGACCCCTTTTCATGAATACCCCCGCAACATGACCGCCTCCGTCTTCGATCTCTTCAAGCTGGGCGTCGGCCCTTCCAGCAGCCACACCATGGGGCCGATGACGGCGGGGGTGATGTTCGTCGAGCGCCTGCGCGCCGCCGGCAAGCTGCCCCTCACGGCCAGGGTCGAGACCCGGCTCTACGCCTCGCTGGCCCTGACCGGCAAAGGCCACGCCACCGACCGCGCCGTGATCCTGGGCCTGATGGGGTTCGCTCCCGCCAACCTCGATCCGGACGCCGGCGAAGCGGCCCTCGCCGAGACCAAGGCGACGCAGTGGATGCTGCTCGGCGGCGAGGTCGGGATCGGCTTCGACGAGGCCCGCGACATCGTCTTCGCCGGCCACGAGCGCCTGCCCCAGCATCCGAATGCGCTGACCTTCACCGCCTTCGACGCCGAAGGCGGCGTGCTGGCCGAGCGCACCTATTTCTCGATCGGCGGCGGCTTCGTGCGCGACGAGAGCGAGATGGGTCGCAACGCGCCGCCCGAGGAAGGCCCGGCCATTCCGTTCCCGTTCGAAAGCTCGGCCGACCTGCTGGAGCGCGCCGACCAGGCCGGCCTGACCATCGCCCAGGTGATGGCCGCCAACGAGCTGGCCCGGATGAGCGAGGGCGAGATGAACGCCGGCCTCGACCGCATCTTCGGGGCCATGGAGGCCTGCATCGACCGCGGCATGCGCGAGGACGGGATCCTGCCCGGCGGCCTGTCGGTCAAGCGCCGCGCCCGCCAGATCCACCAGACCATCCTTGGCCGGATGGAGCGCCAGATGAGCGATCCGCTGGCGGCCATGGACTTCGTCAACCTGTGGGCCATGGCGGTCAACGAAGAGAACGCCGCCGGCGGCCGCGTCGTCACCGCCCCGACCAACGGCGCGGCGGGCCTGGTGCCGGCCGTGCTGCGGTTCTTCATGCGCTTCCACAAGGGCACGCCGGAGCAGGCGCGGGTGTTCCTGCTGACGGCCGCGGCGATCGGCGCGCTCTACAAGCGCAACGCCTCGATCAGCGGCGCCGAGGTCGGCTGCCAGGGCGAGGTGGGCGTGGCCTGCTCGATGGCCGCCGGCGGCCTCTGCGCCGCCCTGGGCGGCACCAACGCCCAGATCGAGAACGCCGCCGAGATCGGCATGGAGCACAATCTGGGCCTCACCTGCGACCCGATCGGCGGCCTCGTCCAGATCCCCTGCATCGAGCGCAACGCCATGGGCGCCATCAAGGCCATCGACGCCGCGCGTCTCGCCTTGCTCGGCGACGGCCAGCACTCGGTGTCGCTCGACAAGGTCATCGCCACGATGAAGCGCACCGGCGAGGACATGAACGAGATCTACAAGGAGACGTCCTTGGGCGGGTTGGCTGTGGGACTGTCGGTGAACCGGGTGGAGTGTTGAGCCCTCCGGGAGGAACCCCTCAGTCGCTCCGCGACAGCTCCCCCAGAGGGGGAGCATCTTGGCGCAGAAGATCCTCCCCCTCTGGGGGAGGTGGCCCAGAGGGCCGGAGGGGGGGCGTTTTCGGCTGCCGCAGTTACGGCCGGCTTCGCATCACTCCCCCCACCGATCGCTTCGCGATCGCCTCCCCCAGAGGGGGAGGTTCCTTTCTCCCCTTCCCACCTGATCACCGTTCTCTAAAATGAGCGTTTGAACGAGGCCCGCCCCCACACCAGGTTAGAGCGGCCCGGCAGGAGGAACCCATGCGCGACTACCTGAAGTTCTACATCGACGGCCAATGGGTCGAAGCGAAGTCCGACAAGACGGTGGACGTCATCAACCCCGCCACCGAGGCCGTCGCCGGCCGGGTGACCCTGGGTTCGGTGGAGGACGTGGACCTGGCCGTCCGCGCCGCCCGCAAGGCCTTCGCCAGCTTCTCCCAGACCAGCCGCGAAGAGCGCATCGACCTGCTCGAGCGGATCATCGCCGAGTACCAGAAGCGCTTCGAGGACATGGCGAAAGCCATCACCGAGGAGATGGGCGCCCCCGCGTGGCTGGCCCAGCGCGCCCAGGCGGCCATGGGCGTCGCCCACGTCCAGACCGCGCTGCAGGTGCTGAAGGACTACAGGTTCGAGGAAGATCGCGGCACCACGCGTCTCGTGAAGGAGCCGATCGGCGTCTGCGCCTTCATCACGCCGTGGAACTGGCCGGTGAACCAGATCGCCTGCAAGGTCGCGCCCGCCCTGGCCGTCGGCTGCACCATGGTGCTGAAGCCCTCGGAGATCGCGCCGTTCTCGGCCTGGGTGTGGACCGAGATCCTGGAAGCCGCCGGCGTGCCGGCCGGCGTCTTCAACCTGGTCAACGGCGACGGCCCGACCGTCGGCGCGGCCCTGTCCAGCCATCCTGAAGTCGATATGGTGTCGTTCACCGGCTCCACCCGCGCCGGCATCGAGGTGGCCAGGAACGCCGCCCCCACCGTCAAGCGCGTGCACCAGGAACTGGGCGGCAAGAGCCCCAACATCATCCTCGACGACGCCGACTTCCAGCGCGCGGTCGGCGGCGGCGTGGCCTCGGTGATGATGAACTCGGGCCAGTCGTGCAACGCCCCCACCCGCATGCTGGTCCCGGCCAAGCGCATGGACGAGGTGATCGCCATCGCCAAGGCCGCCGCCGAGGCCCACACGGTCGGCGACCCCAGCGGCAATTCCAAGCTGGGTCCGGTGGTGTCCGAAGTGCAGTGGACCAAGATCCAGGGCCTGATCCAGAAGGGCGTCGACGAGGGCGCGACCCTGGTCGCCGGCGGTCCGGGCAAGCCGGAAGGGCTGGAGACCGGCTACTACGTCAAGCCGACCGTCTTCGCCAACGTCACCCCCGACATGACCATCGCCAAGGAAGAGATCTTCGGCCCGGTTCTGTCGATCCTCGGCTACGACAGCGTCGACCAGGCCGTCGAGATCGGCAACGACACCGAATACGGCCTGGCGGCCTACGTCTCGGGCGGCGATCCGGAGGGTGTCCGCAAGGTCGCCTCCAAGCTCCGCGCCGGTCAGGTCAACCTCAATGGCGCCAGCCCCGACCTGATGGCGCCCTTCGGCGGCTACAAGATGAGCGGCAACGGCCGCGAATGGGGCGACCACGCCTTCGGGGAATTCCTCGAAACCAAGGCCATCCTGGGTTACGCGCCGAAGCAGGCGGCGGAGTAGTCCTTCTCCCTCTGAGCTCCCCTTCTCCCATAGGGAGAAGGAGGGGCCCAAGCCGCAGGCTTGGGAGGATGAGGGGTTACGAGGCCGGCCGGCGTGCCGGCACGATCTAGGGTAATGCGGTGAGGGCGTACCCCCTCACCCTCCCACCGCTGCGCGGCGGGCCCCTCCCTCTCCCCATGGGAGAGGTTTTCCGAAACGGATCACCACTTCACACTCGCCCGGGTCAGCACCAGGGTCTTGTCCGACAGGCCCCAGGCCATCAGCCCGTCGGGCTTGGCCCCCGGCGACGGCGTGGCGCGGGGCCAGCCTTCGCGGACCTCCAGGGCGGCGGCCTCGACGTGGCCGGAGCCGTTCAGGCGGCTGAAGCTGAGGGTCACGCCGCTGGGGTCGGGGGCGTGGTAGGTCAGGCTGGTCCACTCGCCGCGCTTGGTGACCAGAGGCACGGGGCGGCCGTTGAGGCGGGCGCCGGCCAGCATGCCGTCCGGCCTGATCCGCACCGTGACGTATTCGGCGCCGGGACCGGGGATCACCCGCACCAGCAGCCGCTCGCCGGCCTGTTCGAGCACCAGTTGCGGCGGATCCAGCGGCACGGGGCGGGCGTCGGCCAGCCAGGCCTTGGACTTGAAGAACGGAACCAGTTCCTGCTGCACGGGCGTGCCGCCCTGGGCGGTGAGGGCCGCGCGCGACCAGGCGTCCAGCCGCGGCAGGGTCGAGATCCGGTAGGCGCGGCCGGTCGACAGGTCCGACAGGTGGGCGGCCTCGGTCAGCTCCGGCCGCGTGGCGCTGGCCCCGGCCAGCACGGCGTAGGCGACGAGCGCTGCGCCCAGGCCGGCGACCAGGGTGGCGGGGATGGCCGCCAGCTTCAGGGCCGAGAAGTCGTGGGCCAGGGGGATCAGGGCGGGCAGGGCCAGCAGGCCGAACGCCGCCAGGATCGCCGGCAGCTCGACGCCGAGGCCGGCGAAGGTCCAGCCGCCCCAGGCGCCGACCTGGGCCACCACGGCCACGGCCGCCAGCGCCACGAAGAAGGTCAGGGCCAGGGCCACGCGCTTGTTGCGGGTGCCGCCCTTGGCCAGCACCAGCACCGCCGCCAGGGCCGCGACCAGCAGCGGCCAGGTGGTCATCACCGAGCCGCCGGGCAGCAGCACCATGGTCGCGATCGCTATGGCCAGCAGGCCGAACAGCGCCCCGATCCAGGCCCCCAGCACGCCCACCGGCTTGCCCAGGGAGGCCCAGACCAGCACGGCGGCGGCGACGCCCAATCCGAAACCGATCGGATCCAGCGCCGGCGGGCCACCGATCAGGCAAGTCAGGCCGCCGGCGGCCAGGGCCAGCAGGCTGGGCCAGATCCGCGCCGCGCCCTTGGCCTGGCCGATCACCACGGCCAGGGCCGTGCCGACCAGCAAGGCCGTGGCGCCCAGCAGCAGCGGGTTGAACCGGCCCAGCAGGGCGTAGTGCCCCTGCAAATCGACGATGCCCAGCAGCTTGCCGGCCAGATGCAGCACCAGGCCGCCCGAGACGCCCACCAGCAGGAAGCCGCAAAGGCCCTTCAGCAGCTCGACGACGCTGGTCCCCTTGATCATCAGGCCGCGCACCAGGGCGTAGAGCACCAGCGCGCCGGCCAGGGCCAGCAGGCCCCAGGCGACTTCGACCGGATAGCTGACCATCACCAGGCCGAAGAGGTCCGAATAGACCGCGTTGGGGGCCTTGGCCGGCAGGTCGGCGGCGGTCGCCAGGGCGCGCACCGTGGGCAGCACCTGGTCGCCCAGGTGTTGCAGGCTGCCCTGGTCCAGGTGGTCGGCGCGGGCCAGGGGCGTGTGATAGGCTAGCTGGTCGTCGATGAACGCGAAGTTCAGCCCCGGCAGGCCGGCCTTCACCGCGTGGGTGAAGTCGGTGTCGTTGGGCATCTTCTCGTAGACCGCCGCGGCCAGGGAATTGGCCGCCGGCCGGCGGGCCTCGCGGGCGAAGAGGTGCATCAGGGCGCCGTTGCCGGGGCCGGTCTGGAACATGGCCGCGCGGCCGGAATCGCCGCGCGCCTCCATGTTGATCACCAGGCCCACCCGCTCGCGCAGCGGGTCGCGGGCGAAGAAAGCGTCGGCGCCCAGCAGGCCCTGCTCCTCGCCGTCGGTGAACAGGAAGATCACGTCGCGGGCCGGTTTGGGTCCCGCCTTCAGCGCGCGGGCCACCTCGAGGGCGGCGGCCACGCCGGCCGCGTCGTCGGCCGCGCCGGGCGAGTTGGCCACCGAGTCGTAGTGGCTCATCACCAGCACGGCGGGCTTGCTGCGATCCGCCCCCGGCAGCACGCCGATGACGTTCTGCACCGCCCCGGCGGCGAGCGACCGGCCTTCGTTGCGGGCCGGCGCATAGCCCTCGTCGGCGCGCACGGCCAGCTCCAGTCCCAGCGACGAGATCCGGCTCATCAGGTGCTCGCGCACCCGCACGATGTCGGTCGAGCCGGTGGGGTGGGGACGCAGGGCGATGGTCCGTACGTCGGCCATAGCGCGGGTGGCGGAGAAGGCGTCGGGCGGGGCGGTGGCGGGCAGGGGTGGCGGCGCGCGCTGGGCCAGGGCGGCCAGGGCCAGGCCCAGCAGCAGGCAGATCCAGAACCCCAGGAGTCTGATCGCTTTCATTCGCGCCTCGCCCTCGCGTCCTTCCGGCGGTTCGCCCCGCTTCGAGGGTGGGGGTGTTCGCGCGATGGGGAAACGGGAAAAGGCGGGCGTGCGGAGCGAAAATGCCGTGGCCGACCCACCGCCTTTCGTTGGGCGTCCGCCGCGACGGCGCTATTGGGTTACGATGGGACGTTCGTGGACGAAAGCAAGTCGGCGGCCATCGGCGCTGTCGCTCCGGATGCTTCCGATTTCACCCGCATCCACTCGTTTCGCAGTAGCGCTTGAGCCTTCGTGATCAAGCGCTGCATGGCGTCCTTGTGCGCCTGGTCCCTGGCCGTTGAGACAGCGACGACTTCGTTCCAGAGGTCGACATGCGACGACTTTTTGGGGTTCAGGCGAAGTTGTATGCGGCGGTAATAGGTACGGCGCGTGATCGAGGCCTGGGCCACTACTTCTTGCCGCTTTCCCGTTTCGAGGCGCGTTATGGAATTCTCTTCCCCGGAGATGTCATTGACGAGAACGGTGTCCGCGGCAATGAATTCGGCCAGATCTTCCCTGAGGGCGTCTACCCACTTTTGTCGGTTCGTAGAGACGACGCTGGCCCACGACGCCCTTGCGGCCAGTTCCCTCTGAAGGCTTTGAGCCCTTTCAGCGATGTCGCGTTGCGTATTCAGCTGATCGATCAAATTTTCTCTATTGGCCTTGATGCTGCGTATCACGAAGCGGCCCGCGATGATCGAGGCGACGATTGCGGCGAAGCCCGTAAAGAACGGCGCGTAGGTTGCGATGTCTGGAGCCTTGGGGAGCACGCCGACGGTTGCAGTCGCCGTTGCGGCGCTTTGGTCCGGGTGTGGTGTGGCTACGGTCGCGGTAGCCGTTATCGGATTGGCCATGGTGCGCAATCGCACCTAAGGTAAAGCTTCGCAAGCGCAATCAACCAGTAATAGGATTTTGGCTCGGGCGGAAAGTTGTGTCGCCGTCTAGCCGAAAGCCAAAAAGGGCGGCCCGCGAAGGCCGCCCTTTCCGTGTTTCCCCAGGTCGATCGGGGCCGTCGTCGGGCCCCGGCCGACCGTCGATCAGAACTTCGCCCGCAGGGTCACGCCGTAGGTGCGCGGCGCGCCGAGGAAGGCGTCGTAGGTGATGGTGTCCTTGGAGGCCGCGTAGGTCGGCGAGGTCGCCGACAGGCCCGACGAGCCTTGCAGCGGCCCGTTGAACACCACCTGGTAGTACTCTTCGTCGAACAGGTTCTGGGCCCACAGTTCGGCGGTCCACTTGTCGTCCGCGTCGCCGATGCCGATGCGGGCGTTGACCACCGTGTAGGCGTCCTGGTGCTTCAGCGGGAACAGGTCCGAGCCGGTGTTGTAGTCCGACACGTACTTGGCGCCGATGTTGTACTTGGCCTTCAGGGTCGCGCCGACCGGGTGGCTGTAGCTGATCGAGGCCGAACCCGACCATTCCGGCGCGAACGACACCTGGCTGCCGGGCAGCAGCGACAGGGCGTTGTTCGGGTCGTTCGGGATCGCCTGGTCGCCGTACTCGGTCTTGGCGTAGGTCAGGCCGCTCTGGATGGTCAGGCCGCGCAGCGGGGTGAACCACAGGAAGTCGGCGTCGACGCCCTTGGAGGTCACTTCCGGCACCGAGCGCACCGCGAACGAGGTGCCCAGGAAGGTGTTCAGCTGGAAGTCGGTGAACTTCTGGTAGAAGCCCGTGAAGTTCAGCAGCACCGAGCGGTTGAACAGGGTGTTCTTGACGCCGATTTCATAGCTGTCGACGAACTCGGCCGGGAACGAGGTGTCGTAGATCGGCACCACGCCGTTGCCGCCGCTCTGCGTGCCGTTCGACGACTGGGTGCGGTCGAGGTTGTAACCGCCGCCCTTGTAGCCGCGGGCCGCCGAGGCATAGGCGAACACCGACGGGTTGAAGCGGTAGGAGGCCTTGATCGTGCCGGTCCACTCGCGGTCGGTGCGGCTTTGCTGGGTGCCGCGGCCGTTGAAGGCCGGGTTGGCCCAGGGCAGGCACATGTTGCCGACGACGGTCGAGACCAGGGTGGTGCCGGTCGAGGTGGCGAACAGGGCCGCGGGCACGCCGCGGGCGACCAGCTGCTGGGCGACGCGGGTCTGGCCGGCGGTGGTCAGCAGGGCCGCGCAGCCCGGCGCGAAGCCGGTCTGGTAGGTGTCCAGGTCCTTGCTCTCGGCGGTGTAGCGCAGGCCCAGGGTGATATCGAAGGCGTCGGTGACCTTCAGGGTGTTGTTGGTGAACAGCGCCACGGTCTTGGAGCGCTGGTTGTAGGTGTCGTGCAGGCCGGTGCCGGTCGGGAACGACGAACCGTAGGTCAGGGCCGTCACCTGCGAGGCGAACAGCGCGCTGTTGGCCTGGTTGACGGTGATCCCGGCGGTGGCCAGTGAGCTGGCGATGCCCGACAGGATGATCGTCGACATGTAGGCTTCGTAGTCGGCCCCGAACTTGAAGTTGGCTTCGTTGTCGAGGCGCTCGTCGGCCAGGAAGGCGCCGACCAGCCAGTTCAGGCGCTCGGTGTTCCCCGCCAGGCGCAGTTCCTGGGTGTAGGTGGTGAACTCGGCGTAGTTGGTGCCGTCGTTGGCGCGGTAGGTGATGTCGGCGGCGGTGAAGTCGCTGTCCTGGCCGGTGTCGGTGCGCCAGTTACGAATGGCGCTGATCGAGGTCAGGGTGCCGATCGGCAGGTCGATGTCGGCCTGCAGCGAGATGCCCTTGTCTTCCACTTCCTGCGGCGAGCCGCGGTTGGAATAGGCCACGCGCTTGAACGGGTCGGCCGGATTGGCGATGCCCGTGCCGGTGCTGAGCGCGTTGACCACGGCGTAGGTCGGGCCGGTGCGGATCTGCACGGCGCCGCAGCAGTTCTCGTCGCGCTTGGTGTAGTCGGCGATCAGCTTGAAGGTGGCGTTGTCGTCCGGCACGAACAGCAGCTGGCCGCGCACGGTGTAGAAGTTCTGGTCGGCGTCTTCCTTCTCGGTGCTGGGGCCCTCGCCCGTCACCACCGTGTTGAAGCCGTCGCGCTTGCGGGCGGCGGCGTACAGGCGCCCGGCCCACTTGTCGCTGCCGAACAGGGGACCGGTGATCGAACCGGCCAGGCCCTTGGCGTCGTAGTTGCCGACCGTGGCCTCGACATTGGCCCCGAAGCCGAACTCCGGCTCCTTGGTGATGATGTTGATGACGCCGGCCGAGGTGTTCTTGCCGAACAGGGTGCCTTGCGGGCCCTTCAGCACCTCGATGCGCTCCATTTCGCCCAGGTCGCCGAACGACACGCCGTTGCGGGGGCGATAGACGCCGTCGATCACCACGCCGACCGAGCTTTCCAGGCCGGGGTTGTCGCCGACCGTGCCGACGCCGCGGATGCGGGCGGTGGTCGAGGCTTCCGACGTGGTCGAGGTCACGGTCAGGCCCGGGGTCAGGATCGTCAGGTCCTTGATGTCCTTGACGCCGGTGTCCTGCAGCAGCTTGGCGCCGACCGCGGTGACCACCACCGGGGTGTCCTGCAGGTTCTGCTCGCGCTTCTGGGCGGTGACGATGATGCTGTCGACGGTGAGGGTTTCGGGCTCCTGGGCGGCCGCCGCGGCCGTGTCCTGAGCATGGGCGACGCCGATCGCGGCGACGCCCGCGAGCACGACGGCGGAGGCCGTGCCGCGAAGCACCTGGGTAAAGCGCATTTCCTACCTCGGTTCGTTATGACGAGAGCGCTTGCACCGCCCCCGCCGGCTTTTTGATTGGCCTACACCCGAACGATTGTTCGAATGGACAGCCAATGGTTATGGGCGGTCCGGATGCTCGGCAAGCGAAATCCTTGCTGGAACACGGATCGGGAGTTGCTGTTGCGAAACTGCGACAGCGTTATGTGAACATCCGCGCTTTCTTAAAACCGCGCGACGAGGGCGGACTTCTTGCGCGCAGGCGGCGCCGGGCGCATCTGGCGCAGATGCCGGTCTTAGAACGCTATCGCCCCGATCCCCGATTCGCCGACCTCGTCGCGCAGGCGGGCGAGTTCGCAGACCCCGTCGCCCCGGCCGACTTTCCTGAAACGATCCTGCGCTTCCGCAACGATCGCGCCGCCGCCACCGTGGGCCTCGCGGGCCTGACCGACGCCGAGTGGATCGCCCACTTCGCAAGATTCCAGGCCCTGCCGGACAACCAGTCCCGGCCCCTGGCCATGCGCTATCACGGCCACCAGTTCCGCTCGTACAATCCCGAGCTCGGCGACGGTCGCGGCTTCCTGTTCGCGCAGCTTAGGGAGGCGGGGACCGACCGCCTGCTCGACCTGGCCACCAAGGGCTCGGGCCAGACGCCCTGGTCGCGCCACGGCGACGGCCGGCTGACGCTGAAGGGCGGGGTGCGCGAGATCCTGGCCGCCGGCCTGCTGGAGGCCCTGGGCGTGCCCACCTCGCGCGCCTTCTCCCTGGTCGAGACCGGCGAGGCCCTGACCCGCGGCGACGAGCCCAGCCCCACCCGCTCGGCGGTGCTGACCAGGCTCTCGCACAGCCACATCCGCTTCGGCACCTTCCAGCGCCTGGCCTATTTCGAGCGCGCCGACCTGATCTCGGCGATGGTCGACCACGTGGTCGAGACCTATTTCCCGCACCTGATCGACGCCCCCGACCGACCGACGGCGATGTTCCAGGAGGTGGTGACCCGCACCGCCCGCCTGGTCGCCCGCTGGATGGCCGCCGGCTTCGTGCACGGGGTGCTCAACACCGACAACATGGTCGTCACCGGCGAGAGCTTCGACTACGGCCCCTGGCGCTTCCTGCCAGGCAACGATCCCAACTTCACGGCCGCCTATTTCGACCATTCGGGCCTCTACAGCTTCGGCCGCCAGCCGGAGGCGGGCTTCTGGAATCTGCAGCAGCTCGCCGCCTGCCTCGTTTTGATCTGTCCCGACCAGTCGGGCCTGATCGCCGCCCTCAACGGTTTCTCGGCCGCCTATCGCGAGGGCCTGCGCGAAGCGATGGTCGCCCGTCTGGCCGTGAAGAGCCGGGGCGAGGAGGCCGACGTCGAGCTGGTCAACGCCGCCTTCAAGGCCCTGGCGGAAGGGACCAAGCTCGCCGGCGGCGAGGCCCTGCGCTGGGAGCCGTTCTTCTTCGACTGGTTCGGCGGCGAGGCCTCGGAGCGGCGCGCCCTGGAGGGGCCGCGCGGCGCGCTCTACCAGGACCCGGTCTTCGCCGACTTCCGCGCCCGCCTCTCCGGCTTCGAGCCGGATCGTCCGGAGCGCCTGGAAAACCCCGTGTTCGGACGAACCGAGCCCGAGGAGCTGCTGATCGACGAGGTCGAGGCCCTGTGGGCCCCGATCGCCGAGGCCGACGACTGGGCGCCGCTGAACGACAAACTCGCGCGGATCGAGACCTCGAGGCTGGCCTACAACCTCGACCAGTGACATAAGTTTGAGGCAATTATGCCGCATGCTGAGTTTTCCGGCGAGCCGGCCGGAACAAACGTCACGCTAGCGGTTTAAGCGTCCTGGACGGCGGTCTATCAACCCCGCGGCCGACCCCCGGCGGGCGAGGCGGGCTCAGAGGTGGAGAAAAACGCATGCGCATCTTCCAACCGATCATGCTGGTCTGCGCCGTGGCCCTGTCGTTCATCGGCGCCCTCGGCATCCCCGGCTGCGCCCGCGCCATCGGCGAAGCGCTCTCGGACGGCCCGGAACTGGCTTGAGCGCCAGGATGCTCCCCCTGAAGGGGGAGCTGTCGCGAAGCGACTGAGGGGGAAGTCGCTGTTGAATCAGCGACACCGCGACGTCTGCATGTGCTTCCCCCTCCGGCCCTTCGGGCCACCTCCCCCTTCAGGGGGAGGATCTTGTCATCGACCCCTCACCCGACCCCGCGCCGCGGGGCCACCCTCTCCCGCAAGGGGAGAGGGACAAATTTACCACACCGCCCGCAACTTCCGCGCGCGCCGCTCGCGCGGCCTCTGGCGCGGGTTCGCATAACCCTGTAATCGCCCGCCTCCCGATGAGGACTTCGAAGACCATGGCGCGCAAAGCCCCAGTCATGACCGTCAGCTACCAACTGGACCGCCAGGTCGAGGGTAATGACGCGCGCGTGTCGGAGGGGAAGACGGCCTAGGTCCAAGCGGACTTCGGGAAGTACGGAAAAACCCCTCCTGGCCTTGGCCGGAGGGGTTTTTCGTTTTGCGCGGAAATTCCTCCGACCATGACGCCGGGAGGGGCGGATTGGAAAGGAGAAGCCCATGAGCGGCTTCACGCACATCGAAAGCGAAGGCGCGCCGATCAAGGCGTGGACCCAAGGCGTGCCGATCGAGGAGTCGGCGCTCAAGCAGCTGCGCAACGTCGCCAGCCTGCCGTTCATCCACAAGCACGTGGCGGTGATGCCTGACGTGCACTGGGGGATGGGGGCCACCGTCGGCTCGGTGATCCCGACCTACAAGGCGATCATCCCGGCCGCCGTGGGCGTCGACATCGGCTGCGGCATGATGGCGGTGCGCACCTCGATCCGCGCCGAGCACCTGCCCGACAACCTGTTCGGCGTGCGCTCGGCCATCGAGGCCGCCGTGCCGCACGGCCGCACCGACAACGGCGGGCGCAACGACAAGGGCGCCTGGCAGACCGAGCCCCCGGCGATCGCCGCGGCGAAGTGGGCGGAGCTGAAGGAGGGCTACGACGACGTCGTCGCGCGCAACCCCAAGGCCGGCCACCCGCGCGGCTACGGGCACCTCGGCACGCTGGGCACGGGCAACCACTTCGTCGAGCTCTGCCTCGACGAGGCTGGCGACGTCTGGGTGATGCTGCACTCGGGCTCGCGCGGGGTGGGCAACCGCTTCGGCACGTTCTTCATCGAGCGGGCCAAGCACGAGATGCGCCGCTGGTTCGTCAACCTGCCCGACGAGGACCTGGCCTACTTCGCCGAGGGCTCCGACGGCTTTGTCGACTACGTGCGGGCCGTGGCTTGGGCCCAGAAGTACGCCCGGGCCAACCGCGAGGTGATGATGCATGAGGTGCTGGGGGTGCTGCGCGCGCACTTCCCGGACCTGGTGGTGACGGAGGAAGCGGTGAACTGCCACCACAACTACGTCAGTAAAGAGAAGCACTTCGGCAAGGAGGTCTACCTCACCCGCAAGGGCGCGGTGTCGGCCAAGGCCGGGGAGCTGGGCATCATCCCCGGCTCGATGGGCGCCAAGTCGTTCATCGTGCGCGGCAAGGGCAACCCGGACTCGTTCTGCACCTGCTCCCACGGGGCCGGGCGGGCGATGAGCCGCAACGAAGCCAAGCGCCGGTTCACCGTGGCCGACCACATGGCCGCCACGGCCGGCGTGGAATGCCGCAAGGACGAAGGCGTGATCGACGAAACCCCGATGGCCTACAAGGACATCGACGCCGTCATGGCCGCCCAGAGCGACCTGGTGGAAATCGTCCACACCCTGCGCCAGGTGGTGTGCGTGAAGGGCTGAGCGCGTGACGGCCGAAAGTGTTCGCGGTTTCGGCGCTCGTCACGCGCCCTTGCAAGAGACGCCCGCTCGCGGGCGTTGACGCCGTCCGGTCGAGAGACCGGGCGGCGTTTCTGCGTGGGGAACCAGGCTCCCGCGGCTGGACCTGGGCGACGCCGCCGTCGACGGCGACGTCCGCGCCTTCATCGCCCATCCTGCTCCAGCGGATGTTGCCAAGTCGAGCTCAACCTTGTTTAGATCCGGCCCAGAGTTTTCTTGTGTAGGTTGGGGGTTTGAGTGGCCGTTATTTCGGGTGCGGAGAGCGCCGATCAGCTGACAGGGACGGCTGCGGCCGACACCATCAACGGTCAGGGCGGCGATGATTTCATAATCGGCCTGCAGGGTGACGACACCCTGTACGGCGGCGCCGGGAATGACACCCTGCACGGCGAGAACGTGTTCGGGGATCCGCTGCTAGGCCCGTCCAACGACATTCTGGACGGCGGTGACGGCGACGACGTCCTGGCCGGCGGCCAGGGCGACGACGTGCTGATCGGCGGGGCGGGCGACGACAAGCTGTTCTCCGGCCGGACCACGTTTGTCGGCGGTTCCTGGGGCGGCGCTTCGGGCACAACGGCGGGCGGCTACGACACCTTCGACGGCGGCGCGGGCGTCGACATGGGCTTTCTGGCCCTCGCCGACGAGACCGGAAATCTGTTCTTCACGGCCTCCAACCAGAGCCTCGTGCAGAACTACACCGTCAATGGCGTCGTGGTGGGATCGGTGACCGGGCTGGAGTCCGTCCAGGTCTTCGCCGGCTCCGGAAACGACGAAATCATCGGCAGCGGCGGCGACGACTACCTCTCCGGCGGGCGCGGTTCCAACCGCCTGGTCGGGGGCGGCGGCAATGACACGCTCGACGGCAAGGACGGCTTCAGCGTCATGGACGGCGGCGACGGCGACGACGTCTTCTTCATCGGCGCCCTTGGCGGCGAGGTGGACGGCGGCGCCGGCGTCGACACGCTGCGTCTTACGACCCTGTCCAGTGTGGTCACCGTGGATCTGCGTGACCAGACCCTGACGAGCGCGGCCGTGGCCTCGCTGACGCTGCGCGGGATCGAGAACGCCGAAGGGGCCGACGGCAGGGACATTCTGCGCGGCTCCGACGGGGTCAACCTCCTGCGGGGCTGGGGCGGAAACGACCTTCTGGAGGGTCGCGGCGGCGCCGATGAACTCGACGGCGGCGATGGCGACGATGTCCTGGACGGTGGTGACGGCGACGACAACCTGTACGCCGGCGCGGGCGCGGACACCCTCATCGGCGGTAACGGCGACGACACCCTGGACGGCGGCTGGGACGCGGATGTTCTGACCGGAGGGCTCGGCGACGACACCTATGTCATCGGCCGGGAGATTTTTTACGACCGCGCCGTCGTCGCCGACACGCTGGTGGAGCGCGCTGGCGAGGGCGTCGATACGGTCCGGACCTATGTCGACTACACCCTGCTCGACAATTTCGAGCGACTGGAGTTGCTGGTCGGCGGTGATCCCTCGGCCGGGCTGGGCGCGCGCAACGGCGTCGGTAACGCCGCGAACAACACGCTCATCGGCAACGTCTACGACAATCACCTGCGGGGCCTGGGCGGCGACGACACGCTGGCGGGCGGCCTGGGCGCCGACATCCTGGAGGGCGGGGCGGGCGCCGACACCTACCAGGGCCGGGCCGACGAGCTCGACGGCGACACCATCGTCGGGTTCACCCGCGATGACCGCATTCATATTTCAGGCGCGGATCTCGCGACGTTCAGCTTCACCTACGAGGATGGCGTCCTGACCTATGGCGCGGGTTCGCGCCTGGAGATCCAACAAAGCGATTCGAATCGTATCGTCGCCGTCCAGGCCGTGAACGGCGTGGACCTGATCCTCGCGCCGCGTGCGGCCGCCAACGACTTCAATGGCGACGGCGCCAGCGATCTCTTGTGGCGTGGAGGATCGACGTTCGCCACCTGGAGCCTGTCGCTGCCTTCGGTCGAACGGGACAGCTACGTGAACGGCGGCGTCAGCCAGGACTGGAAGTTGACGGCGACCGCCGATTTCAACGGCGACGGGGCGACCGATCTTCTCTGGCGCCATGCGAGCGGCGTGTTCACGGTGTGGCGCGCCAACGGCGACTCCTTCACGCCGAACGTCGTGGTGAACGGCAGCGTGTCGAACGCCTGGGCGCTCGCCGCCACGGGCGATTTCAACGGCGACGGGGCCGCGGACCTGATCTGGCGACATGCCAGTGGTACGATCACGGAATGGCGCGCAGCCGGCGACGGCTTCGTTCAAAACGTCCTTGTCACCAACAAGGACCCGGCGGCGAACCTTCTCGGCTCGGGAGATTTCAACGGCGATGGTCGTGACGACCTGATCTGGCGAGACGCCGATGGCGCGCTGTCGGTCTGGATTTCGGACCAGGCGGGCTTCACCGCGCGTGCGCCGACCGATCGGGTGAGTTCGGCCTGGAGCGTGGGCGCGCTCGCCGACTTCAACGGCGACGGCATGACCGATGTGCTCTGGCGCCATGAGGGCGGCACGTTCAGCATCTGGCAGGCCACGGGGTCCGGTTTCCAGCAGAACGTCTATGTCGACGGATCGGTCTCTTCGAGCTGGCGAATTCAGGGCTCGGGCGACTATGACGGCGACGGGCTGGCCGACCTGCTCTGGCGCAATGAACAGGGTGTTTTCACCATCTGGAGCTCGACGGGCCACGGGTTCACCCAGAACGTGCTGGTCGACGGCACGGTCGGTTCGCAACTGACCTTGTCCCCGACGGACTTCTTCCTCTGAACGACCGGCGCGGGGGCCTTCAGGGGCCTTCCGCGCGGTTGACCCGCCCCTCCCAGTCCGCCGTGGCCCCCGCGCGCGCCAGGTTCCCCAGCAGGCGCTGCAGATTGCTCTGGTTGGCGCGGGCCAGTTCCGCCAGCCGGGGGCGCAGGGCGTCGGGGACGGTCACGGCGACGCCGTCCTTGTCGCGCCGGCAGAAGCCCAGGGTCTCCAGCGTCGCCAGGTGGCGGCGGGCGGTTTCGCGCGGCAGGTTGAGGGCGGCAGCCAGGGTGGCGGCGCGGACAGGGCGGCCGACCAGCGCGCCGCCCTGGGCGACCAGGGCCTCGGTCGACAGCGGCCGGGCGCTGGCCAGGGCCAGTTCCATCAGCACGCGGCTGGTCACGACGTCGCCGGTCAGGGCGATCAGGTCGGCGCAGGCGCGCAGGGTGTATTCGGAGAGCGCCCAGTTGGCGGCGCGCACCGGCGGCTCGGCTCCAGGCGCGGCCACGGCTTCGAAGGCGGGCAGGGCGCCCAGGGCCTTCAGGGTCTCGTAGAAGCGCCGGGCGCGGTCGTAGCGCGCCCGCTGGTCGGCGACATAGGACGGCGAGGTGGTCAGGCTGTGGGGCGCGACCATGCCCTGCGGGCCGATCACGCAGAGGCCGGCCTTGGCGAGCCTGCGCACCCGCCGGCGGACGGTCTCGAACGGCAGGTTCAGCGACTGGGCCACGGCGTTGACGCTGACCGGCCGGCGCAGGTCGTCCGGGGCCGAGACGCTGGGGCCGCCATAGGCCTGGCGCAGGTCGGGCGCGCGCTTGACCGGGGCCATGTTGGCGTCCAGCGCGGCGGTCAGGATCAGGGCGTCGAGCAGCTCGTGGTCGCCGCGGGTGATCTCGACCGTGTCGCGCACATGCTCGAGGCTGGCGCGGGCGACGGCCCAGAAGCGGTGGTCGTCGAGCGGCAGGACGGCGGTCGCGGGCGGGGAAGCGGACATCTGACGCTGAACGGGGGTGGGGCTGAGCGGGGGGGGGCTGGCCGGAGTAATACCCATTTTGGGTCGCGGCCACTTACAGATTTTACGGGTATTGCTAAACCCGCCCTTCGGGGTTGATCGGGGAGGCGCGCCATGGCCCAGGAAATCCTGTTTCCGGACGAGCCGTTCTTCATCGTCTCCAGTCTCGACCATACCGGCCTGGCGCTGTCGCTGGACAAGGCGGGCAAGCTGGTTCTGGCGCCGCTGCTGGGCGCACCCGGCCAGCGCTGGGTCGCCGAGCGCGATCGGCGCGGCGGCGCCCTGCTGCGCCACGTGGCCAGCGGCCTGGCCCTGACCTGCAAGGTCCGGCGCGGCGGGCCGAGCGGCCTGGACGTCGCCATCGACGGTCCCGAGGCGCTGATCTTCGCCGCGCCGCCCGGCCAGCCGGACCTCGCCCAGCGCTGGCGGGCCGAGACCCTGGGCTTCTGGACCTGCCTCAACAGCCAGATGGACTGGGAATACAAGCTCAACGTCTTCGGCGGCGACAAGACGGGCCGGATCGGCGTGCGTCGCTGGGAGAACGGCGCGCCCCAGGAATGCTGGCTCCTGCCGACCGAGGCCGGTGTGATCGCGCTGCAGTACGTTCGCTACGACCTCGACCGGGCCGTGGCCGAGCACCTGCCGCCGACCCCGGCGGACCCGGCCCTGATCGTCGACAATCGCGCCGGCGCGGAACCGCTGGAGAAGCGCATCGTCCTTATCCGCACCTGCCTCTCCGAGCGCGGTTGCAGGCTGGAGCCGGCCGATCGCGAGCGCCTGGCCGGCGCGACGATCCATGAAGACGAGGTCTCGGTCGGCGTGGTGCTCACCGACCAGGGGGACTGCGTCGAGCGCGAGATGGCGCCGACCCGGCTGGACGATCCGGATCCGCATCAGACGGTGTCGGAGGAGCGGGTCGAGGTCGCGGTCCATGTGCCGCCCGGCAGGGTCTACAGCTACCAGGCGCTGGTTCGCCACGCGAGGGTGCGGGCGCCGTTCACGGCTCGCCTGTTGTTCCACGGGCAGGGAGTGGGCGTGGAGTCGCGCGCATTCGAGGTGGCGGGCGTCTTCACCGGCGTCAATCCGGTGGAGACCAGGATCCAGGTCCGCGACCTCACCCCCAAGGACGGAGACATGCGAGCGGTGGAGCAGGGCGAGGAACCGCCGGTGATCGCGGAACTGTCGCCGGCCTGACCGGCGCTTTCCGCAACGAGCTCGTCGACGCGCGTGGGGGCGCGCGTCCGGGAGAGGGGGAGGCCTGACCCGCCGTCAGGCTTCCCCCTTGCTCCCGCCCGAGCGCTGGAAGAGCTGCAGGGTGCGCAGCATCGCCAGCCGGGCGCTGTCGGCATGGTGGCCGCTGGGGGCCACGAAGGCGTGGCCGGCCTCGTACTGGAAGATCGGCAGGTCCGGATGGGTCCCGGCGATGGCCTCGACGTCGGCCAGGGGGATCATCTCGTCGGTCTTGCCGAAGTGCAGGATGGTCGGGACCTTCGGCGTCTCGTCGCGATACCTGACGATGTCGCCGCCGTAGAAGGCCGAGACCGCCGTGACCCCGGTCGCCCGCGTGGCCGCCAGCCAGGCGGTGGTGCCGCCGAAGCAGAAGCCGATCACGAACACCGGCCCACCCTCCAGGGCGTCGATCGCGGCCTGCACGCGCGGCAGGCAGGCCGCGCCCCAGCCGGCTTGTTCGCCGAGAGACATCCGCTCGTCGAGGATGGCCGGCTCGGTGTTGACCTCCGGCCAGGCGCCGTCGGCGGCGTCCAGCAGGTCGGGGGCGATCACCTCGTAGCCGTGCTCGGCCAGGCTTTCGCTGAATTCGCGGATGTGCGGGGTGATCCCCCAGATGGCGTGCAGCACCACCACGCCCCCGCGCCGCGCCTCGCCGGGCGGCACGCGCCAGGCGCTGAACGGGCCGCCCTCGCGATCGGCCAGGGCGATGCGGGTTCCGGCGGTGGTCATGCGCCGGCTCCATTCGCCTCAAACAGCGCGACCGTGCGCTCGCGGGCCAGTTCGGCGTCGGAAAGGTCGCTGTCGGGGCGGCCGTCGTTGTTGAAGCCGTGGCCGCTGTTTTCATAGACGTAGACGGGCAGGTCCGGATGCGACGTCCAGACGGCCGCCTTGACGGCCTCGGCGTCGATATGGCCGTCCTTGGCCCCCAGGTGGACGATTACCGGGCAGTTCAGCGGCAGGGCCGCGTTGGCCCCCACCTGGCTGCCGTAATAGCTGGAGCCGGCCGCCAGGCCTTCCAGCTTCGAGGCCGCCACCCATACCAGCGAGCCGCCCATGCAGTAGCCGACGGCGAACACCGGGCCCTTGTCCTTAAGGGCGTCGATGCAGGCCTGGATGTCCGAGAGCATGGCGGGAAAGCCCACCTGGCCGACGGCGGCGATCCCGCTCTGGAAGCCCTCCGGATCGTGCTCGGCCACGTAGCCCGGGGTGACGCGATCGAACAGCGAGGGCGCGATCGTCTCGTAGCCGCGCGCGGCCCAGCGCGCGACGTCGGCCTGGACGTATTGGTCGATGCCGAAGATCTCCTGGATCACCACCACCCCGCCCTTGCGCGGCCCCTGCGGCGCGGCGTGCAGGGCGGAGAACGCGAAGCCGTCGACGGCGGAGGTCAGGGTGATGGTGTCGGACATGGGCGGCTCCCGGCTCGGTTTGGCGCGCATCCAGACCCGCGCCGCCCTTCCGGTCAAGGCGCTCAGTCGTCGAACTCGATCAGCGAGACGTGCGGGGCGATCGCCCGGACGATGTCGGGCAGGTCCTGGCCCCACGGGCTCTGGCCGCTCAGCGAGATCGAGGCCCGCACGCTCTCGGGTCCCGTGATGTCCAGCTCCAGCCAGCCGGTGTCGTGATGGCGAAGGTCGGCGCGGTAGCCGACGCTGCGCAACTGGCTCCACGGGGTGAAGCGCAGGGGCTTGCCGGGGTTGGTCCGCCAATGCAGGCCGTCATGGTCGAGCACCAGGCGGGGCCGGCGATCGAGCATGCCCACGAGGCTGACGAGCGCCACGATCACGAGGAACGTTCCCCCCAGCAGCATGGCGGCCGGCTTCAGGGTCTCCGAGCCGACCAGGAACATGCCCACGATGAAGACGACGGCGAACCCGAAACCGATCCAGGGCTTCAGCAGCGACGGCCGGACGGCGAGCGGCAGGCGCGGGGCCTCGATCGTCTCGCTCATCGCCCGCGCCGCGCGGCTGGCGCGAAGAGGTGCGGTGCGCGCCGGTGGATCTCGGCCTTCAGGTCGCGGGTCTCGATGTCGAGATGATCGAGATCGATGTCGACGGGCGCGGACCCGTACCAGTCGGAGGCGACCCGCTCCAGGGCGGGGGGCTCCCCCAGGATCAGGCGCAGGCTCTCGCCCTCCTCTTCGTGCGACCGGACGACGGCCGAGGCGATCCTTGTCCAGGGCAGGAAGTAGAGCGGTCCGTCGCGGCCCTCGCGCCAGCGGATGCCGTCGAAGGCGACGATCAGGCGGGGCGTCTTGTCGCGCAGGACGAAGGGCAGCCGTCCGATCAGGACGGCGGCGATCGCCAGGGGCAGCAGCGAAAACCAGGCCGTCTCCGAGATCGGCCACGACCACGCCTTCGCGACCCAGGCCTTCCAGGACCAGATCGCATCGGCGTCGAACGCCTGCGTCCAGGCCGCCACGCCGGCGAAGGCGGCCAGCATCACCGCGAGCGCGGCGTGCATGGCCACGATGCGCTTCAGGTCGGGGCGGATCACGACGGAGGAGGTGTCGATCGTCTGGCTCACGGCGTGATCCTCACCGCCGCGCCGTCGCGCACCAGCGTCCAGACGTCTTCTATCTCGGGATCGGTGACGGCTATGCAGCCGTCGGTCCAGTCGCGGCCCGCGTAGAGCGCCGACAGGGCGCCGCGGCCGTTGGGCAGGCCGTGGATCATGATGTCGCCGCCGGGCGAGACGCCGGCAGCCCGGGCCGCGGCGACCTGGGCCGGGGTCGGATAGCCGATGCGCAGGGACAGGTGATAGCGGCTGTTCGGGTTGCGGCCGGTGATCCGGTAGTCGCCCTCGGGCGTGCGCCGGTCGCCTTCGCGGGTCTTGGGCGCCAGGCCGCCGGCCCCCAGAGAGACCTTATAGGTGCGCACCAGCCGCTGGCCCGCATAGAGGCTCATGCGGTGGGCGGCCTTCTCGATCACGATCCGGTCGACCGAGCCTTGGACCGCTGGCGGCTGGGCCGTGGCCGTGCCGCAAGCTGTCAGCGCCGGGGCGGTCAGCAGCAGGAGCGCGAGGGTGATGTCCGGGCGTCGCATCACTCAGAATCCCGGCTGGGCGGTCGCGGGGGGCGGCGTGACGATATCGACCTCGGCCGCGTCGGGCCGGCCCGGCACGGGCCGCAGTCGCATTCGGCCGTCCAGGGCCAGCAGCGTCGCCGCGCCGTCCGCGCCCGGCATCAGGATGCGCCGCTCGATCGCCGCCGGTCCGTCTCCGGCGTCGAGCGTGACATCGACCTTGGCGCCCTCGGCCGTCCAGCCGGCGAAGGTGAAGGCCAGGCGCAGCGGCGGCAGGCCTTCGATCGGGCCAGGCTCGACGAGGACCTGCGCGACCATCGGCGTCTTGGGCGTCAGGGTCGGGATTTTCGGATAGATCCAGGGCGAGGCGGGGACCCAGCGCTGGAGGCCTCCGATGATCGGCATGCAGGTCGTCTCGCGACGCTGGCGATCGCGGGGCGCGGCCACGCACCATGTGGTCTGGTTGCCGCCCGGCTGCACCTCGCCGTACACGCCCCGGCGACGCTGGTCCTTGGTCTGCGTCACGCGGACGAACGCGTTGCGGATGCCGAAGACGCGGGTTCCGGCCGGCAGAACGGTGCGGCCGTCGCGCTGGACGTCCAGGGTCAGGACGCCGGTCAGGGCGTGGCGGACGGGCAGGGCGAGCAGAACATCGCCGGCGACCGCGCGGCTCGCGGGGCGAACCTCCGGCGGGCCGTCGCTCTTCAGGGCATGGACGGCTTCACCGCCGGTCGGCCGCGGGACGGGCGCCAGGATCTCCTGGCCCAGGGCCGGGAACGATTGAAGCGCGAGCGCCAGGGCGCCCAACAAAATCCGCGATCTCACGCCCGGTCGAACTCCGCCTGAACGCGGCGAAGCTCGGCCATGGCGAGATTTATTTCAAGCCTGCGATCAGACGTTGAAGCGGAAGTGCATCACGTCGCCGTCCTTGACGACGTAATCCTTGCCCTCGGCCCGCATCTTGCCGGCTTCCTTGGCGCCGTTTTCGCCGCCCAGCTTGACGAAGTCCTCGAAGGCGATGGTCTCGGCGCGGATGTAGCCCTTCTCGAAGTCGGTGTGGATGACGCCGGCCGCCTGCGGGCCGGTGTCGCCGACATGGATGGTCCAGGCGCGGGCTTCCTTGGGGCCGACCGTGAAATAGGTCTGCAGGTCGAGCAGCTTGTAGGCTTCGCGGATCAGGCGGTTGAGGCCCGGCTCCTCGAGGCCCAGGGTCTCCAGGAACTCGGCGCGCTCCTCGGCGTCGAGCAGGGCGATCTCGCTCTCGATCTGGGCCGAGATGACCACGCTCTTGGCGTTGTCCTTGGCGGCGCGTTCGGTCACCAGGTCGCTGTACTTGTTGCCCTTGTCGGCGCTGCCTTCGTCGACGTTGCAGACATAGAGGGCCGGCAGCGAGGTCAGCAGCTGCAGCATGTGCCAGGCCTTCTCGTCGTCGGCGTCGATCTTGGCGGCGCGGGCCGGGCGGCCTTCGCGCAGCAGGGCCAGCGCGACATTGGCCAGGCGCAGGGTGTTGGCGCTTTCCTTGTCGGCGCCGACCTTGGCGCGCTTCTCCAGGGCGGGAACGCGCTTTTCCAGGCTCTCCAGGTCGGCCAGCATCAGCTCCATCTCGATGATCTCGAGATCGCTGAGCGGGTCGATGCGGCCTTCCACGTGGACGATGTCGCCGTCCTCGAAGCAGCGGGCCACGAAGGCCACGGCGTCGCAGTCGCGGATGTTGGCCAGGAACTGGTTGCCCAGGCCCTCGCCCTTCGAAGCGCCGCGCACCAGGCCGGCGATGTCGACGAAGGTGATCCGGGCCGGGATGATCTCCTTGGAGCCGGCGATCTTGGCCAGGGCGTCCAGGCGAGGCTCCGGCACGGCGACTTCGCCGGTGTTGGGCTCGATCGTGCAGAACGGATAGTTGGCGGCCTGGGCCGACGCCGTCTGGGTCAGGGCGTTGAACAGGGTGGACTTGCCGACGTTGGGCAGGCCGACGATGGCGACTTTCAGGGCCATGGAACTCTCGTGAATTTCGTTGGCCGGGCGCTTAGCACGGATCGCGCGGGAAGTCGCGGGGCGCTGGGGCGGGGCGGCCGCCTGATCCGACGCGACCGTTCCTGTCGCAGCCGCGATGCAATCTGCGGATGCCGACGCGACGGCCCGATCGGGCGGCGGCGGATTTTTTCAGATCCTTTATTTCAAGGCATTTCCAATGATCATCAACGTCAAGAACGCGCCCTACAACGCCGTCGGCGACGGCGTGACCGACGACACGGCCGCCATCCAGGCCGCCATCAACGCGTCGGGCGTCAATCAGGTCTACCTGCCCTCGGGCACCTACCGCACCACGGCCACCCTGGTGATCGAAAAGCACGGCGTCACGCTGTGCGGCGACTCCCAGTGCGGCTATCCGTTCGTCTCGACCTCGCAGAGCGGGATCTACGGCTCGGTCATCTCGCCCGACCCGGACGTCGTGGTCGGCCTGCGCATCGGCGGGGCGAGCATCAGCCCCAGCTTCGTGACCCTGCGCGACCTGGCCGTCATCCGCGCCAAGACCACCTCGGCGCCGATCCGCACCGACAGCATCGGCATCCTGTGGCAGAGCTTCAACTACGGCCGCGAGCAGCGCGTGCTGTCCAGCCGCCACGCCTTCGGCCGGGTGATCACCGGCACGAGCGCCTCGGCGATCTCGATCGGCTATGAGGCGACCAACATCTCCACCTCGGTCTGCCCGCTGGCCTACATGCGGATCGAGGAGGCGGCCGGGATCAAGGTCGCCCAGAGCGACTTCGGCCTCAACGGCGGCGAGGAGGGCGTGATCCCCAACGTGCTCGTCCAGATCGGCGGTTCGGCCAACGACGTCAGCTTCGTCGACGTCAACGCCTTCCCGACCGCGGCCGGGGCCGGCGACACCGCCACGGTCCTCGGCTTCTTCAACCTGGCCAGCGCGACGGGGATCTACACCTTCGTCAACTGGAACTCCGAGAACGTGAGGTCGGCGATCATCGACAGCGGCACGTCCGAGATCGTCGCCCTGTCGATCATCGGCGGCCGCTGGACGGGCGCGAGCACGGGCGACTTCTTCACCCAGGGCGCGGCCACCCGCTACAAGGCTCTGTCGATGAGCGGGATCAATGTCGGCGGCTTCACCGGCTTCACGCTCCACAACCCTACCTGGAGCAAGATCACCGGCGGCTTCTTCGGCGTCCCGGTGTCGCTGGTGGCGGGCACGGACGCCGACATGGCCTTCGTCGGCAATGTCGTGGCCGACGCCGCCTACCTGACGGGCGACTGGCGCTCGCTCGCGGTGACGGGCAACTGCCTCCTGAACGGGGGCGGCAAGAACGTCACCGGCGCCGTCGCCATCAGCGCCAACACCCCGTTCAACTTCTGACGGGGGAAGAAGGAGGGCGGCCGTCGGCCGTCCTCCACGTCTTCGTTTTCGTTTTCGGCGAGCCGCGCCGTTCGCCTCAGAACGCCAGGCTCAGCAGCACCTCCGCCGTTCCCGAGCGGAACGACCCGTCCAGCGAGTCGCGATAGGCGTAGTAGGCGTTGAGGAACCCCCACCGGCCGGTGCGCACATAGGCGCCGAGCTTGGCGTAGGCCAGCGGCGGATCCGAAGCGGGGCCTGGCGCGGTGTCGCGGAACGGCGCCTCGCCGCCCAGCTCGACGAAGGGGGCGATGCGGCCGGGGCGCAGCTCGTCCTTCTGCAGGCGGGCGCTGACCATCACCTCGCCGTAGTCCTGGGCCCCGCCGGCCTCGAACACGCCCAGGCTGTTGACCGAGTCGGCCACGTCCTTGCGCTGGAAGATCAGCCGCCCGGCCGGGCGCAGGCTCCAGCCCTCGGGCGCCACGGTCCAGTCCCTGTTCTGCACCAGGCCGAGAACGCCCAGCTGCACATAGGTGCGCGGAGCGTCGGCCTTGTCGGTCAGCGCCAGGCCGCCGCCCAGGGGGATGGTCGCGGTCGAGGTCCCGTTCGTCCACAGCACTTTGGCGGCGAAGCCGGCGTGGGCGCCCAGGCGTTGGAGCAGGTCGAAGCGCAGGCCCGCGCCCGGCGCCTCGATCCGGCCGCCGCCCTCCAGGTCGACCTTGGCCTTCTCGTAGGTGACGCCCAGGCCGATCAGCGTGCCCGGCCGGGGCCGGTAGTGCAGCTGGGCCAGGGCCGACTGCGTGGCCGAGCGCGACAGGCGCTCCCCGTGCGAGCTGGCCTCGGCGTCGATGTCGGAGGCGGCCAGCTTGACGAACCAGCGGGCGTCCTGCGTCAGGGCGAAGGTGGCGTTCACCGGAACCACGGTGTTGGTCAGCCGCAGCGCCGGGTCGGTGTCGCCGGCGTCGAGCGCCGTATAGGCCCCGACCCGCGCCTGCACCGCGCCGAAATACTCCTCGCTGTTCAGCTCGGCGGTCAGGCCGACGGCCCCGAACTCGCGGGCCAGGACCTGGGTGGGCGAGGGCGCGTCCTCGGCCCGGGCGAAATGGGGCGCCGCGAACGCCGCGGCCGTCCCCAGGAGGGCGCAAAGGCGCCCCCGAAGCTTACCTGAACGAATGGTCCTCTACCTACGCTTTGGCCGTCGGCCTGTTGTCGTTAGGCTTTCGGCTACAAGCGCGATTTGGGCGCACAATGACGGGCTCAGGCGTTTGAAGCGGCCGCGCCGCCGAATCTATCGCCTGGGAGATCCCCCGGGATGCGGCCGGGCGGCGGCGCCCGCGAAACGATCGTTCAGGCTTCGAGGATGGCCCGCAGTTCGGGGAGCATTCCGCCCGACGAACCGTCGCCGATCCGGTCCAGGGCCAATTGGGCGAAATCACGCGCAGCTTCAAGATGACCATCCGCCTGACGCATCTGGGCGAGGGTGTAGGCCAGCCCCGTTCCCAGAACCCAGAAGCCGTGCAGGTCGTACGCGCCTTCGGCAAGGCTCGCCGCCGTCATCGTGTGCAGCGGCGTCGCCGGGCCGATGAAGGGCGCAAACATCTGCCGGCCGCGCACGGCATAGACGGCCGCGGCGTCGGCGACGGCGGCGTCCATGCTGGCTTGGCTGGAGTCATGGGGCCACCACTGGTCGCCGCCATCGAGGCTGAGGCGCCGGCGGAGCATGCAGTCGGCCTCCGTCATCTTGCGGGGATCGGGGCAGGCATCCATCGGGACGCTGACCGGATGGACGCCGAGATTGACCGCGAACTGGCCGCCATAGCTCGACCCCTGCACTCGGACGACGTGAGCTATCCCGTCGCCGAACCGGCGAAACGTCCGTCCCGAGCCGGTGAAGCCGTCCTCGCGGAGCAAAGGCGCGAGATGGGCGCGGATCGACTTCTCCAGCGTGTGCGGGGGCTGGACCTTGTCGTCCACAGCGATGGGTGGCTGGGGCTTCCCCAGAAGTTTCGAAAGCCAGTTCATCGCCTCACCACATCGGATCCACTTCCGCCCCATGCAGCGCCTCGGCGATGCGCTGGCGGGTGGCGGCGGTGACGTCGTCGGGCAGGGCGTCGGGGTGATGCCAGGCGATCTCGTGGATCTCGCCCTGGGCCGAGGCCTCGCAGGGCTCCCAGGCGTGGACGCGGTAGACCAGCACGTGGTCGCCCGGATGGCGCGGTTCATTGCTGTGCACCGACAGCAGGGTGGGGCGGCCCAGCACCCGAACGCCCGCTTCCTCCTGAAGCTCGCGCGCCAGGGCGGTCTCGGCCGTCTCGCGCCGCTCCACCCCGCCGCCAGGCAGGTACCAGCCGGGCACGTAGGTGTGCTGGATCATCAGCACCCGGCCTTGCGCGTCGGTCACCAAGCCGCGCACGCCCAGGGTCAGGCCCCGGCTCCAGCGGAACCAGGCGAAGATGAAGGGGCGGGCGAACGGTTCGACCTTGCGGCGCCAGAGCATGGCTGCGAGCCTAGAGCGTTTCGAGGGATCGTGGCAGAGCCTTGCTCCATCGAACATTGACCGCTAAAGCCGCTGACAGAGGAAACTACAGAACAACAAGCGGAGATACGCCCATGCTCGCGATCCTGATCATCGCCATCTTCCTGGGCGTCATCGTTGGCCTCAACGCCTTCGAATTCGGCCGCATCGACTAAGCCTATTCCCTCTCTCTGAGAGAGAGGGAGGGACTTGAAGGCTGCTTCCCACCCTTCGTGGACTCTCGATGCATCCGCTAGCAGGCGAGTGTCGTTAGCGGTGAAGGCCCCCGCCACAAGGGCGGGAATGACGGGCGAAGGGGGAGAGAGGGCGTTTCTCCCTAACCCTCCCCCAGCCGCGCCATCAGCCGCCGGCCGCCGGCGCGCATCAGCCAGCGGGTCTCGGCGTTGGCCGGGATGCGGGGATCGTCCCACAGCGCCAGTTGCAGCCAGGCCTCGACGCGCAGGCGGCGGGTGAGGCCGCGCGCCGTCTCGAAGGCGTCGCCCAGCTCGCGCACCGTGCGGGCCTCGACCGCCTGGGCCACGGCCTCGCCGTCGCTCAGCATTGGGTCGGCATGCGCCAGAACCCAGTCGCGGACGTCCTCACGGGCCTCGATGGGCGGGGCCAGGTCGCGGGCGAAGAACAGCGGCCAGTGGGCCAGCGGGCGGCGGCCGGCCTCCAGGTCCTGCGCCGCCAGTTCCAGGGCGCGGCTGAGCAGCTGGTCGCGGGCCAGGGGCGAGCTGGCCAGCTCCTCGGCGTGCAGCGACAGGCGCACGACCGCCTCGCGGGCCGGCTTGCGGGTCCAGGCGTCCTCGACCACGTCGGCCGCCGCGATCAGGGCCGCCGCCGCGGCGGTGGACAGGCCCTGGCCGGGGCTGGGGCACGGTCCGGGATCGTCGAGGTCGAGCGTTACGACATCTGGAGGCATGACGTCTGGGGGAGGGGCGTCACGCGTCATTGCGCACCGCCAGGATCTCGATGGTCCGCGCGCGGCCGTCGGCCTGGGTCCATGAGAACCGCTGGCCGGGCGACAGGCCCAGCAGCGCCGCCCCGATCGGAGCGGTGACTGACACGCTCCCCTCGTCATGGGCGGCGTGGGGCAGGGCCAGGACCACGGTGCGCACGCGGTCGCGGTCGAGGTCACGATAGGTCGCCTGCGAGCCCAGCCGCACGCGGTCGGCGGCCGGCGCGCCCTCGACCAGGGCGGCGCGTTCGAGCTCGGCGGCCAGCAGAGCGTGGCCCGGCGCGGCGTGCGGGCCGCCGGCCACCAGCAGGGCCAGGCGGTCGTAGTCCTCGCCGCAGACGGCGATCGGCGGGCGGTCTTCAGGCTCGCGGGCGGGGATGGGCGCAGGCATGGGCGCTCCTTTGCGGACGCGCGGCCGCGGCCCTCCCGGCGGCCATGCGTCATCGCATGGCGCGGCCCTGGATCAGGTCGCGACGCAGTAATCGGATGAAAGGCGCAAGATCGCGAAGCCTCGAACAGCGATGCTCGAAGTCTTGCGCAACGAAAATGTCGCGTTGATTTTCGTCCCGAGCCCGACGTCTAGCCGTCGATAGGGGCTCGGGACTAGGCTCCTGCGATGAGGTGGCCCGCCCGATGCTGGTCGCGATTGAACAATTCGATCCGATACATGGCGAGAAGCATCATAGGCGCGGCAGCGCTGCTGTCAAATCGATCAACAGGCGCCGGCTTTTCGAGCGCCGTTCGGTGAGAGGGCGCCGAGAGGCGTTGCGACGGCGCGCGGCTCGGCTAAACCGATGCGTTCACCAGCCGTGCGTCTCGCCCAAGGAGTTGCATGATGTTCCGCCGCCTCTTCGCCCTCGCATCGGCCGCCCTCGTGTCAGGCGCCCTGCTGGCCGGTCCGGCCCTGGCCCAGGATCCCGCCGCCCCGCCGCCGACCGAGGCCCACTACGCCACGGCCCGGGCGCTGATCGCCGACCGCCAGAAGATCGTGACCCCCAACGGCATCCAGGTCGCCGAGCAGGTGACGCTCAACGGCCTGCCGCAGTGGATCAGCATCCGCGGCGCCGACCGCGCCAATCCGGTGATCATCTATGTGCACGGCGGCCCGGGCGCGACCGAGATGGGTCGCAGCTGGCCCTACCAGCAGGGCTGGGAGGACTGGTTCACCGTCGTTCAGTGGGACCAGCCGGGCGCCGGCAAGACCCTGCGCTCGGCCGGCGAGGCGGCCAACCGCGCCCACCTCTCCCGCGCCCAGATGACCAGCGACCTGCTGGCGCTGATCGACAATGTGCGCGGCCGCGTCGGGGCGCGGAAGGTCATCCTGCTCGGCCACTCCTGGGGCAATGTCATCGCCATGGACGCGGCCATGGCCCGGCCCGACCTGGTGGCGGCCTATGTCGGCGTCGGCCCGCTGTTCTCGCTGCGCGCCAACGAGGCGGCCCAGTACCAGGCGCTGCTGAAGATGGCCGCCGAGCGCAAGGACGAGACGGCCCTGGCCGAGCTGAAGGCCCTGGCCCCCTATCCCGGCGACGGCGACATCCCGTTCGACAAGGTCAATGTGGTGCGCAAGTGGGTGAAGGCCTACGGGGGTCTCGCCGCCTATCGCGACAACGCCGACTTCTATTTCCGCGCCGCCCGGCTTTCGCCGCTCTACGACTACGCCGACCGCCTGGCCATCGACCAGGGCGGCCAGCTGTCGGTGCCGGCCCTGCTGCCCGACATGGCGGCGGTGGACCACACCAGGATCGCCGCGACCAAGTTCCCGGTCTTCATGTTCCTGGGCCGCCACGACATCACCACCCCCTCGTCGGTCATCGAGCCCTGGCTCACCCGCCTGAAGGCCCCGAAGAAGGAGCTGGTCTGGTTCGAAAACTCCGCCCACCTGCCGCCGCACGAGGAGCCGGGCAAGTTCCTGGTCGCCCTGGTCGAGAAGGTGCGGCCGCTGGCGGTGGAGAAGAAGTAGACGCACTCCCGCGTCCATCGCAAAGGATCGCATCCGGCGCTATGAACGCCGTCCGTCCCAGGCTGTCCCGAGACCCGCATGCCAACGCCTTCCTCCCCCCCATCCCCCCGCGGCGGCGCGCTGGTCACCGGCGCGGGGCGTCGGATCGGGCGGGTGTTGGCGCTGGAGGCGGCGCGGGCGGGGTATGATGTGGCCGTGCACTACCGCTCGGCGCGGGACGAGGCCGACGAGGTCGTGGCCGAGATCGCCGCCCTGGGCCGCCGGGCCGTCGCCGTGCAGGGGGAGCTGTCGGATCCCGAGATCGGCGCGGCCCTGGTCGGGGCGGCTTCCGAAGCGATCGGGCCGCTGACCCTGCTGGTCAATTCCGCCTCGACCTTCGAGGACGACCGCATCGGCGCTGTCACCGCCGACAGCTGGGACCGCCACATGGACGCCAACCTGCGCGCGCCGGTGCTGCTGGCTCAGGCCTTCGCGGGCGCCTTGCCGGCGGGCGTCAAGGGCCTGGTGGTCAATCTGGTCGACCAGAGGGTGCTGAAACCCAACCCGCAGTTCTTCAGCTACACCGTCTCGAAAGCGGGCCTCTGGTGGGCGACCCAGACCCTGGCCCAGGCCCTGGCGCCGGCCGTGCGGGTCAATGCGATCGGGCCTGGACCGGTGCTGGCCTCGGTGCATCAGGCCCCCGGCGAGTTCGAGGCCGAGGCCGCAGCCACCCCCCTGGGCGCGGCCGTCGATCCGGCCGAACTGGCCGCCGCCATGCGCTATCTCATTGACGCGGCTTCGGTCACGGGCCAGATGATCGCGGTCGACGGCGGCCAGCACCTGGCCTGGCGCACGCCCGACGTCCTCGGTTCCTGAAGGCCCCCGCCGTGTCCGTCTCCCCCCTCTCCGACAAGCCGTTCGCGGCTTCCGCCCCCGCCCCCGTGGTCAAGGTCATCGTGACCAAGGTCTTCGTGCGCGGCCTCAAGGTCGAGGCCGAGATCGGCGTCTACGACCACGAGCACGGCCGCGTGCAGCCGCTGGTCATCGACGTCGAGCTCGACGTCGCCGCCGTGCACTGCGAGCAACTGGGCGACACGGTGAACTACGAGACCATCCGCAACGCCGCCCAGGACATCGCCGCCGCCGGCCATATCGACCTGGTCGAGACCTTCGCCGAGCGCCTGGCCCAGGCCTCCTTCGACGACCATCGCGTCACCCGCGCCCGGGTGCGGGTGGAAAAGCCCCTGGCCCTGGCCCCGCACGCCGCCGCCGCCGGCGTCGAGATCACCGCCGTCCGCGGGTGAAAGGGCCGACACACAGCGCTCGCCTCGCCCCGTTCCAGCCCGAGACGGCCTGGAGCCTGGAGGGCGGCACGCTGGTGGAACGGCGCGGCGGCCGCGAACGCCGCTTCGACCTCGAGCACCTGACCCGCTACCGCCTGGCCATGCCGCGCGGCGGCGGTCGCCAGCGCGCCCTGATCCTCAGCTTCGGCCGTCGCAAGCTGGCAATCGCCTCGCAGAGCTGGCGCGGCCCCGGCCGCTTCGACGACCGGCTGGAGAGCTTCTCGCTGCTGGCCCGCGCGCTCGCCGCCGTCGGCGCCGACCTTTCGCCCCGCGCCCGCTTCGAGACCGCCGGCTTCAAGCTGGCCGACGCCGTGAGCCTGGTGGCCGGCCTGCTGGCGATCGGCACCATCGCCCTGCTGCTGCTGGCCGTGTCGTCCTCGATGCGCGGCATGGCCATCGACGTCGCCGCCCGCATGGCCTTCCTGCTCCTGCTGCTGTTCGCCGCGGTCCCGTGGCTGCCGAAGGGCGAGACGCTGGATCCGCACGACCTGCCGGCGCGGTGGTTGCCTTAAGAAGGCGAGCGCGGCGGACTCTTCTTATCCGCCGCAAATATTCATCGTCATCCCGGCCGCAGCGAAGCGGAGAGCCGGGACCCAGGGGCCGCCGCAGTGCAGTGGCCCCTGGGTCCCGGGTCTGCGGTCCGCTGCGCGGCCCTTCGCCCGGGATGACGAACTGATTTGATCAACCGAGATCGTGGCTCTCGCCTCATCCCAGGCCACCTCTCCGAACCTTCATTTGCATCGCCGCGCGTTTTTGGCGAGCATCCGGAAAACATCGCTTTTCAACGAAGGACGCCCGTGACCGATCCCGTGCAAGACCAAACCGTCCCGCCCGCCCTGCAGGACGACAAGACCATGGCGATCGTCGTCTACGCCTGCTACCTGGCCGGCTGGGTGACGGGCTTCTCGCCGATCGTCGGCCTGGTGCTGGCCTATGTCTCGAAGGGTTCGGCGCCGGAATGGCTGCAGAGCCACTACGTCTTTTCCATCCGCACCTTCTGGCTGTCGCTGCTGTTCGCGGTGATCGGCGTCCTGACCCTGATCATCGGCGTCGGCGCCCTGATCCTGGTGGCTGTCGGCATCTGGGTGACGGTGCGCGCCGCCGTCGGCCTGTCGTGGCTGCTGAAGGGCCAGGCCTATCCCACGCCGCGCAACTGGATGCTGTGAGCCGATGAGCGACTTCATCCAGGCCGACCTCGATCCGGGCGCGGAGCGTCACTCGGAAGACAAGATCCTGCCGGGGGTGGTCTACGGCCTCTACCTGCTGGGCTTCACCAACGGCCTGACCTTCTTCATCGGCCTGATCGTCGCCTATGTGCAGCGCGGGTCGGCCGGGCCGGTCAACGAGAGCCACTATACCTTCGCGATCCGCACCTTCTGGCTGTCGATCGCCTGGTTCCTCGTGGGCCTGGGGCTGGTGCTGTTCGGCATTCCGCTGTCGCTGGTGCTGATCGGCATCCCGATGCTGATCGCCGGGGTGGTGATCCTGTCGGCGATCAGCCTGTGGTTCGTGGTCCGCTGCATCGCCGGCATCGCCTATCTGGTGAGGGGCGAGGCCTATCCGCGTCCGCGCGCGTGGCTGATTTAGAGGCAGACGGCGCCGTGGGCGCCTGCACGGGCGTCGTACAGGTTATCGGTGTTCCCCTGACAGGCGAGCAGGCTCGACGCGCCCCCCTCGCTCCTATGACTTTCCGCCCCTGGCGGACGGACGTCGTGGAGGGGGCGACATGCTGGCTCGCATCGTAGGGATCATCTTGGGGCTGATCCTGACGACGTCGGGATACGTGATTGCAGGTCTGGGCGCGCTGGGGACGTGGGCCGCGGACTGGGATCTCGGCCCGTTCGAGCCGCACCGGCCGTTCGCCGGTTGGGCGGCGATGACGATAGGGGGGATCCTTCTCGTCGCCGCCCTAACTCCGCGAAAGGGTGCGAGCCGCGCCAAGTCGCGGACCAAGAGGAGCGCCCGTGGGGACGGGCGCTCCTCGGCCGGTCCGGCCGTGCTGGATCTGGGGGAGCCGGTCGCGACCCCGGCCGTGGCCGTCGAGCCGGCGCCGGCCGCGACCCCGGTCGTGCAAGCCGAACCCGCCATCGAGCCTGAGTCCGTTCAGCCCGAGCCGGTCCAGCCCGAGCCCGTCGCGGTCGTCGCGCCGGCGCCGCCTGTCGCGCCTGCGCCGACGCCGGTCGTCCTGCCCCCCGCCGAAGCCGACTTCGAGACCCTGCGCGCCGAGCTTCTGAGCCTCACCGCCGCCGAATCCTGGAACCCGGCCGCCCGCGTGCTGGCCCGGATGGTCCGCGTCGCCCGCACCGACCGCGAGCGCGCCGTCGCCCATCGTGACCTGGGCGACTTCGCCGCCGGCCAGGGCCGCCACGACGACGCCGCCGAGGCCTATGAGGAAGCCGTCTCCTACGCCCGTTCGGTCCGCAAGGCCTCGCCGGGCGATCCGTCGGCGGACGAACTGCTGGCCGGCGCCCTGGCCGGGATCGGCGACGTCGCCGAGGCCGAGGGCCGCCTGAACGAGGCCTTGTCGGCCTTCGAGGAAGCCCTGGCCCTGCGTCGCTCGCCCGGCGGCCGCGAAGCCGCCGACCCCGGCGCCCAGCGCGCCCTGTCGGTGGCGCTGGAGCGCCTGGCCGACCTGCGCGAGGACCGCGGCCACCGCATGCGCGCGCTCGACCTCTATCGCGAAAGCTACGACGTCACCGCCCGCCTCGCCGCCGCCGACCCGGCCCGCTTCGGCCTCGACCTCGCCGCCACCCGCGCGAGGCTGGCCGAGATCGAGGCCAAGGTGGCGGGCTGAGAGTTTCCCTCTCTCTGTGAGAGAGGGAGGGGCCCACGCCGCAGGCGTGGGAGGGTGAGAGGTAACAAACTCTCCGATATCCCCACTATCGTCATCCCGGCCGCACGCCCGCGAAGGCGGGCGGAAGAGCCGGGACCCAGGAGACTGGGCGCGGCGTCTGGGTTCTCGGTCCGGCGTTGGCCGACGCATGGCCGGCGGCCCCTGGGTCCCGGCTCTACGGTCCGCTTCGCGAACCTTCGGCCGGGATGACGAGGAAAGAGCATCAAGGTTTTTCGGCCGCCGGTGAAACCTCTCACCCTCCCACCGCTTCGCGGCGGGCCCCTCCCTCTCTCAAAGAGAGAGGGAATATCATTGCGGCTCCGCACGCGTGGCGACGTCTAACCCTGGTCTGGTAAACTCCCGGGGGAAATCGCGATGGTCTACATGCGCTGGCGACGGTTCGTCGAAATGGCGTCGCTGGACCGCCCGTGGCTGGGCGACCTGATGGAGAAGCGCAAGGGCGAGGCCTTTCGCGCAGCGCCCGTCGAGCGCTGGGACCAGGAATATCGCGACGGCGTCTACGACCGCCTGCACCGCTCCGACCAGCGCCACCATCACCGCCTGCTGGCCGCCATGATCGCCGACCGCTGGCCGGGGGCGCGGGTGCTCGAGATCGGGGCCGGCGAGGGGGTGTTCTTCGAGGCCCTGCGCGCCCACGGCCCGGCCCGCTATGTCGGCGTCGACTTCTCCGCTCCCGCCGTGGCCAAGGGCGTCGAGCGCCTCTCGGCCGAGATCGCCGCCGGCCAAGTCGAACTGCTGCTGGGCGACGGCCGCAGCTTCGAGATCGACGAACAGTTCGACGTGGTGGTGTTCTCCGAGTGCATCGAGCACCTGGGCGAGGTCGAGCCGCTGATCGCCCACTACCGCCCGATGCTGGTCCCCGGTGGCGCGGTGGGCCTGACCATGTGGCTGTCGCTCAAGCCGCTTCGCCTGTGGCGGCGGTTGAAGGCCCTGGGCGCGGTGCTGGACGAGGCGGTGGTCAACACGCCCTGGGGCGGCGGTTGGCTGGTGGCGACGGTGGGGGTGAGGGGCTGAGGTAAGGAACCTCCCCCCTCTGGGGGAGGCGATCGCGCAGCGATCGGTGGGGGGGAGTGATAGCGAAGCCGGCCGACGTCTCGGAAGCTGAAAACGGCCCCCCACCGGCCTTCGGCCGCCTCCCCCAGAGGGGGAGGTTTCAAAGAAAAACCCCGGAGCATCGCCCCGGGGTCTCTCGATCTCAAAGCTCGAAGCCCAGCCCTTACGCCGGCACGACCTCTTCGCGACGCACGAGGGCCGCATAGGCGTCCATCAGGCTCAGCGACAGCTTGCCGGGCGTGAAGGTGAACTCGCCGATCTCGGCGACCGGGGTCACCTCGGCGGCGGTGCCGACGATGAAGCATTCGGTGAAGCCCGAGAGCTCCTGCTTCTCGATGTGGCGCTCGACCACCTCGATTCCCTTGCCCTTGGCGATCTCGATCACCGTGCGGCGGGTGATGCCGTCCAGGAAGCAGTCGGGCTTGGGCGTGTGCAGCATGCCGTCCTTGACGAAGAACACGTTGGCGCCGGTCGCCTCGGCCACATAGCCGCGGTAGTCCAGCATCATCGCGTCGGTGTAGCCGTCCTTCTCCGCGGCGTGCTTGGAGATGGTGCAGATCATGTAGAGGCCGGCGGCCTTGGCGGCGACGGGGGCCGTCTTCGGATCGGGGCGGTTGTACTTGGCCCAGGTCAGACGGATGCCCTTGGCCTTCAGCGCCGGGTCGAAGTAGCTGGGCCAGTCCCACACGGCGATGGCCACGTGGATCTTGGTCTGCTGCGCCGAGACGCCGATCATCTCGCTGCCTCGCCAGGCGATCGGGCGCACATAGCAGTCCGACAGGCCGTTCTTGGCGGCCGTCGCCTTGCAGGCCTCGTCGATCTCGGCCACCGTGTAGGGGATTTCGAAGTCGAGGATTTCGGCCGACTTGAACAGGCGCTCGGTATGCTCGGTCAGCTTGAAGATCTCGCCGCCGTACATGCGTTCGCCCTCGAACACCGACGAGGCGTAGTGCAGGCCGTGCGTCAATACGTGCACCTTCGCCTCGCGCCAGGGAACGAACTGGCCGTCCAGCCAGATCCATCCGTCGCGATCATCGAAGGGAACGAGAGACATCGGTCCAAGACCTCCTTATTTGGAACCCGGTCCTTAGACGCCCGAGGAGCCGGAAGGTCAAACAAAATGGACGCGCCCGCATGACGCCGCACGCCGATCCCCGCCTGATCCTGCGCGAGGAGGAGCTCGATGGAGGCCTGGAGTTGATTCTCCTGGCCGAGGCGGCGCTGTGGGCGGCGGTCGACGGGGTGCTGGAGACCGAAGGGCCGGGCCTGGGGCGCTCGCACTGGCGCGCGGCCTTCCTGCTGCGCCGGCGCCCTGGCATCGGGGTGCAGGACCTTTCGAAGCTGACCAGCCTGTCGAAACAGGCCGCCAGCAAGACCCTTTCGGACCTGCAGAAGCTGGGCCTGGCCGAGAAGGCCGCCGGCGATCTCGACGCCCGTCGCCGGCCCGCCGTGCTGACCGAGGCCGGGCGCGCCTTCGAGGCCCGGGTCAGCGAGCGCCTGCGCGCCTTGCTCGGCCGCGCCTATCGCACCGGCGGCCTCGACGGCGTGCCCGGCGCGCGGCGGATCCTGGCGGCCCTGGCCGGTCCGCGCCAGGGCGTCGGCGTCAATCGGAGGGAGGCGCTGTGAGCCCCGAGGAAAGACGCGAACGTCATCTCCTGGTGGTCGACGACGACGACCGCATCCGCGACCTGCTCAAGCAGTTCCTCAGCCGCGCCGGCTTCCGGGTCAGCGCCGCGGCCGACGCCGCCCATGCCGACCGGCTGGTGGCGGTGATGGACTTTGATCTGCTGGTGCTCGACGTGATGATGCCCGGCGAGGACGGGTTCTCGTTCACCAAGCGCCTGCGGGCCAAGGGCGGCGAGGTCGGCAAGGTGCCGATCCTGATGCTGACCGCCCGCGACCAGACCGGCGACCGCATCGAAGGCCTGACCCACGGCGCCGACGACTACCTGGCCAAGCCGTTCGAGCCGCAGGAACTGTTGCTGCGCATCGAGTCGATCCTGCGCCGGGCCGCGCCCAAGCCGATCGGCCCGCGCGAGATCGTCATGGGGGACTGCGCCTTCGCCCCCGATCGCGGCGAGTTGACCCGCGCGGGCGTCCCGGTGCGCCTGACCGAGGCCGAGGTCGCCCTGCTGCGGCGCCTCGCCCGCGCCCTGCACGAACCCGTCGACCGCCTGGAACTGGCCCGCGACACCGCCGACGCCACCGGCCGCGCGGTCGACGTCCAGGTCACCCGCCTGCGCCGCAAGATCGAACCGGACCCCAAGAACCCCCGCTACCTGCAGACCGTGCGCGGGGTGGGCTATCGGCTGGCGCCGGATTGATGGCTAGGCATCAGGGAACCTCCCCCCCTGGGGGAGGCGGCCGTAGGCCGGTGGGGGGGCGTTTTCAGCTTCCGCCGCGCTTGGCCGATCTCGCAAGAACTCCCCCCACCGATCGCTGCGCGATCGCCTCCCCCATGGGGGGAGGTTCCTTGCTCAAGATCCTCCCCCTGAAGGGGGAGGTGGCGCGAAGCGCCGGAGGGGGAAGTGTCTGCGGAGCCGGGGAAGTCACTTCCCCCTCCGTCGGCGGAGTTTATCCTCGGGCCGGCCAGAGGCCGGACCCGGGGGCGGCCACCTCCCCCTTCAGGGGGAGGGTCTAGGTCATGCGCCTGCGCACCCGCCTGTTCATTCCGCGCCAGATCAAGCGCTGGCTGCCGACCTCGCTGTTCGGCCGGTCGCTGCTGATCATCGTCCTGCCGGTGGCGGTGATGCAGATCGCCGTCACCTGGGGGTTCTTCGACGCCCACTGGGAGACGGTAAACAGCCGCCTGTCCGAAGGGCTGGCCGGCGACATCGCCTGGGCCGTGGCCACCTACCAGGACGATCCCAGCCCCGACGCCGTGGCCCGCATGGCCGATCGCGCCGAGCAGACCATGGACCTGTCCATCGCCCTGCTGAAGGGCCGCGAACTGCCCACGGGCAAGCGGCCGGCGATGTTCGCCTCGCTCGACCGCTCGATGCAGCGGGCGCTGGAGGAGCGGCTGGACGAGCCCTTCTGGTTCGACGCCTCCAACCGCTACGCCGCCCACGTCGAGATCCGGGTGAAGGTCAAGGAAGGCACCTTGCGGATCTTCGCCCCGCGCGACCGCGCCTTCGCCACGCAAGGCCACATCTTCATCCTGTGGATGGTGGTGGCGACCATGCTGCTGACGGCGATCGCCATCCTGTTCATCCGAAACCAGGTGCGGGCCATCGAGCGCCTGGCCGACGCCGCCGACGCCTTCGGGCGCGGGGCCGAGCACGAGTTCAAGCCGCACGGCGCGCGCGAGGTGCGCCAGGCGGCCCAGGCCTTCCTGTCCATGAAGGCCCGCATCCAGCGCCACATCGAGCAGCGCACGGCCCTGCTGGCCAGCGTCAGCCACGACCTGCGCACCCCGCTCACCCGGCTGAAGCTGGAGATGGCCCTGGCCGAGCCCGGCCCGCAGGTCGAGGCCATCAAGCGCGATCTCTCCGAAATGGAGCACATGATCGACGAGTACCTGGCCTTCGCCCGGGGGGAGGGCGGCGAGGCCCTTCAGGCCGTCGAGCTGGCGCCGCTGATCGCCGGGGTCTGCGCCGGGGCCGAGCGCGGCGGGGCCAGCGTCGAGACGGTGCTGGAGCAGGGGCTGAGCGCCAACCTGCGCCCCAGCGCCTTCAAGCGGGCCCTGGCCAACCTCGTGGACAACGCCGCCGCCCATGGCGACACCGTCCGCGTCACCCTGGAGCCGCGCCTGACCGGCGGGGTGCTGATCATGGTCGACGACGACGGCCCCGGCATTCCCGAGGACCGCTACGAAGAGGCCTTCAAGCCCTTCAACCGCCTCGACGAGTCGCGGAACCAGAACGAGAAGGGCGTGGGCCTCGGTTTGGCCCTGGCCCGCGACATGGCCCGGGGCCTGGGCGGCGACCTGGTGCTGGAGCGCTCGCCCATGGGCGGACTGCGGGCCGTGATGCGCCTGCCGGGGTAGACCCGGTCAGTGGCCCAGGGCTATCGCATATGGATTTTGGACGTGGGTTAGGTTCCAAAGAAACCGCTTTCCTGGGCCTTGTGCCCAGGATCCATGGTTCAGCTCTCGTTGAATTTGGCTTGGCCCTCGGACTTTCGGCTTCGCGAGACGTCAAAATCACAGCCTGCCGCCGATATGGATCCTGGGCACAAGGCCCAGGAAGGCAGCTTCAATTTCATATGCGTAGCCCTGCCTAGTGGCCGAAGCCGGCCCGCCAGGTGATCGGCAGGGTGATCCAGCGGCCATCGACCGGCTTGCCGTCGCGGTCCACGGGCTTCATCCTGAACAGCCGCGACAGCTTCAGGGCCGCGTCGCCGACGCCCTTGTCGACCGGGGTCTCGCTGGTCACCGTGCAGGACGAGAGGGCGCCGGCCGCGTCGAGCTGGCACTCCAGCACGCCCTTGGCGACCGCGCCGTGCAGGGCCTTGGGATAGAGGCGGGTCATGTCGTCGACGCTCGGCGTGCGCACCCAGACCGGCTTGGCCACATAGTCGCGCGCCTGCGCCGCGGCCTGCCCACCGATCGCCAGCGTCGCGACCGCCAGCAGCGCGCCGCACCCCAGACCCGTCCAAATCTTCATTTCGAATCCCCGACCATATTGCGCCGCGACTATGGAGCGCCCGGCGCGGGGTTTTCAACCACAGGGCGGCCTGGCCGGGGCGCGACCGCTTCCGACGCAGCGGTGATGTAAGGATTGCGGGCAATCCGTGAAATACACTCCATGATTGACTCGTGGCGCGGCTTGTCGTTCGGATAACACCGCTACGCGACGGAGTTGCGGTCATGAAAATCAAGGACATACAGCAGCAGCTGGCGGCGCGCGGCTATACGCCCGGGCCGATCGACGGGGTGTGGGGACGGGCCACGGTGGCCGCCGTCCGCCGCTTCCAGCTCAAGCACGGGCTCGAGCCCGACGGGGTGGTCGGCCCCCTGACCCTGGCGGCCCTGTTCCAGGGCGCCCCGGCGGTCAACGCCCCCACGCCCCTGACCCTGGCCGATTTCGACGACCCGGGCCTCGTCTGGTTCCAGGAGGCCCGCCGGCTGATCGGCACCCGCGAGAAGCCTGGCCGGGGCGATAATCCCGAGATCATCGACTGGGCCTCCGACCAGGGGCTCAAGAGCATCTACACCGGCGACGACGTGCCCTGGTGCGGCCTCTTCGTGGGTCACTGCGTCTCGGCCACCCTCGACCGCGAGCCGACCCCGGCCGGCCTGCTGTCGGCCCGCGCCTGGGAGCGTTTCGGCATCCCCACCGCCCCGACGCCGGGCGCGGTGATGGTGTTCTGGCGCGACGGCCGTGGCAGCGGCAAGGGCCATGTCGGCTTCTACGCCGGCGAGGACGACGGGGCCTATCGCATCCTCGGCGGCAACCAGTCCGACAGCGTCTCCCTGGCCTGGCTGACCAAGGAACGCTTCGTCGCCGCCCGCTGGCCCGCCACCGTGCCCCCGCCCGTCGCCCGCGCGATCAAGGTGGCCCGCAACAGCAGCCTGTCGTGGAACGAGGCTTAGGGGGAACGAGGCTTAGGCCTGATCGTCATTCACCAGCCTGAGCTCATTTTTCACCGAGCATCCCCGCGAAGGCGGGGATCCAAGCCGAGGTGGCGGTTGATCCACGGCCGAGCCTCATCCTGAAATCCAGCTTGGATCCCCGCCTTCGCGGGGAGAGGCGGATTTGAAGGTCGCGAACAGCTGAATGTCGATACGGCTTAAGCCGCGACCAGCGGCTTGATCGCTTCCAGGTCGGCGCGGCGCTCGATCACCGTCCGGGACAGGTCGTGCTGGGCCTGCAGGTTCATCCAGAACCGGGCGTCCATGGAAAACACCCGCTCCAGCCGCAGAGCCGTGTCGGGCGTCACGGGCTGGGCCTCGCGGGCCAGGCGCTCGATCCGCGTTCGGTCCTTCAGCCCCATCGCCTTGGCCAGCGCGCCCGCCGTCAGGCCCATCGGCGCCATGAAGTCTTCGCGCAGGATCTCGCCGGGGTGCGGCAGCGGCGAGACGAAGTCGAGATCGAGGAAGGTGTCGCTCATCGTCCGTGTCCTTTGCATCCATGCGCTCAGTGATAGTCGCCGAACCAGACGTCTTCCGGTCCGTCGTCGCCCCACCGGAAGGTGATCCGGAACTGGTCGTTCACGCTGACCGACCACTCGCCGGCCCGATCCCCGTCCAGGGCGTGCAGGCGATTGCCGGGCGGTATGCGCATCTGCGCCGCCTCGGTGACCGCGTTCAGCTGGGTCAGCACTCGACGGGCTCGCCGCACGAGATTGGCGGGAAAGCCCTTGGGCGAATGTCCCAGGAATACGGCTTTGGCGGCGTCGCTCTTCCAGCTTTGGATCATCAATGTCCGCCATCATGTGTAGCGTATCGCGCTACGAATGTCGAGCGGAATGTAGCGCAGTGCGCTACGGTCGCTCGCCGACGATCAAACTTAACCTTGGCGGGAGTTTATGGGCAATGACGCGCCTATAGATTGCGCCCCCTAGAACCCCGCGCCCACCTTGCCCAGCTGCTCGGCCATCTGCTTCAGGCGCTTGTCGAGTTCGGCCATGGTGCGGTTCAGGGCGCCTTCGTCGTCGCGCCAGACCTGCAGGGCGCGAGCCCAGACGGCGGTCATGGCCGCAAGGCGCACGGGCGTGGCCTCGACGCTCGCCGCCTCCAGGATCGCCCGGGCGGTCTTGGGGAAGCGGGCGGCCGAGCGGGGCAGGCCTTCGGACTTGGCGATCGCGATCAGGGCGTGGCGGTGCGGCTCCATGGCCTCGATGCGGGCCATGGCGGCGTCGAACAGGCGGTCGTGGGCGGCCGCGCCCTCGCCGGCGTCGGCGTTCAGCGCCGCCTGGTCGAAGCGGCGCGACAGGTGGCTGAGCACCTTGGCCTTGCTGTCGGCCTTCACATAGAGCTCGGCGAACGGCGCGCCCGCCGCCACGGCGATGTCGCGCAGGGCGATCTGCGGCCAGGGACGGTCGGCGGCCAGCGACAGGGCCGCGGCGGCCGCGCGGTCGAGCAGGTCTTCGGCGGGCGTGGTCATGATCAAAGAGATGGCCGTGCGGAGGAGGCATGGCAAGGGCGGGCCTTGCCCCGCGCGGCGCGGCGGGGGAAAGGAGCGGCCATGAGCCTTTCCCACTACCGCTGCGACTGGACCCACGACCACGCCGACGAGCCCGTCACCCTGTTCTACGAGGTCGACGAGGACGGCCGCGTGCTGCGCATGGTCGACGTCTTCCGCGACGGCCGCCGCGAGCGCGACAGCGTCGCCAACTATTTCGGCCCCGAGGCCGACAACCTGACCGACGGCGACTTCTACGAGAGCACCGAGAACCTGCGGGCCGGCTACGAGGCCGTCGAGGGCGACGAGCGGATGTCGCTGGTCCAGGTCGAGGCGGCCGCGTTCGAGGCCGCCTGGCGGCCGGACGCCTGAGGGGGTCTTTCTCAGCGCCCTTTCACCGTCATCCCGGAAAGCGCGCAGCGCTTATCCGGGACCCAGGGGACTGGGCTCGGCGCCTTGTCTGGCCGCCAGGGGTGTTGGCCGCCGCATTGCCGCCCGCCCCTGGGTCCCGGCTCTTCGCTTCGCTGCGGCCGGGATGACGGGCTTGGGAGGGGGCGAGCCCTACCCCATCAGCCACCGCAGCCCGCCGGCCGCGACGATGCCGATCGGCACCACGGCTAGCATCGGCAGGCGCAGGGCCGCTGCGAACGTGATCGCCAGGGCCAGCAGGTCGGCCGGGCGCGGCGAGACGAAGTGCGGGGCGATCACCGCGATCAGCACGCAGCCGGGGGCGGCCTCCATCACCGCCGTGGCGCGCGGCCCCAGCGTGCGGTTCCTCAGCATCAGATAGCCGCCGATGCGGGTCAGGTAGGTGACGCCGGCCATGGCCAGGATCGTCAGCAGGACGGGCAGGGAGATCAGCGAGGTCATTGGGCGGCCTCTTCTTCGGTCTTGCCGGCCCACACCCAGGCGCTCAGCAGGCCCGCCAGGGCGCCGGCCGCCACGGTCCAGGCCCCCGGCGCCAGCAGGTGGCCGGTCGCGGCGACCACCAGGCTGACCAGCCACGGCCGGGCCGCCGAAAAGCTCTTCCACATGCCGCGCAGCAGCACGAGGAAGATCGCCGGAAAGGCCATGTCGAAGCCCAGGGTCTCGACGTTCCCCAGCACCGGTCCCACCATCGCGCCCAGGGCGGTGAAGGCGATCCAGGCCAGCCACATCGGCAGGGCCACGCCTAGGTAGTGGGCCAAGCTGAAGGTCCCGCGCGCTTTCGCATCCGCCAGGGCCATGGCCCAGCTCTCGTCGCACATCAGGAACAGGGCCGGCAGCACGCGGCGCTTGGGCAAACCCTTGAGGAACGGCGTCAGGGCCGCGCCCATCAAGAGGTGGCGGCTGTTGATCATCAGCGTCACGGCGGTGATCAGCAGCAGGTGCGGCGGCGAGGTCCACAGGCCGATGACCGCGAACTCCGAGCCGCCGGCGAAGTTGAGGCCCGTCATCAGCGGCGTCTCGGCGACGCTCAGGCCCTTGTGGGCGGCCTGGGCGCCCAGCACCAGGGCGAACGGTACGAAGCCGGCCGTCACCGGCAGCGAGGCGACGAGGCCTCTGGTGAATTCGGCCCTGGATTCAGAGCGCAGTTCGGAGGGCCCGTCGCCAGGCATGGCGGCGGGAGCGCAGGTTTCGATTGTCATGGGCGACCGGAGGAGGAGCGGTTGCGGGAAGGATTGGCAGCCTAGCGCAAACCTCGCGCAATCGGGTTGCGATCATGCTCCCATATGATCAATGATTGGCATCCAGGCGATGCTGATCGCCAGATCCTGGCAGCAGATTCCATGAAGCTCGACGACATCGACCGCCGCATCCTGCGCGAACTGCAGAAGGACGGCCGCATCCAGAACGCCGAGCTGGCCAAGCGCGTCGGCCTGTCGCCTTCGCCCTGCCTGCGGCGGGTGCGGATCCTGGAGGAGTCGGGGATCATCGAGCGCTATGTGGCGGTGATCGACGCGGCCAAGGTGGGCCGGGGCCAGACCTTCTTCACCCGCATCTGGCTGAACTCGCAGAACGAGGACGCCGTCGAGCACTTCGTCGCCGAGATCGAAAAGATGCCCGAGGTGGTCGAGTGCTACGTCATGCTCGGCGACTGCGACCTGCTGCTGCGCGTGGTCGCCGCCGACATCGCCGCCTACCGCCGCTTCCAGGCCGACCACCTGACCCGCATCCGCGGCGTGCTCAACGTCAAGACCGACATCCCGGCCCAGACCATGAAGCAGACCTACGCGGTGCCGCTTTAGATCCCCTCTCCCGTCCCCAAGGTCGTCATCCCGGCCGGAGCGAAGCGCAGAGCCGGGACCCAGGGGCTAGCGACGTGACGTCGGCGGCGGCTGAAGGCGCCAGCCAAACCCCGATGCGCCGACCCCTGGGTCCCGGATAAGCCCTGCGGGCTTTCCGGGATGACGAGGTTTGGAGGGGGAGAAGGTCTCCTTACTCCGCCGCCGCCGCCAGCTCCGCCGCCGGACGATACTTGTCCAGCCAGTGGGCATAGGGCGCCGGCAGGGTCGCCCAGGTGGGACGCTCGACGCCCAGTTCCTGGGCCAGCTCGTAGGCGTAGTGCGGATTGGCGAGATGGGCGCGGCCGATCATCACCAGGTCCATCTGCTCCTCGGCCACCAGGCTTTCCGCCAGCTTCGGCGCGTCCAGGCCCCAGGACGAGGCCACCGGCAGGCCGGCCTCCTCGCGCACCCGGCGGGCGATCGGACCCAGGAACGGCGTGCCCCACGGGATGTTGGTGTTCGGGATGGTGAAGCCGACGCTGACGTTCAGCAGGTCGAGGCCCCCGGCCTTCATCCGGCGGGTCAGGTCGATGGAGTCGACCAGGGTCTCCTCGTCGTGGCCGTCATATTCCAGCACGCCGAAGCGGGCGGTCAGCGGCAGGTTCTCCGGCCATTCGGCGCGGACGGCCGCCAGGGTCTCTTCCATGAACCGACCGCGCGCCAGGGCGTCGCCACCGTACTGGTCGGTGCGGTGGTTGGAATGGCGCGAGAAGAAGCTCTGGGCCAGGTAGCCGTGGGCGAAGTGCAGCTCCAGCCACTCGAAGCCGGCCTCGCGGGCGCGGCGGGCGGCGGCGGCGAAGTCGGCCTTCACCCGCTCGATGTCGGCCAGGGTCATCTCGCGCGGAACCTTGGGCAGGCCCTGGCCGTAGGCGATGGCCGACGGGGCGATCGTCTGCCAGCCGCGCGGGTCGCCCTCGGCGATGTGGTCGTCGCCTTCCCACGGACGGTTGGCGCTGGCCTTGCGGCCGGCGTGGGCGATCTGGATGCCGGGCACGGACCCGGCCGCCTTGATGGCCGCGGCGATCTTGGCCAGGCCTTCAGCCTGCTCGTCGGTCCAGATGCCGGTGCAGCCGGGCGAGATGCGGCCCTCGGGCGACACCGCCGTCGCCTCGACGATCACCAGCCCCGCCCCGCCGCGCGCCAGGCCGGCATAGTGCGGCAGGTGCCAGTCGGTCGTGACGCCGTCCTCGGCGCTGTACTGGCACATCGGCGGGATGGCGATGCGGTTGCGAAGGGCGGCGTCCTTCAGGCGGAAGGGCGTGAACAGGGCGGACATGAAGGGCGTGCTCTTTCGACGGGGAGGAAGGGCGCAGATGTGGGCGCGGGCGGAGCGGCTCAAGGGCGATGGTGGAAAAGCAGCTGTGCCTTGGGGGCACAGGCGGCGGTAGATGCTCCCCCTCTGGGGGAGCTGTCGCGAAGCGACTGAGGGGGTCTTGCGCCGGCGCTGGCCCCCTCCGGCCCTCCGGGCCACCTCCCCCAGAGGGGGAGGATCTTTACGCTCGCGCCGCTTTCGCCAGGCCGTCGAGCCACGCCTGGTGGGCGTTGAGCATCGGGTTGGGCAGGGTCGCGGCCAGGTCCCGCGCCGGCTGACCGTTCTGCGTCTCCTGGGTCAGGATCCGCACGCGGCCGCCGTCGAGATCCTCGACCAGCCAGGCGTGGTGAACGTCGAGCCGCTCGGTCGCGTCGCCCTCGACCCAGCCGTGCCAGGCGATGCGGGCCGGCGCGCCCTCGGTCGGCGGAACGAACTCCACGACCTTCCCCTCCACGAGGAAGCCGAAGGTGGTGAAGCGGAAGCGCGCGCCGGCGGAAAGTTCCGGACCCGGAACGTCATGGAACGCGATGTCCGACGCGTTCTCGTAATAGGTCGGCCAGGCCGTCGCCGTGGCCAGCAGCGGCCAGACCTGGGCGGCGGTCAGGCCGGGGACGATGATCTCGTTGGAGACGAAGTTGTCGGTGGTCCCGGGCAGGTAGCCTTCGGGCCAGTGGATGGCGTGCATGGGGAAACCTCGATAGGCGGGGACGGGGGCGTCCCTGGACGAGGTGTCAGATGCGCTTCGCCGCGCTATAAGGCCAATCGCCATTCGGTATCGGATCCATAACGATGCGCGATATCAAGACGCTCGACCTCAATCTGCTGAAGACGCTGGACGCCCTGCTCGACACCCGCAGCGTCACCGCCGCCGCCGATCGCCTGGGCCTGACCCAGCCGGCGGTCAGCGGCATGCTGGCTCGCCTGCGCGACGCCTTCGACGACCCGCTGTTCGTCCGCGCCCGCCGGGGCGTGACGCCGACCGATCGCGCCCTGGCCCTTGCCGGCCCGGTGCGCGAGGTGCTGGCGGGCGTCGAGGCCCTGCTGCGCCCGGCCGCCTTCGACCCGGCCACCGCGGCCTTCACCCTGACCCTGGCGGCCACCGACTATGCGCTGGAAGCCATCGTCGCCCCGTTCATGGCCGCCTTGCGCCGCCGCGCCCCGAACCTGGTCGTCGCCGTCAAGCCGCTGGACGACGCCCGCGTGCTGGGCCAGTTCGAGCGCGGCGAGGTCGACATCGCCTTCATGACGCCGCAGACCAGCCCGCCCGAACTGCACGCCCGCGCCCTGTTCGACGAGACCTACGTCTGCGCCCTGCGCGCCGATCATCCGGACGCGCGAAAGCCCCTGTCGCTCGACCGCTTCTGCGCCCTGGACCACGCCCTGGTGTCCTATTCGGGCGAGCCGTTCTTCGGCGTCACCGACGCGGCCCTGGCTCAGCTCGGCCGCACGCGGCGGGTGGCCCTGTCGGTGACCAGCTTCCTGATCCTGCTGAAGCTCCTGCGCACCACCGACCTGATCGCCGTGGCGCCCCGCCGGCTGGTCGAGGACGCGCCGGGCCTGGTCTTCCGCGACCCGCCGATCGAGATCCCCGGCTTCACCAAGACCGCCGTCTGGCACGACCGCACCCACCGCGACCCCGGCCGCCGCTGGGCCCGCGACCTGCTGTTCGAGACGGCGGCGGCGAGCGTCGGCTAACCGACCAAGCCGGCCCCGCGTTTCTGATATGACCGTTTCTCCGAGGGCGCGGCGTCGCCCCGGGGAGGGGCGGCCATGGTCGAGCGCGACTTCTGGTCCTGGAACGTCGGCTGCGAGGCCTGCGGCACGCGCGGGCGCGTCGATCTATCCGAGTGGGACGATCCTCTGGCCGAGCCCTACGGCTTCCGGGTCGACGTCGTCTCCCCCGGCTTCGTGATCAAGCACTACGGCCAGACCGGCCTCGACACCGCCATCGCCTGCGCCTCGTGCGGCGCGATCGTCCGGGACGTGCTGGGGCGACCGGGGGCGCTTTAAGCGCGTTTCTCAGCGCAACTCAAAAGTCGTCATCCCGGCCGCAGTGAAGCGGAGAGCCGGGACCCAGGGGCGACCGCAGTGCGCCGGCCCCTGGGTCCCGGATAAGCCCTTCGGGCTTTCCGGGATGACGATGATTTCGTCGGCTTGGCGGACGGCGGCCTTACGCCACCTTCACCCGGGCGGCGCTTTCCGGCAGGTCCTGGCCGAAGGCCCGCTGGTAGAACTCGGCGACGGTCGGGCGCTCCAGTTCGTCGCACTTGTTGAGGAAGGTCAGGCGGAAGGCCAGGCCGATGTCGCCGTCGAAGATCTCGGCGTTCTGGGCCCAGGTGATCACCGTGCGCGGGCTCATGACGGTCGAGATGTCGCCGTTCATGAAGGCGTTGCGGGTCATGTCGGCCACGCGGACCATGGCCGCCAGGGTGCGCTTGCCCTCGGCGTTGTCGTAGGACGGGTTCTTGGCCAGCACGATGGCCGCCTCGACGTCGTGGTCGAGGTAGTTCAGCGTGGTGACGATCGACCAGCGGTCCATCTGGCCTTGGTTGATCTGCTGGGTGCCGTGATAGAGCCCGGTGGTGTCGCCAAGACCGATGGTGTTGGTCGTCGAGAACAGCCGGAAATACGGGTTGGCGCGGATGACGCGGTTCTGGTCGAGCAGGGTCAGCTTGCCGCCGGCCTCCAGCACGCGCTGGATGACGAACATCACGTCCGGACGGCCCGCGTCGTACTCGTCGAACACCAGGGCGATCGGGCGCTGCAGCGACCAGGGCAGAATGCCTTCGCGGAATTCGGTGACCTGCTTGCCGTCCTTCAGGACGATGGCGTCCTTGCCGACCAGGTCGATCCGCGACACGTGGCTGTCGAGGTTCACGCGCACCAGCGGCCAGTTCAGGCGGGCGGCGATCTGCTCGATATGGGTCGACTTGCCGGTGCCGTGATAGCCCTGGACCATCACCCGGCGGTCCTTGGCGAAGCCCGCGCAGATGGCCTTGGTCGTCTGCGGATCGAAGCGGTAGGCGCTGTCGATCTCCGGCACGTGGCTGTCGCGATGGCTGAAGGCCGGAACCTTCATGTCGCTGTCCACGCCGAAGGCGTCGCGAAGCGTCACCCACTTGTCCGGGGCCAGGGTGATCAGGGGATCGGCGGCGTGGCTGTCGGTCAGTTCGGGCATGTTTTCCGATTAGCGCTTCGACCCCCGGGAGGGGAAGGGGGAATTGCGGAAATGGGGAGGCCAGATCATCAAGGAACCTCCCCCTGTGGGGGAGGCGATCGCGTAGCGATCGGTGGGGGGAGGCGTTGCAAGGACGATCCGCTGTCTCGGAAGCTGAAACCGTCCCCCCTCCGGCCTTCGGCCGCCTCCCCCACGGGGGGAGGTTCCGCGCACGCGAAAAGGGCGGCGGATCGCTCCGCCGCCCCTCGCGTGGGACTGGAAAGTCCTTAGTGGTTGGCGATGATCACCGAGGCGATCAGGCCGGTGGCGACGGCGGCCAGGACGTACTGGTCGTTCACGCGCTGCCAGCGGTAACCGCGGGGCGGCTGGCGCAGGCCGTGACGGCGGTAGTCCTTCACGTAGTAGCCGTCGCCGCGATAGCGGGCGTCGAGGCGTTGGCCCTTGGCCCAGCGGCGGGCTTCGCGGCGATCGTCGCGACGGTCGTCACGGCGTTCCTGGCGGGCCTGGTCCTTGCGGCCCTGCTCGTAGGCGCGCTGTTGCTGATAGCGGTCGTCGTGACGGGGCTGGGCCATGGCCGTCCCCGACAGGGCGGTCCCGGCCAGCAGGGAGGCGGCGACGGCGGTGATGATGAGACGCTTCATGGCGTAGTCCTTTCCTTCGATGTCCCCACCTTAGACAGGTCGTTTTGGACTGGTGATGAACGGCGAAGATCAGGAACGGTTCATGTTTCATTCATGAAATATTGTAGCAATACCTGCGCTATTCGAGTTGCGCCGATCGGCGATTTCGCGCGTTGAGTGCGCATGACCCTGAAGCTTCGTCCCAAGCTCCGTTTCAACCCCCGCCGCGACCTGCCGCTGCTGCTGAAGACCGCCCGGCGCGAACTGGCCGCCACCGCCGCCCTGCTGGTGGCGGGCCTGGGTCTGCTGGCCTTCCTGAACATCGCCGACGAGGTGGTCGAGGGCGACACCCGCCGGCTCGACCTGCAGGTCCTGCAGGCCCTGCGCCTGCCCGGCCAACCGCACCAGCTGGTCGGCCCCGAATGGCTGCACACGGCCGCCGCCGACGTCACCGCGCTTGGTTCGGTGACGGTGCTGACCCTGCTGGTGATCCTGGCCCTGGCGGCCCTGGCCAGCCTGCGCCGCTGGGCCGAGGCCCTGGTGGTGCTGGTCGGGGCGGCCGGCGGGGTGGCGATCAGCCAGGGCCTCAAGCACCTTTTCCTGCGCGAGCGCCCCGACCTTGTCTACCGCGCCGTCGAGGCCGCCAACCCCAGCTTCCCGAGCGGCCACGCCATGCTGTCGGCGGTGGTGTTCCTGACCCTCGGGGCGTTGGCCGCGCGGTTTTCGGTCAAGCGCCGGCTGAAGGCCCTGGCGCTGGGGGCGGCGGTGTTCTTCTCGGTGCTGGTGGGATTGAGCCGGATCTATCTCGGCGTCCACTGGGCCAGCGATGTCCTGGCCGGCTGGTGCGTCGGCGCCGCCTGGGCCATGGCCTGCTGGCTGGCCGCGTGGGGGTGGTCGAGACTACTTCCTTCTCCCCTTGCGGGAGAAGGTGGCGGCGAAGCCGACGGATGAGGGGTCTCTCAGAAGAAAGCCGCGTCCGGTCGTTCAGCCATCGCGGCTGACAGGCCTTTCGACCCCTCACCCGACCCCCGCCTTCGCGGGGGCCACCCTCTCCCGCAAGGGGAGAGGGAAGAGGTCAGGCCGCCGCCACGGCCCCCGTCTTGCGCCGCATGCGCCAGAACCGGATCGTCCGCAGGGCGCTCTCGCGGGGCAGGGCGGCGTAGAGTTCGCCGTAGGCCTTGGCCTTGCCCATCACCTCGTCCGACGGATCCAGGATCAGCAGGGCGAAGGTCAGGAACAGGGCGCGGTCGAAGTCGGCCGCCTTGCAGACCACGGCCAGGCCGTCGAGCTCCTTGCGCTCGAGGATCTTGCGGGCGGTGTGGAAGTCGATCTCGGCCATGTCCGACAGGGCGCCGAGGAACAGGGTGGTCTGCTTGGCGCGCAGCATGCCGGCCAGGGCCTGGGGCGTGACGCCGCCGCGGGCCTTGATCTTGGCGAACTCGGCCATGGCCGCGTCGTAGTCGGCCGGCAGGGCGCCGTCGCGGGCGGCCAGGCGGTTGCGGCCGGCGGCCAGGGCCGCCTCCAGCACCGCCGGGTCCAGCGCCTCGTTGCGGGCCATGATCCGGTCGCGCAGCCGGGCCTCGGCCACGAAATACATCTCGTTCAGCAGGTCGACCGGCAGGCTCTGGCGGTCGATCACCGCCTCGTGCAGGGCCGGATTGGCCTGGGCGCGGTCGACCACGGTCTCGTGCGCCGCGCGCGACAGCTCCGCGCCCTCGTTGCGGATCAAGACGCCCAGGGTGTCGTCGTCGCCACGCGCCACGATGGCGTCGGAGACGGCGCTCGACACGCGGGCCCGGCTGGAGATCGCCCGCAGGTGCTCCTGGCCCTGCGTCTGGGCCACGTGCAGCAGGTCGGCGTCCGACAGCGTCGCGGCGCCCGACAGGATCGGGCTGGCGACGGCGATGCTGTCGCTGATCAGGTTGCGGGTCAGGGCCGGCGGCGGGCTGGCCGACTGGCCCAGGCGCTCGGCCAGCTCGACCCGGACGGCCTCTTCCATCTCGCCGGCCAGCTGGCCCATGACCTGGTCGAACAGGCCCATCTCGACGGCCCCATGGTCGTCGGCGGTGAAGAACAGATCGGTCACCCCGCGCAGCAGGTCGCGGCGGCGGGCGCTGGACGGCTCGTCGGCGAGGGCGATCAGGTCGTGCAACCGCGATTGCAGCATCAGAGGTCGCTCTCCTCGGCGGTCTTTTTCTTCTTCGTCGGCGCGTCGCGGCCGGCCTCCTGGGCGGCCTCCGCCAGCCACGCGGCCGAGCCGTGGTCGGGCTCGCCGTCATCCGCCGGGGCGGTGGCGACGGCGGCCGGGTCGACGGCCATCAGCACGGTGTTGGGCGGGCCGGGGGCCTCGATGCGGTCGGGCGTCAGGCCGAACATCCGGCCGACCGAATAGGTGCGCGGGGCGAGACCATCCGGAGCGCGGGCGTTGGCGGCGTAGGTGGTGGTCTGGGCCTGCACGGGCGGCGCGGGCGGACCGCCGGCCAGCTCGCGCGGCGCGGCGGGCGGGATCGCGGCCGAAGCCACGGGCGGCGAATAGAGGCTGGTCGGCAGGGCGCCCTGCTGGGGCGCCGGCTGGACGGCCTGCGGAACCGGCGGAGCGTAGACCGGAGCGGGGGCGGTCCGCTGTGGCGCGGGGGCGGCGTTGGCGTAGCCGGCCCAGGCGGCGACCGGAGCGGGACGGCCGTTCGTGCGCGGGTCCTGCGCGTCGGGCGTCGGGGCGGCGGCCTTGCCGGTCCAGCTCAGGGTCGGACCGGTATAGTCGGCGCGGGCGGCGGCCTCCACGCGCTGGCTGCGCGGCCCGTAGCGGCTTTCACGCGCGTCCTCTGCGCGCGCCGGAAGGGCGACGCTGGCGAGCAGCAGCAGGGACAGAACGAGGCGCATGCCGGTCCGGGCGTGGGTATTGCAGTCTGCAACCCTTAGCCGACGCCGCTTAATCGCCGCCTAACGGCATGGCTCCAGCGTCGGGCGTGCGACATTTTGGGTGGAGCGGTCCGGCGCCTCGTCCTCTGCCGCCATCCCTTTCTCTCCCGTCATTCCCGCCCTTGTGGCGGGAACCCCTCGTTCCGCTCGCAGGTGAAGCGCAAGCGACGTGCTGAGCACGTCGCCACTACCGTCCTTGCGGCTGACATAGGGTTTCCCGCCACAAGGGCGGGAATGACGGGAGTTATAGGTGGGGGAAGGGAGCGTCCTACCGCCCTCGCCACCACGCCAGCAACCGCCGCTCGGCCGCCGCCAGGGCCGCGTGCAAGGCCACGCCCAGCAGGGCCAGCACCGCCAGGGCCGCGAAGCCGCGCGCCGTCTGCAGGCGGTTGAAGCTTTCCAGCATCCGCCAGGCCAGGCCCTGGCTCGAGCCCGACCCGGCCACGAACTCGGCCGCCACCGCGCCCACCAGGGCCAGTCCCGCCGCCACCTTGATCCCCTCCAGAATCGCCGGCAGGGCCGAGGGCAGGCGCAGGCGGACAAGGCGCTGCCAGGCGCTGGCGCCATAGAGGTCGAACAATCGCGACAGGTCCGGATCGGCGGCCTTCAGGCCCGCCACGGCCCCCGAATAGATCGGGAAGAAGGCGATCACCGCCGCCAGCGCCGTCACCGCCCGGCCCGGATGGTCGATGCCGGCCCAGATCGTCACCAGCGGCGCGATGGCGATCACCGGCGTCACCTGCAGGATGGCCGCGACGGGTCGGAACGCGTCCTCGACCACCGGCCTCAGGGCCGCGGCGAACGCCAGGGCCAGGGCGACCAGGGCGGCCAGCACGAGGCCGGCCAACGCGGTGGAAAGCGTGCCCCAGGCGCTCAGCGCCAGCAGGGGGCCTGCCTCGACCAGGGCCTTGGCGATCTCCGACGGGGCCGGCAGCAGATAGGCCGGCACGTGCAGGAGGCGGCAGGCGCCTTCCCAGGCGGCCAGCAGGAAGGCGATGAACAGGACGGGGGCGAGGAGGCGGGTCATGGCGCGGACCCCCTCCGGCCCTCTGGGCCACCTCCCCCAGAGGGGGAGGATTTAAGATGCTCCCCCTCTGGGGGAGCTGTCGGCGGAGCCGACTGAGGGGGCCGCGCGAGCAGCGCGGACACGGCCTCCACCGTCTCGCGGAACGCGGCCGTCGTCCGGAACCCCGCCGGCCGCACCAGCGGCCCCTCCACGACGACCTCGCCCGCCACCACCCCCGGCCCCGGCGTCAGCACCACCACGCGGCCGGCCATGTAGACGGCCTCCTCGACATTGTGGGTGACGAACACCACGGCCGGCGAAAGCTCGGCGCACAGGGCCAGCACGTCGTCGGCCAGGGCGCGGCGGGTGATCTCGTCCAGGGCCGCGAAGGGCTCGTCCAGCAGCAGCAGGCGCGGCCGGGTGACCAGCGCCCTCGCCAGCGACGCCCGCATGGCCATGCCACCCGACAGCTGCGCCGGCCGGGCGTCCTGCGCCCCGTCGAGACCGACCTGCGCCAGGGCTTCGCGCGCCTTGCCGCGGGCCTCCCGCGCCGGAACGCCCGCCAGCTCCAGCGGCAGCGCCACATTGGCCGCCGCGCTCATCCACGGCGCCAGGGTCGGCGCCTGGAACACCACCGAAGTCTCGCCCTTGCCCGCCGCCCGGGTGACGCTCCCCCGCGTCGGGCTTTCGAGCCCCGCCAGCAACCGCAAGGCCGTCGACTTCCCGCACCCCGACGGCCCCACCAGCGCCACTACTTCGCCGGCGGAAAGCGCCAGGTCCACGGGACCAAGGGCGCGGCCGCGCGGATAGTCGACTTCGACCTGATGGAGGGAGGCGATGGTGTTCACGCTCACTTCTCCTCCCCCGCATCGCGGGGGAGGGGGACCAGCGAAGCTGGTGGAGGGGGCGACCGCCACTCAGACCCAGGCCGCACTCCGCCCACGCGCTCGGCCGCGACGGTCCAAACGCCCAGCGCCAGTTCGTCCGGATCCCGCAAGAAGTCGCCGGCGGCGATGCGCATGACCTCGATCCCCTGCGACGCGAGCCACGCGTCCCTGCGCGCGTCATGCCTCGCCTGATCGGCCGTGTCATGCCCCGCGCCGTCGATCTCCACCGCCAATCGCGCCGCCGAACAATAGAAGTCGAGGATGTAGGCGCCGACAGGATGCTGGCGACGGAAGGTGGGGCCTTCGCCCCGACGGCGCAGACGCTGCCAGAGCATGGTCTCGGGCAGCGTCATTTCGCGGCGCAGGCGGCGGGCGCGTTTCAGCGTCAGGACTGGTGAGCGCATGTGCGGCGGTCGCCCCCTCCACCCCTTCGGGGTCCCCCTCCCCCGTTTCACGGGGGAGGAACTATTTCGGCAGGAAGCCCAGGCTGTAGGCCTTCCTGTAATCCAGGCCCTTGTCGTAGACTCCCTGGTCGGCCGCCACCTGGAAGAACTCGGCCCAGCGGGCGTCGGTCATGGCGCCGATCCCGTCCTTGGGCACGATGCCGTAGGACCGCATCTTGTCCCGGGCCTGGTCGAGCAGATCCTGGGTCATTTCGGGGTTGTCCTTGAGGATGGCCGCGTCGCCCGGCTTGGCGTCGCCGTAGAGATAGCTCTTCCAGCCGGCCGCCAGGGCGTCGCTGATCGCCTGCACCTGGGCGGGCTTGGCCTGGATCATCTGGTCGGTCACCAGGGCGAACGAGGCGTAGGCCGGATAGCCGTCGTCAGCCAGCAGGAACACCGCCGGCTTCTCGCCGGCCGCCTTCTCGATCAGGTAGGGCTCCGACGTCGCATAGCCCTGCTGGATCAGGCTTTTGTCGGCCAGGAACGGGGCGACCGAGTAATTGTATTTCCGCACCTGGGCGTCGGTGAAGCCGTGCTTGGCCTTCAGCCACACCCAGAAGGCCGTCACCGAGGCGTCCGACAGCAGGATCGGCTTGCCCTTCATGTCGGCGATGCTGGCGATCCCCTGGCCGGGGTGGGCGATCAGCACCTGCGGGTCCTTGTCCATGTAGGCGGCGACGGCTTTGACCGGCACGTTCTCCTTGGCGAGATTCAGCACGATGAAGCTGTTGGAGCCGACGCCGATGTCCACCGCCCCGGTGGCCAGCAACTGGGGCACGTTCACGCCGGGGCCGCCCTGGACGATGCTGACGTCCAGCCCGCGCTTGGTGAACTCGCCGGTGGCCACGGCCTGGTAATAGCCGCCCAGCTCCGCCTGCGCCCGCCAGTCGGTGGCCAGCTTCAGCTTGGTCAGGCCCGGGGCCGCGTCCTTCTTCGCCGGCGAACAGGCGCTGGCCAGCAGGGCGAGGCCCGCGGCGGTCACGGCGCGGCGCGAAAAGGTCATGGCGGATCCCCCGGTACGATACGGCGCGGAGGTTAGCGGCGTGTGCGGTCTATCGCCAAGCCCGTCCATCTAATCTCCCGTCATTCCCGCCCTTGTGGCGGGAACCCCTCTGTCAGTCGCAAGGGCAGGAGGGGCGACGTGCTCAGCACGTCGCTTGCGCCTCACGTGTCAGCGGAACCAGGGGTTCCCGCCACAAGGGCGGGAATGACGGGAGTGAAAATGGGCGACGTGAACAAAAAGTGAACTTAAGGTTGTGGCGATCGTTCAGCGAGCGGACGCCATGGACCTCAACACCGCCTGGATCGCCGTCTACATCATGAGCGACGGCTACCGTCGCACGCTCTACATCGGCGTCACCGCCGACTTCCAGACCCGGATCGTTCAACACCGTGAAGGCACCGGTTCAGGCTTCACCCGTCGCTACGGGCTCAAGCGGCTCGTCTGGTATGAGGTCCACGAAACCATGGCCGAAGCCATCCGGCGCGAGACCTCCCTCAAGCGCTGGCCACGCCAGTGGAAGATCAATCTGATCGAGCGCGACAATCTGCGTTGGGACGATCTCTATTCGGCCGTTTTCGAGTGGACGCCCGTCCCGCGCCAGGTTTGACGGCCGCCCAACCCAAGCTCCCGTCATTCCCACCCTTTCCTCCCGTCATTCCCGCCCTTGTGGCGGGAAACCCTCTGTCAGCCGCAAGGGCAGAAGGGGCGGACTGCTGAGCAGTCCGCTGGCGCTTCACGTGCGTACGGAACCAGGGGTTCCCGCCACAAGGGCGGGAATGACGGGAGAATAGGGGAGGCGCCGCTGCTTCGCCGCCGCCCGCCCCCGCCTACTCCCCCGCCTCCAGCCACCGCCCGATCTTGGCGTACAGCACTTCGCGCTGCACGGGCTTGGCGATGTGGTCGACCATGCCGGCGGCGAAGCAGCGTTCCACCTGCTGGGGCAGGGCGTCGGCGCTCATGGCGATGATCGGTACGCGGCCGGCCTCGCCTTCCAGGCCGCGGATGGCCCGGGTGGCGGCCAGGCCGTCCATCTCGGGCATGTGGATGTCCATCAGGATGATGTCGAAATGGCCGCGCGCCGCCGCCGCCAGGGCCTGGCGGCCGTTCTCGGCGGTCTCGACATGGCAGCCGGCCAGGCGCAGCAACCCGACCCCGATCTCGCGGTTCATCGGATGGTCGTCGACCAGCAGGATCCGGGCGGCCCGGGGATCGCGCGCGGCCTCGGGCGCGGGCGTCTCCAGCGGCTCGGCCTCGGCGGCCGGCAGTTCGAACCAGAAGCACGAGCCGTGACCCGGGGCGCTGTCGGCCCCGATCCGCCCGCCCATCAGCTCGACCAGCGACTTGCTGATCGCCAGGCCCAGGCCCGCGCCGCCGTAGGCCCGGGTGGCCCCGCTGTCGAGCTGGACGAACCGCTGGAACAGCCGCGCCTGGTCCTCGATCGGCACGCCCACCCCGGTGTCGATCACCTCGAAGCGCAGCCGGTCCTCGACCTCGCCCGGCTCGACGACCAGGCGGGCGACGATCTTGCCGCGCTCGGTGAACTTCACGGCGTTGTTGAGCAGGTTCAGCAGCACCTGGCGCAGGCGCAGGGCGTCCAGGTCGTGCAGGCCCTCGACCGGGTCGATGACGTCGATCTCGACGGTGAGGTTCTTGCCCTCGGCTTCGGACTGCACGATGCCGACCGCGTCGTGCAGCACGGCGCTGGCCGAGGCCGGCTGCAGCAGGAGTTCGACCTGGCCGGAATCCACCCGCGAGACGTCGAGGATGTCGCTGACCACGGTCAGCAGGGCCGCGCCAGCGGTGTCGATCATGCCGACCTGGCGGTGGGCGTCGGCCGGCAGGTCCTCGCGGCTGGCCAAGAGCTGGGCGAAGCCGAGGATGGAGTTCAGCGGCGTGCGGATCTCGTGGCTCATGGTGGCCAGGAACTCGGTCTTGGCCTCGGCCGCCGCCAGCGCCCGGGCCCGGGCCGAGCGGGTCAGTTGCTCGCGCCGCACCAGCAGGCGCCGCAGCCGCTCCTGCTGGGCGAGCGCCAGGCCCGCCGCCAGGGCGGTGACGAACACCACGGTGACGAAGCACTGGATCAGCCGCGTCATCTGCGGCGGGTTCCAGGGCGCCAGCAGGTGGCCCTGCCAGATGTTCCACACCCCCAGCGGCAGGGAGACGACGGCGATGGTCAGGGCCGCCTCGGCCGCCCCGCGCGGCCCCAGCCGGAAGGCGCAGAGGATGGCGGCCGGGAACAGCACGAAGGGCAGGGGCGCGCGGGTGTCGTGGAACACCGCCGCCGTCAGCACCGCCATCAGCAGGAAAAGCCCGGCCCGCTCGCCGGCCGAGCGGTGGAAGGTGCGCCGGTGCTCGGAGTCGATCAGCACCAGCACCGCCGGCACGATCAGCGCCATGCCCAGCGCGCCGCTGACGAACCAGTCGCGCCACAGGCCCAGGAACGGCTGGTGCTCCAGCAGGCTCAGCAGGGCGGCGGCGATCCCGGCCGTGACCGCCACCACCGGGGCGATCACCGTCACCAGCAGGGCCAGTTGGCGCATGGTCCGCACCCGGGGCGGCCCGCCGAACGCCCGCCGCACGGCCTCGCGCGCGCCCCAGGCCTCGGCCAGGTTGACGGCGGTGAAGATCAGCGCCCGTTCCGGGGCGTCGCCCAGGGCCAGGCAGATGGCGACATGGGCGATCCCGACCACCACCGTCAGGATCAGCCGACGCGGCGGCCCCAGGGCCATCAGGCCGACGGCCAGCAGGGCGGTGCAGGGCCAGAGGGCGGCGACGCCGTTGGGGCCACGGGTCAGGGCGTCGCTGAACAGCTGGGTCGCGACGAAGGCGAGCGCCAGCACGACCAGCAGCGTCGTCTGTCGCCCCGTTTCCTGTAAGGCGGCGCTTCGCGTCATCCCGTTCCCGTTCCCCCGGACGGAAAACTTACGCCGAACGGCGGTTTCAGTTTCGGCAGCAATGCATTCTGTGACGCTATGCCGCAATCCATTTCAGTAGCGTCGACTACCCGACGGAGGGGCGCCGGCGACGGCTACCCCTTTGATCTGCAACGGTTGGCTATCGCATAAATTGCGCGCTTTCTCCTAGTTGCGCTATGGCTGAGCTTCGGCTCAACTGGCGTTGCACCAGGGCGGCGGGGGCCAGATGAGTGAGAACACCGGCGGGGTGGTCGCGGAGGTCGAGCAGGACGACGATCTTCCAGCCACCGAGATCGTCGCCAAACTGTTCGGAGAACAGATCGAGCGGCTGAAGGCCCTGCTCGAATCCAACGAACTCAACACGATCTGCGTCGATGGTCTGACCGACCTGGGCTGCCCTCGGATCGTCGCGCCGACGGTGTTCGCGGGCGTCAAGGTTCTGGCCATCAAGGCCATCGAGCTGGGGCCCGACCTCGCCAGCCAGTCCATCCAGACGGGCCTTCTGCGGCTCATGGCGCGCATTCCGGCGCTGGATCGCCTGTTGCGGATGCTTACCCGGGTTCTCGGTCGGTTCGAGGACAAGGCCAAGCTGCGCCAGGCGATGATCGACGACATCAAGCGGTCGGGCCTCACGCCGTTCGGCATCGAGGTGAACCAGGTCACGCCCACGGAGGTCGTCGAGGCGCTCCATGCGGAGGTGGACCAGCACAAGCTGACCCGCAGGTTCGAGGATCTGCTCGGCCAGCTCGCGGCCGTGCTGGAAGCGCGGATCAACGACCTCACCGAGCTGCGCCTGAACTGGCCCGATACGGTGGGAACGACCACCAGCGTCATCGACACCCTGTACTATGGCGCGCTGCACGACGATTTCGTCGGGCGCGACGAGGAAATGGCCCTGCTGCGGGCGTTTCTCGGCGACCCGGACGACGTGAAGGCGCAACCGTTCTCCTGGCTGCTGGTGACGGGGCGCGGCGGCGAGGGCAAGAGCCGCCTGGCCTTCGAGCTGGTGCGGTCCTCACGCGCGCGCTGGCGGGCGGGGCGACTGGTGGAGGCCGATCTGGCCTGGCTGCTGAACAACAACTGGCGGCCGCGCAAGCCGACGCTGATGGTGATCGACTACGCGCTCGATTGGCCGGATGCGCTCAGGCGCCTGCTGGCGGCCTTCGCGCAGCGCTGCGTGGACTTCGAATACCCCCTGCGTGTCCTGCTGATCGCGCGGGAAGGCGGCCGTTCTCTCGTCGAGCAACTGGTGGGGCCGGGAGGCGACACCATCCGGCCGCGCCTCTACAAGGCCGCGGGGTGCGAGAAGGGCGTCCTGGGCCTGCGGCCTGTCTCGCGCGAAGCGGTCATCGGCCTGATGCAGCGCCGGCTTCGCCAGCACGTTGAGGATCTGCCGCCCGACGACCTGCTGATCGTCGCGGCCAAGCGGCTGGACCAGGCGACGGCGCTTGGCGAGCAGACCCCGCGTCCCCTGTTCGCGGCGATCGCCGCCGAAGCCCTGGCCTCGATGATCGCCGATCGCGGCGGGCCGGGACCGACGGGCTGGCAGGATCTGGTGTTCCGGATCGAGAAGGACCAGACCCTGGCGGGGCTGATCCAGCGCGACCGCCAGCTGTTCTGGCGTCAGACGTCGGCGACCGACGCGTTGATCGAGACCCAGCGCGAGGCGCTGCACGAGAACCTGCTCTGCCTTTCCACGTTCACGCTCGGGCACGTGACGCAGGACGCGCTCGACGAAGCCATCAAGGACGTCGCGCCCAAGGACGTCGAGCTGGCCGCCAAGGTGTTGCCTTCCTTCGCCCTGGGCCCGTACGCCTTCGACGGCGAGCGCTTCCAGCGCATGACCAGCCGCGCGAACCATGAAACCCTCGGCGCGCTGGAGCCCGACATCCTCGGGGCCTTCTTCGTGCTGCAGCGGCTCGACCCCGAGCAGCACGAACTGACCGCCAGGCAGCGAAGCTTCCTGGTCGATACGGCCTGGGGGGTGGCCGCGCGCGACGCGGCCGCCTTCGTCCGACGCACGTTCAGCGATTTCCCGATCCGCGTCGCGGCCTGCGGCGACCTGCTGCCGTCGGCCGGCGTCGCGGACGACTGGGTCATCGAGTTGCTCCGGTCGCTGATCGCCGACCTCGGCGCGGCGGCGCGCCTGCTGGTCAAGGAGGCCGAAAGTCCGGGGCTCACCTCGGGCCACCAGCAGGCCCTGGCCGACGAGCACCTGCGCCTGGCCGGCGAGGCGCTGCGGCTGGCCTCCCGGCTGAGGCTCTACGCCGGGCGGATCGAGGCTCTCGGCGAAGACGTCGTGACCTCGATCGCCACGGCCCTGAAGGAGGCCGCCTACGTCGCCAGCACCGCCTATCACAAGGAGCTTGTCGAGAGCGACCCGCGCTATGCGCCGCAGTTCCTGGGCAGCAGCGTCATCGAGCCGCCGCAGATCGCCTCGCCGCTGTCCGACACCTTCAACGCCGCGGCGACCTTCTTCACGGTGGGCTCCAGCGCCGACATCATCGGCTTCGCGCCCCCGCCGGTTCCCATCCCGTCGGGTTCAGATCAGGCCTGTCCCCGCCGCGAGATCATCCAGGAGGTCATGCGTCTGGAGGAGGAACTCCTGGCGCTGCGCCCCGCCGCGGAAATCCGCGCGACGCTCCTGACGGCGGAGCGCGACCTGATGTTCGTGCTCGACGCCCTGGGCGATCCCGACGCGGTCGCGACCATGATCCGGCGGGCCTGGGAGCGCCTGCGTGAAGAAGACGACGACGAGGTGCTCTTCCGGATCATGCGTCATCTGTCGGGGTGCACCTATCTCGACGGGAAAAGATCGGGAGACCAGGACGGCGCGACCGCGCTGGCACGTCTTCGCGAAGTCGGCGAGACGATCCCGAATCTGCCGCCATGGCTGCTGGCGCGCCCAAAGCCGCAACAGCCGCTGACGACCACCCTGCTGAACATCGCCTATGGCCTGTCGGAGGGGGGCGACCTCTACATCGCCTTGGGAGATTTCGTTTTCCGCCTGGCCAAGGAAGACACGGCGACGATCGATATCACCTATGGCCTGGTGCAGCTTTCCGCGAACGAGGTGTGGCGGGCGCTGGATACTGTGTTCAACCAGGACTCCGCCGAAAAGGTCCGGACGGCCCTGTCTCCGCAGGACCAGGAGCGGCTCGGAGAGTGGATCCGGGTGGTGCGGGAGGGACTACGGCGCGGCCTGGTCAGCGATCCGTCGGCGGGCGCGGATGGCGGGGCGGCGCGAAAGAAGTTCATCCAGTCGCGCGTCCTGTGGATCGTGGCCCTCCTCGCGAGTTTCGCCGGATCGGGTGAAGCGGCGGACGCTCATCTGGCCGACTTCCTGTCCATGGCGCAGTCCGACGGGGTCGACTGGAAAGACCCCGATCTCATGACCCTGATCGGCCAGGCCGGCGGCCTTCTTGCGGGGGTGACCACCCAGGCCTCCGCCGACCTGCGTCTCGAGACCCTGGAGACGGTCTGCCGCGACGCCGCGGTGGAGGTGATCCGAGGGCTGGCCAGCAGCCTCTATAGCATCGTTCCGCATGAAGGAGCGGTTCCGGCGGCGACAGCCGAATTCCTGCGCGAGACTTTCGCGCGGCGGCTGGCGGCTCCCGACGTCCTGACCCAAGGCGAGGCCTACAGCCTGCACGAATTGATCGCCGATGCGACCGTGGCCATGGCCGGTCAGGCCTATGTGAACGGCGACGCTCCCACGCTGAAGGACTGGAGCGCTCTCTTCGAGGTCGAACGCGGGGCGTCGGACCGCGATCTCCATGAGCAGCGGCTGCACATTAATTGCCTGCTGGCTCCGCTCCTCACTCCCGAGGGAATGCTTCAGGCCATGCCCCTCGCGCTGGCCAACGAGTCCGGAAAGGACGTTTCGTCGCTTCTGACGACCATCGCCATCATCGCCGATCAACGAGGCGACTGGACCATATTGAACCTCATCCTCGAACACATTTCCGGGCAGGCCACGCAATGAGCCTCGAAGCTGAACTCTATCCTGATCAACGGCTCTTCGTGGTCTTCACCCGGCTCATGTATCGCGCCGCGAACGAGGGGCGATGGAGCGACATCGCCGCCATGGCGAGCCGCATGGACCCCCTCGTCGGGCGACTGGGCCGAGAGCACGCCACGCTCTTCGCGGACTTGTCCTTCCAGCTGGCGCGGGCCTGTCCCGACGGCGAGGCGGTGAAGCATCCCCTCGTCGCAACGGCCCATCGGTACCAGATTTACCGCGGAGCCCAGGCTCAGTCAGACCAGGGTAACAGGGCGGTCGCCGCCGCGGAGCCGCCTCATGGCGAGATGTCGCATCCAAGCACCCTGAGCGTGGGTGAGGTGGTCAGCGGTGAGCAGTCTCACAACGACATCAACTCGATCCTGAGACATCAGCCCCAGTTCGCGTTGGCGATCGAAAAACGGCGGATCGCCTGGTCGTGCGAAACGATCTCGTTCGTGCCCGGATGGCGCCTGGTCGAGGCCATGCTCATCGATGAAGAGAAGATTCCGATGGCGGCCAAGGCCTTCATCGTCAGCGACAACGAGTTCGCCTCGATCGGCCCGTCGGCTGGGGCGTTCCTCCAACTGGGACAACGTGGAAGCCTGGCCTTGGACACTCCCGAACTGGCGGCGGACTATGTGCGCGCCTGGGTGGCGTTGTTCCAGGCCAATGAAGCCGGCCGTGGGGGCGTGGTGCTCGAACCCGGCCGGGCGATGCCCTTCTCGCCTGATCTTCGGGCCGAAGGCCGCGACCTCCTGCGCGCCGCGGTGCGTCCGCTGAAAGTCGAGGCCGAGGATGACGGCTATCTGGCGACCGGGACCATGGGCATTTTCGGAGAGCTCTATGAACTGATCGCGCGCTTGACGCCGGACGGTCAGGTTGACCTGAGCGCGTCCAAGCCGCTCGAGGTCCCGGGTCTGTCCGATTTTCTCCCGTCCGGGGAGCGGCCGCTGTTCGAGCATCGGATCAATCCCTTCGGTTGGCGCGTGCTTCGACGCTGTCGGCGGCAGTCGGATCTGGATACCTGGCCTTCCCGCCTGCCGGACGACACGGTTCCGGCGGAACAGCGTTTCAAGACGGTCGTGTCGCCCGTGGATATCGAGACCTTCGCCGGCGTGCCGCTCCGCGCGGTCGCGGAAGAGGAGCGGGCCAGGCTGCAGCGGGCGCAGGAGGCCGTCGTGACGGCGAACGGCGGAGCGCCCTCCGAGGATCGAAGCCGGATCGCGGACCTGGTCTTCCTGCCCGAGACGTCCCTGGTGCTGGTCGCGATCGAGGGGCGCGACTACCTGACGCCGGTCTTCGCCAGCGACGAGCGCGCGGAACTGGCGATGGCCGAAAGAAGCTGGCTCTACAACCTCGTTCGGGGGGCGGAGCGGCCGCCCACCACGGAGACGGCGACAGCGTTCATCCGGCTGTTCCTGGCCTTCATCATCGGGCCGCACGGGCGGTTCACCCTGCTCGAAACCATCGATAGCGCGCCTTGGTCGGAGGCGGCGACCCAGGCCGATCGCGAGCGCGTCTCCAGCCTCGTCGCCCCTATCAATTTCCTGGGAAGGACGACCGACGAGGACCTGCTCTACTCGTTCTTCGTCGCCTTCCAGACGGCCGTGTTCCGGGTCACCTGTCGTCTGAGGCCCAACTGGGAAGTCGATTTGCGGGAGAACGACATGGTGCTGACGGACCTGCCGTTCCGGGTGGGACCCGCGATCGACTTCGTGGTCCGCGAGTAGGCGCCCGCCCCTAAGCCGCCGCGCTCTCCCGGCCGATCCACTGGTTCAGGGCCGTGATCAGGGCGTCGCGCTGGATCGGCTTGGCGACGTGGTCGACCATGCCGGCCTGGCGGCAGCGTTCGATCTGGTGGGGCATGACGTCGGCCGAGAGGGCGATGATCGGCACGCGGGCGGCGGGACCGTCCAGGGCGCGGATGGCGCGGGCGGCGGCCAGGCCGTCCATGCGCGGCATGTGGATGTCCATCAGGATGACGTCGAAACCGCCGTCGGCGGCGATGCGCACGGCCTCGTCGCCGTCCTCGGCGGTCTGCACCGCGCAGCCGGCCAGGACCAGCATGGCCGCGCCCAGTTCGCGGTTCATCGGGTGGTCGTCGACCAGCAGCACCCGGGCGGCGGCCTCCTGCTCGACCCGGGCGGCGTCGGCGGCGCGGGCCGGGACGGCGGGGACGGTGAACCAGAAGGTCGCGCCCTGGCCCAGGGCGCTGTCGACGCCGATCTCGCCGCCCATGCGGGTGACCAGGGTCTTGCTGATCGCCAGGCCCAGGCCCGCCCCGCCGAACGCCCGGCTGATCGAACCGTCGGCCTGGCTGAACCGCTGGAAGAGCCGGTCCTGCACCTCGGGCGCGATGCCGATGCCGGTGTCGGCGATGGTGAAGCGCAGGCGCTCGGCGCCGTCCGCGCTCCCATCCGCGCCGGTTTCAAGGGCCACGCTCGCCCGCACCCCGCCGCCGGCGGTGAACTTCACGGCGTTGTTGAGCAGGTTCAGCAGCACCTGGCGCAGGCGGGCCGGATCGAGCGCGTAGTCGCAGGCCGCTTCCAGGTCGGCCTCGACCGACAGCGACAGGCCCTTGGACTGGGCCGACAGGGCGATGATCGAGGCGGCGTCGGCCAGCAGGGCGGCCGGGTCCACGGCCTCGGGGCGTAGCTCCACACGGCCGGCCTCCAGACGCGAGAAGTCGAGAATGTCGTCGACGATGGTGGCCAGCGAGCCGCCGGCCTGGGCGATCAATTCGAGCTTCCGACGGCCGGCGGGGGAGAGTCCGTCCTCGGTCTCGGCCAGCAGGCCCGCGAAGCCCAGCACGCTGTTCAGCGGGGTGCGGATCTCGTGGCTCATGGTCGCCAGGAAGTCGGTGCGGGCGCGGCCGGCGGCCTGGGCGCGGGCCCGGGCGGCGCGGGCGGCGGCGCTGCGGCGGGCCATCAGGGTCTTCAGCCGCGCCTCCTTGTAGAGCGACAGGGCCGCGGCCAGCGAGGTGAAGAACACCGTGGTCACGAAGGCCTGGACCATGCGGATGCGGTCGACCTCGTCCCAGCGTGGGGCGATCCGCGCCACGCCTTCGCTGCCGATGGTCAGCGGGGCGGTGACGGCGATGATCACCACGGCGCTCCAGGCCGCCCCGCGCGGCCCCAGCTGGAAGGCCGCCAGCATGGCCGCCGGGAAGATCAGGAACGGCATCGGCGTGCGGGTCTTCAGGAAGGCGAAGGCGGTGACCGCCGCCACCAGGCCGTACAGCGAAAGCCGCACCGGCAGCGGCCGGCGGAAGGCCAGGTCCGGCGTGCGGTCCAGGATGATCAGGGCGGCGGGCAGGGTGATGATCATGCCCATGCCGTTGGCCGAGGCCCAGCCGGCGAAGAAGTTGGCCAGGTTCGCCCCGACCATCGGCGCGGTCAGGCTCGAGCCGACGGCCGCGGCGGTCAGGGTGATGGGCAGGATGGCGGCCACCAGCACCAGGGCGTGGCGGACGCTGCGGATCGAGGCCCGGGGGCCGCGCAGGCGGCGGGCGACGGCCGCGGCGGCCAGGCTCTCGGCCATGTCGCAGGCCGCGTAGATGACGATGACCAGCCATGGGTCGCCGGCCAGGCGATGGACCACGGCGTTGGTGACCAGGGCCAGGGTCAGCATGATCCGCCGCTGCACCGGTCCCAGGTGCAGCAGGGCCGCCGCCAGTATGGCGTTCATCGGCCACAGCGAGGGCATGCCGTTGGAGTCGCGGGTCAGGAGGTCGCTGAAGGCGAACGAGATCACGAACGCCGCGGCGAGCCCGGCCAGCCGCAGCCATGGCGCGGCGGCGCTCTCACGTCCTGGTGCGGCTGTTGCGTCCAAGGCCCCGTCTTCCCCCTCCGGCCGCGCGGGCGACCGGGTGTTCCCATCGATCACGCCGAACCGGAAAAAGGGTTAAGGCAGAACGCTTTTTCCGTATGCGGCCAAGTTCTGCGACGTTCCGTCGCGCTCCGGTTGCTCGTGCGTGCGGCGCTCGCCCTCGCGGGCCTCCTTCGGCCCCTCGGCCAGGGCGCGCGACACGGCGGCCATCAGCTCCTCGCGGCGGATCGGCTTGGGCACATGGCCGTCCATGCCGGCGGCGCGGCAGCGGGCCACCTGCTCGGGCAGGACGTCGGCGCTGAGCGCCAGGATCGGCGTCGCGCCGGCCGGCCCGTCGAAGGCGCGAATGGCGCGGGCGGCGGCCAGGCCGTCCATTCCCGGCATGTGCACGTCCATCAGGATCAGGTCGAAGCCGCCGCTGCGGGCGGCCTCCACGGCCTGGAAGCCGTCCTCGGCGGTGAACACCTGGCAGCCGGCCAGGGTCAGCAAGGCGTCGCCCAGCTCGCGGTTCATCGGGTGGTCGTCGACCAGCAGCACGCGGGCGGCGGCCGGGGCGGGCAGGGCCTCGTCGGCGACCGGGGCGGCGGCGGCCGGCTCGGCTGTCAGGGCGATGTGAAAAGCGGCCCCGGCCCCCAGCGCGCTCTCGACCCAGATCGCCCCGCCCATCTGGCCGACCAGGGCCTTGCTGATCGCCAGGCCCAGGCCGGTGCCGCCATAGGCGCGGCTGATCGAGCTGTCGGCCTGGGAAAAGCGCTGGAAGAGGCGGGCCTGCACCTGCGGGGCGATGCCGATGCCGGTGTCGGTCACCGAAAAGCGCAGGGCGCCGGTCTCGGGCCCCACCACCAGCCGGGCGGCGACCTGGCCCTGGGTGGTGAACTTCACGGCGTTGTTGAGCAGGTTCAGCAGCACCTGGCGCAGGCGGGTCTCGTCGAGGGCGAACAGGGCCTCGGCGTCCTGGCCGCCCAGCGCCTCCACGGAAACCGTCACGGTCAGACCCTTGGCCTGCGCTTCGGGGGCGATGATGGCGGCGGCGTCGCGCAGCAGGGCGGCGGGCGAGGTGGGCTCCGGCGTCAGCTCCAGGCGGCCGGCCTCGACCTTGGCGAAGTCCAGCAGGTCGCCGACGATCTCGGCCAGCGAGCGGCCGGCGCGGCCGACCAGGTCCAGGCGACGGCGGTTCTCGGCCGACAACTGCGCGTCCTCGGCCACCAGGCCGGTGAAGCCGAGGATGCTGTTCAGCGGGGTGCGGATCTCGTGGCTGATCGTGGCCAGGAACTCCGACTTGGCGGCGTTGGCGGCCTGGGCGCGGGCCTGGGCCGCGCGGGCGGCGGCCTGACGGCGCACCAGCAGGGCCGAAAGCCGCGCCTGGCGGCTCAGCGTCAGGGCCGCGGCCATGCTCACCGCATAGAGCACGACGTGGAACAGCAGCAGGTGGCGCATCGGCTCGGCCGCCGCCCGGGCGTCCAGCCCGACGATCGACAGCACCGCCGGAATGGCCGTGGCCAGGGCGACCATCACCGACAGGGCGGCCGCGCGCGGACCGCCGCGGAAGGCGGCCAGCACCACCGGCGCGAACACCAGCACCCGCAACTGCGGCGGGCCGGTGAACACCAGCCACGAGATCGCGCCGATCGCGGCCAGGCCGAAGGTCGGCTCCAGCCAGCCGCGCACCGGGAAGGCCTCGGCGTGGCGGCGGTCCATCAGGATCAGTATGGTAGGCAGGGCCACGGCCACGCCCAGCACGTTGCTGGTGGTCCAGCCGCTCCAGCCGGTCCAGAAGCCGCCGCCCTCGGCCATCGAGGCCAGGCCGTTGACGCCGATCGAGGTCGCCGCCGTGAACGCCGCCGACACCAGGGTCAGAACCAGCAGGCCGCGCATGCCGCGCACCCGTCCGGGCAGGCGCAGCAGCCGCAGGGCCAGGGCCGTCGAGGTGATCTGCACGGCGTCCAGCGCCGTCACGGCCACGGCGAAGGCCGACGACTTGCTGGTCAGCAGGCTGAGCACCAGATGCAGCGCCGTGCACACCACCAGCAGCCCGACGCCCCGGCGGCGGTCCAGCACCATCAGCCCGGCGATCAGCACGGCGTTGGCCGTCCAGATGGTGGCGATCTCCTGGGCCGCGCCGGTCAGGAACAGGCTGTAGGCCATCGACGCCAGATAGGCGATCGTCAGCCCCACGGGCCGACGCCAGCGGCGCACGGCCCATCGGCGCGCATCGGCGCGATCGATCGCGATGTCGAGGCGGTCGGTCCCCACGATATTCCCCAGCGCGCCCGGGGCCGAAGAGGCGGCCAGGGGCGCGGTCTGGCCGTACAATGCGGACGAAACGTCGGTTTTTGGTTAAGTGCGGTGACGTGGGGGAAGTTGCGGGGGCGTCCGCCGCCCCCTGATCGGTCCCTAGTGCGTCAGCGTCGCGTAGTAGGCGTTGAAGCCGATGAACATCACCACGGCCAGGATGGCGATGATCGCGATCGTCAGGCCCATGGCCTTGAACCGGGTGCGCTTGGGAGGCTTGGGCGTCGTGTCGGGCTGCATGGATCCATCCGGCTATCGGGACAGGTCGAACGCCCCTGCGGACCGATAGGCTCCTCATCCGATCTACATCGTCATCCCGGCCGAAGCGCAGCGTAGAGCCGGGACCCAGGGGACTGGTCGCTGCGTTTGGGTTCGCTTCCTGTCCGCTCGCCGTCGCCCTGCGCGTGGCCCCTGGGTCCCGGATAAGCCCTGCGGGCTTTCCGGGATGACGAGGAGAGGGTGGTCCTAACCCCGCACGAACAGGTTCCGGATCCACTGCGAGCCGGCCTTGGCCGCCTGGCCCCAGTCCTCGTCGTCCTCGACGGCGTCGGGCGCGTAGCCCCAAGGGTTGAACAGCTTCAGCCGGGCGACCTTGAAGGCGGCGACGTCGCGGGTGACCAGGGTCAGGCCGTGCTCCAGGGCGGTGGCGGCCAGCAGGGCGTCGCGGGGATCGGCCAGGGGAACCTTGGCGCGGGCCCGCACGACGGCGGCGTCGACGGCCAGGATCCGGCCCTCGAAGGCCGGCCCCACCTGCTCGTCCAGCCAGGTCCGCAGGGCCTTGCCGGCGATCTTGTCGCGCCGCTCGGCCTGGGCGACCTCGGTTTCCAGCTCCAGCAGGGTGATCGCCGAGATGAACAGGCCCGAGCGCGCCGCGCCCGCGGCCCAGCGCGCCAGGCCGGGATCCGTGCGTCCGGCCCTGGCCCCGCGCAGCTCCAGCACGATCTCGGTGTCGAGCAGGTGCATCAGCCGCGCTCCGGCTTGGCGGGCGACCGGCCCCAGGCGACCGACGACCTGGCGGGCTTGGCGTCCACCGGCACGGGCTCGTCCATGGCCAGCAGGTCGACGATGGTCTCGGCCTGGCCGGCCAGCTTGCGATAGGCCTCGACGCTCATCAGCACGTGGGTGGCCCGGCCGCGATCGGTGACGAACACCGGCTCGATTCTCGCCGCGCGCTTGGCCGCGCTGACGTCCTGATTGAACTCGCGGCTGCTGACCACCTTCATGAAGCGTCCGCTCCGACCCGAAATGACAGGGCTGTCGTGTAGGTACGTACCTACATAGTGGCGTTCGAGCAACGGATAATTCGCCAGCGAAAACAATCGAAAGCCGCGCGGCCGCGATCAACCTCCGACGCATTGCGCATTGGTCAGATCTCTGCGCGGCATAGGGGCAAGCGGCCCGCCGCAAAGAAACGATCCTAGGGGGAACGAACCGGTGTCAGACCTACTCGCGCAGACCATCGCCACGGCGGCGGACCTGCTCAACGCCCATGGGCCGGCCACCAAGGCCGCGGCCAAGAGCTTCACGCCCACCGATTTCAGCGTGCACTTCTTCCTGCAGCTGGCCGTCATCGTGCTGGCCTGCCGCGTGGTCGGCTGGCTGGGCCAGAAGTTCCTCAAGCAGCCCCAGGTGGTCGGCGAGATGATCGCCGGCGTGGTGCTGGGCCCGTCGCTGCTGGGCCTGCTGTTCCCGCACTTCCAGCTGGCCCTGTTCCCCAAGGAGACCAAGAACGTCCTGTACGTCGGCGCCCAGCTGGGCGTGGGCCTCTACATGTTCATGGTCGGCACCAGCTTCCAGGCCGGCCACTTCAAGGCAAAGGCCAAGAGCGCGATGAGCGTGTCGTTCGCCGGCATCGCCGCGCCGTTCCTGATCGCCGCCGCCATCACCCCGTTCCTGCTGAAGGTGCCGGGCCTCTTCGCCCCGACCATCGGCCAGGGTCCTGCCACCCTGTTCATGGGCGCCTGCATCGCCCTGACCGCCTTCCCGATGCTGGCCCGGATCATCAACGAGCGGGGCCTGGCCAAGACCTCGCTGGGCACCCTGTCGCTGACCGCCGGCGCCTTCGACGACGCCGTCTCCTGGTGCGTGCTGGCGGTGGTGCTGGCCACCTTCGGCGGCGGCCCGGGCGTGGCCCTGCTGGCCATCGGCGGCGGCCTGGCCTGGGTGGCGTTCGTCGTCCTGCTGGGTCCGAAGATCCTGGCCCCGCTGGGCCGCATCGTCGAGCGCGAGGGCGAGATGAGCACGGGCGTCCTGGCCCTGGTCATCCTGGCCTTCTGCATCTCGGCCTTCCTGATGGACGCCGTCGGCATCCACGCCATCTTCGGCGGCTTCATCCTCGGGGTCGTGATCCCGCGCGGCAAGCTGGTCGAGGAGCTGAAGAAGAAGGTCGAGCCGCTGGCCGTCGTGCTGCTGCTGCCGATGTTCTTCACCTATTCGGGCCTCAACACCCGGATGGACATGGTCAACTCGCCGGCCCTGCTGCTGATCGCCCTGGGGATCCTGGCCGCCTCGATCCTGGCCAAGTGGGGCGCCTGCTACCTCGCCGCCCGCGCCACCGGCGAGAACCACGCCACCGCCATGGGCATCGGCGCCCTGATGAACTCGCGCGGCCTGATGGAGCTGATCATCATCAACATCGGCCTGCAGAAGGGCATCATCGGCCCGACCCTGTTCTCGATGCTGGTGCTGATGGCGATCGTCACCACGGTGATGGCCAGCCCGCTGTTCGAGGTGGTCTACGGCAAGAAGGCCCGCGAAAGCGGCGAGCTGGACGCCGTGGACGCCCGAGTGGCGGAAGCGGCCTAACTTTTCTGACCCCTCTCTCTTTGAGAGAGGGAGGGGCCCGCGCCGCAAGGCGTGGGAGGGTGAGAGGTAACAAAGCCCGCCGATCCAGGCGCGAGGCTAAATACACCCGCCTCCCTAGGCCTTGTGCCTAGGGCCCAGAGTTTAGCCGCCGAGATCTCGGGCCGTTCGCGGCCACGCTGGCGGCGTCCAGTCTGAGGGCGCCGAGCCTGGCCCGGCCCTGGGTCCTCGCCACAGGGGCGAGGAAGGCGGGATTTGAGGACAAGGGCCGTCTCGAAAGGGGCGGCCCTTTTTCGTGCGAGGGCGGCCAAGAGCGTACCCTCTCACCCTCCCACTGCTGCGCGGCGGGCCCCTCCCTCTCTCCACGAGAGAGGGATTTTTACGCCGGCTCCAGGGGGCGGTCGAAGCCGAAGCGGTTGATCTGCGAGATCAGGTCGCGGTGGCTGGGCAGGTCGTGGGTGGCGCGTTCGCCGAAGGCGCGGATGCGGGCGAACTGCTTCTGGGCCGACTGCACGTCGGGGAACTCGCCCCGGCCCGGCGACAGGTCGGTTTTGAAGCCCATGCCGTAGAGAATGTACTGGTAGTTGAAGAAGGCGAAGGTCTCGAGATCGAGGATGAAGTCGTAGCGGCTGGGCGGGCGGTGACGCCATTGTTCCAGCAGCTCGGCCAGCCGCTCGGGGATCGAGGCGGGGTCTGCGTTGTCGCGCCAGAACGGCTCGGTGCGCCGGCTCAGGCAGTAGTGCAGCTTCAGGAAGGCGATGATGTTGTCGTAGCGGGCGCTCATCAGCTGGTTGAAGCGCCGGGCCGGGGCGTCGATCGGACCGTTGTGCGGGAAAAGCTCGGCGATGATCGCCACCGCCGCCTCGATCAGCACCACGCCGGTCGATTCCAGAGGCTCCAGGAACCCCGCCGACAGGCCCACCGCCACGCAGTTTTTCACCCACTGCCGCTCGCGATAGCCGGCCTCGAAGCTGATCGCCTTGGGGGTGATCTCGACGTTTTCGCCCAGATGCGCGCGCAGGATCGCCTCGGCGCGATCGTCGTCCATGTGGTCGCTGGAATAGACGCAGCCGACGCCGCGCGCGCCGGCCAGGCCGATGTCCCAGATCCAGCCGGCTTCGTGGGCGGTGGCGACGGTGAAGCTCTGGATCGGCGCGTCGGGCCGCTCGTAGGGAACCCGGCAGGCCAGGGCGCGGTCGGTGAACAGCACCGGCCGGGTCGACTTGAACGGCGCCTGCAGGGCCTGGCCGATCAGTTCGGCGCGGAAACCGGTGCAGTCGATGTAGAGGTCGGCCTCCAGCCGGCCGTGCTCGGCGCAGGCGACGTGGTCGATGCTCCCGTCGGCGTCGAGGGCGACGCTTGTCATCAGCCCCTCCAGCCGCTCCACGCCCAGTTCCCGGGCGCGGTCGGCCAGCACCTGGGCCAGCTTGGCGGCGTCGAAATGGTAGGCGTAGTTCAGCGGCCCGGCGAAGTTGCCCTCGTGCGGCCGCTTGGGCGCGCGCTGGGCGCCGGCCACCCGCGCCTGGATGGTCATGGCCTCGGCGAACGGCGGGCGCGTGGCCTCGTCCTGCAGCAGCCAGTAGGGCGCCAGACTGGCCCCGTCGGCTGAGAACGGCGCCTCGAACGGGTGGAAGTACTGGTGGCGCTGGCCGCCTTCCGGCGCGTGCCCCCAGTCGACGAAGCGGATGCCCTGCTTGAAGGTGGCCGAGGTCTCGCGGATGAACCGCGTCTCGTCGATGCCTAAGAACTGCAAGGTCGTGCGGATTGTGGGGAAGGTCGCCTCGCCCACGCCGATGATGCCGATGTCGGGCGACTCCAGCACCGTGATGCGCAGATGGTCCTGCTCGGCGATGCGCAGGCTCTTGGCCAGATAGGCGGCCGTCAGCCACCCGGCCGTCCCGCCGCCGACGATGAGGATGCTGCGCCCACGCTCCATGGGTCCGTGCATAGCGCGTTTCGGAGGCGGTGGGCATCACCCACAAACCTTCGTCATCCCGGAAAGCCCGCAGGGCTTATCCGGGACCCAGGGGACCGGGCGCCGCGCGTGATCCCGCCGCCCTGCCGTGGCCGGCGCTGTGCGGCGGCCCCTGGGTCCCGGCTCTGCGCTTCGCTCCGGCCGGGATGACGAGAAAGAGTGTGGAGGGAACCTACCCCAGCCGCAGCAGCGCCGCCCCGTGCGGGGCCACCGTCCGCTCCACCCGGCCCGACACGCGGCCCAGGTCCTCGCCGCTCCACAGGTCGCGGGCCGAGACCGAGCCGGCCAGCCCCAGGTCCCGCAGCGGCAGGCCCACGGCCTTCGGCTTCTCGGTGGTGTTGAACAGCGCCACGTAGCGATCCTTCGGCGCCCCCTCCGGCCGGGCCGACCAGATCCGCATGCCGTCGGCGATGAAGTGCGGCTGGTTGCCGGTGCTGGCCTGGTTCACCGCCAGCACGGCGCGGTTGGTCAACAGGCTGAGCGTCGGCTCATCCAGGTGGCGCAGGTCGCCGCCCATGATCAGGGGCGAGCGGGCGATGGCCCACAGGGTCATCAGGGTGCGCTGCTCGTCGGGCGTGAACTTGGTGTCGCGCTTGCCCAGCGCCAGCCGCCCCAGCGGCAGCATGTCGGCGTCGGGCCAGCCGCCGATCACGCGGTGCTCGTTCCAGTTCTCCAGCCGGGTGAACTGGGCTTCCAGCATGGACCACTCGTCCCAGAAGTCGTCCGAGATCCGCCACATCTGGGCGTAGCGGCGCACGTGGGCGGCCCGCGCCACCGGCGTCTCGCCCGGCGACAGGCTCAGCACGATCGGCCGCCCGGTGGCCGCGATCGCCTTGTGCGCCGCCTCGATCTCGGGCGCATGGGCGTCGTAGGGACGGCTCATGTCGTCCATCTTCACGAAGTCGACGCCCCAGTCGGCCAGCAGCCTGAACACGCTGTCGTAATAGGCCTGGGCGCCGGGCTTGGTCATGTCGACGCCGTACATGTCCGGGTTCCAGGTGCAGAGGCTGGCGGTGTCGGCGATGTCGGCGGCGCGGACCTTGGTCCCCAGCACCGGCAGATTGGCCTTCACCGCCGCGCGCGGGATCCCGCGCATCAGGTGCACCCCGAACTTCAGGCCCATCGCATGAACCTGGTCGGCCAGGGCCTTGAAGCCCTTGCCCCCGGCGCTGGACGGAAAGCGGTTGGGCGCGGGGATCAGCCGCCCGAAGCCGTCCATCGCCGGCTGGGGATTGCGGTTGTACTCGTAGCTGGCGGCCTCGGGCTCGTACCACTGGATGTCGACCGTGAAGACGTCGTAGCCGAACGGCAGCAGTTTCGAGGCCATGATCCGCGCCGTCTCCAGCGACTGGGCCTCGGTGATGGTGGTGGCGAAGCTGTTCCAGCTGTTCCAGCCCATCGGCGGCCGCGGGGCCAGCAGGGCGGGGGCCTTCTTGGGCTTGGCGGCCGGCTTGGTCGCGGCGGCGGAAGCGGTGGTCGAGGCCGCGCCGGCCATCAGTCCGGCGGCCAGCAGGCCGCGCCGGTGCAGATCCAGGGTCACTCGCATCCTCCCATGTTTTTGCTCTTGTCAGACAATATGACCGGTCTGGCAAGCGGGTGGAGCGGGATCCATTCCCCTCTCCGTAAAATCCCCGCGAAAGCGGGGACCCAGGCTTTTTCTGAAAGGCAGGGCGCTCGACGATAAAACGCCTGGGTCCCCGCTTTCGCGGGGATTTTACGGGGGGAGGAGGGCCGCCGACTTGAGCCCCGCCACCCATCATGCTCTCTTGCCTGCAATAGTCAGACAAATAATCCGGGGAAGAACGCCATGGACCCGCACAAACCGAGCCGCCGCGCCTTCCTGCTGGCCACCAGCGCCCTGGCCTTCGCCGCGACCGCCGCCGCCGCCAAGCCGGTCGAGCAAAGCCCCCGGATCGTCGCGACCCCCGTGCCGGCCCGCCACATCGCCCTGAAGGCCTCGTATCACCAGCGCGCCGCCGACGCGAACCGCGCCTATCTGGCCTCGCTGTCGGCCGACCGCCTGCTGCACAACTTCCACCAGGGCGCGGGCCTGCCGGTGAAGGCCCCGGTCTATGGCGGCTGGGAAGCCCGCGCCATCGCCGGCCACACCCTCGGCCACTATCTCACCGCCTGCTCGCTGCAGGTGGCCCACACCGGCGATCCGGAACTGCGTGACCGGCTGGCCTACATCGTCGCCGAACTGGCCCGCGTGCAGGCCGCCCACGGCGACGGCTATGTCGGCGGAACCACCCGCGCCGACGGCGACGACGCCACCACCGGCAAGCAGGTGTTCGAGGAGCTGCGCCGGGGCGACATCCGGTCCTCGCGCTTCCGGCTCAACGACGGCTGGGTGCCGATCTACACCTGGCACAAGGTGCATGCCGGCCTGCTCGACGCCCACCGCCTGGCCGCCACGCCGGGCGCCCTTGACGTCGCCACGGGCCTGGCCGGCTATTTCGCCACGATCATCGAGGGCCTCAGCGACGAGCAGGTGCAGCAGATCCTGGTGGCCGAGCACGGCGGCCTCAACGAGGCCTATGCCGAGACCTACGCCCTGACCGGCGACGAGCGCTGGCTGAAGATCGCCCGCCGCCTGCGCCACCGCGCGGTGCTCGACCCGATCGCGGCCCAGCGCGACGAGCTGGCCGGCCTGCACGCCAACACCCAGATCCCCAAGGTCATCGGTCTGGCGCGTCTGTACGAGGTCGGCGGCGATCCGGCCGAGGCGACGACGGCGCGGTTCTTCCACACGGCCGTGACCCGCGACCACAGCTACGTCATCGGCGGCAACTCCGACCGCGAGCACTTCGGCAAGCCGCGCGAGATCGCCCGCCACATGGCCGAGACCACCTGCGAGGCCTGCAACAGCTACAACATGCTGAAGCTGACCCGCCATCTGTGGAGCTGGCAGCCCGACGGCGCCCTGTTCGACTATTACGAACGCACCCAGCTCAACCACATCCTGGCTCACCAGAACCCGGCCGACGGCCGCTTCGTCTATTTCATGCCGATGGCCGCCGGCGGCCGGCGCAGCTACTCCACCTACGAGGACAGCTTCTGGTGCTGCGTCGGCAGCGGCATGGAAAGCCACGCCAAGCACGCCGACAGCATCTGGTGGCGGGGGGGCGATCGGGGCCGCGACACCCTGTGGCTGAACCTCTTAATCGCTTCAAAGCTGGACCTGGGCGAGGGCGACTTCGCCATCGATCTCGACACCCAGTATCCCAGCTTCGGCCACGTCACCCTGACCATCGAGCGCGCCCCGAAGGGCGAGCGCGAACTGGCCCTGCGCCTGCCGGCCTGGAGCATCAAGCCGACCCTGGAGCTCAACGGCCAGCCGGTCGCGATCCAGACCCGGGGCGACGGCTACGCCCGGATCTCGCGCCGCTGGAAGGCCGGCGACCGCCTGAAGCTGACCCTGCCGATGACCGTGCGGGCCGAGCCGACGCCGGACGATCCCAACCTCGTGGCCCTGCTGTCGGGGCCGCTGGTGCTGTCGGCCGACCTTGGTCCCGCCGACCGGCCGTTCGACCGTCCGGCGCCGGCCCTGCTGGGGCAGGGCGATCCGGCCGCCCTGCTGCGGGTCACGCGGGCTCATCCGCACAATTTCGACGCCCCCCTGGCCCAGGGCGGACGGGTCGAGCTGTCGCCGTTCTTCACCGGCTACAACCGCCGCTCGGCCGTCTATCTGCCGATGTTCACCCCGGCCCGCTGGACGGCCGAGGGGCCGGCCTACCTGGCCGCCGAGAAGCAGCGCATCGACACCGTCGCCCGTACGGTCGACACCGTCTATCTGGGCGAGCAGCAGCCCGAGGTCGATCACGCGGTCGCCGCCGGGGCCGGCGCGATCCTGCAGGTGAACGGCCGCAGCAGCCGCAGGATCGCCCGCGGCGGCTGGCTGGAAATGACGCTGAAGCGCCGCGCCGGGCCGCTGACCCTGCAACTGGTCTACTGGGGCGGCGACGCCGGCCAGTCGGCGAAGGTGCTGGCCGACGGCGTCGAGATCGGCCGCTTCACCACCCCCGCCGACCGCCGCGACGGCTTCTTCACCGTGGATGTCCCGCTGCCGGCGGGCGAGGGGCCGACGCGGGTGCGGGTCGAGGCGGGGGACAAGTCCGCGATCGTCTACGAGGTGCGGGTGCTGGCGGCGGCGGCGGCCACGGCTTAAGGGCGCCGTCCGTCTACAGTCGCTTCCCTCGCCCTTGTGGCGAGGGCCCATGCCAGCGACCGCTCAGACCTAGGCCGTTCTGCGAAGGTCTGAGCGGCTGAACGATGGATCCTGGGCACAAGGCCCAGGAAGGCGATGAAGGGGAACGAGCCCCATCCCCCACAACGCGCTAAAGCCCGCGTTAATCCTCTGGCAAGATGGTGCGCGCACCGACCAACCGGCAGGAGAGCCATGGCTTCGCGACACAACCGCCCCGCTCCCGCCCGGTCCGCCCCAGCGAAGGCCGCCCCCAAGCCCGTCTCGGCCAGCGCCCTGGCTCTGGGCCAGGAGGCCGCGCCGGCCGCCGCCTATGTCGGCTTCAAGGCCGCGCCCGTCGGCGACTCCGCCTCCAAGGAGGCCCTGGCCCGGCTGAAGCAGGCCACTCAAGGGGTGCGCGACAGCGCCCAGGGCCGCCTGCTCGACCAGGCCATCCTGGCCGTGCGCCGCCACGACTACGCCAAGGCCGAGCAGCTGGCCCAGAAGGCCCTGGCGCAGGACCAGGGCCTGGGCGTGGCCTGGCACGTGCTGGCCGTGGCCCGCGAGAAGCTGGGCGACTTCGCCGCCTCGATGCAATGCTACGAGGCCGCCCTGAAGCTCCTGCCCAACCAGGACGCGGTGGCCGCCGACGTCGGCCGCCTGGCCTATCGCATGGGCATGCCCGACATCGCCGCCAAGCTGTTCCGCCTGCACCTGGCCCACCAGCCGGGCGACGTGGCCGGCCTCAACAACCTGGCCAGCGCCCTGCGCGACCTCAACGCCGAGTCCGAGGCGATCGAGGTGCTGAAACCCGCCATCGGCGCCCATCCCGAGCAGCCGATCCTGTGGAACACGCTGGGCACGGTGATGTGCAGCCTGGGCGACGGCGCCACCGCCCTGACCTTCTTCGACGAGGCCATCCGGCTCGATCCCGCCTTCGCCAAGGCCTATCACAACCGCGCCTACGCCCGGCTCGACCTGGGCGACGCCGAAGGCGCGCTGGCCGACTGCGACCAGGCCATCCGCCACAGCGTCGCCCGCGAGGATGTCGCCACCATCCAGTTCGCCCGCTCGACCATCCTGCTGGCCCTGGGCCGCGTCGCCGAGGGCTGGGCCGCCTACGAGGCGCGCACCTCGCCCGACCTGCCCGACGCCCCGCGCTTCGTGCTGGAAGGCCGCCAGCTGGCCGCCGGCGAGCCCCTGGCCGGCAAGCGCCTGCTGGTCATGGCCGAGCAGGGCCTGGGCGACGAGGTGATGTTCGCGGGCCTGCTGCCCGACGTCGCCGACGCCCTCGGCCCCGACGGCAAGCTCTCCCTGGTGGTCGAGCGCCGCCTCGTGCCCCTGTTCGCCCGCAGCTTCCCGGACGCCGACGTCACCCGCCACCGCACCGTCGCTCTCGAAGGCCGCGTCTACCGCACCGCCCCCGAGATCGAGCGCTGGGACCAGTTCGACGCCTGGACCCCGATCGCCTCGCTGCTTCAGACCCTGCGTCCCACGGCTGAGAGCTTCCCCGCCCGTGAGCGCTTCCTGACCCCCGACCCCGACCGCGTCGCCCACTGGCGCAAAGTGCTGGCCAACCGCCCGGGCCTGAAGGTCGGGGTGCTTTGGAAGAGCCTCAAGCTCGACGGCGAGCGCGCCCGCCTGTTCTCGCCCTTCCGCCTGTGGGAGCCGGTGCTGCGCACCCCCGGCGTCAGCTTCGTCAACATCCAGTACGGCGACTGCGACGAGGAGATCCGCATCGCCCGCGAAGAGTTCGGCGTCGACCTGTGGACCCCGCCGGGCATCGACCTGAAGGAAGACCTCGACGACATCGCCGCCCTGACCAGCGCGCTCGACCTGACGGTCGGCTTCTCCAACGCCACCATCAACCTGGCCGGGGCCTGCGGCGCGCCGATCTGGATCGTCACCGCCGCCGCGGCCTGGACCCGCCTGGGCACCGACCGCTACCCCTGGTACCCGCAGGCTCGCGCCTTCATCACCGAGAACCTGCAGAGCTGGGGCGGGGTGATGGACGAGGTGGCCCAAGCCCTCGCCGAAAAGGCCCGCGCATGATCGCCGCCGTCCTCCAGGCCCGGATGAGTTCCACCCGCCTGCCGGGCAAGGTGCTGGCCGACGTGGTCGGCGCGCCGATGATCCTGCGGCAGATCGAGCGCCTGCGCCGCATCCCCTCGCTCGACCGCCTGATCGTCGCCACCTCCGACGACGCCAGCGACGACGTCCTGGCCGACACGCTGGAGACCGCCGGCGTCGAGGCCTTCCGCGGCCCGCTCGACGACGTCCTGGCCCGCTTCGCCGGCGCGGTGGCGGGCCTGGCCGACGACGACCTCGTCCTGCGCCTGACCGCCGACTGCCCCCTGGCCGACCCCGCGCTGATCCAGCGCCTGCTCGATCACCACCGGGCCGTCGGCGCCGACTACTCGGCCACCACCCACCCGGCGCGCACCTACCCCATCGGCCTCGACGCCGAACTGACCAGCGCCGGCCTCCTGCGCCTGGCCGCCTCCGAGGCCGCCGACCCCTACGAACGCGAACACGTCACCCCGTTCTTCTACCGCAACCCCGACCGCTTCGTGCTCGACGGGGTGATGCAGGCGGTGGACGAAAGCGCCGTCCGCTGGACGGTCGACCTGCCGTCGGACCTGGCTTTCGTGCGCGAAGTCTACGTGGCGCTGTACGCGGAGAACCCGACGTTCACGTCGGACGACGTGCGGGCGCTGGTGGCGGGGCGGGAGGATCTGCGGACGCTGGGGGATTTCGCGCGGGGGTAGGTCGCCGCTCTCCACCGTCATCCCGGCTGAAGCACAGCGTAGAGCCGGGACCCCGGCTCAGCGTCAGTTTCCTGAGCATTTGGCCTGTCGGCGCCCAGCCTGGCCCCCGCGCCGGGTCCACGCCGTCAAAATGGCGCTGGCGGACCCGCTGAAGGCCATCGTCGGGGCGCGGCCGCCCGAGGCGGCGCCGGCGCGGACGAACCGCGGGTCATCGACCGATCTGCTCACGTTCAAGACGTTCATATGAAACTTGCAACTATAGCTTGACCTTTGGAAGCTATGGCGCACACTCGACCTGTCGACGGCGCTTTCCCCAACGTGTCGGGCTGAGCTGGGGGCCGTCCAACGCCAAGGATCCGGGCCACGTCCCGATCCCAGTGCTCTGCGTCCTTAGTGGTCACGTCGCCTCATCGTTACATCGTCTCATCACGCATCGTCTCGTCGCACATCGAGGGCGCGCGCGCCCATGGGGAGGGTTTGATGGAGTTGGAGCAGGATTTCGTCTTTCGTCCGTTGCCGCCGATCGAAGAGCCGCAGGCGCGGCTCATGGCCATCGCGGACGTCTCGCCGCTGGGCGACCTGGAAGCGCTGCTGGGAAGGTGGAGCGGTCCCGGATTCAATACGATCTGGCGGCCGTTCTTCTCGCCGGACCAGGGGCATTTTCTGGAACTCAACCTCACCCACGAGATCCTGGAGTTCACCGAGATCCAGGGCGCCATTCCCAATCGCGGCCTGCTGCAGCCGGACATCGAGATGTTCGGGGTGACCTATCTCCAGCAGATCAAGGACTCCAACAACGGCGCCGGCCTGCATATCGAACCGGGCATCTGGGCCACGGTGCCCGCGACCAGCGATCCGCTGGTCGATCCGACCGTCGTGCGGATGGCGTCGATCCCGCACGGGACCACCATGGTGGCTCAGGGGGTGACCATCCCGCCGGTCGCCGGCGGTCCGTTCATCGTCCCCGTCGACATCACGGCGTTCCAGATCGGCAGTCCAACGCGGAAGGTCAAGTTCCCCGAAACCAACCTGTCGATCCCAACACCGTTCCGGTCGCCGCCCGGAGATCTGGTCGGCGTCACCCAGGCGATGGTCGACAACCCCAACTCCGTCCTCACGGACGCCATCGCCGGGCAGACCATCACCCGAACCGTGGTGCTGGACGTCTCCTCCAGCACCCAGATCGCCGGCGGGGGAACCTCGAACACGGCGTTCCTGCAGGGCGTCAACGCCCGGCCCAACGCCGTGGCCTCGCTGGTCACCTCGACCTTCTGGATCGAGACCGTGGAGGAGAACGGCGAGAGCTTCCTGCAGCTGCAGTACACCCAGACCGTCCTGCTGGATTTCGCCGGACTGAGCTGGCCCCACGTCACGGTGGGCACGCTGCGCAAGGAACCCGTCTAGCAGGCAGGGGCGCCGGTTCGACGGCGCCCCTGCCTCGCACGGCCTGAATCCCGCGAAGGGGAACGTCATGGCTCAGGACCAGACAATCACGGATATCGAGACGCTGAAGGCCTATCTGCAGGCGGCCATCGAACTCGAGCACACGACCATTCCGCCCTATCTGACGGCGCTCTATTCGTTGCGCCCGGGCACGAACGCGGCGTCGCGCGACATCATCCTTTCGGTCGTGCTCGAGGAAATGCTTCACATGGCCCTGGCGGCCAACGTCCTGAACGCCATCGGCGGTCGTCCGTCCCTGCTGCACCCCGGCTTCGTGCCGGTCTATCCGGCGACCCTGCCGGTCGGGCGCGGACAGCCGGTCGAGGTGGGGCTGAGGCGCTTCTCGCCGCAGACGATCGCGGTTTTCCTGGAGATCGAATATCCCCGGCAGGCGGTTGCGGCCCCAGCCCCCGCTGCCGCCATTCCGAACCCGCCGCCAGGCGCGCTCGCGGCGGCCGTACGGCGTGGAGATCTCTTTGCGTCGATCGGAGACTTCTACGAGGTCATCATCGAGGGGCTCCGTCGTCTGGAGGCCGAGGCCCAGGCCGCGGGCGGCACGATCTTCCTCGGCGACCCGGCGCGCCAACTCGATGACCAGTGGTACGGCGGGGCCGGTGTCGACGGAGGCGGCAGGCTCATTGTCGTTGGAGACCTGGCGACGGCGCTGGCGGCGATCGACGAGATCGTCAATCAGGGCGAGGGGTACGGCGATACCCTCGGGGATGGCGACGACGTCACCTCCCAGCAGCCGTTCGACGTCGCCCACTACTATCGTTTCAACCAGATCGCCGTAGGCCGCTTCTACGGGGCCGGCGACAAGCCCGACGACCCGCCGACAGGCGCGCCTCTGGCCGTGGACTTCGGTCCGAGCGGGGTCTGGCCCATGGTCGATGATCCCGATCCCGCCACGTTCGGCGATCCGCAAAGCGAGGCCTTGGCGGCGAATTTCAATGTGCTTTACGCCGCCATGCTCGCGGAGCTTCAGAGCGCTTTCGATGGTCTTCCGACGGCGATGGACCCCGCGACGACAGGAATGTTGCGGATGAAGGGCGTGATCAAGGACCTCGTTAAGCGCCAGCTCCCCGGGCGGGACGTCAACGCCGGACCCAACTTCCGTCCCTGAGCGCTGGCTTCGGAGCGCTGCTCACGCCACTTCGAAACCCTTGGCCGCCAGCTTCCCGCGCGCCGTCTCTCGCTCCCCGGCTTCCCAGTCGGCCTTCAGCAGCCCCAGCCCCACCACGTTCAGGGCCACGCCGCCCTTGATCACGTGCGCGCGGTAGAGGGCCTCGCGTTGGAAGCCGAAGGTCAGGTGGAGGCGCCAGACGGGTTCGTTGTCTTCGAGGACTTCGCACCAGAGCTTCTCCAGGCCCAGGTCGTTGAAGACGTGCTCGATGACCCAGTATTCGACGAAGCTGCCGACCCCCAGGCCCCGCACGGCCGGGTCGGCCAGGTAGTAGGCCCAGGTGCAGCGGCGGTTGGCGCGGTCGATGTCGACGACATTGGCCAGGCCGACGGGCAGGCCGTCCAGCGCGATGATCCAGTAGCGGCGCGAGGGATCCTCGCCGATGCGGGCGAACCAGGCGGCGTGCTCGGCCGGGGTGATGGCGTGGTCGCTGTACATGTAGGGGGCGACGGCGGGCGAGTTGCGCCAGGCCAGCAGCCGGTCGTGATCCTGCGCCGCCACGGGGCGAAGCCTGACGTCGGGCATGTTCGAGCCTCCCCGGATGATCTCACCCTTCTGGCTAGCGCCGCCCGGGGACGAGCTCAAGGGTTCAGGCGCGCCAGGAACCGCTCGGCCACCCGCGCCGCGCCGCGTCCGTCGCAGACCGCGGCGGCGGCGGCCGACATCGCCGCGCGGCCGGGAGCGTCGGCGGCCAGGGCGGCGAAGGCGTCGGCCAGGGCCTCGTCCGGCGCGGCGGCGTCGAGGGCCTGGTGCGCGCCCAGGGCCGAAAGGGCCCCGGCGGCCTGCCGCTGGTTGTCGGCCAGCACCAGCGACACGGTCGGCAGGCCCAGCACGCAGCGCTCCCAGCTGCTCGACCCGGCCGCGCCGATGGCGAGGTCGGCGGCGGCCGTCAGGGCGGCCATGTCGCGGCTGTCGATATGCAGGGTCAGGCGCGGGTCGGCGGCGGCCAGGGCGCGCAGGGCCGGCAGGCTGGGCGCCTGGCCGCCGACCACGACGTCCAGCGTCCGTTCGCCCAGCGCCGGGAGCAGGGCGGCGACCACACGGGCGGTGATCCCGCCGACGTCGGTCAGGCCCAGCGAGACCAGCACGCGCCGGACCTCGGAAGTGGTCGAACGGCGGGCCAGGGCCGTCTCGCGCAGGGCGGCGAAGGCGGGCGACAGGGCGGCGTGCGACGGGCCCAGCAGCAGCTGCGCGTCCGGTGGGACGAGCTGGGCATAGTCCTCGGCGCGCCGCGAGATCCCGGCGTCGACCACCAGGCCGGCGGCCAGCGGCCGGTCGGCCAGATCGTCCACCGCCAGGGCCGGGCGCCCGCCGGCGACGGCGCGATGGTCGGGCGCGGAAAGGCCGTAGTGGTCGAAGACCACGGCGTCGAAGCCGTCCGCCAGGGCGGCGCTGCCCGCGACCAGGGCCTCACGCGTCTCGAAGATCCCGGCCGGCTTGGCCCCGGGCGCGAAGGCGGCCGTCAGGCCCTCCAGCGCCGGCGGCCCGGCGAAGGCCCAGGCGGCGCCCTCCGCCTCCAGGGCTCGCGCCAGGTTGAGGCTGCGGATGAAGTGGCCGCCGCCGACCCGTGGGCCCGCGTCGACGACGAACAGGATGCGCGGTCCGGGCATGGGGGTCTCGCGGGCGCGGGGCGGAGGCGCCGAGTGTGTGCTGGGATTCGTCCCCCTCGCCACCCCCTATCGCCGCCCCCTATCGCCGTCTCGCGCGGCGCGGGGGACGAGGTCTGAAAAGCGCCGGGACGAGTTTCGCTCATCAAATCGCATTGGTCCTCTTTTGTCTGACAAATGAATCCACCATGCTAGGGCGACAGCGTCCGACCAACGGGACGCGGGTAGAGGGAGGCGTGCATGCGGAAGATCCTGGCGGCCGGCGCGGCGATGACGGTTCTGGCGGCGGCGGCAGGGGCGTTCGCCCAGCCCAAGGTCGATCCCGTTCAGGTCGATTCCTCCCGCCCCGACTGGGAGAACCCGGCGGTCAACGCCCGCGGCAAGATGCCGGCCAGCGCCAGCCACTTCCCGTTCGAAAGCCGCGCCGCCGCCCTGGCCGGAGACATGACCAAGTCCGCCCGCTACCTGTCGCTCGACGGCCAGTGGGCCTTCCACTTCAGCCCGTCCTCCGACGACGTCCCCAACGGCTTCGAAAAGTCGGACTACGACGCCTCGTCGTGGAAGGACATCAAGGTGCCGGCCATGTGGCAGGCCGAGGGTTACGACCAGGCCCGCTACAACAACATCACCTACCCGTTCCCGGCCAACCGTCCGCTGATCCCGCACGCGACCAACCCGGTCGGTTCCTACCGCCGCACGATCGAGATCCCGGCCGGCTGGTCGGGGCAGGACGTGATCCTGCACATCGGCGCGGCCGGGGCGGCCTACCGCGTCTGGGTCAACGGAGCGGAGGTCGGCTACTACGAGGACTCCAAGCTGCCGGCCGAGTTCGACGTCACCAAATGGGTCAAGCCGGGCACGAACCTCGTCGCCATCCAGGTGCACCGCTGGGCCGACGGCTCCTATCTGGAAGACCAGGACTTCTGGCGGGTCTCGGGGATCGAGCGCTCGGTCTATCTGAAGGCCGTGCCCCAGGCGCGCACGGCCGACGTCTTCGTCCACGCCGGCCTCGACAAGGCCTATCGCGACGGCCTCCTTTCCACCGACCTTTCCCTGACCGCCCGCAAGACCCCGCTGACCGCACGGATGACCCTGCTCGACGGCGACAAGGAAATCCTCAAGACCGAGACCAAGGTCGCCGCTGGCGCGGCCCGCACCGTTTCGCTGAACGCGACCGTCCCCGGCGTACGCCAATGGACCGCCGAGACGCCCAACCTCTACACCCTGCTGGTCGAACTGATCGACGCCAAGGGCGAGGTCGTACAGGCCACGCCGCAGCGGATCGGCTTCCGCACCGTCGAGATCAAGGACGGCAAGGTGATGGTCAACGGCCGCCCGATCATCATCCGCGGCGTCAATCGCCACGAGCACGACCCGGAGACCTTCCACGTCATCTCCGAAGCCTCGATGCGCCGCGACATCGAGCTGATGAAGAAGGCCAACATCAACGCGGTGCGTACCTCGCACTACCCCAATGACGAGCGCTGGTACGCCCTGGCCGACGAGTACGGCCTCTATGTGATGGACGAGGCCAATATCGAGAGCCACGCCTACATGGACTACGGCAACAAGCACCCGGAGCTGCGCGAAAGCCTGCAGCTGGGCTTCGACCCGGCCTGGGAGGCGGCCCACCGCGACCGGGTGCTGAACATGGTCGAGCGCGACAAGAACCACCCGTCGGTGATCTTCTGGTCGCTGGGCAACGAGGCCGGCATCGGCCCCAATTTCGCCAAGGCCGCCGCCGCCGCCCGCAAGCGCGATCCCAGCCGCCTGATCTCCTATCTCGGCTGGGGCACGCTGGACTGGGAGCACCAGCCCAACGCCTATGTCGACATCTACGCGCCCATGTACGACGACATCGAGAAGATGGTCGACTGGGCCACCGATCCGTCGCGCACTCAGCCGATGATCCAGTGCGAATACGCCCACATGCAGGGCAACGGCGGCGGAAACTTCAAGGACTATTGGGACACCATCTACGCCTACGACAAGCTGCAGGGCGGCTTCGTCTGGGACTGGGTGGACCAGTCGATGTACCGCTACGCCAAGGACGGCCGCCGCTACTGGGGCGACGGCGGCGAATATGGCCCCAACCCCGGCGGCGACATCGAGTTCGGCGACGGCATGATCCAGCCGGATCGCACGCCCAATCCGCACTATTACGAGGTGCGCAAGGTGCTCTCGCCGATCCAGTTCGGCGGCTTCGACCCGGCCACCGGCAAGGTGACCATCACCAACCGCCACGACTTCCGCGACCTGTCGGGCTTCGACTTCGAGTGGGTGCTGGAGGGCGACGGCGTCGAGGTCGCCTCGGGCGCCCTGCCGGCGCTCTCGACCAAGGCCCGGGGCGTCGAGACCGTGACCCTGCCGCTGCCGGCCATCGCGACCAAGCCCGGCGTCGAGTACTTCGTCACCGTCCGCGCCAAGGCGAAGGCCGGCGCCGTGCCGATGACCCCGACCGGCTTCGTGGTCGGCTGGGAGCAGTTCGCGGTCTCCGCCACCCCCAAGCCCGCCGTCGCCCGTTCGGGCGCGGTGGCCCTGACCGACGGCAAGGACGCCGTCGTGCTGGAGGCGGCCGGCGCGCGCCTGACCATCGACCGCGCCACCGGCCTCGTCTCGGCCTACGCCAAGGGCGGGACGGTGCTGGCCCAGGGCGGAGCCCCCAACTTCTTCCGGGCCGAGACCGACAACGACACCGCCACCGGCACGGTCGCCCAGCAGAAGCCCTGGCGCGTCATGACCGACGTGCGCCAGGTGCGCAGCCTCACCGCCCGCAAGCTGGAGGGCGGCCTGGCGCAGGTGGTCGTCGAGCACGCCCTGGGCGCCGGCGCGGCGAAGTTCGTCACCACCTACGTCATGGCCGGCGACGGCTCTGTGGCGGTGACCGGCGACCTCACCCCGCTGAAGGATGATCTGCCGCCGCCGGTGCGCGTGGGCCTGTGGTTCACCCTGCCCGACCAGCCCAGGACGGTGGAATGGCTGGGCCGCGGCCCGCACGAAAGCTACGTCGACCGCCTGACCTCGGCCCCGATCGGGCTTTGGCGCGGCGCCCTGGCCGACCAGAACCACGACTACATGCGGCCCCAGGACACCGGCAACAAGACCGGCGTGCGCTGGCTGGAACTGTCGGGCGGCCAGGGCGTCGCGGCGCAGGGCCTGCGGGTCGAGGCCGCCGGCGTCCCCCTGATGATGAACGCCCTGGCCTTCCCCTACCAGGACCTCTACCGCCGCGCGCCCGGAACCTGGAAATCCACCGACATTGTCCCCCACGACGCCGGAACCCTCCTCATCGACGCCGCCCAATGGGGCGTCGGCGGCGACACCACCTGGAACTTCGTCGGCCAGCCGCACGTGAAGTACCGGACGCGGCTGGAACCGACGCGGGTCAGCTTCCGGCTGGAGCCGTTCACGGGGGCGGGGACGGAGGTGGAGAAGGCGCGGCCGGCGAGGGCGACGGAGGTGGAGTGAGGGGAGGGCAGCATCATTGACTGTTGCTTGGCGTCGCAAGAGTTAGATCAGCGAAAACCGGTGATTGGCCAGGCTGTGGACGAGTGAGGGGGGCTGTGCGAGAACTCTCGCATTGCGGAGCCTTTATGCGGGCTTCAACCTCTAGCCTAGAGTGTCGGCCGGTATGCCGCTTCCAACTCCGGTCCAGAGACAGCGCGAGGTCGTCTGCCTTCCCGCGAGGGGGCATCAGGTCGTCTTGGGTGCGGCGGGCAGCGGCAAGACGACAATGGCGATCTTGCGCTCCGCCTTCCTGAGCGATCCGGATTTGCCTGAGGGCGGACCGACTCTCCTGCTCACGTTCAACAAGGGTCTTAGCGCCTACATTCGGTCGATGGCCGATGGCGCGCTTGCCAATGTTCGCGTCGAACACTTCCACAAGTTCGCGCGCGGCTATCTCGCTAGCCAGGGGCTGATGGGCCAGAACGCCATCGCGCAGGGGCGGGAGCTGAGTGAGCTGGTCGAGGGCGCGGTCGTCGCGGTAAGAGACGGGCACGAGGCGCATCCGTTCTTCGACAAGCCAAGTGGTTTCTTCGCCGCCGAGATCGCTTGGCTCGCCGCGAATGGTATTTCCAGCGTGCAGGAGTATGTGGACGCGCGCCGGACCGGTCGTGCGGATGCGCGGCTGGAAACCGACTTGCGCCCCCTGATGTGGGAGGTTCGGGAAGCGTATCGAGCCTTGCGCGCGGAGGCGGGAAGGTCGTTCGATTGGGATGATATCGCCACGGCCGTAACCGTCCAGCTCGGCAAGGATTCCGCTCCTCGGCATTACAAGCATATCGTTATCGACGAGGGGCAGGACTTCAGCCCCGAAATGCTGAGGGCGCTGGCCAAGGCGATCCCCGAGGACGGCTCTCTGACCTTTTTCGGCGACGTGGCCCAGCAGGTCTATGGGCACCGAATGTCCTGGCGGTCAGCGGGACTGAAGCCGGTGAAGATCTGGCATTTCCAGGAGAATTACCGAAACACCGCCGAAATCGCCGCGCTTGGTTTGGCAATCGCATCGATGCCCTATTATGAGGGCGTTCCCGACATGGTCTCTCCAACAGCGCCGAAGGCTGAGGGGCCAAAGCCAACCTTGGTGGAGTGCGCCGATCTGGCGGCCGAAATCAAGCTCGTGGCCGATCAGGCGAACCGGCTGTCACAGACGCAATCGGTTGCAATTCTGGCCAGGACCGTAAAGCAGTATGAGAAAGTCCTGCCTTTTCTCAAGGGCGCGGCAAAAACCCTGCGCACGGATGCGCTGTCCTGGGTCGAGGGGCCGGGAGTATATTACGGCACCTACCATTCCGCGAAGGGACTGGAGTTTGATGCGGTCATCTTGCCCTTCGTGTCGGATGAAGAGTTACCGGATCCGCAGTTTGTCTTGGATTTCGGGGAACCCGAGGCCGCCGCCAACGATGGCAGGCTCCTCTATGTTGGTGTGACGCGAGCCAGGCGTGCGCTGATCGTCACCTACAGCAGTGGGCCAAGTTCACTTCTTCCAGTCAGAGACGCCCTCTACACCAGGGTGCGTTCATGAACCGGCAAATCGAGGCAAGCGCTAAAGCCAAGGGAATTTCGAGACTTTGCCATTTCACGCCTTCGCGCAATCTGCAGCATATCGCTGCGGGAAGAACCGGAGTTCTCTCGACTAGCCAACTGACAGCTGAAGAAAGGGCGTCCTATAATGCAACGGATTTGGAGCGCTATGACCAGCACACAGGTCATGTATGCTGTTCCATACAATTTCCGAATGCATGGTATTTTCGCAAGGCGCGCGACAAGGAGCTGATTTTCCCTGATTGGGTCGTTCTCCTTTTTCAGCCTGACTATCTTTGGCGCGAAGGCACCCTTTTCTCTCCACGGAATGCGGCGGCGGCAAACGGCGCCGCGTTGAAGCCGGGCGCCGACGGCTTCGAAGCGATGTTTGCGCCTACCGTCGTCGGCGCATATGGCAGGAACTATGTCCGCTCGCCAAAACAGCTTTCGGCTTGTCCCACGGATCAGCAGGCCGAAGTGCTCGTCGAAGATAAGCTGCGGCTTGAGGACGTGATCGCGGTCGCCGTCAAGGATGACGCCCAGGCTCGGACGGAGCGCGTACGATTGAAGGTGAACGGGATGGACCCAGACCAGTTCAGTTTTGTGATCGCTCCCCACATGTTCAGCGCGTCATCGTTGGACAATATCGTTCGTTGCGGATTGTCTGCTCCCGAAGTGACATACCTCCCCCCGACGGTTGAATGACCGCGATGATGTCCGAAATCAGGATCCCGTTTACGGATAGGGCCGTAGGCGCGCTATGGGGGGCCGCCTTGGGCGACGCCCTGGGCTGGCCTCAGGAGGAGCGCGCGCGCAAGGTGCGCGAAGCGGGCATAGGTCTGACCTCGTGGACCAAGCGCTCGGGCGGGCGCTTCAATCCATATGAGGAAACGATTGAGGCCGGCGACTATAGCGATGATACGCAACTGATCCTCGCAGTCTCGCGCGCGCGGCTTAGTGGAGCCAAGTGGGCGAAAAATCTTGCGACGGTCGAGCTTCCCCTTTGGCCGACCTACGAACGTGGCGGTGGGGGCGCGACACTCCGCGCCGCTCGGCTTCTGCAGAAGGGCGTGCTGCCCTGGGACGCATCGCCGGCCGATCGTGACAAGTATTTCGAGGCCGGTGGAAACGGCGTGGCGATGCGCATTCTCCCGCACGTCGTATACGGAATGGCGCAAGGCGATTTCGCTCCCATTGCCGAGGCCGTCATGGCTGATGGCGTGCTGACGCATGGACATCCCAGGGCCTTGGTGGGGGCGCTGATCTACGCCTATGCCTTGTGGCGAGCGTTCCTTAGCAGGGCGACGCTACGCTATGGGCAATTGCTGGATGAAGTAAGCCGCGACGTTTCGGCCTGGGCGAAGATCCCGGATGTAAGCGCTTACTGGCCGAGTTGGCGTCCTGCCCTCGATCAATATCGGGGCTCGTTTCTCGATCTATGGGACGATATCGTCGGTGAGATACGCGATGCGCTTGAAGTTGCGCGGGGCGGACTGAGAACTGGCGCCCTCGCCCTGGACGAGGAAACGCTGGATCAGCTTGGGTGTTTCGACCGCAAAAGGAATGGCGCGGGCAGCGTCGCTGCTATCGCATCGATCTTTCTGGCCTCGAAGCACGCCGTCTCGCCGTTCGAGGGGGTGGCGCGCGCTGCGCTGGCGAAAGGCGCGGACACGGATACCCTTGCCTCGATGACTGGCGCACTGGCTGGCGCCGTGAGCGGCTCGGCTTGGATTCGAGAGCGGTATCTGAAGGTGCAGGACGCCAAATATATCGTGGATATAGCGCGCCAATTGGCGGCGAATTATTCTACGGATTTCAATGGTCACCCCTTGCGAGCTCGCGATATCGAGCCTTTTCTTGACCATGTGGCCCGTCACAAGACGATCGTTATGCCCTTTGGTGATGAAGCCAGCATCACGCATCATGAAGGGCTGAGGTCTCTTTCGCCGAACCTGAATATCGAATCCTGGAAGCTTGAAACCAGCGCCGGGCAGACCCTGTTCGCGAAAAGACTGCGCAGGCCTGTCGCCGACAAGGGGGCTCTCGATCAAGAGCGTCCGCCTGCACGCAAGGCCCCGGCCACCGTCTTCGCCGGGATAACCCTTTGGGTTCGTTCCATACCTAGCTCGCGGAAGTTGTATTGCGACGCGCTTGGTCTTGTTCCGACCCGTGAGAGCGCCACGACCATTCATTTTGGCGACCACCTTGCCTTGCGGCAACGAGCCGGGGGGGCTTCGCCCGACGCCGGCGTGGTGATCTATCTCAAGGTATTCGATTTGCTCGGAAGCTTTGGCAGGGCTGCGAAAATCGATCGCTCCAGACTTTCGGGCATCGCGGACAAATCGGGTCGAAAAGCTTTCACCTGCGTCGACGACGATGGACACGTTCTGGAGGTGTTCGAGGGGTAGGCTGGCGTTGCCGATTTTCGGAAAGGGCCGATAGGCGCCTTTGATTTGAAATCTGTGCAGCCACCCCTCAGCCTCCTCCCCTCAGCCCCCAGCAACGCCTGGATCACCGTCGCCCCCTGAGCGGCGGCGAGCGTGCGGGCGGTTTGGCCCGTGGCGTCGGGGCGGGTGGGGGAGGCGCCTTTGGCGAGGAGGAGGCGGACCTGGGTTTCGCGGCCGAACAGGCTGGCCAGCATCAGGGCGGTCTGGCCCTGGGCGTTGGCCTGGTCGACCGGGCAGGCGGTCTCGTCGAGCAGCAGGCGGGCGACCGCGTCGTCGCCCTTGAAGGCCGCGCCCATCAGGGCGGTGTTTCCCCTCGCATCGCCGGCGCAGGCGTCGGCGCCGCGCTTGATCAGGGTGCGGACGAGGTCGGTCTTGCCGTTGTAGGCGGCCAGGGTCAGGGCGGTGTAGCCGCGTTCGTCGCGGGCGTTGAGCGGGGCGCCGGCGTCGAGCAGGGCGACGACGATGTCGGCCCGGCCCTCGCGGGCGGCGGCGAAGAAGGCGGCCTTGGGGTCGGGCGCGGCCTGGGCGGGAGCGGCGGCGGGCGCGCCTTGCAGGGCGGCGGCCAGGACGATGGCGGTGAGCATGTGGAGGATCCGAAAGAAGAGCGGACCCAGCCGTTTCCGACCGGGTCCTGAGCGGTGTTTTAGTTGCTGGCCAGCTTGGCGGCTTCCAGCGCCTTGGCGGCGCGGGCCTTCACCGCCGCCAGGTCGACCTTGGTCGCGGCCGCCAGGCGCGCGCCGTACTCGGGATCGGCCGCGTAGAAGTGGCTGACCATGATCTCCTTGATCTCCGGAACCGTGACGCCGTTGAGGTCGCCCGACAGGTTGCGGATCAGGGCCGCCTTCTGGTCTTCCGGCAGGCGCTTCCAGAAGAGGCCCGCCTGGACGAACGGCTCCTGCTTTGAGATCGCCTTCTGCTGGATCGTGGTCGTCACCTCATAGGGGCTGAGCTTGTAGGCGGCCGTGTCGGCATAGACGCCCGCGTCGGTGCGGCGCGAGGGCTGGTAGTTGACGTCGCCGACGCGCGGCACGGTGTTCATCGCGCCGTCCTGGGCGCCGTTCTTCACGGCGACCTTGGGGGCGTTGACCGCCAGCTGCTGGTAGTTCGGGCCCAGGCGGTGGCGCTGGGTGTCGGCGTAGCTGAAGAGGCGGCCTTGCAGCAGGCGGTCGGGCGAGGGCTCGATGCCCGGCACCAGGACGCCCGGCGAGAAGGCGCTCATCTCGGTCGACTGGAAGAAGTTCTCCGGCATGCGGTTCAAGGTCATGGTGCCGACCTTGATCTCGGGCATGTCGTACCAGTCCTTGGTGGCGTCGAACGGGTTGTAGCCCAGCTTGGCGATGTCCTCGGGGCGCAGGATCTTGACGTAGAGATCCCAGCTGGCCGGCTGGCCCTTGCCGATCGTGGCGTAGAGGTCGTCGGTCAGGTAGTTGAAGCCGGCCTTCTGGGCCTCGTCGGGGGTGTAGTTTTTGATCCCCTGCTGGCTCTTCCAGTGGAACTTGGCGAACACCACCTTGCCGTCTTCGTCGACCAGCTTCAGGGCGTGCACCCCGTTGCCGTCCATGGTGCGGTAGCTCTGCGGCGTGCCCAGGTCGGTATAGAGCTGGGTGATCATGTGGGTGCTTTCCGGCTGGTGACTGAAGAAGTCGAACAGCCGCGTCGGGTCCTGCTTGTTGGTCACCGGCGAGGGCTTCAGCGAGTGCACCATGTCGGGGAACTTCATGGCGTCGCGGATGAAGAACACCGGCAGGTTGTTGCCCACCAGGTCCCAGTTGCCCTCGCTGGAATAGAACTTGGTGGCGAAGCCGTGCGGGTCGCGCAGATATTCCGGCGAGCCCTGCGGGTGGATCACGGTCGAGAAGCGCACGAACACCGGGGTGGTGACGCCGGCCTTGAACAGGGCGGCCTTGGTGTACTTGTCGAGTTCGCCGTTGGAGACGAACTGGCCTTCCGCGCCCGTGCCGCGGGCGTGGACCACGCGCTCGGGGATGCGCTCGCGGTCGAAGCGGGCCAGCTTCTCGATGAGGTGGAAGTCCTCCAGCATCACCCCGCCCCATTCGCCGGCGGTCTTGGAGTTCTGGTTGTCGCCCACCGGGGCGCCGCTGTCCTGAGTCTGGCGGGGCGTGTCGGCGGCTTGGGAAGCGGCGGCGCCGCTGGCCGTCAGGACGAGGGCGGCGAGGATGGCGGTGGAGGGGCGGGACGTCATCGGGTCTCCTGTCGGCCAGTCTTGGCGATGTCTTTGGCGATGCGTCCTTTCGAATAGGGACGGGGCCTGACCGACGGAAACGAATAGAATCTCGGGCCTTGATCGACTGGGCCGATCAGCCGGCCAGGCTCTGGCGCCGGGGGCGCGCGGCGTCCGCCAGGCTCTGGCGCCCAGGGGGCGGAGCCCCCGCCAAGCTCTGACGAATGTGCTGGGCCAGCAGGGCGAACTCCTCGGCGCGGGGGGTGTTGCGCCGCCAGGCCAGGGCGATGGTGCGGTGCGCCCGGGGCGCGTCGAGCGGACGGGTGACGATCGGCGCGCCGTCGATGACCCCGGCCTCGACGGCGATGGCCGGGATCAGGCTGACGCCCATCCGCGCCTCGACCAACTGGACCAGGGTGTGCACCCCGGCCCCGCGCCCAGGCGCGCGGTCGAGATCGCGGCGCTCGCAGGCGTCCAGAGCATGGTCGCGCAGGCAGTGGCCGTCGTCGAGCAGCAGCAGGCGCTCGGCCGGCAGGTCGCGGGGCGCGATCGACGGGCGCCGGGCCAGCGGGTCGTCGGCGTGCAGGGCGACCAGGATCTCGTCCTCGAACAGGGTGACGTGGTCGAGGCCGTCGCAAGGATAGGGCAGGGCCAGCACCAGGCAGTCGCGCGCGCCCCGGCTGAGGGACTCGCAGGCCCAGTGGCTCATCTCCTCGTGCAGCACCACCTGCAGCGCGGGGCAGCTCTTCTCCAGCGCCGGCAGCAGGCGCGGCAGCAGGAAGGGGGCGATGGTGGGGATCACCGACAGCCGCAGCGCCCCGCTCAGCGGCGTGGCCGGGGCCCCGGCCAGGGCGGCCAGGTCGCGGGCCTGGGCCAGCATGTCCTGGGCCCGCATCGCCGCCCGCACGCCCAGCGGTGTGAAGATCGTCACCCGCCGGGTGCGCTCGACCAGCCGCGCGCCGAGGATGGTCTCCAGCTCCTTCAGACCGGCCGAAAGCGTGGACTGGGTGACGTTGCAGGCGTCGGCCGCCCGGCTGAAGTGCATGTGTTCGTGCAGACTGACCAAGTACTGCAGCTGCCGCAGGGTGGGCAGGATCATCGGCGAGCGCCCGCCATCGCCGTTTCGGGCGCGCGGGAAAGGACGACGGGCGGGCCGTCGAGCGGGCGGGGTGTCATGCGGGAGCTCCTCGGCTCCCAGACTTCACCGCGCCGGTCGATAAGGCGAATTGATAGTTTTCATCGGCTCGATAGGGAGGGTCGATGGTGGGGCTTTAGCCACGGCCCCGCGCCTCAAGAATTGCTTCCCTCGCCCTCGTGGCGAGGGCCCATGTTGGCGACCGCTCAGACCCTGGCCGACCTCGAAAGGTCTGAGCGGCTGAACGATGGATCCTGGGCACAAGGCCCAGGAAAGCAAATTTAGTGGAGAAGGAGAGGGCTAAACCCTCACCCCGCCAGCGCTTCCCGCTTCTCCTCCAGCGCCAGCCAGTCCTCCTCGGCCTGGGCCAGGTCCGCGCGGGCCTTGTCGAGCGACTTCATGATCTTGTCGAAGCCGGCCGGGTCGCGGGCGTAGAGGTTGGGGTCGTCCAGCTTCTTCTCGAGGTCGGCCAGGATCTTGGGGGAATTGGCGATCAGGGCCTCGCATTCCTCCAGCCGGCGCTGGTCCTTGTAGGACAGCTTGACGGCCTTCTTGGGCGGCGGCGGGGCGGCGGGGGTGACGATGGCCTTGTGCGAGCCGGTTCCGGTGGCGAAGTCGCCGGCCGCGCCGCGCGCGCCCTTGAAGAAGTCCGGGGCCTGGTCGATCAGGTCGCTCCAGCCGCCGGGGGTCTCCAGCACCTGGCCGTGGCCGTTCATGGCGATGGTCGAGCTGGCCAGGCGGTCGATGAAGTCGCGATCGTGGCTGACAAGAATGAGGGTTCCCTCGAAATCAGCCAGCAGCTCTTCCAGCAGGTCGAGCGTGTCCATGTCGAGGTCGTTGGTCGGCTCGTCGAGCACCATCAGGTTCATCGGCGTGGCCAGCGCCCGGGCCAGCAGCAGGCGGTTGCGCTCGCCGCCCGACAGGCTGGTGACCGGCTGGCGCAGCTGGGCCTCGGTGAACAGGAACTCCTTGGCGTAGCCGGCCACGTGTTTGGGCTGGCCGCGCACCAGGATGGAGTCGCCGCCCGACGGGGTCAGGAAGTCCCAGACGGTGATCTTTTCCGACAGGGCCATGCGGTTCTGGTCGACATAGGCGACCTCGAGATTGGTGCCCAGCTGCACCGTGCCGGCGTCGGCCTCCAGCTCGCCCAGCAGCAGGCGCACCAGGGTGGTCTTGCCCGCGCCGTTGGGGCCGACCAGGGCGACGCGGTCGCCGCGCAGGATGCGGGTCGAGAAGTTCTCGACGATGGTGCGCTCGCCGAATTTCTTGGTCAGGCCCTTGGCCTCGACCACGCGCTTGCCCGAGGTTCCCGAGCTCTCGACGGCCATGGTCATCGAGCCGCGCTTGTCGGCGACGATGTCGCGCTTCTGGGCGCGCAGGTCCATCAGGGCGCGGCGGCGGCCTTCATTGCGGGCCCGGCGGCCCTGGACGCCGCGGGCCAGCCAGGCGTTTTCCTTCTCCAGCTGCTTGTTCAGCCGGCGCTCCTCGTCGGCCTCGGCGGCCAGCACCTGCTCGCTCCAGGTCTCGAACTCGGCGAAGCCCTTGTCGAGGCGGCGCACCTTGCGGTGCTCCAGCCAGAAGGTGCGCTGGGTGACGCGGTTGAGGAAGGCGCGGTCGTGGCTGACGATCAGGGCCGCGCACTTGGAATTGGCCAGCTCCTCTTCCAGCGTCTGGATGGCGAAGATGTCCAGGTGGTTGGTCGGCTCGTCGAGCAGCAGCACGTCGGGCTGTTCGGCGAACGCCCGGGCCAGGGCCGCGCGGCGGCGCTCGCCGCCCGACAGGCCTTGGGTGCTCTTCTGGAAGTCCAGGCCGAAGTCGGCCAGGGTCGCGTGGGCCTCGTAGTCCTGGGCGCCGCCGGCCGTGCAGTAGTCGAGCAGGGTCTCGCCGGTGATGTCCGGCTCCTGGCTGACGAACACCACCTTGGCGCCCGGCTGCACGGCGCGCTCGCCGCTGTCGGCCTCGGCGCCCTGGGCGGCCAGAACCTTCAGGAGGGTCGACTTGCCGGCGCCGTTGCGGCCGACCAGGCAGGCGCGGACGCGCGGCTCCAGGGCCAGGTCCACGCCGTCGAACAGCGGCTTGGCGCCGTCGGCGAGACGAACGTCCTTGAGGGCGAGCACGGGGGCGCGGGCGGGGGCGGCCATGGAGCGGTCTTTACGTCTGGGAGGGCGGCGAGGCGGGGGAGGCGAAGGAGATGGGGCCTATAGCAGGGCGCGGGGAGGGGGAAGGCGGAAAGTTATTGAGGGCGTGAGCTGGACGGCGGCGCGCCCGGGAAACCTCCCCCTGTGGGGGAGGCGATCGCGTAGCGATCGGTGGGGGGAGTCGATGCGAAATCTGGGCGCCGCCTGGCCAGTTGAAAACGACCCCCCACCGGCCTTCGGCCGCCTCCCCCACAGGGGGAGGTTCCTTGTGGCTAAGCCGCCAGTCTCTGCTCCGCCGCCGCCGCCGGGACCGGCTTCCGCAGCACCCGCTCGCGCAGGCGCAGGAAGGGGCGTTCGATCAGCAGCCACAGCAGGACGGCGGCCGCGACGTCGGCGGCGAGATAGGCGCCAAGGCCGGTCCAGCCGCGCAGCAGGGTGTCGCCCAGGGCCTCGCGCAGCATGTGCTGCACCGGCTTGTGGACGAGGTAGAGGCTGTAGGCGAGGGTCGCCACGGCGGTGACGGGCTGGAGCGGCAGCCGTTGCAGGGCCGGCTCCAGGTCGAGCAGGGCGCAGAGCAGCAGGGCCGTGGCCAGGCACGCCAGCGGATAGAGGAAGACCGCGCCGGTCAGGTTCAGCGCCACGCCGTCGGCGGTTAGCCGGCACAGGATAACGGTGGCGGCTGCGGCGGCCAGGCCGAGCGGTCCGGTGACGGTTGGCGGCAGCCAGCGGGCGACCTGGGCGGGGCGGAAGATCCGGGCGGCGGCCAGCAGCACGCCCAGGGCCAGGCCGTCCAGCCGGGTCCAGGTCGGGTAGTAGATCAGCCGCAGGAAGTCGGCCGGCCGGGTGGACGGATCGGCGGCCGGGCCGTGCCAGATCCCCCAGCGCAGGGCCATGCCGCCGAGGATCAGGGCCGCGCCGACGGCGACGCTGGGTCCCCACCCCTTGAAGCGGGCCAGGACGAGGACCAGCGGCGGCAGGAGCCAGTAGAAGTGCTCCTCGACGCACAGCGACCAGGCCGAGGTGAAGGCGCCGGTGACGCGGTAGTCGAGGCCGAGGTTCATGGTGAAGGTCAGGAACCGCCACAGCGGCTGGATCGCCTTGCCGTCCGAGAAGCCGGGCAGCAGGAAATAGAGCGCCAGCACCACCAGGAAGGCCGGCAGGATGCGGAAGGCGCGGCTGGTCCAGAAGCGCTTGAAGTCCACGCCGGCGCCCGCCGCGATCCCCTTCAGCAACTGGGCGCCGATCAGGTAGCCGCTGAGCACGAAGAACACGTCCACCCCCAGCCAGCCGAACGGCTGGACGGTGAGCAGCGGTTCGGGCCGGGCGGGCTTGGGCATGTGCCAGGCCATGACCATCAGGATGGCGGCGGCGCGCAGCAGGTCGGGTCCGTAGGCGCGCTTGTGGGTGTCGCGCGACGGGGCGAAGAGGGCGACAAGGGCCCTGGAGACGGCGTTCATGATGGTCCTGGAGGCCGCCGGGAGGCTAGGGCGGCGGCCTGGGAGGATGGTGCGTGATCAACCTTGAGTCGTCACGGGGCGGAGGGTGGAAATTGTTGGAAATGTCGGGCGAAAGGGTTGGGAACCTCCCCCTGTGGGGGAGGTGATCGCGTAGCGATCGGTGGGGGGAGTTTTTGCGTAATCACCCACCGCCTCGAAAGCTGAAAACGGCCCCCCACCGGCCTTCGGCCGCCTCCCCCAGAGGGGGAGGTTTCTTACGCCCCCGCCAGCCGCCACACGGCGAAATCCTTGAACCGCAGCCGGCTCCAGGTGGTGCGCAGGCCGAACCAGCCGCTGCGATAGGGATCCTGGTCGGCCAGCTCGAACAGTTTCCGCCCGTCGGCCCAGTACTGGATCAGGCCGTCATAGGCGACCAGCTGCACGGCGACCCAGCGGTTGGGCTGGAGCAGGGCGCGGGCGTCCTTGAGGTCGTGTTGGGGCAGCATGGGGCGGTCGCCGGCGCGGCCGACATAGCGGCGCAGGCGGGTGCTGGAATTGTAGTTGCCGCCCTGGCCCACATAGTAGGTCTTGAGCAGGTCGTAGTCGGCGAAGGCGCCGCTGCGGGGGCTGGCGAAGAGGTTGTCCGGGGAGCGGACGTCGGTCGCCATCCAGAAGGCGTTGAGGTCGCTGATCCGGTCGTTGCGGCCGCCTTCGTAGACGGCCAGGGCCTGGTATTCGATCAGCAGCGGGCCTTGCAGGCGCGGCTTGAACCAGGCGGTGATCCCGGCCGGGGCGTCGAGCTCGAGCACGCCGTTTTGCGCCTTGGCGAGGGAGGGTTTCTCGGCCTCGATCGTCCAGTTGGCCAGGCCCTGGGTGAAATCATCCGTATAGAGACGTTCTGCCTTGCGCCAGGGCTCGGGGGCTTGGGCCCGGGCGGCGTTGGCCAGCGGCAGGGCGAGGGCGGACAGGGCGAGGGCGCGGCGGGTGAGCATGGGGGGAGGCTTAACCCGGGGCTGGCTTTCAAGGAACCTCCCCCTGTGGGGGAGGCGATCGCAAAGCGATCGGTGGGGGGAGGCCTGCCGATGCCTCGAAAGCTGAAAACGACCCCCCTCCGGCGCTTCGCGCCACCTCCCCCAGAGGGGGAGGATCCTGATGTGCAGGCCTCCTCCCCGAAGGATCTAGTCTTCCGGCTCATACGGCCAGTCGCCCTTGTCGACCATCAGGTCGACAGCGACGAAGTCCATGGCGTCTTCGGGGTCGTCGAGGCTGGTTTCGCTGATGGTCTGGTCGCGGATCGAGATCCCGGCCTTGTGGGGGCTGTCGGGGTCGCCAGTGATCAGCGGGTGCCACTGGGGCAGGGTCTTGCCCTCGTGCAGGCGGCGATAGGCGCAGGAGGGGGGCATCCACTCCAGGTCCTCGATGTTGTGCGGCGTCAGCTTGATGCAGTCGGGGACGGTCTTGCGGCGATTGGGGTAGTCGCTGCAGCGGCAAAGATGGGCGTCGAGCAGCTGGCAGTGCACCCGTGTGGGGATCACTTCGCCCGTATCTTCGTCTTCGAAGCGAACCAGGCAGCAAAGGCCGCAGCCGTCGCATAGACTCTCCCACTCGGGGACGGTCATCTGGTGAAGGGATTTCGTCTCCCAGAAAGGTTTGCGCGCCATCATCGGGGCGTCCTAAACCCAATCGGCCCGAAGACCAACTGGACGCAACACCGCACGTGAACGACTGGACGCTGCCGCCCTACAAGTTCGACGACACGCCCGCGCGCCCGACGCCGCCGGCGCAGGGCGGATTCGCGCCTGTTCCGCCGTCGCCGCCCGAGCCTCCGTCGCAGCCGCCGCAACGCCCGCCCGAGGAGCCGTTCCGCGCCGACCTGAAGCCGCCGCGCAGGAAGGGCGGCTGGGGCTGGGTGTGGATCACCCTGCTGGTCAGCGCCCTGATCGGCTTCATCGCCGTGGGCGGGGGCGCGGCCTATGTGTGGTTCAAGTACCTGAAGGACACGCCGGAGCTGCCCAGCCGGGAGGCCCTGTTCGCCATCAACCGCGCGCCGGGCGTGCGGTTCGAGGACCGCAGCGGCCAGGTGATCGCCACGCGCGGCCCGCGCTACGGCCAGCGGGTGACGGTCAATACGGTGCCGGGCTACGTGCCGCTGGCCTTCCTGGCGGCCGAGGACAAGCGCTTCTACAAGCACGGCCCGATCGACCTCTACGGCATCATGCGCGCGGCTTACGTCAACTGGCGGGCCGGGCGCACGGTGCAGGGCGCCTCGACCCTCAGCCAGCAGCTGGCCAAGGGCCTGTTCCTGACGCCGGACCGCACGGTCGAGCGCAAGCTGCAGGAAATGCTGATGGCCTGGCGGCTCGAGCAGGTGCTGACCAAGGACGAGGTGCTGGAGCTCTATCTCAACCGCGTGTTCTTCGGGGCCAACACCTATGGTGTCGATGGCGCGGCGCGGACCTATTTCGGCAAGCCGGCCAGCCAGCTGACGCTGTCTGAAGCGGCCCTACTGGCCTCGCTGCCCAAGGCGCCGTCGCGCCTGGCCCTGACCCGCGACATGGAAGGGGCCCTGGCCCGCTCGCGGCTGGTCTTGGCCAACATGAAGAAGGAAGGCTGGATCACCGCCGAGGAGGAGGCCAAGGCGCTGGACGACACCCCGCGCCTGTCGCCCGACGCCGTCAGCGACGAGGGCGACTACGGCTGGGTGCTGGACTACGCCACCACCGAGGCGATCCGCATCGCCGGCCAGAACGCGCCTGATCTCGTCGTGCGCCTGACCATCGACAGCCGTTTGCAGAAGGCGGGCGCCGACATCGTGCGCCAGGCCATCGCCCTGGGCGGCGAGCATGCGGGCGCCAGCCAGGCGGCGCTGCTGTCGATCTCGGCCGACGGGGCGATCCGGGCCATGGTGGGCGGCACGGACTATATCGCCAGCCCCTTCAACCGCGCTGTGCAGGCGCGTCGCCAGCCGGGCTCGACCTTCAAGCCGTTCGTCTATGCCGCGGCCCTGGAGAAGGGCGTGCTGCCCACCGACATCCGCGTCGACGCCCCGGTGCAGTTCGGCGACTGGAAGCCGGAGAACTACGGCGGCGACTATCGCGGGCCAATGACCGTCGAACAGGCCCTGGTGACCTCGACCAACACTATCGCCGTCAAGCTGGCCCAGGAGGCCGGCGGTTCGCGGGTGGCCGATCTGGCCCGCCGGTTCGGCGTGACCAGCCTGCCCGAGCGGCCGGATCTTTCGGTGGCGCTGGGGGCCTATGAGGTCAATCTGCTGCAGATGACCTCGGGCTTCCAGGTGTTCCAGCTGGGCGGCCAGCGCGTGGCGCCTTACGTCATCGAGAGCATCGCCGCCCAGGACGGCCGGCCGATCTACAGCCGCGGGCCGCTGGCCCCGACCCAGGTCTACGACGTCGCCAAGGCCAGCATGATGGTCAAGATGATGAAGAAGGTGGTCGATCAGGGCACGGCCAAGCGGGCGGCCTTCGGCTGGCCGGCGGCGGGCAAGACCGGCACCAGCCAGAACTGGCGCGACGCCTGGTTCGTGGGCTTCACCCCCGACTTCGTGACCGGCGTCTGGGTGGGCAACGACGACGACAAGCCGATGAACAAGGTGGTCGGCGGCGACATCCCGGCCAGCATCTGGCGGCGGTTCATGCTGGCCGCGCACCAGAACCTGGCGATCCGCGACTTCCCGTGGCTGCTGCCCGATCCGGAGCCGAGGACGTCGCCGGATCCGCGCAACGGCTTCTACGAGACCCTGTCGTCGGAATTCGCGCGCACGGCCTCGGAGCTGGAAGCCGACGCCGCGCCCGATGAGCCGCCGCCGGGGGCGGGGCCGCAACCGCAGACGCCGCCGGAGCTGCCTTACTGAGGGGCCAAGATTGGTCCCTCTCTCTTCGAGAGAGGGAGGGGCCCGCGCCGCAAGGCGTGGGAGGGTGAGAGGTTTCACCGTTGGCCGGCTCGAAGCGCGGCCAGTACATCGTCGGTGACCCCGCCGGGGTCAACCAGGACCCGTTCATTGGGAAACCTCAGGACCAGATAGCCGAACAGTTCCAGCACCTGGGTTCGGCGGTCGTCGTGATCCTCCCGCTCTTCATGCGCGGCGCCATCCAGTTCCACGATCAGTTTGCCCGCTTCGCAGACGAAATCGGCGAAGTAGCGATCGATCGGAACCTGCCGCAGAAACCTGAAGCCGCTGAGGCGGCGGTTGCGAACAAGCTTCCAGAGAGCCTTCTCGGCCAGGGTCTGGTTTCGGCGAAGGCTGCGGGCTTTGGCGGTCGCGTCCATGGAGCAAGGCGGACACGGTCAGCAGGGACCTGCAACGGAAGGAATTGGGGTTTCCCTGGAGAGGGTGAAACCTCTCACCCTCCCACCGCTTCGCGGTGGGCCCCTCCCTCTCTCAAAGAGAGAGGGTTTGGGATGGCGACCGCCGACGGGGATAGAGCGCCGTGGATCCCCGGTTCGTTGCTGAAAAAGTCACGTGATTCCCGTGGTTTGCAACTTTATCAGCGTCGTGGATCAGACGCGTTCGCTGGCGCCGTACACTTCTGTCATGGCCGAGAAAAGCGACATCGTAGAGCTGCTGGACACGACCCTGGCCTTCGCGGCCTGCGTCTGTGCGGCGGCCTCGCGGAAGATCCTGGATCAGGCGGCGGACAAGCCGCCGGAGGCCCAGGTCGCCGCCACCAATGAAATCGGGCGGACCATCCGGACGCTGAAGCTGGCTGTTGTCGCTGGCCGTAGGGCCGGGGCGGATCTTTCCCGCCTGCTCAAGGCGCCCGCCGCCACGGCGGCCGGCGAGGAGGTTGCGATGAATGACGGTGGACCCTGGACCCCCGAACGAATGGGCGAGCTTCGAGCCGATCTCGAGCGTCGAATGGAAGCGTTTAAGTCAGGGCTCGAATTTAAGCGCCTGGATGGACAGTGCGCCCCCGCGGGTGATCGCGCGGGCGACACGAAACTGGCGGCCGAGGCTCAATCATCAACTGCCGCCGGACGACCCGTGGGCGACCTGGCTGATGCTGGGCGGACGCGGGGCCGGCAAGACCTTCGCCGGGGCGAGCTGGCTGCTGGAGCAGGTCACGCGGCCCTGTCGGCTGGCGTTGGTGGGACCGACCTTCCACGACGTTCGTGAGGTGATGATCGAAGGGCCGTCGGGCCTGAAGGCGCTTTCGTACGAGACCGACCGCCCGCGCTGGGAGACATCGCGCCGGCGGCTGGTTTGGAAGAGCGGCGCTGAGGCCTACGCCTTCTCGGCGGAGGATCCCGACAGTCTGCGCGGGCCGCAGTTTCACGCCGCCTGGGCCGACGAGTTCTGCGCCTGGCCCAAGGCCAGCGAGACCCTGGCCATGCTGCGGTTCGGGCTGCGGCTGGGGGAGGATCCCCGGCTGGTGGTCACGACGACGCCGCGTCCGACCCGGGCGCTGAAGGTGTTGATGGCCGAGCCCGGCGTGGCGACCACGCGGGCGGGGACGGCGGCCAACGCCGGCAACCTGGCGCCCCGGTTCCTGGCCAGCCTGGAGGCGCTGTACGGCGGCACCCGGCTGGCGGCCCAGGAGCTGGAGGGGATCGTCGTCGAGACCGACGGCGGCCTGTTCCGGGCCGAGGACCTGGCCAGGTGTCGCGGGGCGCCGCCGGCGAAGTTCGACCGGGTGGTGGTGGCGGTCGATCCGCCGGCCACGGCGCGCGGCGACGCCTGCGGAGTGGTGGTCGCGGGCCGCCGCGACGGCCGGGCCTATGTGTTGGCCGACCGCACGGCGCGGGGCCTGTCGCCCAACGGCTGGGCCAGCCTGGCCGTGGCTGCGGCGGTGGACTTCGACGCCGCCGCCCTGGTGGCCGAGGCCAACCAGGGCGGCGAGATGGTGCGCTCGGTGCTGGCCCAGGCCGCGCCGCCGTGCCCGATCAAGCTGGTGCGGGCCTCGGTGGGCAAGCGGGCGCGGGCCGAGCCGGTGGCGGCCTTGTACGAGCAGGGCCGGGTTGTGCACTGCGGCGCGTTCCCGGCGCTGGAGGAGGAACTGATGGGGCTGGGCGACGGGGATTTGGGGCACAGTCCGGACCGGGCGGATGCGCTGGTCTGGGCGTTGAGCGAGCTGATGCTGGGCGGGGGGAAGGAGCCGAGGTTGAGGGTGGTTTAGACATCCTGGTCGGCATCGCGCCAAAGATCCTCCCCCTGAAGGGGGAGGTGGCCCGGAGGGCCGGAGGGGGAAGTGTCTGCGATCGCGGCGAGTATGGTCGCCAAGGTATCGTCCACCGAGGCCAGCACCTCGACCGCCGGTATGCGCAATGTGCGCACGCCGCGTTCGGCGAGGCGCGCGTCGCGGATGCGGTCCATCTCCGGCCGGTTTCCGGTTTCGTGCACGTAGCTGTCGATCTCGACCACCAGAAGGGCTTCGGGACAGTAGAAATCCAGCACGTAAGGCCCGGCGGGGTGCTGCCGGCGGAATTTCCAGCCTTCCAGGCGCCCACCTTTCAAGCCCTGCCATAGCAGGACTTCCGGCAGGGACATTTCTCGCCTGAGCCTTCTGGCCCTCGCGATGCGGGATTTGGGCGGCGGCATCGACTTCCCCCTCCGTCGCTTCGCGACACCTCCCCCTTCAGGGGGAGGATCTTGGCGAGCGACAGCCACTATAAATTGTTCTTCATTTGTTCTCAATCTCCAGGAGCGGTCATGCCTCTCTTCGCGCGGCGGTCTACGCCGGAAACCAAGGACTCCCGCGCCGCGAGGCTGGTCGCCCTGACCAGCGGCGGGCGGGCGCAGTGGACGCCTCGGGACTATGGGGCGCTGGCGGCGGAGGGGTTCGCGAAGAACCCCGTGGCCTATCGCTGCGTGCGGATGATCGCGGAAGCCGCGGCCGCCGTGCCGCTGGCGGTGTTTCATGACGGGCGGCGCAGCGACGACCATCCGCTGGCGAAACTGCTGGCCCGGCCCAATCCCGAGCAGGGCGGGCCGGACCTGATGGAGCAGTTCTTCGGGCATCTGCAGGTGGCCGGGAACGGCTATCTGGAGGCGGCCGGGGAGCAGCCGGAGGAGCTTTATGCGCTGCGGCCCGACCGGATGGCGGTGGTTCCGGGGCCGCGGGGATGGCCGGCGGCCTATGACTACCAGGCCGGCGGGCGGACGGCGCGGATCGCGCGCGACGCCGACGGCTGGCTGCCGGTGCTGCACCTGAAGCTTTTCAACCCGACCAGCGACCACTACGGGGCCTCGCCGCTGGAAGCGGCCGCCTTCGCCATCGACGTGCACAACGCCTCGGGGGCGTGGAACAAGGCGCTGCTGGACAACGCCGCGCGGCCGTCGGGGGCGCTGGTCTATGGCGGGCGCGACGGGGACAGGCTTTCCGAGGAGCAGTTCGAGCGGCTGAAGGCCGAGCTGGCGGGGGTCCACGCCGGCGCAGACAACGCCGGGCGGCCGCTGCTGCTGGAAGGCGGGCTGGAGTGGAAGCCGATGTCGCTGACCCCGGCCGACCTGGATTTCGTCGAGGGCAAGCACGCGGCGGCGCGGGAGATCGCCCTGGCGTTCGGGGTTCCGCCGCAGCTGCTGGGGATCCCGGGCGACAACACCTACGCCAACTATCGCGAGGCCAATGGCGCGTTCTGGCGGCACACGGTGGTTCCGCTGGCCGAACGGGCGGCGCGGGCGCTGACGGCGTGGCTGGGGGTGAAGTTCCCCGGCGCGCGGGTGGCGTGCGACCTGGACGCCGTGCCGGCGCTGAGCGCCGAGCGGGACGCCCTGTGGGCGCGGCTGGAGGCGGCGAGTTTTCTGACCGAGGAGGAGCGGAGAAGGCTGGCGGGGGTGGAACTTTAGAGAACCTCCCCCTGTGGGGGAGGCGATCGCGTAGCGATCGGAGGGGGCGTCAGACGAAATCGGCCGCCGCCTCGCAAGCTGAAAACGTCCCCCCACCGGCCTTCGGCCGCCTCCCCCACGGGGGGAGGTTCCTGGAAATTGGAGAGGCTGATGACGACAACCAACCGCTGGCGGCTGGACCGCCAGGTCTCGGCCGCCGTGCTGGTGGCGGTGGTGCTGCAGGCGGCGGCCGCCTTGATGTGGGCCGGGCGGGCCAGCGCGCGGATCGACGATCTGACGCGGCGGCTGGAGGCCCAGGCGCCGGTGGCCGAGCGGCTGGCGCGGCTGGAAGCCCAGGCCGACGCCACGCGCGCGGCGCTGGTGCGCATCGAGGCCAAGCTGGATGGAGGGGAGCGATGACGGATCTCCGCATCGAGGGCTACGCGTCCCTCTTCTGGACGCGCGACCTCAACGACGACGTCACCGCCGCCGGGGCCTTCAAGGCGAGCCTGGAAAACGGCGGGGCGGGCGCGATCCGCATGCTGCACCAGCACGACGAGGCCGAGCCCGTCGGCGTCTGGGACGAGGCGTTCGAGGACGCGCGCGGCCTATTCGTCCGTGGGCGGATCATAACCGCGACGCCGCGCGGGCGACTGGTAGCGGCGCTGGTCTCGGCGGGGGCGCTGGACGGGCTGTCGATCGGCTTCCGGCAGGTCAAGGCGCGGACGGACGGGCCGCTGCGGGTGCTCTCCCGCGTCGATCTCTGGGAGGTGTCGATCGTGACCTTCCCGATGCTGCCGGGGGCGCGGTTGAAGGTGGCGTCGAAGGCGTCCTAGGCGGGCGCTCTAGCGCGGCGGGGCGTTCAGCATGGCTTCGAGTTCGTCGTGGAGGCCATCGCCTTGGCCCGTCCACGTCTGACTAAGATGGACACGCTCCTTGGCGTCCCTGAGGTGCATGCCGTGATGGTGGACCAGCACCCACATCGTTTGGATCATCGACAGCCCCTCGGCATGCAGAAAGGCGATCGCCTCGTCGAGGTCGGCGGGGCAGCGGCGCAGGATGCGCGGGTCGATGACGGGCGGCATGCGGGTCAGCGCCCGAAAGGCAGCGGCGCGCCGTGCTCGCCGAGCACGCGGACGTAGTGGTCGCGCAGTCCGCGCAACTGGTCGCGCAGTTCCTCGATCTCGTCGCGGGCGGGGTGGTCAGGCGCGAGGGCGGCACAGGCCTGTTCGGCCAACAGGCAGAGTCCGTTCAGCGTGTCGCCCTGGACGAGGACGCCAGGAAATTTGCGGCCCGGATGCCGCATCACCGCGGCGTTGGAGGCGTCACTGTAGATGTCGACGGAGATCGTGCGCATGACGCCAGCTTGGCCGTCCGCCGCGTGCGGGGTCAAGGGCAGCCGGGGCCGACGTCGTTCTCGAACAGGGCGTCGTGGGCGGCGATGGCGGTCTTGAGGTCGGCATGCCAGTCGCAGGCGTCGAGCTGGCCTTCGAGCAGCAGTTCGAGGCGCAGGCGGGCCTGGCCGGCGTCGTCGTGCGGCAGGCGAACGAAATCGGCGAGCTGGACGCAGAAGCGGCCGGTGTCGAGGTCTTCGAAGCAGGCGTAGCGGATCGCCTCGGTCGGCGCGATGCGGCGCCAGACGACGATCTCTCGATAGAGCGTGGACATGAGGTCTGCCGCTGAAGCGGCGGGCGGCGAGCCGGTGCGGCTCGCGCGGACCTAAGCAGAGGCGCCCCCAAGGAGCAAGGGCGCCGAACAAGATCCTCCCCCGCTGGGGGAGGTGGCCCGAAGGGCCGGAGGGGGTCTGCCGCCGCGCCGGCCCCCTCAGTCGCTCCGCGACAGCTCCCCCAGAGGGGGAGCATCTGAACTCCAACTGGAGAACTTCATGAAGGAAACCAAACAGGTTCCGGCCTCGCCGGAGGCCCGGGCGGCGTTCGCCGAGGTGCTGGCGGCGTTCGAGGGCTTCAAGGCGGCCAACGACCAGCGGCTGAGCGCGATCGAGAGCAAGGCGGCCGACGTGCTGCTGGAGGAGAAGGTCTCGCGCATCGATGCGGCCGTCTCCGCCGCGCAGGATCGCCTGGACCGCATCCTGGCCGAGAGCCGGCGTCCGGCCCTGGCCGGCGAGGCCCCGGCCGCGCGGGTCGACGAGCGCAAGGCCGCCTTCGACCGCTATGTGAAGACCGGCGAGACGGGCGGTCTTCTGGAGGCCAAGGGGCTGTCGGAGGGCACGGCCACGGCCGGCGGCTATGTGGCGCCGCCGGAGCTGGAGCGGCAGATCCTGCGCCGCCTGGCCGCCACCAGCCCGATGCGCGAGATCTGCCAGGTGCGCACGATCGGCGGCGGGACCTTCCGCAAGCCGGTGAGCCCCGCCGGCCTGGCCGCCGCCTGGGTGGCCGAGACGGCCGCCCGTCCGGAGACCACGGCCCCGACGCTGGACGTGATCGACTTCCCGGCCGGCGAGCTCTACGCCAGCCCGGCCGCGACCCAGGCCCTGCTCGACGACGCCTATGTCAGCATCGACGAATGGCTGGCGGAAGAAGTGCAGGACGCCTTCGCCGCCCAGGAGACCAGCGCCTTCGTTTCGGGCGACGGGGTCAACAAGCCCAAGGGCCTTCTGGCCTACACCGCCGCGGCCGACGCGTCGTACGCCTGGGGTCAGCTGGGCTATCTGGCCACCGGCGTCGCCGGCGCCTGGCCGGCCAGCAACCCGACCGACAAGCTGATCGACCTGATCTACGCGGCCAAGACCCAGTACCGCCAGAACGGCCGCTTCGTGATGAACCGCCGCACGGTCAGCGCCGTGCGCAAGTTCAAGGACGCCCAGGGCAACTACATCTGGAACGCGGCCCTGCAGCCGGGGCAGTCGGCCAGCCTGCTGGGCTTCCCGGTGACCGAGATCGAGGCCATGCCGGACGTGGCGGCCAACAGCCTGGCGGTGGCGTTCGGCGACTTCGATAAGGGTTATCTGATCGTCGACCGCGCCGGGGTGCGGGTGCTGCGCGACCCCTATTCGGCCAAGCCGCACGTGCTGTTCTACACCACGAAAAGGGTGGGCGGCGGGGTGCAGAACTTCGACGCGGTGAAGCTGCTGAAGTTCGCGGCGAGCTAGCCAAGGAAGGCCCTTCTCAGGCGCTTCGGGAACCTCCCCCCGTGGGGGAGGCGGCCCGGAGGGCCGGAGGGGGGACGTTTTCAGCTTTCGGGGCGGCGGCTTGGTTCGCAGGTACGCCCCCCACCGATCGCTGGCGCGATCGCCTCCCCCACGGGGGGAGGTTCCTGAAGGTCGAAGCTGCGGCCTTCCTTTCAAAATCATCGGAACATCCCCATGCCCAATTCCGTGACCCTGGCCGAGGCCAAGGGGTTCTTGCGCGTGGGCGGGAGCGGCGAGGACGCGCTGGTTTCCCTGCTGATCGACGCCGCCGAGGCGCGGGTCGGGCAGGCGGCCGGCGTGGTGCTCAACGCCGCCGCTCCCGCGCCGCTGCGCCTGGCCGTGCTGGTCCTGGCCTGCCACGCCTACGAGCACCGCGACGGCGAGAAGCCGCCGCCGCTGTCGCTGGTCGAGCCCTGGCTCGCGCCTTATCGCGAGGCGCGCTTATGAGCGGGCTCGAGAGCGACCTGGCCGCCGCCCTGGCCGAGGCGCTGGCGGCGGCGCCGGCGGTGAGCGCCATCGTCGGCGGGCGCATCCACGCCGATCCGCCGCGGATGCTGACCTATCCCTGCATCAGCGTCGGCCGCATCGAGAGCCGGCCGGTGGGCGAGGACCTGCTTGAGCACGTGGTGACCGTCACCTGCGCCTCGCGGTTCGGCGGGCCGGAGGAGGCGCGGGCGATGACGGCGGCCGCGCGGCTGGCGCTGCACGACGCGGTCCTGACCGCGCCGGGGCGGCGGCTGGCCTCGTGCCGGGTGCGCTACGCCGACGTGTTCGCCGCCTCTGACGAGGAGCTGACCCTGGGGATCCTGCGCGTGAGGGCCGTCAGCGAGCCGGCCTGACCCTTTCCCTTTTCTCAAACGATGGAGGCGTCCATGGCCGCGCAAGCCGGCAAGGACATGCTGCTGAAGATCGGCGACGGCGGGTCGCCCCAGACCTTCGTGACGGTGGCGGGGCTGCGGGCCCGGACCATCAGCCTGAACGCCCGCACGGTCGACGCCACCGACGGCGACAGCGCCGGCCGCTGGCGCGAGCTGCTGGCCGGGGCGGGCGTGCGCTCGGCCGCTGTGTCGGGCAGCGGGGTGTTCCGCGACGCGGCCTCGGACGCGGCGGTGCGCGACAGCTTCTTTTCCCAGACCGCCAGGACCTGGCGGCTGGTGATCCCCGACTTCGCCCAGCTGGAGGGGCCGTTCCTGGTCTCGGCGCTGGAATACGCCGGCCAGCACGACGGCGAGGCGGCCTTCGCCCTGACCCTGGCCTCGGCCGGTCAGGTGAGCTTCACGGCGATCTAGAGGAGCAACGAGGATGACGATGCACAACCCCGGCCGCGGCGAGGTGACGGCCGTGCTGGCCGGGACGACGCGGACCCTGTGCCTGACCCTGGGCGCCCTGGCGCGGATCGAGGAGGCGCTGGGCCTGGAGGACTGGAGCCAGCTGCCGGCGCGGATCGCCAGGATGTCGGCGCGCGACCTGCTGGTGGTGCTGCAGGCGCTGCTGGACGAGGACGGCCCGCCGCTGGACATGGCGCGGCTGGACGTGCGCGAGGCCGCCGCCGCGGTGGCCAAGGCGCTGGCGGCCGCGGCGTGACGGGCTGGAACGAGATGCTGGCCCGGGCGGCGCGGGAGTTCTGCGTGCCGCCAGCGGCGTTCTGGCGGCTGTCGCTGCCGGAATGGCGAGCGCTGGCGGGACCGCCGGCCTCGCCCGCTTTGCCGCGTCCGGCGCTGGAGGCGCTGATGGCGCGGTTTCCGGACCATGAGGAGGACGCGGTGTGAGCGGCTTCGACGACATGACGATCCAGGCGGCCGAGGCCGGCGAAGCCCTGGCGGCGCTGGAGGCCCCGGCGCGGGCGGCGGCGCGCTCGATCGAGGACGCCTTCTCGGCGGCGGGGACGAGTCTCGCCCGTTCGCTGGCGCGGGCGGCGGCCGACGGCGAGGTGTCGCTGGCCGAACTGGCGCGGGCGGTGCTGGCGGCCGTGCAGGCGGCGGCCGGCGGAAGCGGCGGCGGGGGTCTGGGCGAGGCGCTGGGAACGGCGCTGAGCTCGGCCTTCTCGGGCGCGCGGGCCGACGGCGGGGCGGTGACCGGCGGCGGGGCCTATCTGGTCGGCGAGCGCGGGCCGGAGGTGTTCCGTCCAGCGGGCGCGGGAACGGTGGAGCCGCTTGGCGGCGGCGGGATGAACGTGACGGTGCAGGTCAGCGGCGGCGACGTCGGCGGCCTGGCCCGCTCCGACGCCCAGCTGGCCCAGGCCTTGGCGCGGGCGGTGAGTCTGGGGGCAAGGCGGCTATAGGTGGAAGTGCGGCGCAACAATCGGTGAAATGGTGAGTTTTCAACAGGATGTTGACGCCCGTAGGGTTTGAAACCACATTTGAAACTCAGCAGAACGGCGGCACGATTGTCGCGGGCGAAGATGGGGAGGAGGACGCTATGGAACTGAAGTTCATCGCCGAAATCTCGCCTATTCTCTTTGGCGCTGCCGTGGCCGTGCTGGGCGGCATCCAGGCGCTGGTCATCGGCGCCAAGGCCCTTCACAACGAGGCATTCGCCAAGCGGGTGGTCGAGGTGTCTGAACGCTTCACATGGCTGTTCCGCCTGTCGACGTAGCCCACGCTTCGGGGGGCATCCAACCGCTAGCCGCATTCGCCTGGGCCGCCTTCGGCAGCGCAGCGCTCGAAATCGCGTCGTTGATCAAGGAAATCCAGAGCAAGGCTGGCCTGTCCCAGGCTCGAAGGAGCAAGCTGTACTGGATTGCCCGCGTCGGGTTCGTCTTCGTGGCCGGTGGCCTGGGGATGGCGTTCGCGACGTCGGTGCCCGTGGCCATCTACATCGGCGCCAGCGCGCCCGCCCTGCTCGACCGGCTGTCGCGCGTGAAGAGCTGAAGCGGCTTAGGCCGAAGGGCAGCGGGGCCGGCCGAGAGTGAAACCTCTCACCCTCCCACGCCTTCGGCGCGGGCCCCTCCCTCTCTCTATGAGAGAGGGGTCAAGCAAAAGGCCCGCCGATTGCTCGGCGGGCCTTGGGCGGATCACACCGCCAGGGCGTGCAGGGGCGGGTCGCCCCAGCGGTTGTCGTCGGCCTGGCCTTCGGCGCAGCCGACCCAGAGGGTGAAGCCGACCGTGACCAGGAAGCCGAGGACGGCCGCGACGGCCATGCCGCCGACGCTGGCCAGGGCGAAGATTTCCGGATCGCCGCCGCCCAGGGCGATGGCGGCCGAGCCGAACACCAGCCACATCACCGAGCCCATCAGCAGGACGGGGCCGAGCAGGATCGGCAGCAGCTGCCACCAGGCGCTCTTGCCCATGTCGTGCAGGCGCTTGGCGTAGATGCAGACGAAGCAGAACAGCGTGACCAGCGAGGCGGCCCACCCGATGAGGGGGATCCAGCCGGCGACCACGTTGACGCCCAGCAGCATCAGCCAGGCGATCCAGAACGCCTGACGACCGATGCGGCCGTCGGCGGTGAACATCAGGGTTTTCCAGTCCATGTCTTTTCAGTCTCCCAACCTTGAGGAGGAGACTAGGCCCGGCGGGCTCGCGCTTTAAGTGAAATGGGCGTCATGACAAGGGTTTAACCAGGTGGGGTTTAACCCGGGCGCGAGGCCCGGCTGGGCGCGAAGCCGAGCCAGGCCAGGAAGACCAGCCAGACGATGGCGATGGTCGGCAGGGCCACGAAGAAGGGCAGGATGACGGCCATGCCGTCGAGCCCGGCCATCCAGACGCGGCCGCCGCCCTGCAGGGCGAGGTTGGCCAGCCAGACGGCGACCAGCACCCAGGGGCCGCGGCCCATGTCGCGCAGCCGCTTGAGGCAGAGCACGCCGCTGATCCAGGCCTGGAACAGCATCATCACCGCGCCCGTGCCCCAGACCTCCACGAGGCCGGGCAGGGCGGCGTCGGCGTCCATGTCGCCGAACCAGGGGCCGAGCACCGGGGCGGCGAAGAAGGCCCGCGCGCCGTAGGGCATGGCGGCCAGGCCCATGGCCGCGTCGATCGCCGCCAGCAGGAACAGCCCCAGCCAGAAGTCGCGGCGGCCGACGGCGCCGCGCGGCGACAGGAGCAGGGCGAGAAGGGGCACGGGTCGGTCTCCGATCAAATGTAAGTAAGCAATCACTCACATTTCATATCCTTGTCAAGGAGGGCTCGCATGAGCGCCTTTCACGAGACGCGCCTGCCGCTGCGCCTGGCCTTCGGCGGGACCAGCGGGATCGAGCGGCGGACCGAGGTGGTCGGGCTGGCGTCCGGCTTCGAGCGGCGGTCGAGCCCCTGGGCGCAGGGCCGGCGGCGGTTCCTGATCGGTACGGCCAGCCGGAGCCTGGACGAGGCGGCCGAGCTGGTGGCGTTCTTCGAGGCGCGGCGGGGGCGGCTGCATGGCTTCCGGTTCCGGGATCCGGCCGACTTCAAGTCGTGCGCGCCGTCGCTGGCGCCGGCCTCGACCGATCAGGCGCTGGGAACGGGCGATGGGACGCGGACCGCGTTCCAACTGGTGAAAGCCTATGGCAGCGGCGAGGAGGCGGTGGTCCGCACGATCGCCAAGCCGCAGGCCGGAACCGTGCGGGTGGCCGTGGCGGGCGTCGAGCAGGCGGCCGGGGCCTTCGCGGTGGATATGGCGAGCGGCGTCGTGACCCTGGCGGCCGCGCCGGCGGCGGGGGCGGTGGTGAGCGCCGGCTTCCTGTTCGACACCCCGGTGCGCTTCGACCTCGACCGGCTGGACGTGACCCTGGAGGGGTTCGGCGCGGCCAGGGTCGGGGCGGTGTCGCTGGTCGAGGTGCGGGTCTGATGCGCGCCGTGCCGGAGGCGCTGGCGCAGCGCATCGAGAGCGGGGCGGCGAGCCTTTGCCACGCCTGGGTGCTGACCCGGGCGGACGGCGTGGTGCTGGGCTTCACCGACCATGACCGGGACCTGGTGGTCGACGGCGCGACGTGCCGGGCCGCCAGCGGCTGGACGACGGGGGCGGTCAAGGACGAGGCGGGTTTCGCGCCGGGCCTGGCGGCGGCGCTGGGGGCGTTCGACGACGCGGCGATCACGGCGGCGGACGTCGAGGCCGGGCTCTATGACGGGGCGATCGTGGCCTGCCTGCGGGTGGACTGGCGCGCGCCGGATCTGTTCGTCGAGCTGTGGCGGGCGCGGGTGGCGCGGGTGTCGTGGACGGGCGGGGCCTTCACCGCCGAACTGGAGGGGCCGGCGGCGGCGCTGGAGCGGGTGGTGGGGCGGACCTACGCCCGCAGTTGTGACGCCAGCCTGGGCGATGCGCGCTGCGGCGTGGATCTGGCGGCGCATCCGGGCGCGAGCTGCGACCGGCGGTGGGCGACCTGCCGCGAGGTGTTTTCCAACGGCGTCAACTTCCGGGGCTTTCCGACCCTGCCGGGCGAGGACTTCCTGACGCTCTATCCGGTCGAGAGCGACGTGAACGACGGGGGGCGGCGATGAGCGCTCGGGAGCGCGTTCTGGCCGAAGCACGCGGCTGGATCGGCACGCCCTATCAGCACCAGGCCAGTCTGAAGGGCGTCGGCTGCGACTGCCTGGGGCTGGTGCGCGGGGTGTGGCGGGGGCTGGGCGGGGCCGAGATCACGCCGCCGCCCTATCGCCCGGACTGGGCCGAACTGGGCGAGGGCGAGCCGCTGCTGGCGGGGCTGGCGAGCGTGCTGATCCTGGTCGAGCCGACGGCGGCGCGGCCCGGCGATGTGCTGGTGTTCCGCATGGCCCGGGGCGTTCCGGCCAAGCACTGCGCGATCCTTTCAGGTGAAGGGACGCGGATGATCCACGCCTATTGGGGCCGGGCCTGCGTCGAGACGTGGCTGGGCGCCTGGTGGCGGCCCCGGCTGGCGGCCGCCTTTTCCTTTCCGGAGCAAGTCTGATGGCCCAGATGATCCTGCAGTCGGTCGGCTCGCAATTCGGCCCGGCCGGGAGCGCCATCGGCGCGACGATCGGGGCGGCGATCGACCAGAGCCTGATCGCCTCGCTGAGCCCGGCCCGTCAGGTCGGGCCCCGGATCTCCGAACTGAAGCTGACGGCGGCGGCCGAGGGCGCGGCCATGCCGTGCGTGTTCGGCCGCGCGCGGGTGGCGGGGCAGGTGATCTGGGCGGCGCGGTTTCGCGAGCACCGCACGACCAGCGGCAGCAAGGCGGGGCGGACGCGGTCGTACGGCTACAGCCTGTCGTTCGCCCTGGCCGTGGGCGAGGGGCCGATCGACGGGATCGGCCGGGTCTGGGCCGACGGCAAGGCGCTGGACATGGACGGGGTGACGATGCGCGTGCATCGCGGAACCGAGGACCAGGCGCCGGACCCGCTGATCGTGGCGGTGGAGGGCGAGGACGCCGCGCCGGCCTTTCGGGGCGTCGCCTATTTGGTGTTCGAGGACCTGATGCTGGACGACTTCGGCGGGCGGCCGCCGCAGCTGTCGTTCGAGGTGTTCCGCCGGCCGGCGGGCGACGGGACGGCGCTGGAGGACCGGCTGGAAAGCGTGTGCCTGATCCCGGGGGCGGGCGAGTTCGTGCTGGCGACCGACGTGGTGCTGCGGCGCTCGGGGCTGACGCGGACCAGCGCGGAGAACCTCAACAACGCCGAGGGGCGGGCGGACCTTCTGGTGTCGCTGGACCAGCTGCAGGCGCAACTGCCGAAGGTGAAGCATGTGAACCTGGTGGTCGCCTGGTTCGGGACCGACCTGCGCTGCGGGACGTGCGAGATCCGGCCGGGCGTGGAGCTGGCCGACAAGCCGACCGAGCCGATGGCCTGGAGCGTGGCCGGCGTCGAGCGGGGCGCGGCGCATCTGATTTCCAGCGTCGGGGGCGGGGTGGCCTATGGCGGCACGCCGGCCGATGCGGCGGTGGTGCAGGCGATCGCCGAACTGAAGCGGCGGGGTTTCGCCGTGACGCTCTATCCGTTCGTGCTGATGGACGTGCCGGCCGGCAACGGGTTGCCGGATCCGTACGGCGGCGCCGAGCAGGCGGCCTATCCGTGGCGGGGTCGGATCACCTGCCATCCGGGACCGGGGCGGCGGGGGACGGCGCACAAGACGGCGGCTGCGGCGACCCAGGTCGCCGCCTTCTTCGACGGGGCCTGGGGTTATGGGCGGTTCGTGCGGCACTATGCGGCCCTGGCGGCGCAGGCCGGCGGGGTGGACGGGTTCTTGATCGGCTCGGAGCTGGTCGGGCTGACGCGGCTGCGGGACGCGGCGGGCTTTCCGGCGGTCGGCGCGCTGAAGGCGCTGGCGGGGCAGGTGCGGGCGCTGGTCGGACTGGAGACCAAGGTCGGCTACGCGGCCGACTGGAGCGAGTATTTCGGCAGCCAGCCGGCCGACGGCTCGGGCGACGTGCACTTCCATCTCGACCCGTTGTGGGCCGATGCGAACATCGACTTCGTGGGGATCGACTACTACCCGCCGATCACCGACTGGCGGAACGGCGAGAGCCATCTGGACGCGGCGGCCGGCTGGGGCGGGCCGCACGACGGGGCCTATCTGCGCCAAGGGCTGACGGGCGGCGAGGGCTTCGACTGGTTCTATGCCTCGGACGCGGCGCGGGCCGCGCAGGCGCGCACGCCGATCACCGATGGGGCGCATGGCGAGCCGTGGGTGTTCCGGCCCAAGGATCTCTTGAGCTGGTGGAGCCATCCGCATCACGACCGGCCGCTGGGCGTGCGGTCGGCCGCGCCCACGGCGTGGGTTCCGATGTCCAAGCCGATCCGGCTGATCGAGTTCGGCTGCGGGGCGGTGGACAAGGGCGCCAACGCCCCGAACCTGTTCGTCGACGCCAAGAGCGCCGAGAGCGCCCTGCCGCCGTTCTCGGACGGAACGCGCGACGAGTTGGGCCAGAGGCGGGCGCTGGAGGCGGTGCTGGGCTGGATCGCCGAGCCGGCGGCCAATCCGGTCTCGCCGGTCTATGGCGGGCCGATGATCGAGCAGGCGTCGGCGTGGTGCTGGGACGCGCGGCCGTTTCCGGATTTTCCGGCGCGGTCGGGCGTGTGGGCGGATGCGGGCAACTGGAGCCTGGGCCACTGGCTGAACGGCCGGGCCGGATCGGTGGGCGTGGGCGAACTGGCGTTGGCCGTGGCGGCGCGAGGCGGGGTGGCGATCGATCCGGGCGAGGCCTCGGGTCTGGTGGCCGGCTATGTGATCGAGCGGCCGATGCGGCTGCGGGATGCGCTGGGGCCGCTGACCGAAGCCTTCGGGCTGGACGTGGCGGAGCGCGGCGGGGGCGTGCGGCTGGTGTCGCGTTCGGGGCCGGTGGCGGGGATGCTGGCCGGCGATGACCTGGCCTGGCCGGAGGATCGCGAGGCGCCGCAGAGCGCGGCGCGGCGGCTGGAGCCGGCGGCGGGCGCGGTGCGGCTGCGGTTCGTGGACCTGGCGCGGGATTATCAGGCCGGGGCGCTGATCGTGCGGCGGGAGGGGGAGGGAGAGACCCTGGATGTCGATGCGCCGCTGGTGCTGACGGCGGCCGAGGCGGCGGTGGTCGCCGGGCGGCGGCTGGACGCCGAAGCGGCCGTGCGGCGCGAGCGGATCGCGCACCTGTCGCCGCTGGCGGCGCTGCGCTGGCGGGCCGGGGATCGGCTGGCGCTGGACGGCGAGGCCTGGCGGGTGGCGCGGGTGGACCTGGACGAGCGGCCGCGGGCGCGGCTGCTGCCGGTCCTGCCCGCGGCGGGGGCGGCGGGGGCGATCGACTGGAGCCCGGCGCCGGCCGCCTCGGTGACCGGGCCGCCGGCCCTGCTGGTGCTGGACCTGCCGCCGCTGCCGGGGGCGGAGGACGACGCGCGGCCGCTGGTGGCGGTGTCGGCTCAGCCCTGGCGGGCTTTCGACGTGCATGCCGGCGTGGCGGTCGATGCTTTGCGCGTGCGGGCCAATGCGAGCGCGCCGGCGGTGGTGGGCGTGACGTTGAGCGACCTGCCGGCCGGACCGCGCCACCGCTTCGACCGGGCCACGCGGCTGGTCTTGCGGCTGGAGGGCGGCGTTCCGCAGAGCCGCAGCCGGGCCGCCGTGCTGGCCGGCGAGAACCTGCTGGCGGTTCGGAATGGGGAGGGCTGGGAGTTGATCCAGTTCCTGACCGCCGAGGCGGTGGGGAGCGAGGTCTTCGCCCTGAGCGGCCTGCTGCGCGGGCAGGGCGGGTCGGACGTGGCGACGCTGGTGGCGGCGGGCGCCGAGGTGGTGCTGGTGGACGAGGCGCTGGTTCGGGCCGACCTGGCCTCGGCCGAGCGGGGCCTGCCGCTGGTCTGGCGGGCGGCGCCGGCCGGCGGTCCGGCGGCGGGGACGGCGATGGCGCTGGTGGCGGCGACGTGGCGGGGGCTGGCCTTGCGGCCGTGGTCGCCGGCGCATCTGCGGGCGAGCACCGTGGACGGCGAGACCCGGCTGTCGTGGATCGCCCGGGCGCGGGTCGGCGGCGACAGCTGGGAGGCCGAGGTTCCGGCCGGGGAGGCGCTGTGGCGGGTGCAGATCCTGGACGGGGAGACCGTGGTGCGGACGGCCGATGTCGAGGCGGCGGCCTTCGTCTGGACGGCGGCGATGCGGGCGGCGGACCTGCCGTTCGGGCCGTCCGGAACGCTGTCGGCGCGGGTGGCTCAGGGCTCGGCGAGCTGGGGCTGGGGCGCGCCTGCGGCAACGGGTCTGTGATATTAATGCAACATTTGGCTTGCGCCCGGCGCGGAACGGCCTAAGTGAGGGGCTTCGGCTTTTCTCCCTAGTCCTTCGAGGGCCTTCCTTGGCGCGCGACCCCTATCTGGAGCTTGGTGTTTCCCGCGGCGCGAGCGCCGATGAGATCCGCAAGGCGTTCCGCAAGCTGGCCAAGCAGTATCACCCCGACACCAATCCCGGGGACAAGAAGGCCGAGGACAAGTTCAAGCAGGTCAGCGCGGCCTTCGACATCCTCGGCGACGCCGAGAAGAAGAAGAAGTTCGACGCCGGCGAGATCGACGCCGACGGCCGTGAGACCATGCGTGGCTTCGGCGGGGCGGGCGGCAATCCGTTCGGCGGCGGCTTCAACCGTGGCGGCGGCTTCGGGCGCGGCGGCGAGGGCCCCGAGGTCGACCTCAACGACCTGTTCGGCGACATCCTGGGCCGCAATCGCGGCGGCGGCGGTTTCGGCGGCGGCTTCTCGGCCAAGGGCGCCGACGTGCGCGCCAAGCTGGAGATCGACCTGGAAGAGGCGATCAAGGGCGGCAAGAAGCGCGTGGCCTTCTCCGACGGCCGCACGATCGACGTGACGATCCCGACCGGCGCCCAGGAAGGCCAGACCCTGCGCCTGAAGGGCCAGGGCAGCCCGGGGCGCGGCGGCCCGGGCGACGCCCTGATCGAACTGGCGGTCAAGGCCCACCCGATCTATCGCCGCGAAGGCGAGCACCTGGTCATGGACCTGCCCGTCTCGATCCCCGACGCGGTGCTGGGCGGCAAGGTCGAGGCCCCGACGCCCGACGGCCCGGTGAACGTCACCGTCCCCAAGGGCGCCAACAGCGGTTCGAAGCTGCGGCTGAAGGGCCGGGGCCTGGCCGACGCCAAGGGCCACCGCGGCGACCTCTACGCCCGCCTCGTCGTCACTCTGCCCGAGACCATCGACGAGGACCTGGAGAAGTTCGCCCAGGCCTGGCGGGATCAGAAGCCCTATACGCCGAAGCGGCGGTAGGGGCTGGATCCGTTCCTCTATCCTCCGGAGCTGCGCGCCAGGATCCTGAACGTCTGGCGCGCCCGGTCGCTGTTCTGGTGCTTCCGCGCGTCGCACGGCCTGGACCGGCGAAGGCCGCACACGGTGGAGGTGCGGCTCGATCTGCCCGCCGACGCGATCGCGGTGCTGACGCAGGTCGAAGGCTGGCGGATCGCCCGCGCCGACATCGAGCGCGAGATGCTGTTCCTGCGGCGCGAGCAACCCCTGACCAACCGCGCCCTGCGGCTGATGTTCCGCGAGGCGCTGGTGCTGGCGCACCGTCACGACGGGCGGCTGCACTCTTGGCTGCACGCGCCGGGCCTGACGGAGGGGGAGGCGACGCCGCGCGGTCCTTCTCCCCTTGCGGGAGAAGGTGGCGGCGAAGCCGACGGATGAGGGGTTTCTCAGATTTTGGACGCCGCGACAGCTGATCGGCTGTCGCGGCGTTTTGCGTTTGAGAGACCCCTCACCCTCCCATGCTGCGCATGGACCCCTCCCTCTCCCGCAAGGGGAGAGGGATCAGAGTTGCGCCCGCGCCGCCTTGGCCGCCGCGACCATGTTGGCCAGGGCCGGTTCCACTTCCTCCCAGCGACGGGTCTTCAGGCCGCAGTCGGGGTTGACCCAGAGCTGCGACGACGAGAGCCGCTGGCCGGCTTTTTCGAGGAGGTCGAGCATCTCGGGCGCGCCCGGGCTGCGGGGGGCGTGGATGTCGTAGACGCCGGGGCCGATCTGGGCCGGGTAGGCGTAGGCCTCGAAGGCGTCGAGCAGTTCCATCTTCGAGCGGGCGGTCTCGATGGAGATGACGTCGGCGTCCATGGCGCCGATGGCGGCGATGATGTCGTTGAACTCCGAATAGCACATGTGGGTGTGGACCTGGGTCTCGGGACGCACGCCCGAGGCGGCGATGCGGAAGGCCTCGACGGCCCAGGCCAGATAGCCGTCCCAGTCGCCGCGGCGCAGGGGCAAGCCCTCGCGCAGGGCGGCCTCGTCGATCTGGATGATCTTCGCGCCGGCGGCTTCGAGGTCGACGACCTCGTCGCGGACGGCCAGAGCAATCTGACGGCAGGTCTCAGAGCGGGGGATGTCGTCGCGGACGAACGACCATTGCAGGATGGTGACCGGGCCGGTCAGCATGCCCTTCATCGGCCGGGCGGTGAGGGATTGGGCGTAGGCCCACCACTCGACCGTCATGGGCGCGGGGCGCGAGACGTCGCCGTAGAGGATCGGCGGGCGCACGCAGCGCGAGCCGTAGGACTGCACCCAGGCGTGCTTGGTGAAAGTGAAGCCGGTCAGGCGCTCGCCGAAATACTGCACCATGTCGTTGCGCTCGAACTCGCCGTGGACCAGCACGTCGAGGCCGATCTCCTGCTGCCAGGCCACCGCGCGGGCGGTCTCGGCGCGCAGGAAGGCCTGGTAGTCGGCGTCGGGCAGCTGGCCCTTGGCGTGGGCCGCGCGGGCCGCTCGGACGGCGGCGGTCTGGGGGAACGAGCCGATGGTGGTGGTCGGCAGGGGCGGCAGGGAGAGCCTGGCCTGCTGCAGGGCGATGCGCTCGGCGAAGGGCGTGGCGCGGGCGGCGTCGGCCGGGGTGAGGGCGCTGGCGCGGGCCTGGACGGCGGCGTCGTGGATCAGCGGCGAGGTGCGGCGCGAGGCGACGGCGGCGCTGGCGGCGGCGAGTTCAGCTCGGACGGCGGCGCGGCCGTGGTTCAGGGCCTTGGCGAGGATCGCCAACTCCTCCAGCTTCTGGACGGCGAAGGCCAGCCACTGGCTGACTTGCGGGTCGAGGCCGGTCTCGATCGAGAGGTCGAGCGGGGTGTGCAGCAGCGAGCAGGACGGGGCCAGGATCACGCGGTCGGGGCCACGGGCGGAGACGACGGGCTCGACGCGGTCGAGGATGGCCTCGAGGTCGGCGCGCCAGACGTTGCGGCCGTCGACGACGCCGAGCGACAGGACGAGGCTGTCGCGGGCCAGGGCGAGGACGGCGTCCAGGTCGCCGGGCGCGCGGACCAGATCCAGGTGCAGCCCCTCGACCGGCAGGTTGGCGGCGGTGGCGAGATTGTCGCCGTAGGTCCCGAAATAGCTGGCGAGAAGAATGCTGATGCGCGGGGCGGCGTGGGCCAGGGCGCCGTAGGCGCGGCGGATCTCGGCGCGCTCGAAGTCGGTGAGGTCGAGGGCCAGGCAGGGCTCGTCGATCTGCACCCAGTCGGCGCCGGCGGCGGCCAGGCGCTGGAGCAGCTCGGCGTAGACCGGCAGCAGGGCCGACAGCAGCGACAGCGGCTGGAAGTGGCGGTCTTTCGTCTTGGCGAGCTTCAGGAAGGTGACGGGGCCGAGGATGACCGGGCGGGTGTGGATTCCCTGCGCCTTGGCCTCGAGGAACTGGTCGACGACCTTTGTGGAGGTCAGGGCGAAGGCCTGGCCGGGGGCGAGTTCAGGCGCGAGGTAGTGGTAGTTGGTGTCGAACCACTTGGTCATCTCGAGCGCCGGCAGGCCGGTTCCAACGTCGTGCGAGCAGCCGTGGTCGCAGGTCTCGCGCCCTTGCGTACCGCGCGCCATGGCGAAGTAGAGCGGCAGGTCCACGGGGCCGCCGGTCCAGCCGTAGGCGGCCGGGATCGCGCCGACCATGACGGCGGTGTCGAGCACGTGGTCGTAGAGCGAGAAGTCGCCGCTGGGGACGTGGTCGACGCCGAGATCGGCCTGGCGGCGCCAGGCGAGAGCGCGCAGGGCGGCGGCTTCGGTCTCCAGCCCCTCGGCGTCTAGGCGGCCGGCCCAGTGGGCTTCGAGGGCGGTCTTCAGGCGGCGCTGCGGGCCGATGCGGGGAAAGCCGAGGGCGGCGACGGTGACGGTCATTTACTAGCCTCTGTCTCGATGGTGACGGAGGCTGGACGGGGCGCAGGCACGGGCGCGCGAACGGGCTGGCCGACCCGCGCCTGGAGCTAGCGACCAGACCGGGCACCCCGCCGGAGGACGTTATCTGTCGAGGCAGGTCTCCTGGCTCGCGGGTCGACGCCGCCGTCCTGGCCTTCCCGATGCGCCACCGAGTCGAGTTCGGCGCATCAGTGACACGTATCGGACGGCCGCTCGCCGCTTACAGTTGCGGGGGCAGCGCCGGTTTCACACCGGCTTCCCTCTTAGCTTTGGACGCAAAACGTCCGCAGACCACGACCCGCTTATCAAGCCTGGGTCGGCCGGTACTGTCAACAAGAACATAAAGATATCTTTATGTGATCTCCGATTGTGGGCGCGGCGGGGCTTGGACCGTGACAGGACGTCGCACACCGTTCATAAACCCCGCGTTCAGTCTCCATTCAGCCGTGCTCCTCTAAACCGGACGACATGAAGCCGATCCGCGCCATACTCGCCGCAGCCGCCATCGTCGCCGCCCTCCCGGGCGCGGCTCTGGCCCAGCGCGGCCCGGACTCGCTGGGCGCCGACTGGCGCGCCCGGCAGGACCAGGCGCGTGGCGGCGTGCAGTCGGGCCGCCTGGTGCCGCTGAGCGCGGTCATCGACAACATCGCCCGCCGCACCCCCGGCCGTCTGCTCGACGCAGGCCTGGAGGGGCGCAACTACCGCATCCGCTGGGCGACCACGGACGGTCGCCGCATCGACTTCATCGTCGACGCCGAGAGCGGCCGCATCCTCAGCGGCGGGTAGGGCGTGACCGCTGAGACCATGAGCGATTTCGGCGTCCGTCACGCTCTACCTTTTGCTTGCGAGCCTGTTTATCCGGTTCGGACGGGACAGTCCGAACCGGACAGGCTCTAGGGAGTTCCCCGACACATGCGCATCCTGCTCGTCGAAGACGATCCCGACCTGTCGCGCCAGCTGAAGCTGGCCCTCTCCGACGCGGGCTACGCCGTCGACCACGCCGCCGACGGCGAGGAGGCCCAGTTCCTGGGCGAGACCGAGCCCTATGACGCCGTGATCCTGGACCTTGGCCTGCCCAAGGTGGACGGGGTGTCGGTGCTGGAGCGCTGGCGGCGCGGCAATGTCGCAACGCCCGTGCTGATCCTGACCGCCCGGGGCGCCTGGAGCGAGAAGGTCGCCGGCTTCGACGCCGGGGCCGACGACTATCTGACCAAGCCCTTCCACACCGAAGAGCTGCTGGCGCGCCTGCGGGCGCTGCTGCGGCGCTCGGCCGGCCACGCCGCGCCGAGCCTGACCTGCGGCGGCCTGCGCCTGGACCCGCGCGCGGCGCGGGCCAGCGTCAACGGCGAGCCGCTGCGTCTGACCTCGCTGGAATACCGCCTGCTGCACTACATGATGATGCACCAGGGCCGGGTGATCGGCCGCACCGAGCTGGTCGAGCACCTGTACGACCAGGACTTCGACCGCGACAGCAACACCATCGAGGTGTTCATCGGCCGGCTGCGCAAGAAGCTGGGCGCCGACCGCATCGAGACGGTGCGAGGCCTCGGCTACCGCCTGATCCCGCTGGAAGGCGAGACGGCGGGGTGACCGCGCGCGGGGGCGAGGCTTGATGCTCGACTTCCGCAAGCGCTCGCTCGTCCGGCGGCTGGTGCTGCTGGCGGCGATCTGGACGCTGTTCGTGCTGTTGGCGGCCGGGGCCTTCCTGACCGCCCAGTTCCGCGACGCCGCCATCCGCCGCTTCGACCAGTCGCTGGCGGTGCTGACCGACGACCTCTATGCCGGCTCGACGGTGGAGGACGGGGTGGTCAAGGCGCCGTTCCTGACCGACATCCGCGCCACCCGGGCCTATTCCGGCCGCTACTGGGCGATCTTCGCCCAGAAGAGCGGCGGCGGGCTTTCGGCGATCGAGCGTTCGCGCTCGCTGTTCGACAGCGACCTGATGCTGTCCACCGCCCAGATCGACCGGCTGACCGCCGATCCCGGCAAGACCCTCTACTTCGACATGCGCGGGCCGCAGGACAAGCCGCTGCGGGCGGCGGCGATCCTGACGCGGCTGCCGGGGCATCCCGATCCGGTGGTGTTCATCGCCGCCGAGGACCGCTCGCCCATCGACGACGACGCCGACCGCTTCGGCAGGATCACCGCCTTCGCGCTGCTGCTGCTGGGCGTGGGCCTGATCGTGGCCATCGTCTTCCAGGTGCGCTTTGGCCTGCAGCCGATCTTCCGCCTGCGTCGCGAGATCGCGGGGGTGCGCAGCGGCAAAGCCGAAAGGCTGGTCGGACCCTATCCGGAGGAGCTGGAGCCGCTGGCCGGCGAGCTGAACGGCCTCTTGGCGCACAACCAGGAAGTCGTCGAGCGCCAGCGCACCCACGTCGGCAATCTGGCCCACGCCCTGAAGACGCCGCTGTCGGTGATGCTGACCGAGGCCAGCCAGCAGGGCGGGGCGCTGGCGGAAGTCGTCGAGCGCCAGGCCCAGACCATGCGCGAGCAGGTCGACCACCACCTGCGCCGGGCGCGGGCGGCGGCGCGCTCGCAGACCAGCGGCGAGCGCACGCCGGTGGAGCCGATCCTCGACGAACTGGCCGTGACTCTGGAGCGGATCTTCCAGGACAAGAACGACGGGCGGGGCGTGGAGATCGACTGGCGCTGTCCGGAGGACCTGTGCTTCCAGGGCGAGCGGCAGGACTTCATGGAGCTGGCCGGCAACGTCATGGAGAACGCCGGCAAGTGGTCGAAGGCCCGCATCCGCGCCGAGGCCAAGGCGGACGGCGAGGGCCGCATGCTGCTGACCGTCGACGACGACGGTCCGGGCATTCCGGCCGAGCAGCGGGCCCAGGCGCTGAAGCGCGGCCAGCGGATGGACGAGCACACGCCGGGCACCGGGCTTGGCCTGTCGATCGTCGACGAACTGGCGCGGGCCTATGGCGGCTCGGTGACCCTGGACGATTCGCCGCTCGGCGGCCTGCGGGTGGTGCTGTCGCTGCCGCGCGCGGAGGGTTAACGCTACCGCGCGCCACTCTGGCGATAGCGTGCTGTCGTCAAGGTGGAGCTTTCGGCGCCGCGACACTTCGCCTTGCCTTGCGGCGTTGAAAAAGCAGCGGTTTCGGAAAGTCTTAACCTCGTTGGCAACATGGTTGACGCTGCCTGGACATGTACCGTCCCCGGCGGAGATCGATGCCCGCAATCGCCGCGCACAAACTGCAGATCATCCGGACGCTGGTCGAGACCGCGCCCGATGCGGCTCTGCGCAGTCTCGAGCTCGCCCTGGCCAACGCCGGCGGGCAGGGGGCGCTGGCGACCGTGCGGGCCATGGTCGAGGATGAGACCGCCGATCGCTACGTCCGCAACACCATCCTTTCCCCCATCGCGCCGCTGTGCCAGCCGCGCGCCGAGGACCTGCCGCAGTTCCCGCGCCGGGCGCTGGCCCTGCTGTGGAAGGCGCTGAAGGTCGAGGCCCCGCGCCAGGTCGCCGAGGGCGCGGCGCGCTGCAATCCCTGGGATCTCGACAACGGCGCGCCCGACGTCTTCAACGAGCTGTGCAAGATCGCCGCCCGCGGCCTGCGCGCGGCCGAGCGGCCCGAATACATCGCCATCGCCCAGATCTGCGACGCCGACGAACTGGCCGACTATCTCGACCTGTCGGTGATCGTCCGCAACGCCCTGCCGCGGCTGTCGGAATGGGTCAGCCGGATGAGCGGCGAGCGCGCGGCGGCCGCGCGCCTGGCCTATCGCGACGCCTGCGCGATCAGCGACGACGCCGGTCCGCGGATGTTCGAGATGCTGGCGGCCCACCTGCCCGAGCCCTGGCGGATCCTGCGGGTGATCTCGGCGGTGATGGACCGTCCCAACGACCGCTATCTGGCCTCGTCGGAGGTCAAGGAATTCGGCGAGCGGATGCTGGCCGACATCGAGGCCAGCATCGAGCACGTGCGCGGTTTCGACCTGGACGGCGGCGAGGCCTCGGGTCGCTCGGCGGCGGCCTCGGCCCAGCGCATCGCCCACCAGCTGACCGAGTTCGAGCAGGCGGTGGACGTGGCCAAGGACGGCCCGTGGGGCAAGCGCCTGGCCAAGTTCAAGCAGGCCGCGGCCCAGGCGGCCGAGACGCGGATGAACGCCGCCGACAAGGAGCTGGGCCTGGCCCTGCCGCTGCGGCCGATCTCGATGATGGGCAAGATGGGCGGCGGCAAGGGCGTGCCGAAGCTGGAGGAAGCCCCGGACGCGATCCTGGTGCGCCGCGCGACCTCGGCCCTGGCGTTCATCGAGGACCTGCGTCCCTGCGCGGCCCAGGCCGGCTACGGCTCGACCCGCGCCAAGGTGCTGGAGAAGCTGAACCAGCGGCTGGACCAGTACATCGAGGACAGCCTGCACGTGGCCCGCACCGGCGAGGGCGGCGACCCGCAGGTGGCCCGCGCCTATCTCGAGATCGCCGCGGCCTACATCGCCCACACCCGCGACGAGAAGACCGCCGAGATCGTCCGCCGACGGGCCGTGGCGGCGATGGCGGCTTAGGCGCGCACAGCGTCTTCACGGCTCTTGGGACGGTGGGATCCACCGTTTTAAGCCCTCGGCTTGGACACCCCTCCGGTCGCCTTCCTGGGCCTTGTGCCCAGGATCCATCGTTCAGCCGCTCAGACCTTTCGAGGCTGGTCGAGGTCTGAGCGATCGCCGGCATGGGCCCTCGCCAGAAGGGCGAGGGAGGCAGCTTTGGGGGGACTGGTCAGATCCTAGGCCTCTGAGGTCGAGCCAGGACTCGGCGGGCGCTGCGGCGCAATCTGGGCCTTACGTGTTTTTTTCACTGACGCGCGGATCGATCTGCGGCTAACAGCGAACCATGATCGGTTTCTGGCCATGATATTTTTTTGGATTGGCGCCGCGGGTCTGTCCGCCGCCGCCGCCGCCCTGGTGCTGCGGGGCGCCGCGCACGGGCTCGCGCCCGTTGGCGACGACCCGGCCCTGGCCGTCCATCGCCGGCAGCTTTCCGAGATCGACGACCTGGCCGAGCGCGGCCTGCTGGCGGAGGGCGAGCTGAAGGCCGCCCGCGCCGAGGCCGGCCGTCGGCTGCTGGCCGCCGCCGACCAGGGCGCGGCCGACTGGCCCCAGGACGGGAAAGGTCCGCGCCGCGCGGTGGTGGCCGTGGCCGCGCTCGCGGCGCTGTCGGCCGTGGTGGTCTACGTGGTGGTGGGCGCGCCGGGCGCGGCCGATCAGCCCTTCGCCCGCCGGGTGGCCGAGTGGAAGTCGAGCGATCCGTCGATGCTGGACCCGCCGCGCATCGCCGCGGTGCTGGAGCAGGCGGCCAAGACCCGGCCCAACGATCCCGAGCTCTATCGCAACCTCGCCCTGGTGCGCATCGCCGGCGGCGACGCCGTGGGCGCGGGCGAGGCCCTGCGCCGCGCCGTGCGCCTGGCCCCGCAGCGCGCCGACCTGTGGACGGCGCTGGGCGAGACCTTCGTGGCCGGCGACAACGGCCAGGTCGGCCCCGACGCTCGCATGGCCTTCGCCGAGGCCCTGAAGCGCGACCCCGCCGACCTTTCCGCCCGCTATCACCTGTCCAAGGCCCTGATCGCCGACGGCAAGCTGGACGAGGGCCTGGCCGGCTGGCGCGCCCTGCTGGCCTCGCTGCCGCCGGCCGACGAGCGCCGCGCGATCCTGGCCGGCGAGATCGACCGCACGGCCAAGGCCGGCCGGCTGGTCGAACCGAATTCGCAGGCCGCCCAGGCTGCCGCCGATGGCGGCGTCACGCCCGAGATGATCCAGGGCATGGTCGACAGTCTGGCCGCCAAGCTGGCCGCCGATCCCGACAACGCCGACGGCTGGGTGCGGCTGGTCCGCGCCTATGGCGTGCTGGGCGACACGGCTCGTCGTGACGCGGCCCTGAAGACCGCGACCGAGCGCTTCAAGGACCAGCCGCGCGTGCTGGCCGCCCTGCGCCAGGCCGCTGACACGCCGCCCGCTTCGAGCCCCCGATGAGCTTCCTGCCCAAGTCCCGCAAGGTGCGCCGACGCCTGACCATCCTGCTAGCGATCGCGCCGGTCGCCGCCCTGGCGGCGGGCCTGGCGCTGTACGGCATGCGGGACTCGATCTCGCTGTTCTACACCCCGGCCCAGGCCCAGGAGGCCCACGTGCCGGCCGGCCGCAAGGTGCAGCTGGGCGGGCTGGTCCAGGCCGGCAGCGTGGTCAAGCACCCAAACGGCCTGGTGGAGTTCGTCGTCGCCGACCAGAAGGCGACCAGCAAGGTGCGCTACCAGGGCGACCTGCCCGACCTGTTCCGCGAGGGGCAGGGGATCGTCGCCTCCGGATCGTTCGACGAAAGCGGCGTGTTCGTCGCCAAGCAGGTGCTGGCCAAGCACGACGAGCGCTACATGCCGCGCGAGGTGGCCAAGGCCATCAAGGAGCAAGGCGAGTGGCGCGGCGAGGGGGCTCCCCCGCCGTCCTACGGTGAGGGAAAGACCGCCAGATGATCGTCGAGTTCGGCGCGTTCGCCCTGGTCCTGGCCCTGGTGCTGTCGGTCGCCCAGAGCGGTCTTTCCGCCGCCGGGGCGCTGAGGCGGTCGGGCGCGCTGGCGGGGGCGGGACGCGGCGCGGCCGTGGCGACCTTCGCGGCCCTGGTGTGCGCCTTCGCCGCCCTGATCCACGCCTTCGTGACCTCCGACTTCTCGGTGGCCAATGTGGCGGCCAACTCCCACACCGCCAAGCCGCTGCTCTACAAGGTGGCCGGCGCCTGGGGCAGCCACGAGGGCTCGATGCTGCTGTGGTGCCTCGTCTTGACCGGCTACGGCGCGGCCATGGCGGTGTTCGGCGAGCGCCTGCCGCCGCGCCTGCGGGCCTGGGCCATCGCCGTGCAGGGCGCGCTGGGCGTGCTGTTCCTGGCCTACACCGTCTTCGCCTCGAACCCGATGACCCGCCTGCCGGACCCGCCGGTGGAGGGCCGCTCGCTCAATCCGCTGCTGCAGGACTGGGCGCTCGCCGTGCATCCGCCGTTCCTTTATTCGGGCTATGTCGGCTTTTCGGTGGTGTTCTCGCTGGCGATCGCCGCCCTGATCGAGGGCAAGGTCGACGCGGCCTTCGCCCGCTGGGTGCGGCCCTGGACCCTGGCGGCGTGGAGCCTGCTGACCGTCGGCATCACGCTCGGCGCCTTCTGGGCCTATTACGAGCTGGGCTGGGGGGGCTGGTGGTTCTGGGACCCGGTCGAGAACGCCAGCTTCATGCCCTGGTTGATCGGCGCCGCCCTGCTGCACTCGGCCATCGTGCTGGAAAAGCGCGGCGCCCTGCCGGGCTGGACCGTGTTCCTGGCCCTGGCGGCCTTCGGTTTCTCGATGCTGGGGGCGTTCCTGGTGCGCTCGGGCGTGCTGACCAGCGTCCACGCCTTCGCCGTCGATCCAACGCGGGGCGTGCTGCTGCTGTCGATCATGGGGATCGCGGCCGGCTTCGGCTTCGTACTGTTCGCCATCCGCGCGCCCAGCCTGAACGCCGGCGGCCTGTTCGCGCCGGTCAGCCGCGAGAGCGCAATCGTGCTCAACAACATCATCCTGTCGGCGGCGACGGCGACGGTGCTGCTGGGCACCCTCTATCCGCTGATCCGCGAGGCCCTGGACGGCGAGGCCGTCTCGGTCGGGCCGCCGTTCTTCAACCTGACCTTCACGCCGCTGCTGGTGCTGGCCCTGGCCATCCTGCCGGCCGGGCCGCTGCTGGCCTGGAAGCGCGGCGACGCGCGGCTGGTGGTGCGGCGGCTGTGGCTGGCGCTGGTCATCGCCGCGGTGCTGGGCCTGGTCGCCTACGCCCTGGTCACCCCGCGCAAGGCGCTGGCGAGCCTGGGCCTGGTGCTGGGCTTCTGGCTGATCGGCGGCGCCGTGGCCGAGCTGGCCGAGCGGGTGAAGGCCTTCCGCGCCCCCTGGGCCGAGGTGCGCCGGCGCCTCTCGGGCCTGCCGCGTGGGGCCTGGGGCATGACCATCGCCCATGCCGGCCTTGGCCTCTTCGTGCTGGGCGCCAGCTTCGAGACCGCCTGGCGGGTCGAGAGCGCCCAGGCCCTGGGCGTCGGCGGCAAGATCGAGCTGGGCGCCTATGTGCTGACCCTGACCGACGTCGGCACGCTGGACGGTCCCAACTACCTGGCCGAACGCGGCGTGGTGCGGATCGAGAAGAAGGCGGGCGGTTTCGTCTGCACGGCCGAGCCCGAGCGGCGGTTCTTCCCGGTCGGCGGCCAGACGACCTCGGAGGTGGCCCTGTGCCCGCGCGGTCTGGACGACCTCTATGTGGTCATCGGCGAGCGCCGGGCCGGACCCGCGGGCGAACCGGCCTGGCTGGTGCGGGCCTACGTCAATCCGTGGGTGCGGCTGATCTTCCTGGGCCCGCTGATCATGGCCCTGGGCGGGGCGGTGTCGCTGTCGGACCGTCGGCTGCGGATCGGCGTTGGGCGGAAAGCCAAGGGAGCGCAGGCGTGATCGGCCGGATCAGGATCGCGCTTGTCGCGATGGCCGCCGTCGCCTGCATGGCCGCGGCCTCCGACCCGTCCGAGCGGCTGGCCGATCCGGGGCAGGAGGCCAGGGCGCGCGAAATCTTCAAGCAGGTGCGGTGCCTGGTCTGCCAGAACGAGTCGATCGACGATTCCGAGGCCGACCTGGCCCGCGACCTGCGCGTGCTGGTGCGCGACCAAGTGAAGCAGGGCCGGAGCGACGGCGAGATCCGCGCGTTCCTGACGGAGCGCTACGGCGAGTTCGTGCTGCTGAAGCCGCCGTTCTCGGCCGGCAACGCCGTGCTGTGGTTGACGCCGCTGGCGGTTCTGCTGGCCGGCGGCGGGCTGATGGTCGCGCTGCTGCGACGCCGGCGGGAGGCGGAGGCGCCGCCCGAGACGCTGTCGGCCGAGGAGGAAGCGCGGCTGCGCGGTCTGCTCGGGAAGGAATGACACGATTGCGCCGCGATGACGCCGCAAGAAGCGCCGCGTGGGTGAAGGAAAGATAATCCTGGAACCGTTGCACGAATTGCTGGTGCGACTAGGTTCTGTTCGACAGAACCCGGCGCAAAGCGCCGTGGGTTGAGGAAAGACGAAAGATGGCTGCTCGGAAGTCAGGATTCATTGTTGGCGCCGTCGCGGGGGCGGGCGTCGCGTGCGCCGCCCTGGCGGGCGTGGGCATGCGGATGGGACCGGCCGGCGCCGCGGAGCAGGAGCCGCAGCTGGTGCGCGCCTCGGCCACCGCCGCTCCGATGTTCGCCCCGCCGCCCGGCGCGCCTCTGTCCTTCGCCGACATCTTCGAGAAGGTCTCGCCGGCCGTCGTGCAGATCGACGTGACCTCCAAGGCCGACCCCAAGGCCCGCCTGCGCATCCCGGGCCTGGAAGGCCTGCCGTTCGACATCGTGCCCAAGGGCCAGAAGCCGGGCGAGGACGGCGACGACGCCGCCCAGGCGCCCAAGCAGCAGTCCTCGGGCTCGGGCTTCTTCATCTCGGCCGACGGCTACATCGTCACCAACAACCACGTGGTGGCCGACGCCGACACCGACGGCATCAACGTCGTCATGAAGGACGGCCGCGAGCTGAAGGCCACCATCGTCGGTCGCGACGAAAGCACCGACCTGGCGGTGATCAAGGTCATCGATCCCAAGGCCAAGGGCGCGGCGTTCCCGTTCGTGAACTTCGAGAACCAGGCCCGTCCGCGGGTCGGCGACTGGGTGATCACCATCGGCAACCCGTTCGGCCTGGGCGGCACCGCCACGGCCGGCATCATCTCGGCCTATGGCCGCGACCTGGGCGACAACTCCTCGCAGTTCGTCGACTACATCCAGATCGACGCCCCCATCAACCGCGGCAACTCGGGCGGTCCGTCGTTCGATATCTACGGCCGGGTGATCGGCGTGAACACGGCGATCTTCTCGCCGACCGGCGGCTCGGTGGGCATCGGCTTCGCGATCCCGGCCGACGTGGCCGAGGCCACCGCCAAGCAGCTGATCAACGGCGGCAAGGTGGTGCGCGGCTATATCGGCGCCCAGATCCAGCCCTTCACCAGCGAGATGGCCGAAGCCCAGGGCCTGGCCGACGTCAAGGGCGCCATCGTCGCCGACCTGGTGCCGGGCGGCCCCGCCCAGCGCGGCGGCCTGATGCCGGAAGACGTGGTCACCTCGGTCAACGGCGTGGCCATCAAGAGCGGTTCGGAACTGACCCGCGAAGTCGCCAAGGCCCGTCCGGGCGAGGTGATCAAGCTGGCCGTCCTGCGCGGCGGCAAGCCCCGCACGGTCGAGATCCGTTCGGGCGTGCGCCCGACCGAGAAGGAACTGGCCGACAACGACAACGAGGACGGCGGCGATCAGGCCGCTCCGGCCAAGCCGGCGGCTCCGAAGGTCGAGGCCCTGGGCATGAGCCTGTCGCCTCTCGATGACGCGGCCCGCAAGGCCAACGGCATCGACACGGCCGTGAAGGGCCTGCTGATCGACAGCGTCAAGGCTTCGTCCGACGCCGGCGAGAAGGGCCTGCGCAAGGGCGACGTGGTGACCAGCGTCAACGGCGAGCCGGTCGCGACCGTCGCCGAGGTCAACGCCGCGGTCGAGGCGGCCAAGAAGCTGCAGCGTCCAAGCGTCAACCTGCGCATCGTCCGCGCCGGCCGCCCGACCATCGTGCCGCTGAAGATCGCGCCGTAAGCGCCTTCTCCAGTGTGAACCGATCGATCCCGCCCCGGCAGATGCTGGGGCGGGATTTTTCGTATGTGACCAAGGTTTAAGGTACGCTCGCGCGTAAAGCCGGTATCAGACCGCTCGCTATCGCTCCGGTCGACAGAATCGGGAGAACGTGGGTTGTTTCTCCATCCGGACGGCGCACGAGGGGTTGGCTGATGCGTATTCTGATCATCGAGGACGATCTGGAGGCCGCCGGCGCCATGTCCCACGGCCTGACCGAGGCCGGCTACCAGTGCGTCCACGCGCCGGACGGCGAGGCGGGCCTGACCGAGGCCGGCAAGGGCGGCTTCGACGTGCTGATCGTCGACCGGATGATGCCCAAGAAGAACGGCGTCGAGGTGGTCTCGACCCTGCGCCGCGAGGGTGATCAGACGCCGGTGTTGTTCCTGTCGGCGCTGGGCGAGGTGGGCGACCGAGTCGATGGCCTGAAGGCCGGCGCCGACGACTACCTGGTCAAGCCCTACGCCTTCCCAGAGCTGATCGCCCGCGTCGAGGCCCTGTCGCGCCGTCGCGAGACGGGCGCGGTGGCCACCACCCTGAAGGTGGGCGAACTCGAGATGAACCTCATCAACCGCACGGTCCATCGCCAGGGCAAGGAGATCGATCTCCAGCCCCGGGAATTCCAGCTGCTGGAGTTCATGATGCGCCACGCCGGCCAGTCGGTGACCCGCACCATGCTGCTGGAGAAGGTGTGGGAATACCACTTCGACCCGCAGACCAACGTCATCGACGTGCACATCTCCCGCCTGCGTTCGAAGATCGACAAGGGGTTCGACCGGGCCATGCTGCAGACCGTGCGCGGGGCGGGCTACCGGCTCGATCCGTAGGCGGCCTGACGGACCCGTGTTAGGCTGAGCGCCATGAACAAGCAGTCCAAGCCCATCGCGGACGACGACGTCGGTGACGGTCTGGGTCCGGCGCCCTCCGAAGAGGAGATGGAGGCTTGGATCGTCCGCAACCGCGACGCCATCAACGAGTCGATCATCGAGGCGGATCGGGAGTTCGCCGAGGGCAAGGCCGAGCCTTGGACCATGGAGGACGTCATGGCTGAGGTTCAGGAAATCCTGCGCAAGGAAGGCCGCTAGCGAGCGACATGGTCGGGGGCAGGATCGAGAGGAGCTCCAGGGCGCGGAGTGATGCGCTGAAGCTGTCTCTTTGGATCACGCGTGAGAGCGGCATCGGGCGCGCTCGGGCGGTTTCCGATCGGCTGGAGGCCGCTTTGGAAATGTTGGCTCGGAGTCCTTTGCTTGGCAGGCCGCGCCCTGACTTCCCGGCGACGCCGCGTTCGTTTTCGGTTCCGCCCTGGGTGATCGTCTACCGGCCGCTGCCCGATCAGGCTGGAATTCTGGTGCTCCGCATCCTCGACAGCCGCCAAGACATCGCCGCCCTGATGGGCAAGAAGAGCTAGACCCATGCGCCTGCCGCGCCTCGTCCGATCCACGCCGTTCCGGCTGACCCTGCTGTTCCTGGCCCTGTTCGCGGCCGCGGCGACGGCCTTCCTCGGCTACATCTACATCGCCACCGCCGGCGAGGTGGACCGTCGCGCCGACGCCGAGATCACCCGCGAGATGGAGAGCCTGGAGGCGGCCTATCGCCAGGGCGGGGTCAACGCCCTGAACCAGACCCTGGTCGAGCGGGCCATCGGCGAGCGGCCGTTCCTCTATTACCTGGCCGACAAGGAAGGCGAGCGGATCACCGGCTCGATCGAGGAGTCGCCGATCGACGACTTCACCGGCACAGGGCCGACCTGGCGCACCTTCACCCTGACCGAGACCGACCTCGACGGCGCCACCGTGCGGCGCTCGGCGCGCGGGGTGCAGGAGCGCCTGAGCGGCGGCGAGATCCTGTTCGTCGGGGCCGACGTCGCCGAGTCCCAGGGCTATGTGATGAAGATCGTCCGGGCCCTGTGGGGCGCGGGGGCGCTGGTCATCATCCTTGGCTTGGCCGGCGGGGTGCTGATCAGCCGCAATGTCAGTCGCAGCATGCAGGGCCTGGTGGACGTCGTGAACGCCGTGCGCTCGGGCGACCTGCACGCCCGCGCCAAGCTGCGCGGCACCCGCGACGAGTATGACGAACTGGCCGAGGGCCTGAACGACATGCTCGACCGCATCGAGCGGCTGATGGGCGGTCTGCGCCACGCCGGCGACGCCATCGCCCACGACCTGCGCTCGCCCCTGACCCGCCTGCGCGCCCGCATGGAGGTGGCCCTGATCGACGCCGAGAACGGCAAGGGCGATCCGGTGGCGGCGCTGGAGACGGCGCTGATGGACGCCGACGGCGTGCTCAAGACCTTCAACGCCGTGCTGGCCATCGCCCGCCTGCAGGCCGCCGGCCAGGCCCCCGACCAGAAGCCCTTCGACGCCAGCGAACTGGCGACCGACATGTCCGAGCTCTACGAACTGTCGTGCGAGGACAAGGGCCTGGACTTCAAGGCCGAGGTGACGCCGGCCCTGTCCCTGCGCGGCAATCGCGAGTTCATCGCCCAGGCCCTGGCCAACCTGCTCGACAACGCCATCAAGTACACGCCGGAAGGCGGGGCGATCATGATGCGCCTGCGCCGGCGCTCGTCGGGCGAGCTGGAGTTCTCGGTCACCGACACCGGCCCCGGCGTGCCCGAAGCCGACCGCGCCCGCGTGGTCCAGCGCTTCGTGCGGCTGGAAAACAGCCGCAGCGAACCGGGGGCGGGCCTGGGGCTGTCGCTGGTGCAGGCGGTGGCCGCCTCGCACGGCGGGCGGCTGGAACTGGCCGAGGGACCGGGCGAATACAACGGCATGGGTCCCGGCCTGCGGGTGGCCTTGGTGCTGCCGCGGGTGGAGTAGGGGGCTTCGAAAACCCTCTCTCTTTGAGAGAGGGAGGGGCCCACGCGAAGCGTGGGAGGTGAGAGGTTATAATCTCTCCGAATGGCGCGCGGCGGTTCGGGCAGCGCCCTTTAGCTCTCATGACCAAGGCGGTGAGAAGGCCCAGATGCTTGGCGGCCGCTATACTGTCCCTCCAAGTTCTGACGGTCGTCGGAACGGTGAGGGATTTCCCCGCCAGCGGTGAAACCTCTCACCCTCCCACCGCTACGCGGCGGGCCCCTCCCTCTCTCTATGAGAGAGGGGTTCTCGTACGCCAGCCCTTCCGCCCCCGACGTCGAAGCGCGTTCGTCCCAGGCCTCGCCGGATATGTTCAAGCCCGCTCCCGGGCCGTGGGCCACTGTGCGCCTCGTTCGGGGAGGCGACGACGCGCCGTCCCGACTGTTCGATCCAGAGGGGCGACCGATGACCAATCCTTCCACCGACGACGGCGCCTCCCGCCGCGACGTGCTGACCGCGGGCCTTGGCCTGGCGGCCTTCGCGCTCGCGCCGCCCTTCGCCACGGCCTCGGCCGCGACCCCTTCCTCCCACGGAGCCAACACCATGAGCAGCGGTTACGTCACGACCAAGGACGGCGTGCAGATCTACTACAAGGACTGGGGTCCCAAGACCGCCCAGCCGATCGTGTTCCACCACGGCTGGCCGCTGACGGCCGACGACTGGGACAACCAGATGATGTTCTTCTACGCCAAGGGCTACCGGGTGATCGCCCACGATCGCCGGGGCCATGGCCGCTCGACCCAGACCGACGACGGCAACGAGATGGACACCTACGCCGCCGACGTCGCGGCCCTGACCGACCACCTCGACCTGAAGAACGCCATCCACGTCGGCCACTCGACCGGCGGCGGCGAGGTGATCCACTACGTCGCCCGCGCCAAGCCGGGCCGCGTGGCCAAGGCCGTGCTGATCGGCGCGGTGCCGCCGATCATGGTCAAGAGCGACAAGAACCCGGGCGGCTTGCCGCTGGAGGTGTTCGACGGCTTCCGCGCCGCCACCGCCGCCAACCGCGCCCAGTTCTTCTTCGACGTGCCGGCCGGCCCGTTCTACGGCTACAACCGTCCGGGCGCGAAGGTCGACCAGGGCGTGATCTGGAACTGGTGGCGCCAGGGCATGGCCGGTGGGATCAAGGCCCACTACGACTGCATCAAGGCCTTCTCCGAGACCGACTTCACCGAAGACCTCAAGAAGGTCGACGTGCCGGTGCTGGTGATGCACGGCGACGACGACCAGATCGTGCCCTACGCCGATAGCGCCCCGCTCTCGGCCAAGCTGCTCAAGAAGGGCGAACTGAAGACCTACAAGGGCCTGCCGCACGGCATGTGCACGACCCATCCGGAGATCGTGAACCCCGACCTGCTGGCCTTCTTCAAGGCGTGACGAAAAAGGGGCGGCCGCAACGTGCGGTCGCCCTTTCCACGATCAAGGCCACGCTCTAGCGTCGGTTTCGCAAATCAGCGAGGCGACCGGATGCGTGGACTGACGATTTCGACCCTGGCGGTCGCCCTGGCGCTGAGCGCGAGCCTCGCCCAGGCGGCCGAGACCAAGGTCGTCACCGCCGCGCGGCTGCTCGATGTCGCCACCGGCCGCTATGTCGAGAACCCCGTGGTGCTGGTGGTCGGCGGCCGGATCACCGCCGTCGGCAAGGCCGGCGAGGTGCCCATCCCGCAGGGCGCCGAGACCGTCGACCTGCCGGGCGCGACCCTGCTGCCGGGCCTGATCGACATGCACGTGCACCTGGACGCCTCGCCCGTCTACGGCGGCTACAACAGCCTGCAGTTCAGCGACGCCTTCTGGAGCGTGACCCAGACCGCCAACGCCAAGGCCACTCTGAACGCCGGCTTCACCACCGTGCGCAATGTCGGCGCCGATCGCTTCAACGACGTGGGCCTGCGCGAGGCGATCGACGAGGGCATCGTCCCCGGGCCGCGCGTCGTCACCGCCACCTACGCCATCGGGGCCACCGGCGGGCACTGCGACAGCACCTTCTTCCCGCCGTCGATGGACCAGAAGGCCCCCTACAACATCGACAGCCCCGACGAGGCCCGCAAGGCGGTGCGGACGCTGAAGAAGTACGGCGCCCAGGTGATCAAGATCTGCGCCACCGGCGGGGTGTTCTCGCACGGCGACGAGCCGGGCCAGCAGCAGCTGACTCTGGCCGAGATGAGCGCCGTGGCCGACGAGGCCCACATGGCCGGCCTGAAGGTCGCCGCCCACGCCCACGGCGCGGCCGGTATCAAGGACGCCATCCGCGCCGGCATCGACACCATCGAGCACGCCAGCCTGGTCGACGACGAGGGCATCAAGCTGGCCGTCCAGAAGGGCGCTTGGTTCTCGATGGACATCTACAACACCGACTACACCCAGGCCGAGGGCGCCAAGAACGGTGTGCTGGAGGACAACCTGCGCAAGGACCGCGACATCGCCGAGGTGCAGCGCGAGAACTTCCGCAAGGCGCTGAAGGCCGGGGTGAAGATGATCTACGGCACCGACGCCGGGGTCTATCCGCACGGCGACAACGCCCGCCAGTTCGCAGTCATGGTCCGCTATGGCGCCACGCCCCTGCAGGCGATCCAGGCCGCCACGGTCAACGCCGCCCAGGCCCTGGGCCGCGAGAAGGACGTCGGCCAGGCGACCCCCGGCCACTACGCCGACCTGATCGCCGTCTCCGGCGATCCGCTGGCGGACGTCACGGTGCTGGAACATCCGGTGTTCGTGATGAAGGGCGGCCAGGTGGTGCGGAAGTAGACGCCGGGCCCGGCCCACTTTTCCCGCAGCAGGGGCTGTTGCGGAAAAAGTGTCATCAACCTGTGAAATAGACGCGGCGCTGAAAACAAACGGCGCTGGGGGCACGAGTCTCGTGGCGGCGCCGTCACGGGGGATGCCTAGATGCTGCAACGGTCCGCCAGCGCGATCGCGATCGCCGCCTGTCTCATGCTCGCCGCCCAGGCGCACGCGGCCGAGGTTCCGGCGGCGGACGCCGCCACCGCCACTGCCGACGCGTCCGCCGATGGCGGCGAGGTCGAGGGCGTCATCGTCGTCGGCGCCGGCCAGACCCGCTCGGTCACCACCCTGACCCCGGCCAGCCTGGAAGTCCTGCCGCCCGGCACCAGCGTGCAGAAGGCCCTGAACTTCCTGCCCGGCGTCAGCGCCCAGTCGATCGACGCCCTGGGCGTCAACGAGCAGTCGCTGACCCTGCAGGTGCGCGGCTTCAACACCACCCACCTGGGCTACACCCTGGACGGCATGCCGCTCGGCGACGGCGCCTACAACAACTACAACGGCCTGACGATCAGCCGGGCGCTGATCTCCGAGAACCTGGGCCGCGCCGACCTGGCGACCGGCATCGCCGGCCTCTCGATCCCCTCGACCAGCAACCTCGGCGGTGCGCTGATCTATGTGTCGAGCGATCCGAAGAAGCAGATGGGCCTGTCGGTCAGCCAGAGCTTCGGCAGCGAGGACACCGCCCGCACCTTCATCCGCTTTGACACCGGCGAGCACAACGGCTGGTCGGCCTATCTGTCGGGCCAGTACAGCGAGCAGGACCTGTTCGTGAACCAGGCGGCCTACAACACCTCCACCGGCAAGCAGTTCAACGGCAAGCTCACCTATCAGGGCGAGCGCGGCCAGCTGACGGCCTTCGCCGACATCTCGCGCACTAACCAAGCCGACGACGCCTATCTGTCGAAGGACATGCAGAGCCGCCTGGGCTGGGACTGGGCCGGCTACGCGCCCAACTGGGACGCCTATGTCAGCCGCGCGGCCTGCTCGGTGGCCTCGCTGGTCTCCAAGTGCGTGACCTCGACCGCGCCCGAGAAGCTGTCGGACGTGACCTTCACCAACGGCCAGATCCTGCGCGACGACAACCTGTTCTACATCGCCGGCGACTTCGACATCACCTCGAGCCTCAAGGCCCACGCGCAGGTCTACAAGCACGAGAACAAGGGCGCCGGGAACAACTTCATCACCGGCCTGTCGAACCAGGGCACGACCTCGACGGCCGACGACCTGCCGGTGCAGATCCGCGACACCCGCTACACCATCGACCGTGACGGCGTGGTGGCGAGCCTGGCCTGGACCTACGGCTTCAACCACCTGCAGGCCGGCCTCTGGCTGGAGCAGAACACCAGCAGCGCCGCGCGCTACATCTGGACCACCGTCACCGGTCCGATCGATCTGGCGCAGTACCTGAAGGGCCGCCCCGACACCGCCCAGTGGGTGCAGAAGACCGACTGGAACACCCAGCAGTTCTACGTGCAGGACACCATCACCCTGCTGGACGACGCGCTGAGCATCGACTTCGGCTTCAAGAGCACCAACGCCAAGTCGAACGCCACGGCCCTGCCGGGCATCGCCAAGACCGCCGCGGCGGCCTCCACCCAGTTCGCCACCGGCTCGCTGAAGGCCTCGGACAGCTTCCTGCCGGAAGCCGGCGCCCGCTGGCGGATCGCCCCCGGGCACGAGGTGTTCGCCAGCTACGCCGAGAACATGGCCATGTTCCAGGGCGGCTTCAAACTGGGCCCGCAGTCGGTGTCGCAGGCCGTCTGGGACGCCCAGGGCAAGTACCTGAAGCCCGAGACCTCCAAGAGCGTCGACGTCGGCTATCGCTATGTGGGCGAGGCCCTGCAGGTTTCGGTGTCGGCCTATGAGGTCGATTTCGACAACCGCCTGCTGCAGTACAATCCCTGCCCGACCAACCAGCAGCAGAACCCGGGTTGCGGCAACTCCTTCCACAACGCCGGCAGCGTCACCAGCAAGGGCGCCGAGATCGGGGTGCTGTGGAAGCCGCTGTCGTGGCTGAACTGGTACAACTCGGCCTCGTACAACGAGTCCACCTACGACGAGGACCTGAACTGGTGCACGACCACCTGCGTGGTCAAGAAGACGGCCGGCAAGCAGCAGGTCGATACGCCCAAGGAGATGTTCTCCAGCGTGGTCAGCCTCAAGCGCGGCGGCTTCTCGGCCTCGCTGCAGGGCAAGTACACCGGCCGCCGCTACTACACCTACACCAACGACCAGAGCTTCGGCGGGTACACCACCTTCGACCTGGGCCTGGGCTATCGCTTCAGCGAGGAAGGCTTCGTGAAGGGCGCGAAGGTGGCGCTGAACATCACCAACCTGACCAACAAGCGCTACGCCTCGAACTTCGACAGCAGCGTGTTCGCGCCGGACGACGCGACGGGCAGCATCGTGGTGTTCCACTCGTCGGCCCCGCGCCAGATCTTCGCGACGATCGGCTTCGACTTCTAGGCCGCCTCGCCTGACGCAGACCTCTCAACGGCGGGCGGCCCGGGGCCGTCCGCCGATCGATTTCGGGAACATCACGATGCGCCGTTCGATCCTGCTGGCCCTTGCCGCCAATACGCTGGCCGCCACGACGCTGGCCGGCGCCGCTCACGCCCAGTCCCAGACCCATGTGGTCAAGCACTGGAGCGAGGCGGCCGGCGACGAGACCGTCGTCTTCGAGGGACGGACCTTCGTCAATCACGGCCTAGTCGCCGTGGGACGGCTGGACGCGGCGACGCGGGACTTCAAGGGCGACACCCTGGGCTCGTTCTCCGGCATGGCCCTGCGGTCGTGGCGGCGCCTGCCGGACGGGACGTATGAAGGCGACCTGCTCACCCTGCCTGATCGCGGTCCCAACGGCGTCGGCTCGGTGGCCGGCACGCTCGACTACGCCAACCGCCTGCACGCCCATCGCCTGACCCTGGCCGACGGCAAGCTGACGATCACGCCCACGGGCGGCTTCCTGCTGAAGGACCAGACCGGCCAGCCGTTCACCGGCAAGGACCCCGGGTCCAACGTGCTGACCCGCAAGGACATCCGCTATCCCTCGCCCGAGGCGGGGGAGGGCGCGGGCAAGATCAGCCTGGATTCCGAGGCCGTGGCCTACCTGCCGGACGGGTCGTTCTACGTCTCCGACGAGTACGCGGCCGGGATATATCTGTTCGACGCCTCGGGCCGCCAGACCGGCGCGATCCAGGCCCCGCCGGCCCTGCTGCCGACGCGTGACGGCCAGGCGGATTTCACCGCCGAGAGCGCGCCCGCCACGGGCCGGCGCAACAACCAGGGCCTGGAGGCCCTGGCGGTGAGCCCCGACGGCAAGCGCCTGATCGCCATCCTGCAGAGCGCTGCGATGCAGGACAGCGCCGGGGCCAGCGCCGCCGCCCGCAACAACACCCGCGTCCTCGTCTACGACATCAGCAAGACCCGCACGCCGACGGCGCCGATCGGCCACTACGTGCTGCAGCTGCCCACCGTGCGCGAGGCCGGCGACGGCCAGCCCGCCAACGTCACCGCCGCCCAGTCGGAGATGCTGGCCCTCAACGACCACCAGTTCCTGGTGCTGTCGCGCGACGCCAACGGCCGGGGCAAGGGCTCGACCAAGGCGCCGGTGTTCAAGAGCGTGCTGCTGGTCGACACCGACGGCGCGACCAACCTGGCGGGCGGCCCCTACGAACAGGCCGCGACGTCGCTGGCCAAGGACGGGACGCTGGTCGCCGGCCTGACGCCGGTCCGGCAGGCCGAGCTGGTCAATTTGCTCAATTCTGTCCAGTTGGCGAAGTTCGGCATGAACCTGTCGACCGCGCCGTCCGACCGCTTCAGCCTGTCGGAGAAGTGGGAGGCCATGGCCCTGGCCCCGGCGCTCGATCCGGCCGCGCCGAACGACGCCTTCCTGCTGGTCGGCAACGACAACGACTTCGCCACCGCCGACGGCCACGTCAACGGCCAGGCCTTCGACGCCGGCCTGACCAACGACAAGGGCGCCGGCGCGGGCGACAACGACAGCGTCATCCTGGTCTATCGCCTGACCCTGCCGGCGGGCGCCTCGGGACGGAACTGACGGGCAGGAACGATCGCCGATATCCCAGTCAGGCTCGATTTTTCGTTCACCTGAGCCGTTCGTACGCCTATTGCTGCCCCCTTCCTGAGAGTTCCGGGGGCTTCATGTTCGATACGCGTTTCCGTCGCCGCGCCGCGGCCCTGGCTTCGACCGCCGTTCTGGCGGCCCTGATCGGCGGCGCATCCGCCCAGGCCGGCGAGGCCTATCGCACGCCGCCGGCCCCGATCGCCCAGATCCTCGACGCCGCCCCGACGCCGGGCGTGACCCTGAGCCCCAAGCGCAAGACCCTGGCCATACTGGGCCGCGAGAACCTGCCGCCGATCCGGGCGGTGGCCGACCCGATCCTGCGCCTGGGCGGCTATCGCCTGAACCCGCGCACCAACGGTCCGATCGAGGCTCGCACCACCTGGATGAACAGCCTGTCGTTCGAGGACGTGAAGACCGGCGCGGTGCGCAAGGTCGCCCTGCCGGACGGCGCGCGCTTCATCGAGACCCGCTGGTCGACCAACGGCCAGCACCTGGCCTTCGTGATGGAGGCCCCCACGGGCCTGGAGCTGTGGGTCGCCGACCTGAAGACGGCCACGGCGCGCAAGCTGACCGGTCCGGTGCTGAACGCCGCCTTCGGGTCGGTCGGCTATGACTGGCTGCCCGACGACAGCGGCCTGCTGGTGCGCCAGATCCCGGCCGGCCGCGGCGCGGCGCCCGCCGAACCGGCGGCGCCGGAAGGCCCGATCGTGCAGCAGGCCGCCGGCCGCACCGCCGCCATCCGCACCTATCAGGACCTGCTGGCCGACGCCCATGACGAGGCGCTGTTCGACCACTACTTTACCAGCCAGCTGACCCGCGTGGCCCTGGCCGACGGCGCGGCGACCCCGGTGGGCGCGCCCGGCGTGATCAACGGCTTCTCCACCTCGCCCGACGGCCGCTACCTGCTGGTGACGCGCCTGACGCGCCCCTACAGCTACCTGGTGCCGGCCGGCCGTTTCCCGACCGAAATCCAGGTGCTGGACGCGAGTGACGGCAAGCTGGTCAAGACCCTGGCCGACCGTCCGCTGGCCGACAACCTGTCGTCCGCCTTCGACGCGGTGGTCGCCGGTCCCCGCAACGCCGAATGGCGCGCCGATGCGCCCGCCACCCTGGTCTGGGCCGAGGCCCAGGACGGCGGCGACCCGAAGAAGAAGGTCGAGATCCACGACCGGGTGCTGATGCAGGCCGCGCCGTTCGACGCCGCCCCGGCCACCCTGATCGACCTTGATCTGCGCTACGCCGGCATCGACTGGGGTCGCGGCGACTTCGCCCTGGTCACCAGCCGCTGGTTCGACAACCGCAAGGAAAAGCGCTTGGCGGTCGATCCTTCGAAGCCGGGCGCGGGCCGCCTGCTGCTGGAGCGCAACTACCAGGACCGCTACGGCGATCCGGGCGACGCGGTCAGCCGCCGCAACGCCCAGGGCGAGGCGGTGCTGCACTTCACGCCGGACGGCAAGGGCGTGTTCGTGACCGGCGCCGGCGCCACGGCCAAGGGCGAATATCCGTTCGTCGGCGTGATGAACCTGGCCGACGGCAAGACCTCGCGCCTGTGGCAGGCCAAGGCCCCGTACTACGAGGCGCCGGTGGCCCTGGCCGACGAGGCCGGCAAGACCCTGATCACCCGCCGCGAAAGCAAGGACGAGGTTCCCAACTACTTCGTCAAACCGCTGAAGGGCGGGAACGGCAAGGCCCTGACCCAGTTCGCCGACCGCGCCCCGCAGTTCGCCGGCGTCACCAAGCAGACCATCACCTACAGCCGCCCCGACGGGGTGAAGCTGTCGGGCGACCTCTATCTGCCGGCCGGCTACGACAAGGCCAAGGACGGCCCGCTGCCGATGCTGATGTGGGCCTATCCCGAAGAGTTCACCGACGCCTCGGTGGCCGGCCAGACGGTGGACGCGGGCAACCGCTTCACCCGGCCGGGCGGCGCCAGCCACCTGTTCCTGCTGACCCAGGGCTATGCGGTGCTGGACGGTCCGGGCATGCCGATCATCGGCAAGGACGGCGCCGAGCCCAACGACACCTATGTCGAGCAGCTGACCGCCGACGCCAAGGCCGCCGTCGACGCGGTGGTGGCCATGGGCGTCGCCGACCGCGACCGCATCGCCGTGGGCGGCCACAGCTACGGCGCGTTCATGACCGCCAACCTGCTGGCCCACACCGATCTCTTCCGGGCCGGCATCGCCCGCTCGGGCGCCTACAACCGCACCCTGACGCCGTTCGGCTTCCAGTCGGAGCAGCGCACCTACTGGCAGGCGACCGACACCTATACGAAGATGAGCCCGTTCACCTACGTGAAGCAGATCAACGAGCCGATCCTGCTGATCCACGGCCAGGCGGACGACAATTCCGGCACCTTCCCGATCCAGAGCGAGCGCTTCTACGCCGCCCTGAAGGGGGCGGGGGCCACCGTGCGCTACACCGTGCTGCCCTACGAGGCCCACGGCTATCGCGCCCGGGAGTCGGTGATGCACACCCTGTGGGAGATGACCGACTGGATGGACCGCTACGTCAAGAACGCCCCGCCGCGCGCCGCGGCGCCCGCCGCCGCCCAGTAAGGACCAACCGCCGGTGATCCGTTTCGATGCCGTCTCCAAGACCTACGCCGCCTCGCGCGGCGCATCTGGTCATGCGGCCCTGCGGGAGGCCTCGCTGGAGGTTGCGCAGGGCGAGGTGTTCGGGGTCATCGGCGCCTCGGGGGCCGGCAAGTCGACCCTGATCCGCCTGATCAACGGCCTGGAGCTGCCCACGGGCGGCAAGGTCGTGGTCGACGGCGACGACGTGGCCGCGCTGGACGTGGCGGGTCTGCAGGCGCTGCGCCGTCGGGTGGGGATGATCTTCCAGCACTTCAACCTGCTGTCGTCCAAGACCGTCGAGCAGAACGTCGCCTTCCCGCTGAAGCTGGCGCGCTGGGAGCCCGCGCAGATCAAGGCCCGCACGGCCGAACTGCTGGCGCGGGTGGGGCTGTCGGACCACGCCACGAAATATCCGGCCCAGCTGTCGGGCGGCCAGAAGCAGCGGGTCGGCATCGCTCGCGCCCTGGCGACGGGACCGAAGATCCTGCTGTGCGACGAGGCCACCAGCGCGCTGGATCCGGAGACCACCGAGCAGATCCTGGCCCTGATCTCCGACCTCAATCGCGAACTGGGCCTGACCATCGTGCTGATCACCCACGAGATGGACGTGGTGCGCCGCGTCTGCGACCGGGTGGCGGTGCTGGAGGCTGGCCGCGTGGTCGAGGAAGGCCCGGTCGAGGAGGTGTTCCTGCATCCGGTCAGCGGCACGGCCCGCCGCTTCGTCGGCGAGGCCGAGGAGGCGTCCGAGGTCGCCCTGCCGGCCGGGGTGCTGGTGCGGCTGACCTTCAAGGGCGAGGCCACCTACAAGCCGGTGCTGGGCGCGGTGGCCCGCGAGACCGGCGTCGACTACTCGATCCTGGGCGGCCGCATCCACAAGCTGCGCGACGCCCCCTACGGCCAGCTGACCCTCGCTTTGACCGGCGGCGACATCGAGGCCGCCATCGCCCGCTTCGAGGCCGCCGACGTGCGGGTCGACCGCCTGGAGGACGCCCGATGAGCCTGTTCGCCAACATCGACTGGAGCGACATCGGCTTCGCCACGCTCGACACCCTGACCATGCTCGGGGGCTCCATGGCCCTGACCGTGATCCTGGGCCTGCCGCTGGGCGTGATCCTGTTCCTGACCGGCAAGGGCCAGATGCTGGAGAACAAGTCCGCCCATACGGTGCTGGGCCTGCTGGTCAACATCCTGCGCTCGGTGCCGTTCGTGATCCTGCTGATCGTGATGATCCCGCTGACCGTGCTGCTGGTCGGAACCTCGCTGGGCGTGGCCGGGGCCATCCCGCCGCTGGTGGTGGGCGCCGCGCCGTTCTACGCCCGCCTTGTCGAGACCGCCCTGCGCGAGGTCGACAAGGGCGTGGTCGAGGCCAGCTTCGCCCTGGGCGGCTCGCGCCGGCAGGTGGTGCTGGGCGCGCTGCTTCCAGAGGCGATGCCCGGGATCATCGCCGGGGCGACGGTGACGGCCATCGCGCTGGTTTCCTACACCGCCATGGCCGGGGTGGTCGGGGCCGGCGGCCTCGGCGATCTGGCCATCCGCTTCGGCTACCAGCGCTTCCAGACCGACGTGATGGTGGTGACCGTGGTGGTGCTGCTGATCCTGGTGCAGGTGCTGCAGATGGTCGGCGACGCGGTGGTGCGGCGGGTCTCGCACCGGTGAGCGCGCTGGCGATCAGGCCCGCCGTCGAGGATGACATCCCGGCCCTGGTCGCGCTGAACGCCGTGGTCCACGCCCTGCACGCGGCGCTGTCGCCCGAGATCTTCAAGCCGAAGGTCGATCCGGTGGAGCTGGCCGCCTTCCTGAGCGGGCTTCTCGACCAGCCGAGCCATCGCCTGCGGGTGGCGGCGTTGGACGGCGCGGCAGTCGGCTATGCCTGGGCCGAAATCCAGGACCGGCCCGAGACGCCGTTCGCCCTGGCCCGGCGACGGCTCTACCTGCATCACCTGTCGGTGGATCCGGCGGTTCGTCGCCAGGGCGTCGCCTCGGCCCTGCTGGTGGGACTGGAGGAAGAGGCCCGCGCGGCGGGGCTGGCCAGCGTGGTGCTCGACGCCTGGGCCGACAACGGGGACGCCCAGGCCTTTTTCGCCGCCGCCGGCTATGCGCCGCTGAACCTCACGCGGGCCAAGCGGCTGGGGTGAGGCCCTGCGTCCTTCGAGGCTCGCCTCCGGCTCGCACCTCAGGATGAGGACGCCGGTGCACTGAATTCCTCATCCTGAGGCGCCCGCGAAGCGGGCCTCGAAGGACGCACGGCCCTTGCCGTTCGCGTCTTCCGAAGCCTAAGAACCGAGGATGACCGACGACATTCTCTCCGCCCCGCCGCCCGAGCACTGGGACGAGGCCCTGGCGCAAAGCCTGCCGGGCAAGACCATACTGGTGGGCCTGACCTTCCTTGACGCCGACGGCGAGATCGAAGCCGTCGAGCAGTTCCACGGCGTCATCCTGTCGGCCGAGGCCGACGAGGGTATCCTGGTCGACCTGCTGGGCGAGGAGGACGACGGCGACACCTACCTCCTGCCGCCCCAGACCTCGAACATCCAGGCCGCCCAGCCGGGCACCTACACCCTGGCCAATGGCGAGGTGCTGGAGAACCCCGACTTCGTGTCGAACTGGACGATCCAGGGACCCGAGGATCCGGCCAACGAGGCCTGACGCCCCCGATGGCCAAGCCGCGTCGTCCCTTTCCCTGGGTTCCGCTTTTCATCTTCAGCCCGATCATCCTCCCGCTGGCTGTGTTCGGGGGCTGGTGCCTGGCCGTTCTCTCTGGACTGGCGGTCGTGCACGATACCTCGGGCAAGGTGGCTGACGCTGTTGTTGTCGACAGCCTGGGTCGGGTTCCGATGCGGCGCCTGCCGTTCGGTGTCTTCATCGGCAGGGCGAACACCGACGGCGACACGGTGCTGACCTGTCGTGACGGTTCCCCGCCCGTGATCGTCACGCCGGCCCCGGGGGAGATGGAGACGGTCGATGGCTGTCGCGTCGCGCCAGTCGCCTCTACCCCGCCTCAGGAAAACTGATTCCGCGCCGGCGGTGTTTTCGCGCAATACCCATCCGGAATTATCGACTTACCGGAGCCGTTCATGGTCGCCCGCCGCGCCGCCCTCCTCAGCCTCGCCGCCTTCGCCCTGCTGGCCGCCTGCAGCCGCCAGCCCGCGCCGTCGGCCGCCGACACGCTGGTGGTCGGCGCCACGGCCGTGCCCCACGCCGAGGTGCTGGAGTTCATCAAGCCGAAGCTGGCGGCCGAAGGCCTGAAGATCGACGTCAAGGTGTTCAACGACTACGTCCAGCCCAACGTGCAGCTGGCCGAGAAGCATCTGGACGTGAACTACTTCCAGACCGGCCCCTATCTCGACACCGTCAACGCCGATCGCGGCTGGGGCCTCGTGAAGGTGGCCGGCGTGCACATCGAGCCGCTGGGCGCCTATTCGTCGAAGATCAAGGCGATCGCCGACCTGCCGGCCGGCGCGACCGTGGCCATTCCCAACGAACCCAGCAACGGCGGCCGCGCCCTGCTGCTGCTGGCCAAGAACGGCCTGATCACCCTGAAGGACACGTCCAACCCGGTCTCGACCCTGAAGGACATCACCGCCAATCCGAAGAACCTGAAGTTCAAGGAGCTGGAGTCGGCGACCCTGCCGCGGGTGCTGAACCAGGTCGACCTGGCGGTGATCAACACCAACTACGCGCTGGACGCCAAGCTCGACCCGTCCAAGGACGCCCTGCTGATCGAGGACAAGACCAGCCCCTATGTGAACTTCCTGGTCGCCCGCCCGGACAACGCCAGCGACCCGCGCGTGGCCAAGCTGGCCAAGGCCCTGACCTCGCCCGAGGTGAAGGCGTTCCTGGCGGAGAAGTACAAGGGCGCGGTGGTTCCGGCGTTCTGATCGAAGCGACGATTTTCGCTTCTTCTTTCCTGCTTCCCTGGGCCTTGTGCCCAGGGCCCATGCGTCAGCCTCCGAGGCGGTGCGGGACGCGGATCTTCGGTTGACGCCGCGCGGGCTGAACGATGGATCCTGGGCACGAGGCCCAGGAAGGCGATCTTGGTTTGGAAAGATCGTGGTTCGCGCTCGACGCCCCCCAACCCGCTCTCGACAACTCCAGATTGCTAAGCTCTAATCCTTCCCTCGCAAGGGGGCGCGATGGTCAGCGGCAAGTCCTTGAAGGTGTCGGAGGCCGAGCCGCGCGTTCGCGTCGGGCCCGAGAAGCCGCCCGCGCCGCACCAGACCGGTCACCGCGAGCGCCTGCGCGAACGGGCCAGGGCCGCGGGCCTCGCCGCGCTGCCCGACTACGAACTTCTCGAGCTCTATCTCTTCCGCAGCCTGCCGCGCGGCGACGTCAAACCGCTGGCGAAAGCGCTGCTGGCCCGGTTCGGCTCGTTCGCCGGGGTGCTGGGGGCCAGCGTCGAGGAACTGAAGACCGTTTCCGGCGTCGGCGAGAGCGCGGCCGTCGAGCTGAAGATCCTGCACGAGGCGACCTTGCGCGCCGGCCGCGAGACCATCGCCAAGCGGCCGGTGATCTCATCCTGGACGGCTTTGCTGGGCTATGTGCGCGTGGCCCTGGCCAACGAGTCCCGCGAGCAGTTCCGGGTGCTGTTCCTCGACAAGCGAAACCAGCTGATCGCCGACGAGGTGATGAACCACGGCACGGTCGACCACGCCCCGGTCTATCCGGTCACCCATTGATCGTTCAGAGGAATTTCTAGCGATTGGGAGAGCTTGCCGCAAGAAAGGAGCGGAGAGCGGTGACGTGAGTGTGCCGCCTTAGCGTGTCACATCGCCGCCCATCCGTGGTGATGTCGCTAGCCCGATCTAGGCCATGGCCGACCCCCATACAGGCCGATCAACCTTCGCCCGCGCTCGTGCCTCAATCATGACTTGGCTTCGAGTTGTCGTTAGCCCTGCCGCCTCATAAGCCTTCAAGAGAGTGCCGAAGCGGATACGGATATGTCCGGAGTGAGGAAGGTCCAGGTCGGCATTGATCAGCGAGCCCGTGATGTAGCCGTTCTCGCTGTGGATGCGCCTCAAACCCGTAAGGATATGGTCGTTGGATAGGCCACGCCTAGGACGCTTCTTCCATGTCCAGTTTGGCTTCACGTAGCCGATGGCATCGAATGCGTTCTTCAGGCTCCCAAAGTGCGCCGTGTAACTAACAGAGGTCGGTGTGTACGGGCACTGATCGATCAGTTTGGTAGTGAGTGGTTGGCCCTCCCGGACGAGCTTCTTGAGGGCTCGGAGCATGTCCTTCTTGTCGTAGCCGTAGCCCCGATTGGAGCAAAGCGCCCGTGCAGCCGCTTTGAAGGTGCGAGGGTGGACTATAGGGTCCATCACCTTCACCCGTAGCCAGACCTCGGGTGGATTGGGCTTCGTGGGGCTTTGAAGTTTACGGCTCGTTCGATTGTAGACGTAGTTTCCGATGAAAAGCTCATTTTTCAGGATGTAGCGAACCCTGCTGTCGTTCCAGGGCTGCCCCCTAGCTCCGATCACCCCCTCAGCATTCAACGTTCGTTTGATCGCCGAAATGCTCATTCGCTCGGTGACGTACAGGCGGAAAATTCGGCGGACGACCTCAAGCTCTTCGTCGGGGCCGGGCACGTAGATAACGCGGTCCGTCTGGAGGCCTTTCCGCTCACCATGATCGAGGAGGAAGCGGAGATTGCCGTCCTTATCGACCAACATACGACGCACGCCGTAAGTCATGCTGCCGCCCTGTTTAAACCCCAAGCGAGCTTGGTAGAGCTGGGCGCGATGAATGCGCTCGGACAGGGCCGCACTGTAATCTGCCGCCATCACACGCTTAATGTGCTTCATGATGGCTGACATGGGGGAGCCATCGTTCTCAAACGGCTCGTAGCAGTAGTGAATATGGATACCGGCGGATCGGCATAGGAACTCGTAGGTCGCGCTTTCGTCGTGATCTTGAAAGCGACCCCACCGGCTCACGTCGTAAACGAGTACCTCACTGTAGTTGGTCTTACCCTCAACAGCATCTGCGATAAGCCTTTGCAGGCCCTTACGCTTTCTTAGAGTAAGGCCGCTCTTTGCCGGGTCGAGGTAGCTCTTCACCACTGTCAGGTTTCGAGCTTCAGCGTACTCCTGTAGGGCGGCCTTTTGGTTGGCTAGTGAGTAACGTTGATGCTCGCTGGACATTCGGAGGTATTGGGCGACTGGAGTGGGCGGCCGCCCTGCTTCTGCCTTCTTGTCGACTGCGTGCCTCTCGTATGAATAGCTCATGGTTCGCTCCATCCATTGAACGGAACACCACCATCACACGTCCAGTCAGCTTGGTCGCTGTTAGCTGGCTCCCTGTGCAATCGTTGCATCGACGATCCTGCAACCAACACCGCCAGCTTGTTCGTCGAGGTGTGTCAGTGAGAGCGGGCCAAAGCGGACGGAGCCCTTAGCAGGCACGACCTTGAAGACCGTCTTCTCGCCCTTCCAGAGAACGCTATCGGTCTCAGCTATGACGCGACACTTCAGCTTCACGTTCTTGATCGCGTAGGCCGACGAGTTGCTGATCGACCCTGAGAAAGAGAGTGCGCTTCCGTTGCGGTGGTATTTCTCCTCCAGTGACAGATAGGTCTCTGGCTTCGCCTCCACGTCGTCCCACGTGCCACGACCTTTGGCGTCGATAGCGGCAAGCCGTGCGTCGTCATCCGGCGTGCGGAGGGAGTCCACCCATACGAGGCCGAATGTCAGGGACGCCAACAAGCCGAGAAAGGCGGCGATGCGGCTGCGGAAGACCACGATAGTTGGCTTGAAGATGTTGAAGGCAAAGAAGCCCAGAGCCGCCAGCAGGGCGAACGAAGCGATAGCGTACAAGGAACCCACCCGAGAAAGAGCCGATAGGGACTATAATCCCTGGTGACTATAAGCCCGATCCTGACCTCTCCTGCAAATGGATTGGAAGGCTATTATCGGACGGAATGTGCGGGCTTTCAGGCTGGAGCGCGGACTCACGCAGGAGCAGCTTGCCGTTGATGCAGGAATCGATCTGACCTACCTTGGCGGTATCGAGTGCGGAAAACGTAACCCTAGCTTGTTGGTTATCGTGAGCATCTCGCTGGCGCTTGGTGTTATGCCAGAGCAGTTGTTGCGTCGGGAAAAATAAAATTCTGGGCCAACTAGTTTTATCTGACAGTTGATCTAGCAAGTTGCAAACTTGGGCGGGGGCTATGCACGTATCTTTGGAATGTTTTACAATAACAGTTCGCGAAAAGCGAAAGAAGGTGTTTCTAAACCTGACGGATTTTGACGGCAAAAAATCCTCTCTCCATGAGATTATTAAATCGAAGCTAACTACATTCAAATCTAATCCAAGGTACCATGATAAGAAGGTCGGGGTTCTGGATGACTTCGCAACCGATAAGTCTACCCACTTTGGCGTGATAAACTCTGGTGAGTATGGACTAGCTTCCGATGTATTTAACACTAAAACAGGGAAGACAGATTACAAAAAGCTGAGAGATCACGCAGATCTTGCTCCATATTTTTTCAGCATATCCATCCCCGATGGTGACAGGGGTGTTATGATTTTGCAGCGAATTTCCAATTCCGGCATTAAGTCTCTAATTATAGACTATATACTTGAGGAGTTTGAACAAAAATATCCCAATTATACTTTGGAATTCAAAAATATTGCGCCAAATTATGTTTTTGAAAACTATATGAAATCAGGCAAGGTTAAATCTATTACTTTCATAAAGCATACCATACCTTCCGATATTGCTGACGCCGTTTCTGGAAAAAAGCAAGAAGAGGAAGGATCTGTAGAGATAACAGTTAAATCTAAGTCGTCAAATATATTCCGACAGGCCGCCCTCGCTACGCATTTGATTCAAAAGAATGAAGCCGTTTCATTCTATTCATATAGCGATTTCGAGCCTGACGAGACAAAAATAAAGGTATCAATGAATGGGGCTGATCACACGATAAGTCTGAATAATTGGTCGAAGCTTAGGGCTGCCTTCGACATATCAGACAAGGTAAAGGAGGATCTAGCAGGATATCCAGAAATTTCCGACGTCTCGAAGGAGGCACGCGCCTTGCTTCATACAATAGCGTCTGCATCTGGGATAAAGCTATGATCACGAAAATTAATATATGGTCTATAATTACTGACCACTGCTCTACGCTTAAAAGCGAGCGCACGCAAAAGCCAATGGTCACAGACTACATACTATTTTTCGCCATACCTTTAGCAATCGCCGTGGCTTGGGGCTTTTCAAAAAATGAATTTAGCGATGATGCGGCCGGTGTAATAATATCTGCGTTATCAATATTCGCAGGCTTTCTTATAAATGTCCTTGTCTTACTTTATACAGTAAAACCGACCGGGAAGCCGGACGATAAGAAAAGGCAAGAGGAATTAATTAAGCAGGTAAATGCAAATTTGCTATTCTCAATATTGATCGCCCTTGTCGGTACATTACTTTTGTGCGCCGTTGGATTTACGGATGGAAGCGTAAAGCGTGTGGTTTCGTCTATCGCACTATTCTCAATTGTGAACTTTTCCCTCACGCTACTAATGTCCCTCAAAAGATTACAGGTGCTTCTTGCCCTTCGGTTTCAGGACGCGCCGTCGACCGCCGGCTCGTAAATGATCAATTCCGATACAGCGGTTAAGGGTGTATCGGAAAATAGGACTCCACTAATTTCGATACGTATGTCATAACGAGCTGCGTTTTCGATACAGGGAAGTCCAGATGCCCCGCGCCTTTGCCTATTGCCGTGTAAGCACGTCGGATCAGGTGGCTGAGAACCAGGTTCAGGAGATTGCCGCCGCAGGCTTCCATGTCGAACCGCAGCGCATCGTCACGGAAACTGTGTCCGGCTCAACGGCTGCATCAGAGCGAAAAGGGTTCTCCCGCCTGCTTGACCGCCTGGAGGCTGGAGATGTGCTCGTCGTGACCAAGTTGGATCGCTTGGGGCGTAGCGCTATCGACGTTAGGGCAACGGTTGATCGGTTGGCATCAGCTGGCGTGCGGGTTCACTGTCTTGCCCTTGGTGGGATGGACCTCGCTAGCGCCGCTGGCCGGATGACAATGGGGGTGATTTCCGCTGTCGCTGAGTTTGAGCGAGACCTTCTTGTTGAGCGCACACGTGCAGGCCTGGAGCGGGTTAGGGCGGAGGGAAAGGTGCTTGGGCGTAAGCCGAAGTTGTCGAACGTGGATAAGCGGGCCGTCCTGGCGCGGCGCGCAGAGGGGGTGTCCTTGGGGGTGCTTGCCAAAGAGTATGGCGTGTCGCGCTCGGCGATTCAAAGGGTCGAGGCTGCGGGGCTCTCTGCCTGAGGTGCTTACTCCTTAGAGGGGGCGCGCCCGCAGGCGCGCACATAGTCCGACCTGATGCTGCGGTCAATGTATTGATTGTGGATATTTTTGGTGTTATAAAGTACGCGTGACGATTTGGGGCTCCCCCGTTCGTCTGACGTATGGAACTTATATAGTTTCACGCCTCAAGAAGCCAATATGTAAGAAGTCTTAGTTTGGGTCGCCGGCTTTCCTGTCGGCGGCTTTTTCTTTTTTCCAGCCGGATTTTATCGAGATGTTTGATGAAATGATTTTTATACAAGTTAGATCGATGGGTGTTTGTGCGCTAAGGAGTTTTGCTTCTCGCTGCCAGAAGGGGGCGATGTGACCCAAGCTCATGCTAGTGCAACGTTTGCAATGACGGCGTTTGACGGCTTTCTGCCGTTTGCTGAGCAGATCGAGTTGGGGCTACGTGAGCCTGACCTTCCCTTTGATCCGTTTGCGAACCTGCCTCCAGCGATTGCCCTCTCTCTAGCAGCTGTCGTTGAGCGAGATGCTCCGCGCTCTCGCCTAAGACCGCGAACAGCCAAGGAGGAGAGGGTTTTCCCCCTCAGGATCGGCCTTGTTGCTGCCAACGCCTTGCAAGCTTGGGACGAAGGCGGGTTCTGTCATTACTCCCGCTCAACGTCTGCTTATCGTGGCCAGAGCCGCTATCACCCCTCTTGGCTTTCATCGAGGCGTTTCGTGGGGGCGGTCGATCGCATGGTGGAGGCTGGTCTTATTCATTCGGTGTGCGCCCGCCCAGGCACGCACGGCGGTGGGCGCTCAATGATGGTTGCCACCGACAGGTTGGTTGCAGCGGTCTCGGGATTAAACAACGGCGTTCTTCCGAGTTTTCTCGATGGCGGGCAGCGCCCCTGGATTTTCCTTAAAGACGAACAGAAGAATCTGGTTGAATTTGATGAGACTCCCGAAACCGTAGCTATGGCAAATGAGCTGAAAAGCTATGATGAGTTTTTGAGTAGGAAAGATATAGGAATCTGGGAAAATGGGATAAACAGAGAGAAAAAGCATTTCCGTAATCTGTATCGCGTGTTTAATAAATCATCGTGGCAATGTGGAGGGAGAGTTTTTGGCGGCTGGTGGCAGGCATTAAGTGGTCCGAGCCGAGCAGCTATTACCATAAATGGAAATCCGACCAACGAGCTGGATTACTCTGCTTTCTCCTTAAGAGCTATGTACCACCTAAATGGCCTTGAGTGTTATGGCGATCCGTATTCAATTCACGAGTTGGATGATATCGCCAGCGGTATGGGTATTGATCCAGAAGCGGTAAGAAAATCGGTGAAGTTGCTCTCCATGTTCCTGGTGAATGGGAGTACCGCGCAGGGTGTTGGCGGTCTCGATTTGGCCACTAAGCCATATATTCCGAACGGAGAAGTTCTGAAATTGTTGAAAAGGCACCATTCATCAATATCGAACTTCTTTCATAGTGGTTATGGATTGAAAATAATGAAGATGGAATCTGATCTGTGTATGAATATATTGAACAGAGGAAGAGAAGAGGGAATTTGTGTTCTGCCGATTCACGATTCTTACATTGTAAGTTATGAAAATGTAGATTGGCTTAGATATGTAATGTCTAATAGCTATTATAAAATGTTTAATTATTACCCTGTTATTAAATAGATTGTTAATATTTTAACATAGTTGCTTCTTGTTCTTTCGTTTCTATCGTTTTCTTCTCTTCGTCATTTTCGTTTTTATTCCATAGTAAAGACCCTAGCGAAAGCTGAGAATCTTAGTGCCACCGGCTTTCCTGTGGCGGTGATATATCGCGTCAGAAAATCCATCGATCCCGCTAACGTGTTGCAATGGCTCACCCTCCTAAGAGGGTGGCCTGGGGTCCGATTATCGCTGTTATATCAGATACGTATCGGGTCTTGGACGGCTGAAAGGGAAAGTGCGAAAGATTGTGCTCTGTCGAGCTTTTCAACCAGTTTCCTCGCGCTGAGATGTGTGTAGCGCATCAGCATGCGCAAATCGGTATGGCCGCTCACAAGCATCACCTCCGGTACTTCCAAACCGTACTCAAAAAGGCGTGAAATTGCTTCGTGACGCAGATCGTGAAATCGTAGATCGCTTATTCCAAGGCGATAAGTGATGCCCCTCCATGCCTGGACCAATGCGTCGTAGCTAACGGGAAATATAAGAGGGCCTTGCGCTGGTAGAGGTGGGAGTGCGGCCATCGCGTCCCTGCTCAAAGGCACAGTGCGGGGCTTTCCGTTCTTGGTAATTGGCAAAAGCAGGGTCCTGCTATCGCCATTCAAATTGTCCCATCGAGCGTTTAGTATCTCGCTAGCTCGCATCCCTGTTGACAGCGCGAACCGGACTATCAGGCCCATGTACGGGTTCCTGAGTGCGTCAGCTGCACCCAAAATGCTGCGCTCTTCGTGGTCGGACAGGCGACGTGATCTGCCGGTTGGTAGTCTGGGTTTTCTAACGTCACGCATTGGGTTCGTAAGAGCGCTGTAGCCCCATTGAATCCGGGCAACCTCGTACAAGTGGTGAAAGACACCTAATTCCCGCACCACCGACGCAGGGCGGACCTCCTTGAGCCTTTGATCCCGGTACTCTGCAAACATGCTGGGAGTGACCGCTTGCGCCTTCGCTTTGACCACGGGCCTGCGGCGCATCGCGTTGATCATATATTGCTCTCGCAGGGCAGACCGCTTCTCAGGAAGGATTTCGGCGCAATAACGGATGAGGAGAGCGTCTAACGTCTCTGTGCATTCCAGCGCTCTTAAAGGGCCTTGCGCAGCGAGGGCGGTGAGTTCCCTTTCTTGTTCGACTGCCCACAGCTCAGCGTCACGCTTTCGCTCAAACGAGCGCGAACGAGCGGAAAACCCCGAACGTCTGACCTGCACTTGCCACTTGTTGTTGCGCTTTCTGATTGTCGCCATTCGTACCCTCAGCGTGTGACTGCTAGTGTGACCGAACGACAATGGGAGGCCGCGTAGCTGGCGGGTTGCCGACTAATGCCTTCTGTAAGAAGGACATTTCAGTTCCGGGTGCTGTTCCTGGACAAGAAGAACCAGCTGATCGCCGACGAGGTGATGAACCATGGCACGGTCGACCACGCCCCGGTCTATCCGCGCGAGGTGATGCGCCGGGCGCTGGAGCTGGCCAGCTCCAACATCATCCTGCTGCACAACCACCCCAGCGGCGACCCCACGCCCTCGCGGCCCGACATCGAGATGACCAAGCAGATCATCACCGCCGGCAAGGCGCTGAGCATCGTCGTCCACGACCACCTGGTGGTCGGCCGCGACGGGGTGGCCAGCTTCAAGGCGCTGGGGCTGATCTGACGCTCACTCGCGAAAAGTGGGCGCGAAGAAAATCTAATATCCTTGACGCAGGGCGCGGCGCCCCCGAGCTTGACCGGATCAGCTGTTCCGGAGTGTCCCATGCGTCGCCTGCTGTCAGTCCTGCTCGCCTCGACCGCCCTGCTGGGCGCTGTCGCCAACGCCGCCGACGCGCCTAAAAGCGAGGTCTCCAAGGCCGACAAGGCCCTGCACGAGCGCATCCTGACGCTGGACACCCACCTCGACACGCCCGAGCACTTTTCGCGCCCGGGCTGGAGCATGACCGACCGCCACACGGTGGGGCAGGACTTCACCCAGGTGGACCTGCCGCGGATGAACGACGGCGGCCTGGATGGCGGGTTCTTCGTGATCTACACCGGCCAGGGCGACCTGACCGCCGAGGGCTATCGCTACGCCCGCGACTTCGCCCTGACCCGGGCCACCGAGATCCGCGAGATGGTCGCGGCCCACAGCGACAAGTTCGAGCTGGCCTACACGCCGGAAGACGCCGTCCGCATCAACAAGGCCGGCAAGAAGTTCGCCTTCCAGAGCATCGAGAACAGCTGGCCGATCGGCGAAGACCTGACCCTGCTGCAGACCTTCTACAAGACTGGGGTGCGGATGGCCGGGCCGGTTCACTTCCGCAACAACCAGTTCGCCGACAGCTCGACCGATCCCAAGGGCAAGATCTGGAACGGCTTCTCGCCGCTGGGCCTGCGCTGGATCGCTGAGGCCAACCGCCTGGGAATCCTGATCGACGTCAGCCACGCCTCGGACGATGTCGTGGACCAGGCCGTGGCCCTGTCGAAGGTTCCGATCATCGCCTCGCACTCGGGCGCCAAGGCCGTCTTCGACCATCCGCGCAATCTCGACGACGCCCACATCAAGCGTATCGCCGAGAGCGGCGGGGCGATCTGCATCAACTCGGTCTATCTGAAGGCCGCGCCGGCCAGCCCCGAGCGCAAGGCGGCGCTGGAGGCCCTGGGCAAGCCGCCGCGCGACGAGGCGACCCAGGCCGAAGTCGTGGCCTACGCCAAGAAGCGCGGCGAGCTCGACAAGAAGTACCCGCCGATCCGGGCCAACTTCGACATCTTCATGGACAGCATGACTCACGTGCTGAAGATCGGCGGCGCCAAGGCGGTCTGCGTCGGCGCCGACTGGGACGGCGGCGGCGGGGTCGAGGGCTTCGAGGACGTCGCCGACCTGCCCAAGATCACCGCGCGGCTGAAGGCGGCGGGGTATTCCGACGCCGACGTCGAGGCGATCTGGAGCGGGAATGTGCTGCGGCTGCTGGGGCAGGCGCAGGCCTATGCGAAGACGGCGGCAGGGAAGTAAGCACTCCCGCCTTTCAGGATCCTCCCCCTCTGGGGGAGGTGGCCCGAAGGGCCGGAGGGGGGACGTTTTCAGCTTTCGAGGAGGCTGAAGCTACGCCCCCCACCGATCGCTGCGCGATCGCCTCCCCCACAGGGGGAGGTTCCTCAAGTCGCGAACCTGCGCCAAACCCGCCACCCCAGCAGCACCGCCAGGATCGCGCCGTAGACCAGCGGCGGCCGGTGGTCGGCCTTCACCAGCAGGTAGTAGTGGGCCACGCCCAGCGGCACGATCACATAGATCAGCCAGTGCAGCCGGCTCCAGGCCGCTCGGCCCATCCGCACCACCCAGCCGTTGGTCGAGGTCACCGCCAGCGGGACCAGCATCGCGAACGCCGCCATCCCCAGGGTGATGAAGGGTCGCTTGAGGATGTCCTTCACCAGCTGTCCGAAGTCGAAGAAGAGGTCGACGCCGATGTAGCTGAGGAGGTGCAGCGACACGTAGGCGAAGGCGAAGAGGCCGATCGTGCGGCGGAAGCGCACCAGGCGCGGCTTCCTCAGGATCACGGCGGCCGGCGTGATCGCCAGGCCGACCAGCAGCAGCCGCAGGCCCCAGACGCCCAGCTGCCGCACCAGGGTCTCGATCGGATTGACCCCCAGGTCGTCGGTGAAGGCGCGGAACGCCAGCCAGGCGATCGGCCCGGCGCAGGCCAGCCAGACGGCGGCGTAGACGAGGTTGTCGCGGGTCTTGGAGGGGCGCTTCTTCCTTGCTCCTCCCCCGCGTGCGGGGGAGGGGGACCCCGAAGGGGTGGAGGGGGCGACCGCCGCACTCCGTCCCTCGCCCCCTCCGTCACGCTGCGTATCCGCAGCGCGCCACCTCCCCCGTTTCTCGGGGGAGGAGCTGGCGGTGTCGACTTCGTCCGTCATCAGAAGTTCCGCTTCAAATCCATGCCGCGGTACATATCCGCCACCCACTCGCCATAACCGTTGAAGGCCAGGGTCTCCCGACGCCGGAACTCGCCGATCCGCCGCTCGCTGGCCTGCGACCAGCGGGGGTGGTCCACGGCCGGATTGACGTTGGAATAGAAGCCGTACTCGCGCGGGGCGGACAGGTTCCAGGCGGTCGGCGGCTGGCGTTCGACCAGGCTGATGCGGGTGATCGACTTGATGCTCTTGAAGCCGTACTTCCACGGCACGACCAGCCGTAGCGGCGCGCCGTTCTGGTTGGGCAGGGTCTCGCCATAGAGGCCGACGGCGATCAGGGCCAGCGGGTGGGTCGCCTCGTCGATGCGCAGGCCCTCGCGATAGGGCCATTGCAGCACGTCCCAGCGCTGGCCGGTCATTTCCGAGGGCCGCATCAGGGTCTCGAAGGCGACGAACTTGGCTTTCGAGGTGGGCTTCACCGCCGCGATCAGGTCCTTCAGCGGAAAGCCCACCCAGGGGATGACCATCGACCAGCCCTCGACGCAGCGCAGGCGATAGATGCGCTCCTCCAGCTTCTGGCCCTTGATCAGCTCGTCGATGTCGAAGGTGCGGGGGGCCTCGCAGGCGCCGTCGACGCGGACGGTCCAGGGGCGGGTCTTCAGCTTGCCGGCGTTTTCGGCCGGGTCCGACTTGTCGACGCCGAATTCGTAGAAGTTGTTGTAGCTGGTGACGTCGTCCCTCGGTGTCGGCTTTTCCTGGGTCGAGAAGCCCTTGGTGAAGGCCAGCGGCGCGGCGGTTGCCGCTCCGCCCAATCCCGGAAGGCTCAGGCCCGCCAGCCCAAGCCCCGCGGCGCCGGCGATGAACTCCCGCCGTCGCAGATAGAGGCCCCGGTCGGTGACGTCGTTCTCGGTCAGGTCGGGGCGGTGGCGGATCAGCATCGCGGGGGTCTCCGGGCTTGGCCTGGAAGATACGTATGGGACGAGGCCAAGGTTTACGAGGCCGCGCGCCTTTTTCACGACCGTTTCGCGCGAAGGTCGCCGTGGTGCGGCTTAAAATGGTTATCATTGTGAATGCGCGCACAGATTGTGTTTCTCGCGGCGCGTATCGATGCGCCCGTCGCCCAGCGAGGCGATCAACAACCAGAGGAGACACGTGATGGGTTTCTATGGTCCCGAACCTTTCGACACCGCCGAGGCCACCTACGTCTGGACCGGCCTGCGCACGCCGGGCTTCTTCAACGTCAAGGTCCAGGGCGCGGCGCCGAACTTCACCAGCGGCATCCAGCTGGTCCGCGAGCCTGACTTCGTCGGCGGCCTGGCCATCAAGGTCATGGGGTGGACCGGCCCGGTCGCCCCGGGCACGACGCCCTACGCCGTGCAGAACTCGTTCAACGGCTTCTACGTGCCCAAGATCGTGATCATCGGGTCCAACAAGACCCTGCTGATCGACGTGAAGGAGATCCCCTTCACCACCGACGAGGCCTATGTCGCGCTGCTCAAGGGCGAGCAGAAGCAGCCCGAGCCGGCGTACTGATCCTTCTCCTCCCCCGTGAAACGGGGGAGGGGGACCGCGAAGCGGTGGAGGGGGCGAGACTGGGCTCATTGCCAGCCGTCGCCCCCTCCGTCACGGCGCTGATAGCGCCGCGCCACCTCCCCCGTTTCTCGGGGGAGGAGCTTGTCTCAGCGCACCACCGCCTCGAACGCCGCCCGGGCCTCGGCCTTGGCCTTCAGCAGCTTGGCTTTCAGCGAGCGGAACTGGGTCACGTGTCCAGCCCGGGCCAGCAGCGCTCGGAAGGCCTTGGGCTCGCTTTCCGGGTCGTCGCCGTTCTCCAGCGCCACCTTGATCAGTTGCGACAGGTCCTGCTCCAGCCGCCAGGCCGACAGGGCCGCGTTGAGCGAGGCCTTGTCGGCGAGGCCCGCGGCGATCAGGGCCGACAGGGCCTCGCCGGTGTTCTGGGCCAGAGGGCCGCCGTCTGGTCCGTGAGCCAGTTGCAGGAACTGGGCGATGAACTCGATATCGACCAGGCCGCCGGGTTCGAGCTTGAGATCCCACGGCCCCTTGCCCGGCCGCTCGCGCTCCATCAGGTCGCGCATGTCGAGCACGTCGGCGGCGGTTTTCGCCACGTCGCGCGGGCGGCGCAGGGCGGCCTCGATCGCGCCTTCGGCCCGCGCCTTGAACGCCGGCGAGCTGGCCCAGATCACTCGGGCGCGGGTCAGGGCCAAGAGCTCCCAGGTCTCGGACTCGCGCTCGTAATAGTCCTCGAAGGCGGTGAAGCTGACGGCGACCGGACCCTTGCTGCCCGAGGGGCGCAGCTTCAGGTCCACCTCATAGAGCGTGCCTTCGGCGGTGGGGGCCGACAGGGCCGAGGTCAGGCGCTGGGTGAAGCGGGCGTAGAAGACGTCGGCGCTCCAGCCCTTGATCTCCGACATGCTGGCCGGCTCGTCGGCGGCGTAGAGCGTCATCAGGTCGAGGTCGGACTTGGCGGTCATCTCGCGCGAGCCGGCCTTGCCCAGGGCGACCACGGCCACCTGGCCCGGGAAGGCGCCGCCCAGCCGCTCGACCTCGGCCAGGGCGGCCGGCGCCAGGCCGCCGACGATCAGGTCGCCCAGGTCGGCGAAGGCGCGGCCCACGTCGCGGGCGTCGGCCGTGCCGCTCATCACCCGCACCCCGATCCGGAACGACTGGTCGCGGAACAGGCGCCGGGCCGCGTCCATCGACGGCTCGAACTCGGCCGGATCCCACGGGATGTCGGCGGGAACCTCCATCGGGCCGAAGAAGGCCGGGTCGAGCAGGGCGTCCAGCGCGGTCGGCCGGCGGGCCAGGGTGGTGGCCAGGCGCGGCGCGAAGGCCATGACCTGCACCACCAGTTCGAACAGGCGCGGCTGGGCCAGGAACAGCGACTGGATCTGCACCCCCGAACTCAGCGAGGCGAAGAAGTCGGCGAAGCGGTTGAAGGCCGCGTCCGGCGCCCCCGTGGCGTTGGCCGCGTCCAGCAGGCGGGGGGCCAGGCGCGTGAAGAGCTCGCGGCCCCGCTCGGTGCGGGTGGCGGCGATATGGCCGTGGTGCCAGCCACGGATGGTGGCGGCCACCCGATCGGGGGCCGAGAAGCCCATGCGCTTGAGGGTGGCCAGGGTCTCCGGATCGTCCTCGACGCCGGTGAAGACCAGGCTGCCGAAGCGCGACGACAGCTCCTCCTCGCCCTTGAACAGGGCGCCGTAGCGCTGGTTGACGCCCTTCAGCATCTTGCCGACGGCGGCGTCGAAGCTGCGCAGATTGCCGTGGTTCCAGAGGGCGGCGACCTTCTTCCGATCGGCGTCGGATTCCGGCAGCTTGTGGGTCTGGTCGTCGGCGATCATCTGGGCCCGGTGCTCCAGGGCCCGCAGGTCGTGATAGGCGGCGGTCAGATAGGCGCAGTCTTCCGGCGTCACGTGGCCGGCGTCGCGCAGGGCGGAGAGCGCGTCCAGCGTGCGCGGGCTGCGTAGGTCCGGATGGCGGCCCCCCAGGATCAGCTGCTGGGTCTGGACGAAGAACTCGATCTCGCGGATGCCGCCGCGGCCCAGCTTCAGGTCCGCGCCCTTGGCCTCCAGCCGCTCGTCCACCTTGTAGGCGTGGATCTGGCGCTTGATCGAGTGGATGTCGGCGATGGCGGCGAAGTCGAGGTTGCGCCGCCAGATGAAGGGCTGCAGCTCGGCCAGGAAGGCCTCGCCGCGCGCGATGTCGCCGGCCGCGATGCGGGCCTTGATGTGGGCCGCTCGCTCCCAGTTCTGGCCGACGCTCTCGTAGTAATCGAGGGCCGCGTCGATCGGCATGGCCGGCGGGGTCGAGCTGGGATCGGGGCGCAGGCGCAGGTCGATGCGGAAGACGTAGCCGTCGGCGGTGCGCTCGGCCAGCATCCGGCCCAGGTGCTGGGTCAGGCGCACGGCGACCCCTTGAGGCTCGGTCCCCTCGCTCACCGGCAGGGCCTCGGGCGCGTAGAAGATCGAAAAGTCGATGTCGCTGGAATAGTTCAGCTCATAGGCGCCGTGCTTGCCCATGGCGATGCAGAACAGGCCTGGGATCGGACCGTCCTCGCCGTCTCCGACATGGGTGAGGGCGCCGCGCGCCACCTCGACCCGGGCGGCCTGGGCCAGGGCCGCGTGCAGGCTGGCGTCGGCGAAGCGGGTGAGGGCGCCGGTCACCGCGTCGAGGTCCCAGACGCCGCCCAGGTCGGCGAGGGCGGTCAGCAGGTGCAGGTCGGCCTTCAGTTCACGGAGGGTCTTGCGGGCGGTCTCGAAGTTCGGCTCGGCGGCGACGGCCTTGGCGGCGGCCAGGATGTCCGACAGCCGGGCCTGCGGATCGCTCTCCAGGATCGTCGGCAGGCGCGCGCCGTCGCGACGGGCGAGGCCCGCGAGATAAGGGCTGGCGGCGAACACCGGGGCCAGGGCCGGCCAGGCGGCGTCGATCGTGGCCAGCTTTTCGCCGGCGCGGCGGGCGATCCCCTCGTGGGCGCGCTCGGCGGCCTTGGGATCGACGATCGGGCCGCAGGGGGCGAGGCGTTCCAGGAGGCGAGTCATGGCGGCCACTCTTACCCGGCCCGTCCTGAGCGCCAAGCATCGCTTGACGATGTCATTTACGGGCGTAATCATTCGAGTCAGCAGCGCAGCAGGCCGACATGAGCATCACCCAAGCCGAAAGCCACGTCATGGAGGCGCTCTGGACGAAGAGCCCCCTGACCGTCGAGGAGATCCTCGAAGCCGTCGCCGCCCCGCAGGGCTGGGGCGAGGCCACGGTCAAGACGCTGATCAACCGCCTGCTCAAGCGCAAGGCCATCGAGTCGCGCCGCATCGACGGCCGCGTGCGCTACGTGCCGATCGTCAGCCGGGCCGAATATCTGCAAAGCGAGAGCCAGGGCCTGCTCGACCGATTGTTCGACGGCCGGCTGACGCCCCTGGTGGCGCATTTCGCCAAGCATCGCTCGCTGTCGCCCGACGAGGTCAAGCAGCTGAAACAGCTGATCGCGGAGCTGGACGATGCTGGTTGATCTGCTGGCCCTGACCCTGCTGCGCGTCCAGTTCGCCGCCGCCGCAGGCGTGCTGCTGGTCCTGGCGCTGCGGGTTCCCGTGCGCCGCCTGGTCGGCCCCGAGGCGGTCTACAAGCTGTGGCGCCTGGCCCCGGTCGCGGCCCTGGTCAGCATCTTCCCCAGCCTGTCGGAGGCCCTGAAGGCAGGCGCGGCGGCCCAGCCGCCCGAGCGCCTGCTGGCCGTGGCCATGCTGACGGTGTGGGTCGTCGGGGTCATCGGTCTGGCCGCCCTGATCGCTCTGGCCGAGCGGGTCTTCCGCGCCCGCGCCCGCGCCGGGCTGGAGGGGCCGGCCGTCATGGGCGTGTTCTGTCCGCGCCTGGTCATCCCGCACGACTTCGCCCAGCGCTTCGACGCGGTCGAGCGCGAACTCGTTCTGGCCCACGAGCGGGCGCACATGCGGCGCGGCGATCCGCGCGGCAACCTGATCATCACCGCCTGCCAGGTGCTGGGCTGGCTGAACCCCTTCGTCCATCTGGGCGCGGCCATCGCCCGCCTGGACCAGGAGATCGCCTGCGACGCCGACGTCGTGGCCCTGACGCCCAAGGCCCGCAAGCGCTACGCCGAGACCCTGATGAAGGCCCATGCCTGTACGGCCGCCTCGCCGCTGGCCTGCGCCTTCGGCCGCCACCCGCTGGTCGCCCGCGTGCGGGTGCTGGCCGGGCCCGGCCCGGTCGCCGCCGAGGGGCTGACGGTCACCATCGCCGCCCTGACGGCGGTGACCATCCTGGCGGTCTGGACCCTGACCCCGCGCGGCCTGGACGTGCCGCCCTTCCGCGTGCCCGGCGGCGAGGCCCGCGTCTTCGTCGACGGCGTCACCCCGCCGCCGCTGCATCGCAACGTCGAGGCGGTGGCGCAGTAGGGCGTCACGGCGTCTGACCTCCAGCGTCATCCCGGAAAGCCCGCAGGGCTTATCCGGGACCCAGGGGACTGGGCTCCGCGCTTGGATTCGCCGCTTTCTTCGCTAGCCCACGCCGTGCGGCGGCCCCTGGGTCCCGGCTCTGCGCGCTTCTCGCTCCGGCCGGGATGACGATAAAAATGCAGGGTTGTGCGATTTAAAACTACATGTGTAATCTTCTCGTGGCTCCACGAGGAAATCGCACGTGTCGTTCGTCCTGCCCGTCCCCGACGCCAATGCGGGCCGCAAGCGCGCCGTCCTGACCTGGCGGATCCTTGGCGCCGTCCTGGCCGTGACGCTGCTGGCCGCCCTGGCCTACGCCGTCTTCGACTTCGTCCGTTTCGAGCGGGCCATGGGGCCGCTGCCGCCGGCCCGGGGACCGGCCCTGCTGCTGGCCAAGCAGCAGGCGGCCCAGCGCTGGTCGGTGATCCATCCCGCCCTGGTGGCGCGGCTGAAGCAGTCACGGCCGCTGGAGCTGGGCGGGGTGTGGATGATGCGCGGCGGCCGGGTCTGCGGCGTGGTCAACGGCAAGACCAGCTTTGGCGGCTTCACGGGCATGACGCGGTTCTACACCGACGGGGATACGCCGGTGTTCGCCTATGACGACCGCGGGGCGTTCCGCGAGCACTGGCACCAGTGCGATCGCGACCGCTGGGCGGTGATCCGCCAGGGCTCGGACGAGACCGGCCTCTGCGCCACGAAGTTCGGCGCGACGCGGTGCTACACGGTGCGGCGAGAGGCGAGGACGATGCCGCGGTGAGGGGGGCGAGCGTCTAATGCTCCCTCTCCCATAGGGAGAGGGCTGGGGTGAGGGGTTACGGTGTTTGACGGAGTGCCGGCACGCCGTCAAACACCGTAACCCCTCACCCTCCCACGCTTCGCGCGGGCCCCTCCCTCTCCCTCTGGGAGAGGGGCTTTTAGGTCACCGCGCGAACGGGAACGGCGTCACCGACTTGCTCGCCTCTTCCACCAGCAGGGTCCGGTTGATCGGGGCCGCCGCGCGCTGCGGGCAGGCGGGGCGTTCGCAGATGCGGCAGGAGGGGCCGATCTCGACGGTGACGGGCGAGGCGATGTCGAGGCCCCGGGCGTAGACCAGCTTGGACGCGTATTTCAGTTCGCAGCCCAGGCCGATGACCAGCTCGTCCTCCAGCCCCGCCTGCAGGCCCGACACCCGCCGCACGGTGCGCGACAGGGTGAAGTAGCGCTCACCGTCGGGGGTCTCGATCACCTGGGTGACGATGCGGCCGGGGGTCTTGAAGCTGTCGTGCACGTTCCAGCGCGGGCAGGCGCCGCCGAAGCGCGAGAACGGGAAGGGGCCGGCGGCGAAGCGCTTGGAGATGTTCCCCGCCGCATCCAGCCGCATCATGAAGAACGGCACGCCCCGGGCGCCGGGGCGGCTGAGCGTGGTCAGCCGTTGCGCGGCCTGTTCGTAGCTGACGCCGAACCGCGAGCGGGCCCGCTCGATGTCGTAGCCGGTGGCCTCCATGGCCGCCTGGAACGGCTCGTAGGGCATCATGATCGCGGCGGCGAGGTAGTTGTCGAGGAACACCTTCAGCAGTTGGCGCGTGGCGCGATCGGGGGCGGCGAAGCGGTCGGCCAGGCGGGTGAGGGCGTCCGGCGTCTCCATCAGGCCCAGCTGGTAGCACATGGCGAAGATGCGGCTGGCCGGGGCCAGGGTCTCGGAGATCATCAGCCGCTTGCGGTGGTGGTCGTAGCGGCGCAGCGAGCCGGACATCACCTCGACCGGCATGACCCGTACCTGGATGCCGAACCGCTCCAGCAGGCGTTCGCGCACGGCGGGGCCCAGGTCCTGCGGGTCGGCGTCGAGGGCGGCGACGATGGCCTCGGCCGCCGTCTCCAGTTCGGCGAAGTGGTTGCGCTGCGAGCCGACCAGGTCGCGCACCCAGTCGGTGGGCGAGGACGAGACGGCGGGCGTTCCGTCCGGCCGCTCGAAGGCGCCCAGGTCGATCATCCGGCCGCGGTCGAGATAGGCGCGGTAGAGGCGGGCCACGGCCTCGGCCAGGCCCGGCGACAGCTCGGCCACCTCGGCGGCCTCGTGGCGGCCGATGCCGAGGTCGGCGAACATCTTGTCGGCCAGAACCTCTTCCAGACCCGCGCCGCCGCCGGGATCGTCGGCCGACAGGGTGCGCAGGTCCAGATCGTAGGCTTCGGCCAGCCGCAGCAGCATCTGGGCCGTGACCGGCCGCTGGTTGCGTTCCAGCAGGTTCAGGTAGCTGGGCGAGACGCCCAGTTCCTCGGCCATGCGGGCCTGGGTGACGCCGATGTCGCGCCGCAGCCGCTTGAGCCGGCCGCCCAGGAAAAGCTTCTTGTCCGTCGTCGTGACCATGGATGTCACGTTGTCATGGATTTACAAATTACACAAAGTCAATTCGTGACAAATCGTCTTCAATAGGTTCGACCGTATCAGCCCGGCCGCGTTAGCTCCCCAAGACGAAATCAACGCCCGCCTCCCAATCAGCGGGCCCCGATGGGGAAGTACGACGACCATGCGCAAGACCTACGCCGAGCACCGCCAGGACCTCCTCGCCCGCTACCCGCAGGGCCTGACGCCGGGCGGCGTCGCCATCGACGACATCATCCAGCTGAAGCTGCAGAACACCTATTCGACCCACCTGGACATCGCCCGCGACATGGCGACCGTCATGCGCGCCGACATGGCCGCCTACGACGCCGACAGCAGCCAGTTCACCCAGTCGCTGGGCTGCTGGTCGGGCTTCCACGCCCAGCAGATGATCAAGTCGGTCAAGCGCCTGCGCGGCACCACCAAGGGCGCCTATGTCTATCTGTCGGGCTGGATGGTCGCGGGCCTTCGCAACCGCTTCGGCCACCTGCCGGACCAGTCGATGCACGAGAAGACCTCGGTCGTCGATCTGATCGAGGAGATCTACGTCTCGCTGCGTCAGGCCGACGAAGTGGCGATCAACGACCTCTTCAAGGCCCTGACCGCCGCCCGCAAGGCCGGCGACCAGGTCGCCGAACAGGCCGCGATCAAGGCCATCGACGGCTTCGAGACCCACGTCGTTCCGATCATCGCCGACATCGACGCCGGCTTCGGCAACGAGAACGCCACCTACCTGCTGGCCAAGGAGATGATCAAGGCCGGCGCCTGCTGCCTGCAGATCGAAAACCAGGTCAGCGACGCCAAGCAGTGCGGCCACCAGGACGGCAAGGTCACCGTGCCGCGCGAGGACTTCATCGAGAAGCTGCGCGCCTGCCGCCTGGCCTTCGAGGAACTGGGCGTCGACGAGGGCGTCATCGTCGCCCGCACCGACAGCCTGGGCGCTGGCCTGACCCAGAAGATCCCGGTCAGCCAGGAGCCGGGCGACCTGGCTTCGGACTACATCAAGTGGCTGAAGACCGAGGCGATCACGCCGGAAAACCCGATCCAGCCCGGCGAGCTGGCCCTCTATCGCGACGGCGAGTTCCAGAAGCCGGTGCGCATGCCCAACGGCCTGTTCGCCTTCCAGGACGGCACCGGCCGGGCGCGCGTCATCGAGGACTGCATCGCGTCTCTGACCCAGGGCGGCGCCGACCTGCTGTGGATCGAGACCGACACCCCCAATGTCGACGAGATCGCCTCGATGGTGGCCGAGGTCCGCAAGGCCGTGCCGAACGCCAAGCTGACCTACAACAACTCGCCGTCGTTCAACTGGACGCTCAATCTGCGCAAGCAGGTGCGCGACCAGTGGATCGCCGAGGGCAAGATCCATGCGGACAGCTATCCGGAAGGCGCGGCCCTGATGTCGGCCGACCTGGACGACACCGACCTTGGTCGCGAGACCGACGAGCGCCTGGCGCGCTTCCAGGTCGACATCGCCGCCCGGGCCGGGGTGTTCCACAACCTGATCACCCTGCCGACCTTCCACCTGACCGCCAAGAGCATGGACGAGCTGTCGCGCGGCTACTTCGGCGAGGGCCGCATGCGGGCCTACGTCAACACCGTGCAGCGCGAGGAAATCCGCCGCGGCGTGTCGGCCGTGAAGCACCAGCACGAGGTCGGTTCCGACCTCGGCGACAGCTTCAAGGAAATGGTCGCCGGCGAGCGCGCCCTGAAGGCCGGCGGCCACGCCAACACCATGAACCAGTTCGCCGCCGAATAGCGGCGAGCTTCAACCCCTCCCGTCCCCCCAAAGCCCGAACTGAGGAGAAACGTCATGACCAACGTCACGCAATTCGCTCCCGCCGCCATGCCGGATTCGACGGCCCAGGACCGCGCCGTGGACCGTCTCGCCGAGGCCTCGCACCGCCTCAACGAAGCTGTCCGCCGCGCCATCGAGGCCGGCTACTCGGTCGAACTGGTGCGCACCTCGCGCCACCACGACGGCTCGGGCAACTGGGGCGACCAGATCGTCCCCACCATCCGGGCCACTGAAAAGAGCGCGTAAGACGCTCGATGCGTAGCGGGGAAGGAGGCGCCTGCTTCCTCCCTTCATCCGCTCGCTCAAATCGTCATCCCGGAAAGCGCGCAGCGCTTATCCGGGACCCAGGGGCCGGCGCATCGTCGTCGAGGCTTCTTCGCGGTGGCCGACGCAATGCGGTCGCCCCTGGGTCCCGGCTCTTTCGCCCGCCTTCGCGGCGGGCGACCGGGATGACGAGCATTGGGTGCGCCCCGCGCATCCGATAGATTTTCCAAAGTCCGCGTCACCACACCACGGAACACGCCATGCCCCTCGACATCGCCGCCAACGTCCAGATCCTCGGTCCGATCGAGGGTCGCGCGGTAGAGATCCTCACCCCCGAGGCCGTGGCCTTCGTGGCCGACCTGCACCGTCGCTTCGACGCCCGCCGCCGCGCCCTGCTGGCCGCGCGCGAGGCCCGGCAAGTCCGGTTCGACGCCGGCGAGCTGCCCGATTTCCTGGCCGAGACCTCGCACGTCCGCGCCGCCGACTGGACCGTCGCGCCGATCCCGGCCGACCTCCAGGACCGCCGCGTCGAGATCACCGGTCCGGTCGACCGCAAGATGATCATCAACGCCCTCAACTGCGGGGCCAAGGTGTTCATGGCCGACTTCGAAGACGCCACGGCCCCCACCTGGGCCAATGTCGTCGAGGGTCAGGTCAACCTGAAGGACCGCTGGAACGGCGTCTTGGACCACGTCGATCCGAAGTCCGGAAAGGCTTACGCGCTGGGAACCAACCCGGCCGTCCTGAAGGTCCGGCCGCGCGGCTGGCACCTTCCCGAACGCCACCTCGAAGTCGACGGCGCGCCTGTCGCCGGCGCGCTGTTCGACTTCGGCCTCTATGTCTTCCACAACGCCCACGCCGCCATCGAAAAGGGCTCGGGCCCGTACTTCTACCTGCCCAAGCTCGAGAGCCATCTTGAGGCCCGGCTGTGGAACGAGGTGTTCGTCCGCGCCCAGGAGGCGCTGGGCCTGCCCGTCGGAACCTTCAAGGCCACGGTGCTGATCGAGACGATCCCGGCCGCCTTCGAGATGGACGAGATCCTGTTCGAGCTGAAGGACCACATCGTCGGCCTCAACTGCGGCCGCTGGGACTACATCTTCTCGTTCATCAAGCGCCTGGGCCGCACCCCCGCCTTCCTGACGCCGGACCGCTCGGCGATGGTGATGGGCAAGGCCTTCCTGGGCGCCTATTCGCTGAAGCTGATCCAGACCTGCCATCGTCGCGGCGCCTTCGCCATGGGCGGCATGGCCGCCCAGATTCCGGTCAAGGGCGACGAGGCCGCCAACCAGGCCGCCTTCGCCAAGGTCAAGGCCGACAAGGAGCGCGAGGCCGGGGCTGGTCACGACGGCACGTGGGTCGCCCACCCCGATCTGGTGCCGGTGGCCATGGAGGTCTTCGACCGCCTGATGCCGGCTCCCAACCAGCTCGACAAGACGCTGGAGGGCCTGGAGATCACCCAAGCCCAGATGCTGGAGCTGCACGACGGCGCCCGCACCGAGACCGGCGTGCGCGAGGCCATCCGCGTCGGCGTCCGCTACACCCAGGCCTGGCTGGAAGGCCGGGGCGCGGTGCCGCTCTACAACCTGATGGAGGACGCGGCGACCGCCGAGATCTGCCGCACGCAACTGTGGCAGTGGGTGCGTCTGGCCGCCGAGCTCGACGACGGCCGCGTGCTGACCTCGGAGCTGTTCATCAGCCTGTTCACTCAGGAGATGGGCGACCTGCGCCGCGAGCACGGCTCGCCCAAGCTGGAAGAAGCCGCACACCTCTTCACGCGCATGGTGCTGGAGGACGGGCTGGAGGAGTTCCTGACCCTGCCGGCGTACGAGCTGATCGCTTAAGCGCCCAACTCTTCGACCGATAACTTTCAGCCCGTCATCCCGGAAAGCGCGTAGCGCTTATCCGGGACCCAGGGGCGGCCGCACCGTCGTCGAGGCTTCTTCGCGGTGGCCGGCGCGCTGCGGCGCCCCCTGGGTCCCGGCTCTCCGCTACGCTGCGGCCGGGATGACGTGTTGGAGAGCGGAGCGGCAGGCCGGGCCGGGTCTGTCGCTTCGCCATCCGCCTCAGGAAGACCTCACCGACACAGCCCCTTCGGATCCACCGGCTTGCTCAGCGGCGGCGGCAGGGCCGACAGGTCGACGCCGGTGTTGCGGGCCGTGCGTTCCATGATGCCGTCGCCGCCGAGCCACTGCTCGGCTTGCACATAGGCTGGGTCCTTCTGGGCTTCTTCCAGAGTCACGTAGTGGCCGCCGGCCGCGTCGAGGCGGTCGAGCACCTGGGGCAGCATCCGCGCCGACCAGCCGCCGACATGGGTCAGCAGCACCTGAGGGATCACCCGGCCGTAGACCTTCAGCGAGACCGCCCGCATCCGCACCAGGGCGTCGTCGACGCCCTTGAGGTACTGATCCTCCATCAGCTTGATCGCGGCCGCATCGCCCTTGGCGGCGCAGCGGGCGTAGGCGTCGGTATAGGCCCAGTCGTCGAACGAGACGCTGACGTGGGCGATCTTGTAGCCGTGGGCCTTAAGCCAGGCGGCCGCGCCGTCGTGGCGTTCGCGGGTCGCGCCTGTCGAAAGATTGGGAAACCTCAGATACCGCCAATCCTGGCGCCGCATCCGCGAGGCCACGGCCGGTTCGCCGGCTTCGAGGTCGGCGATCCAGGCCTCGAGGCTGGCGGCCTTGTCGATGTTGAGGTGGGTGGCGGTGTGGTTGCCCAGCGGATGGCCGGCGGCGCGCCAGGCGTCGAGCGCGGCGTTGCTGTCGGGATCGTCGGCGTTGGCGCTGTTGACGAAGCCGAAGGCCTCGACCACGCCGTGGGCCTTGAACAGGGCCATGTGCTCCTGGGTGATCGACAGCCGCGTCATGCCCGGCGGCAGGGCGCCGTGGTCGGGCAGGTCGTCGACCGTGACGGCGATGTCGAAACGTTCAGGAAGCGGCTTTGGTGGGGCGGCGAGGACAGGGCCGGCGGCCAGGGCCAGCAGCAAAGGCAAGGCGGTGGCGGCGCGCGCGATCTGGCGGTGGCTGGGCGTCATGAAGCTTCCCCCGGACTGTCCTGGGCTCCGTCCCTATCAGGTCGAAAGCGGCCTTGGCCAGGGCGTTGGGGTGTTTCGCGGACAATTGGTATGGCCAATTGTCCGCGGGTTGCAGCCATCCGTCAGGCGGTGCGGTGAAGCCTATGCATGTCGTCGCGCCGCAGGCCGCCGATCGCGGCGGCGACGCTGGCGGCGAAGGCGCTGGTCAGGGCGCCGATCCCCAGGAACAGCGAGATTTGGGCCGCGATCTGGCCGGCCCGCATCACCTCGGCCGGGGCCAGGGTGTCGGGCGGGCTCACCGCGGGCGAGGCGGTCAGGGCGCCCAGCAGCAGCAGGGCCACGACGCTGGTCGCCCAGGCCAGCAGGCCGTGGGCGGTGTCGCGGAAATGCACCTCGTGGTCATGGACGTGCAGCCACTTGGTGCGCAGCCGCCCGGCCAGGTAGCCGCCCAGCATGCTGGCTACGACCTGGCAGGCGACGAAGACCGCGCCGACCAGAGGTGTGAAGTCGGCCGCGGTCAGCCCTGTCGGCCAGCGCGGGGCCATCTTCAAGCCAAGGCCGGCGCCCAGCGACACCAGCACGAACAGCAGGGCCACGGTCGCCGCGGCGCCGGCCAGGACGGCGTCCCAGCTGACGGCGGACTGGTGCTCTTCGGGGACGAGGTCCGACATCCGATCTGCTCCCGCCGGTTCAGAAGTGATGGGTGCAGAAGGCGAGCAGCAGGATGATCGGCAGGGGCACGCCGAGGAGCATCAGAAGGATCGATCGCATGGCCGGGTCATCCCTGCGCGAGGTGGGGGCGGAGGCCTCTTTCGAGGCGGCGCCTGTTGCTCGCTGAACGGCCCCGGTCGGCCAATCGTTCCGGCCCCGTCGCGCGGGGCGCGCCTCAGGTGTAGCGGTCGCGTGTGGCGGCGATGCGGGCCTTGGCCTCTTCCAGCTCCTGCACCTCGGTCGCCGCCAGCAACGAGTTGAGCACGCGGGTGAGGTGGCGGCGCATGGCGTCGCGGGCGTCTTCCGAGGAGCGGGCGCGCAGGGCGGTGACGATGGCCGTGTGTTCGTCGATGCGCGGGATCACCCCGGCGGCGTGGGCCTTCTGGCCCATCAGCTTGGTCTGGGGGGAGCGGGCGCGGGCCTCCCACAGCATCTCGACGGCGGCGACCATGGCGCTGTTCTGGGTCTCGGTCGCGATCAGCATGTGGAAGCGGCGGTCGGCGTCCTCGGCGCGGTCGACGTCGCGGGCGTTCTCGGCCTGCATCTCGCCGACTAGGCGGTCGAGCTCGTCCAAGGCCTCGTCGGTGATGCGCTTGGCGGCCATGGCGCAGGCCTCGGCCTCAATGGCGCGGCGGGCCTCGAGCAGCTCGAACGGGCCGATGTCGGTGTCGCCGGCCTGGCCCTGGGCCGGGGCCTGGGCCTTGACGTAGACGCCCGAGCCCAGCCGCACCTCGACCAGTCCGTCCAGCTCCAGCGCGATGATGGCTTCGCGGATGGTCGGGCGGGAGACCGAATAGGTCTGGGCCAGGTCGCGCTCGGACGGCAGGCGCTGGCCCACGACGTAGCGGCCCTCGGCGATCTGGCCGGCCAGATCGCGGGCGACGCGCTCGTAAAGACGGCTTTCGGCCTTGGTGGACATAAGCGACCTTATAAATTGGTCAGGCCAATATGGACAGGCCGAACCGCTGGGACTATTGAACTCCCAATGGAAGACCACGGGAATCTCGACGTGCATACTAGTCAAACCGAGCCGTTCAAGGCAGCCGGCCTGCCGCCGCTGCGAATTACGGCGGCGCGGGTGATCGTCACCTCGCCTGGCCGCAACTTCGTCACCCTGAAGATCGAGACCGACCAGGGGGTCTACGGCATCGGCGACGCCACCCTGAACGGGCGCGAGAAGGCGGTGGTTTCCTATCTGGAAGACCATGTGATCCCAGTGCTGATCGGCCGCGACGCGCGCCGCATCGAGGACATCTGGCAGTATCTCTATCGCGGGGCCTATTGGCGTCGCGGCCCCGTGACCATGCGGGCCATCGCCGCCGTCGACGTGGCCCTGTGGGACATCAAGGCCAAGGCGCTGGGCGCGCCGCTGTACGATCTGCTGGGCGGGCGTTCGCGCGACGGCGTGCTGGTCTACGGCCACGCCAACGGCTCGGACCTGGAAGACACCGTCGAGGCCGTCGGCCGCTATATCGACGCCGGCTACAAGGCCGTGCGCGCCCAGTCGGGCGTGCCGGGGCTGGATCTCGCCTACGGCGTGGGCCGCGGCGACATGTACTACGAGCCGGCCGACGCCACCCTGCCGACCGAGACCACCTGGGACACCCGCAAGTACCTGCGCTATCTGCCGACCCTGTTCGAGGCGCTGCGCAAGGAGCACGGCTTCGACGTCGCCCTGCTGCACGACGGTCACCACCGGATGACCCCGCGCGAGGCGGCCCAGCTGGGCAAGAGCCTGGAGCCCTACGACCTCTTCTGGCTGGAGGACTCGACCCCGGCCGAGAACCAGGAAGCCTTCCGCCTGATCCGCCAGCACACCACCACGCCGCTGGCCGTGGGCGAGGTGTTCAACACGATCTGGGACGCCAAGGACCTGATCCAGGAACAGCTGATCGACTATATCCGCACCACCATCGTCGGGGCCGGCGGCCTGACCCACCTGCGCCGCATCGCCGACTTCGCCTCGCTGTGGCAGGTGCGCACCGGCTGCCACGGCGCCACCGACCTGTCGCCGGTGACCATGGGGACCGCGCTGCACTTCGATACCTGGGTGCCGAACTTCGGCATCCAGGAATACATGCGCCACTCGCCCGAGACCGACGCGGTGTTCCCGCACGACTACCGGTTCGACAAGGGCCTGCTCTACGTCGGCGACACCCCTGGCCACGGCGTCGACATCGACGAGGCCCTGGCGGCCAAGTACCCGTACGAGCCGCGCCAGCTGCCGGTGGCGCGTCTGGAAGACGGGACGATGTGGAACTGGTGAGGCGGGGCTGACGCGCTTCACCCAAAACGCCCGTCATTCCCGCCCTTGTGGCGGGAAGCCCTGGTTCCGCGCGTACGTGAGGCGCAAGCGGCGTGCTTGGCACGCCGCCCCATCCGCCCTTGCGGTTGACAGAGGGGTTCCCGCCACAAGGGCGGGAATGACGGGAGTTCAGGAACGGCCAGCGGTGAAACCTCTCACCCTCCCACCGCTTCGCGGCGGGCCCCGCCCTCTCTCTCAGAGAGAGGGTTTCAGGTCGGCCGCCGCCTCTGCATCCGCGTGAGGTCCAGCGGCTCCAGGATCCGCAGCAGCAGGTCGCGCATGGCGGCCTCGGCGTCGGCGGGGCGGCGGGCGAGGATGGCGTCGGCGATGCGGGCGTGGGCGGGCAGGTGCTGGTCGGCCTGCTGCTCGATCCCCGGCCGCTGGGCGCCGAAGCGTAGCGCCGCCTCGATGACGTCGCGCATGTGGCGGTGGAAGCGGTTGCCGCTGGCCTCGAGCACGGCCACGTGGAAGGCGATGTCGGCCGTCAGCGGATCCTCGTCGCCCTGCTCGGCGGCGGCCATGCGGGCCAGGGCCTGCTCGATCCCGGCCCGGCGGCGGGCGTCGGCCTCGCGCGCGGCCAGGGCGGCGGCCATGGGCTCGACGCTGAGCCGCAGCTGGGTGAACTCGATCAGCAGGTCCAGCGAGAACTTCCGTGTACGGATCCACGACAGGATGTCCGGATCCAGCAGGTTCCAGTCGTCCTCGGCGTTGACCGTCGTGCCGCGCCGCGCGCGGCTGGCCACCAGGCCCTTGGCGATCAGCATCTTCACCGCCTCGCGCACCACGGTGCGGGAGGTCTGGTAGCGATCGCAGATCTCGGTCTCGGTCGGGAAGGCCCGTACGGCGAAGGCGCCGGTGACGATCAGCTGGCCCAGGTCGTTGGCCAGGGTCTGGCTGAGGGTTCCCGCCGTGGTCAGCGAACGCGTCACGAGCGGGCTCCGTAGATGGGCGTTTGGCGGGGCGAGGGCGAGGGCGGGGACGGCCGCGGCGTCGGCGCGCCCACCCCCTTGACGGTCAGGTCGTCGAACCACGGCGTGGACAGGCGGGTCTTGTCGGCGCCGGCCAGCAGGCCCGCCATGCCGGCAGGATAGAGCGTGTCCTCGGCGGTCAGCACCGGGGCGTCGTTGACCAGGCCGGTGATGCGCGGACCCTGGAACCGCAGGGCCAGCCGCAGCCAGCGGCCAGGTCCGGCGCCGGCCAGGACGGTGTCGCCCAGCACCAGTTCGCCGCCTTCCCCTTCGAACTTGCCGGCCTTGATCAGGGCCTGCTGCTCGGCGTCGCCCACGGCCTTCTTCGGATCCTTCTTGCCGCGGATGGCGACCAGGCGGCAGCGGCCGTCGTGGGCCAGCTCCAGAAAATAGCCCTTGGGAACGAAGCCGTAGCCGGTGCCGACATGGTTGATCCGGCCCATCACGGCGGCCGTGTCGCCGGGGTTCAGCCAGACGGCGGCCGAGACCTCGTAGTCGGTCCAGTCGGCGTCGCCGAGGATGCTGTAGGGCCGCCAGTCCGGGGCCCAGGAGATGGTCGGGATCGGCACGACCTGGCGCAGGCATCGGCCGGCCTTGCCGTCCGGCCGATCGGCCAGCTCGAAGGCGCCGGCGATGTCGGCGGTGTAGCGCGGCAGCCAGCCGTGGGCGGCCGGACGCGCGTAGGTCGCGAAGGTCTCGCGATAGGGGAACGGGAAGCGGGCCGGCGGCGGCACGGTCTCGAACGATCCTTTGCGCTGGCCGCGCGTGGTCGACAGCGAATAGATGGCGTTCGGCGCCAGGGTGATCGAGACCGCCCCGTCCTCGACGGCGAGGTCGCCCTGGCGGACGAACTGCTCGTCCGCGTCGCTGCGCCAGACGCATAGGGGCTTGATGGAAAGCCCGCCGCCGACGGCGATCCGCAGCGTCTGCGGGCCTTCCGCGTCCTTGGTCTCGACGATCAAGCTCCAGTCTTCGCCCGGCGACTTCAGCGTCACGTAGGAGCCGCCGCCGGGCAGCATGCCGCTGCCGCCGGCGAGATAGGTCCAGCCGACCTGGCTGAACTGGCCGTAGTGGGCGTAGCCCCACAGGGCCTCGCGCACCTTGTAATGGCCGCTCCACGGCTGGTGGGCGAGGACGGCGGCGGGGTCTTCCGGATAGGGCTCGATCGGATAGACGCCGGCGATGTCGTACCAGTTGACCACCTTGGTCGCGCCGCTGAGGACGAAGTTGTGGTTGAAGGCGCGGACGATGCCGATCGTGCAGTCGAAGCCCTTCAGATAGACGTGGTCCTCGGTGTTCCAGATCGGCTTGCCCATCGCTTTGGCCATGGCCTGCACCTCGGGCGAGGCGTGGCCGTTGGCGTAGAAGACGTGGGCCCCGATGACGTCGATGGCGGCCGCCAGCTCAGGATCGGCCCGCATGTCGGCGACGAAGTCGAGCTTGTCCTTGGGCCAGTTGTCGAAGGCGTGCAGCTTGACCTTGGCGAACCTGCGCTGGTTCAGCGCCTGGCGGAAGGCCTTCACGAACGGATAGTCCGCGCCCTTCTCGTTGCGGCAGCCGATGGCGTCCATCTCCAGGCCGTGGACCGAGCGCAGGCCCTCCAGCCACTTGATGTAGTAGTCGATGGTGTCGGCCGACCAGAACTGGCCGCCGCCCAGCCAGCCGGGCGCGCTCCAGGCCGCGCCGTCGAGGCTCAGGTCGGGGTTGCGCTTCCTGGCCTCGCGCAGGATCCACCACGTGTAGCCGCGCTCGTAGCTGAGGTCGCCGCGCGTGTGCATGTGGCTGGGCATCGAGCCTTGGGTGGAATTGCCGTCGCCGGGAATCTCGACCAGCAGGGCGCTGACCGAGGCGCCGAATTTCGGCTTGTAGAGCAGGTCGAGGATCTGGCCGCGCTGGGGCTCGGGATAGTCCTTCAGCAGCACCGAGGTGGCGCCGCCGCCATTGACCACGCCGATCCCGTCGAAGCGCGGGCCGCCGGCGTCGCCGCGCAGGGTGACGGTGTGAGCGGCTGGCGCGGCGAAGGCGCGGCCGATGAAGGCGTGGCAGAGGAGCGAGGTCGCGCCCAGCAGGTGCAGGCGGCGCGAGAGGTCCGGTCGGCCGGACGGCGGGCGCGGCCCGCGGAATTTCCAGATCGCCATCGGTGAGCCCTGTCGGTCGCGGACCGGCGGGGGCCGGTCGCAGGTACAAGCAAAGGGGGCCCGGAGGGCTCCGCCCCGGCGCGGACGCCGGGGCGGAAGGCAGGCTTAGTTGCGGTAGGTGAAGCCCACCGCGACGCGGGCGCCGCCGTAGGACACCGACCACGGGTTGGGCTTGCCGTCGAAGCCGCGGCTGTCCGAACCGACCGACAGGCGGGCGGCGTTCAGCATGTTGCGGGCTTCGGCGTAGATCTCGAAGTTGCGGTTCAGGCGACGCGAGATCTTGGCGTCGAGGTACTCGTACTTCTCCGAGTAGAAGGGCTCGCTCGGATTGTACGGGAAGCCGACGAAGTTACCGATGTTGGTGTTCGGCGGGTTGCGCACCGGCGAGGCGCTGGTGTTGCCGCACGGCGAGATGCAGCTCAGCACCCGGTCGCGGGTCTGGTAGGCGATGCGGGCCTTGGTGACGCCGTCGTCGTACCAGAACACCAGGTTGGCGAAGTACTTGGACTGGCCGATCGGGTCGAGCGCCTCGCCGGTCAGCGGGTCCATGTAGGTGACCGAGTTGTTCGACTTGGTGGTCGAGACGTTGAAGTCCATCCCGGTCTTGCTGAACTTCCAGGGCAGGAAGGTGAAGGCGGTCTTGGCCACGAACTCCCAGCCCGACTGCACGTAGCCCGGACCGTTCTGGTAGGTGGTCATGGCGAAGTCGACGTCGGACAGCTGGCGGTCGGTGCCGGGCACCACCGTGTCGCTGCCGTCGAAGATCGAGCGGTTGTTCTTCAGCGGCACGGCGATAGCGCCGCCGACCCGGACCTTCTGGCGGTAGTAGGCGAGGCTGAACGAGGTGTCCTTGTTGGGATACCACTCGATCGAGGTGTTGTTCTTGGTCGCCTGATAGGGCTTCAGGTCCGCGTTGCCGAAGGTGCCGCAGCTCATGTCCTGCGCCGAGCCGTCGGTCTCGAGCGTGTCGAGGCGGCGTTCGTCATAGGTGCACGAGCCGCCCGGCCAGAGGTACTTCATGGCCGGCGGGGCGACGGTCTTGGCCCAGTTGTAGCGCAGCGCGACCTTGTCCGGGATGGTCCAGAGGACGGCGTTGTACGACGGCAGCCAGCCCGTGTAGGACTTGTTGAGGGTCACCTGCTTGGTGATCGCGCCGGTGCTGATCCCGAGGGGGTTGGTCGGGTCGGCCGGGTTGAAGCTGCTGTTCTTCAGCGTGTAGTTCAGCGTGACGTAGCCCGAGCCGGCCACCTCGGTCTTGAACATCCGGCTGCCCAGGTTGCCCTTCAGTTCCATGCCGAACGGCAGGTCGTACGCCAGGTCGGCCATCCAGTACCACGAGCTCATGGTCTCTTCGGTGGCGTTGAACGGCTGGTCGTAGACCTTGCCGTCGCTGGCCGTGCACGACTTGATGCAGCCCAGGTTGTAGTTGGCGGCGCTGGCCAGCTGCGAATAGGCCTTCGGCACGTCGATGCTGTCCCACAGCTCCAGGCCCGAAGTGCCCTCGTAGCCCTTCATGAAGGGGCCCGAGTTCTCTTCCAGCGAGTTCTGGTAGATCGAGATCAGCTGGGCCTGGGTCAGGGTCTCGATGCCGTACAGGAAGTTCAGGCCCGTGGTCGGGTTCGGGGCGTAGCCGTAGACGCAGGCGTTGGCCGCGGTGGTGGTCGGCAGGTTCTGACAGGCCCGCACGTCGCTGCGCAGGGTCAGGGTCGGCACGAAGACGCCGGTGGTGGGCGAGTAGCCGCCGTTGCCCCAGGATTCGGCCGTGGCGTTGCGGTACAGGGCGCCCACCTTGAAGCGGGTGAACACCGGCATGTCGGGCAGGTAGGTCAGGTCGAACTTGACCTGGTCCTCGGCGCTTTCAACGAGGCGCGGCGTGAACGACAGGCGATAGGCGTTGCTGTACGACGGCATGCCAACCGCCGTGGGGTTCAGCATCTGCACGAAGTTCGTCATGTTGGTCTCGTCGTACGAGGCCGGCGTGTCGATCGTCCAGATGCCGTTCTCCAGCACGCGCATCGTCGCGTTGCCGTAGTTGTAGGAGCGCGTCAGGCGAATGTCCTGGCGGCTGTACTTGCTGTCGTTGTGGCCGTAGGTCAGGTCGGCGGTGATCGGGCCGTGTTCGTACTTGGCGCCGCCCGACCAGTACTTGGTGTGCCAGTCCTGCTGGTTGTTGATGTGGTCGATATTGACCCCGGCGTTGGTGATGTCGAACTGGGTCAGGTGGTGGTTGCCGTCGACCTGGATCGAGCCCGGCACGATGTTGGCCGCCACGCCGTACAGCGGGAAGGCGTTGTTGGTGACAGCCGTGCCCGGCGTGGTGTCGATGGTGAAGGCGCTGGTCGGCAGGCCCGGCATGTAGATGTAGTAGCCGCCGCCGTTGATGGCGCTCAGCACGTTGGGCGTGCCGGCCGGATAGAAGGTGTTGGTGGTCAGCGAGGTGGCCGTCTGGCCGGTGGACGCCGTGTACAGGGTGGCGATGCCGCCGCGGGTGCGCTGGCGGTTCTCTTCCAGCTGGTCACGGTTGGAGACCTGGTACTTGGCGAAGATCGTCAGGTCGTCGTTGACGCGGTAGTCCAGGCGGATGTCCCACGACAGGCGCTCTTCGTACTGCGACCAGTTCTGGTCGCGCACCAGGTTGGGCGTGTAGTCGTTCCACTGGTTGAGGCAGCTGATCTGCGAGTTGATCTGGGCCTGCTGGGCCGCCAGGCGGTTGGCGCCGTTGCTGCCGGCGACGATCGTGTTCAGCTGGGCGTCGTTCAGCAGCGGGAAGGCGGCCAGACACTCGGCCTTGGTCTTGGCCGCGGCCGACTTGGTCAGCACGTCGGTCGGGGTCGGGGCGTTCCAGAAGCCGCCGCCGGTCAGGGCCCACGAGCCGATCGGGTCGGTGGCGCCGGTGCCGTTGGCGGTGGCCGGGTTGTAGGTGAAGGTCTTGTCCGGCGAGTTGTCGAAGTCGGCGAAGCGCGTGTAGCCCTGGGCGTTGTTCGAGCCGCCGTTGTTCAGCGAGTGGCTGTCGTTCAGGCGCTTGCTGTAGCTGATGTTGGCGATGACGCCGAGGCGGTCGTCGAGGAACTTGCGCGAGGCGACGACGCCGATTTCCGGCGAGGCCTTCTGCGACAGGGTGTTGCCGGCGGCCGCGCCGCGCACCGAGATGTAGGGCTTCTTGAAGTCCAGGCCCGTGCGGGTCTGGATCTGGATCGTGGCGCCCAGGCCGCCCGGGGTCATGTCGGCCGTCTGGCCCTTGATGACGTCCAGGCTCTTGATCATTTCGGCGGGGAATTCGCGCAGGTCGGCGCTGCGGCCGTCGCCGCCGCCCACGGCCAGGTTGGCGCCCGAGGCGGCCACGCCCATGCCGTCCAGTTCCACGCGGGTCAGGTCGGCGCCGTTGCCGCGGACCACAACGCCGTCGCCTTCGCCCCAGCCGTTACGCTCGATGGCGACGCCGGCGATGCGCGACATGGCTTCGTTGACGTTGCTGTCGGGGAAGGAGCCGACGTCGTCGGCGACGATGGAGTCCTGGGCGGTGACGCTGCGCTTCTTGCGCGAGATCGACGACTGCTGCGAGGCGCGGGCGCCGACGACGATGGTCTCGACCTGCGTGGGCTCTTCCCGCTGCGCGGCGGCCGGGGCTCCGGCCGAAGAAGCGGTCTTGATGACTTCCTGCGCTCCGGCGATCTGCGGCGCGATAGCCGCGCTCAAGGCAATGACGGACACAGCAGCGGCCATCTGGCCGCGCGCGCTTAGGCGCTCCATTAGATTTCCTCCCGATGTATTTTATTTGGTCGAGGGCCCCTCAGCCCCCGCCGGACCTTGCAAGTCCGTTCATGCCCCCTGCGGTCACGCCTGCACGCGACCGGGCCGGCCTAGGGCGGTCCCGCCCTTGGTCTGAAAGCCATTGTTCCCTCTCCCCAGCCCTAGCGGGTGAACTTGGCCAGTCCCAATATGTTCAGGCCAGTTCCACTATGTGGCATGACCACTTCATTACATATCGGAGATATTTTGGCAAGAATTGATATTATCAATGTGATGAGGGCTGTGGCCGAAAAGGCGCGCTTCCGAGCGCCGCCGCCACAGGTGGATACGCCGTTTTCTATTGAAAATTAAAGGGTTGGGCTGGTTGAGCGATTGCTTCGCGGGGCATCGTGCCACGCGGCGGCGGACGCGAAATCCGCCGCATTGTCGCCGCATGTTTCGTGAGCGCCACATATCCGCGCCGCGAGAGACGACTCGTGGCCTGACCGCCTGCGCCGGTGAAATCTCGGGGCGGCAGGCGGCCGTCACATGCCCCTGGCGGTCCAGGAGGGACTCGAACCCCCGACCTTCGCTTTAGGAAAGCGCTGCTCTATCCTGCTGAGCTACTGGACCGTGCGGCATGGCGCGGATCGGGTGCATAGCGCATGTTGCGGCGGGTGCGAAGCCCGGCTGCTGCGGCGGCGCGGCTGATTGTCGCAAGTAGAGCGCGCGTCGGCGGCCGCAAGCGCAAACGGTAGCGCTACAAAGCCTTGATCTCCTTCGGCTGTCGGTCAGCGAAAGGACTCTGTTAACCTTCCCGGCAACCGGGAGTAATCATGTGCGGCGCCACGCCTCTTGTTGTTGTCCCCCCGACGCGTGCTAGGTTTGGGGGCAAGTAGCCCCGCGAGCGTCAAATCCTTATGCTGGACATGGCCGAACACGACTTGTCGGGCGGTGAAGATGATTCTGCGCTGCTGACTCTGGTCGAGACGATCGAGGAGCTGTCGGCGACGCGCACGATCGACGAGGTGGCCGCCGTGGTCCGCTCGTCCGCGCGCCGGATCTCCGGCGCCGACGGCGTGGCCTTCGTGCTGCGCGACAACGACTGCTGCTGGTACCTGGACGAAGACGCCATCGGCCCGCTGTGGAAGGGCAAGCGCTTCCCGCTGACCGCCTGCATCTCGGGCTGGGCGATGCTGAACCGCCAGACGGTGGTGATCCCCGACATCTACAAGGACGACCGGATCCCGCACGACGCCTACCGGCCGACCTTCGTCAAAAGCCTGGTGATGACGCCGGTGCGCACCCGCGATCCGATCGCGGCCCTGGGCGCCTACTGGGCCAAGGAGCACACCCCCGCGCCGGAGATCGTCGCCAAGCTGCAGGTCATGGCCCGCGCCACGGCCGCGGCCCTGGAAAGCGGCCGGCTGCACGCCTCGCTCAACAAGGAACTGGAGCGGCGCACCTTCCTGATGCGCGAACTGGACCACCGGGTGAAGAACACCCTGGCCTCGGTGCAGTCGATCGCCAGCCAGACCCTGCGGACGGCGACCTCGCCGGCGGCGTTCAACGAGTCGTTCGAGTCGCGCCTGCTGGCCCTGTCGCAGGCCCATGAGTTGCTGACCAAGCAGGCCTGGGGCAAGGCTCACCTGCGCGAGATCCTGGCCGCCGCCATGCGCCCGTTCGGAGGGCTGGAGGACGGCCGTTTCGTGGTCGAGGGGCCGCCGATCGAGATCACCCCCGAGGCGGCGGTGGCCGTGCACATGACCCTGCACGAACTGATCGTCAACGCGGCCAAGTACGGAGCGCTGTCGGCCCCGGAAGGCAAGGTGTTCGTCTCCTGGCGGGTCGAGAACGAGGGTGGGCTGCACCCGACCTTCGCCCTGGAATGGCGCGAGCGCGGCGGTCCGCCCGTCGTGGCGCCGGCGCCTGGCGGCGAGGGTTTCGGCTCGCGGCTGATCCGGCGCGGCCTGTCGCGCGACCTGGGCGGTTCGGCGCAGCTGGACTTCGCTCCCGAAGGCCTGGTCTTCACCTTCCGCGCGCCCCTGTCGCAAAGGCTGGCGGCGGCATGAACGGGCGGCGGATCATGATCGTCGAAGACGAGGCCCTGGTGGCCATGATGGTCGAGGACCTGCTGACGGATCTCGGCTGCGAGGTCTCCGGCTCGTTCGGGGCGGTGGGCGAGGCCCTGGCCTATCTCGACGACGACAAGCCCAGTCTCGACGGCGCGGTGCTCGACATCAATATCGGCGGCGAGATGGTGTTTCCCGTGGCCGAGGCGCTGCGGGCCAAGGGCGTGCCGTTCGTGTTCGCCACCGGCTACGGCGCCCTGCCGCGCAAGGGCTTCGAAGACGTCACCGTGCTGGCCAAGCCGATCAATTTCGGTCACCTGCGCGACGCCGTGCACGGGTTCGGCCACGCGGCCTGAAGCCGCCCCGAAAAAGCCGCGCTTGGGCGAGCCGATATTGCTCGCCATGACCCGCAAGATCCTTACCGCCGCCGTGATCGGCGCCCTGAGCCTGGGCGCTCTGAGCATGGGCGTGCTCGCCGCCGAGGCCCAGCCGCTGCGCAACCACATGCGCGAGCGCATCGCCCAGCGCCTGCAGGAAAGGCGCGCGGAAGAGGAGCGGCCGGTCGACCTGCAGGCCATCGTCCCAGGCGCCCGCAAGCTCACCGAGGCCTATGGGACGGCCAAGGGCCAGGCGATCGACGTCTATATTCCGCCGGGCGCGCACGATGCGCCGGTGATCGTCATGGTCCACGGCGGGGCGTGGAAGATCGGCGACAAGGCCAATGTCGGCTCGATCGAGAACAAGCTGAAATACTGGCTGCCCAAGGGCTACGTGTTCGTCAGCGTCAACTATCGCCTCTTGCCCGAGGCGATGGCCTACGAGCAGGCGCAGGACGTGGCGCAGGCCGTGCAGTGGGTGCAGGGCCACGCCGCCGACTGGGGCGCCAGCGACCGGCGGATCGTGCTGATGGGCCATTCGGCCGGGGCGCACATCGTGGCCCTGCTGTCGTCCAAGCCCGAGATGGTCGGCAGGCCCTGGGCCGGCACGGTGGTGCTGGACTCGGCGGCGATGAAGGTCTCGTCGGTGATGGACGGTCGCCACCCGGGTTTCTACGACGAGGCGTTCGGCAGCGATCCGGCCGGCTGGGCGAAGGTCTCGCCGATGGACCAGTGGACGCCGGCGGCCGTGCCGATGCTGGTGGTCTGCTCGACCAAGCGCCCCGACAAGCCCTGCGACGACGCCCGGGCGTTCCGGGCGCAGGTGGAGAAGGCCGGCCAGGCCATGCCTGTGCTGCCGCAGGGCCTCAGCCACGCCGACGTCAACCGCACGCTGGGTTTGCCGGGGGCGTATACGCAGGCGGTGGACGGGTGGATCACGCAGCGGGTCGGGCGCTGACCTCGTACCTTCTCCCATGGGGAGAAGGAGGGGCCCGCGCCGCAGGCGTGGGAGGATGAGGGGGTAAGGCGTCAGGCGGTGTAACCCCTCACCCTCCCACCGCTTCGCGGCGGGCCCCTCCCTCTCCCTATGGGAGAGGTTCTACGAGTTAGGCTCCCCGTACACGATCCCGCGCCCGTCCGTGCCGACATAGACCCGGCCATAGACGCGCATGTCGGCCGCCAGGCACCGGAAGCGGCGGCCGTATTCGTGGCGGGGGTCGTTGACGCGGACCCAGGTCTTGCCCTCGTCGTCCGAGCGCCAGATGGCCTTCACCCCGTCCTTGCGGCCAATGGCGAAGAGGGCGGGCCAGGGCTTGCCGGGCGGCGGGGCGCCGAGGTCGAGCTGGTCGACCTGCACGCCGCCGTCGATCCGCGTGAAGCGCGCGCCGCCGTTGGTGGAACGGAACAGGCCCTGGGTCGAGACCAGCCACAGATGACCGGCCTGGCCCGGAACGGCCTTCAGCGGCCAGGGGATCTCGCGCCAGGTCACCTGGTCGGTCGAGAGGTCGGCGGGCAGGCCGCGCACGGGCGCCTCGGCGAAGCTCGTACCGGCGTCGGTGCTGAGGAAGCGCTTGCCGGTCGAAAGGTCGAGGGCGGTGAAGCGCCTGGGATCGACGCGGTCGGGCACGGGGCGCACCCAGGCCGGCAGGCCCTTGCTGGCTTGCCAGGTCGCGCCGCGGTCGCGGGTGATCTGGGCCTGGGCGGTCATGACCATGAACACCGAGCCGTCGGCGTTGACGACGATGGCGGCGTCGTCGTGCGGGTCGGGGCCGCGCCGGCCCTGGCCGGGGGGCGGCGGGGCGCCCGTGATGCGTGGCGCGGTCATCGGCGCCCAGGTCCGCCCGTGGTCGCCGGACCAGGCCAGGGTCGGGCCGCCGTGACGCTGGTGCGGCGTGCCGCTGCGAACGACTATGGCGGGCTGCACACCCGCGTAGTCGATGAAGTTGGTGTTGCCGAACACCGGGGTGGTGAACTGGTCGGTCGGCGAGACGGCCAGGTCGTCGTGCACGAAGCCGGAGATGTCGCCGAAGCCGCTGAGCAGCTGCGGGCCTTCCGGCAGGCTGGCCAGGGTGATGATCGCCGTCTGCTCGATGCCCTCGACCCACGGGAACCAGGTGGTGGGGCGGCCGGCGGCGGCCTTGGTGAACTCGCGGGTGGCGTAGATGGTCGCGCCGGTGGTGTAGCAGGCGAAGTCGGGGTCGAACGGATCGATGGCCAGGCCCGCCATCCACCAGCCGAAGTCGGCCTCCGGCTCGCCCCAGTGCAGGAACGGCGTGGTGCTCACGTCGCGGTGGGCGTCGGGATAGAGGTCGGTCCAGGTCGCGCCGTGGTCGGTGGAGCGCCACAGGGTGTCGTGCGGGTTCCAGCGGTTGAGGCTGGTCACCGCCACCGCGCCGCTTCCGTCCACCGCCACGCCCATGAAGCCGCCGCCGCGCTGGGGGGCGGGTTTCGCGGGCGTGACCTCGGTCCAGGCGTTGGTCGCCGTGTCGAGCCGCCAGACCGCGCCGTCGGCGACGTTCGACGGGCCGATCCCGCTGGAATAGGTGACGTAGAGCCGGCCCTGGCCGTCGAGCGCCGCCTTGCAGGCCAGATAGGCGTGGGGGGCGGGGATCGGCTTCCAGCTCGTCCCGCCGTCGTCGCTGCGCCATAGGTGATGCTCGGACGGGTCGGCGACGCCGACGAAGATCGTCTTGCTGCCCTGGCCCGGCTGGCCGCTGCGGGGATCGAAGATCACGAACGACAGGCCGCCGTGCGTGGGCGCGGGCCGGGCGTTGAGGCCCAGGCCCGGCAGCGGGAAGCTGGCGGACTTGACCCAGGTCGCGCCCCGGTCGCGGCTGACCTGCAGGCCGTCGTGGCGCGAGGCGAAGTAAAGGGTGCGGGTGTCGTTGGGATCGATGGCCAGGCGCTCGCCCAGGCCCCGGCCGTCCTCGTTGCCGCCCATGCGGAAGGGGACGGGGATCACGGTCCAGTCGGTTCCGCGGTTCTCCGAGCGCAGGATGGCGGCCGGGTCGGGCCGGCCCATGCCGCAGGCCAGGTAGACGAGGTTCGCATCAATGGGATCGGGCGCGACGCTCTCGACGCCCTGCCAGCTGCCCTGGGCTTGGTCGTCGAGCAGCGGGATCCAGCGGCTTTCCGAGACCTGCCAGCGATAGGCCCCGCCCATGTCCGAGCGCAGATAGGCCAGGCCCCTCTCGACCGGGCTGAACACCACGCTGGGCACGAAGCCGCCGCCGCCGACCCGCACGTTGCGCCAGCGATAGGGCAGGGCGCGCGTCGCCGCGTGGGCCGTCGCCCCAAAAGGCAGCGCTGTCATCGCCGTTCCGAGAAGCAGGCCCTGGAGGGTTTCGCGGCGGCTCGGAGCGGAAGTGGACGACATGGCGACCCTAATGCGAAGCGTAGTTTTCCGACGATCTCGCATGAGCCGAGGCCGTTTCGCCAGCCACAATTGTTAGCGCTAACCAAGCTCTACCGACGCGCGCCGTGGCCGAAAGGACGCAGCCTGAACGCAAATGCGAATCCATTGCATCCTGAGGTTTGACACTACTGGGGTTGGCGCCTATTCGCTCCTGCGACTTATTATTGATTGCACGAGCGCCCCCATGTCCCGATCCCTTCGCGCCTTCCTCCTCGCCGCGGCCATGAGCCCGGCCCTGCTGGCCGCCGCCCACGCGGCCGAGGCTCCGGCCGCCGACGGAACGGCCGATAACCTGGACGGCGTTGTGGTGACGGGCGCCAAGACCCGCACCTCGGCGGTGACGGGCCTGGACATGAGCCTGCGCGAGACGCCGCAGTCGGTGACCATTATCGACGGCGCGACGATCCACGACTTCGCCCTTACCAACATCAACGACGTGCTGGCCCTGACCACGGGCGTCAATGTCGAGAAGGTCGAGACCGACCGCACCTATTACAACTCGCGCGGCTTCGACATCACCAACTTCCAGGTCGACGGCGTGGGGCTGCCGCTGATCTGGGGGATCCAGTTCGGCGAACTCGACACCGTGCTGTTCGACCGCGTCGAAGTGGTGCGCGGCGCCAACAGCATGATGACCGGCACCGGCAACCCGTCGGCCACCGTCAACTACGTGCGCAAGCGCCCGACCGCCGAGTTCCAGGCGAGCGGCGCCCTGCAGTACGGCTCGTGGGACTCCAAGCGCCTGGAGGCCGACGTCTCGGGCCCGCTGAACGAGAGCGGCACGCTGCGCGGCCGGCTGATCTACGCCAACGAGGACCGCGACTCCTATCTCGACCACTACAAGGTCAACCGGAACGTCTACGCCGCCCTGCTGGCCTGGGACGCCACCCCCAACACCACGGCCACCTTCGGCTGGTCGATGCAGGACAACCGGGCTTCGGGCGTGCTGTGGGGCGCCCTGCCGCTGACCTACAACGACGGGTCCTTGATCAACTACGACGTCTCGTCCTCGACCTCGGCCGACTGGACCTATTGGGACGTTCGCGATCAGACCGCCTTCGCCGAGGTCGAGCATCGCCTCGACAACGGCTGGCGCCTGAAGGCCATCGCCACGGCCAAGCGCTTCGAGGAGCACGCCAAGCTGCTCTACGCCTACACCGGCGAGGACGGCATCGACCCGACGACGGGCCTGGGCGTCTACGGCATGGCGGGCGTCTATCCGTCGATCTATGAGAGCTACACCCTGGACGCCTACGCCTCGGGTCCGTTCCAGGCCTTCGGGCGCGAGCACCAGCTGGTGGTCGGCGGCCAGGTGTCGCGCTCGGAAGGGCATGAGTACGAGGACTTCTCGAACGACTCGATCACCTATGCGCCGGTCACGAGCTGGGGTTCGACCCAGCCGGCCGAGCCGACCTATCCGGGCGCCTATCTGGCGGCCAACGAGACCACCAAGCTGGCCCGCTTCTACGCCGGCGCCCACATCAGCGTGACCGACAAGCTGAAGCTGGTGACGGGCTTCAACGCCCTGAAGCTGAAGGCCTACGGCTTCTCGTACGGCGCCGACATGGCTCGCGACGAAAGCAAGGTCAGCCCGTATCTCGGCGCGGTCTACGACCTGAACAAGAACGTCTCGCTCTACGCCAGCTACACGGACATCTTCAATCCGCAGTCGGAGGTCGACTCCACCCGCGCCAAGCTCGCCGCCGTGCACGGCAAGAGCTACGAGGCCGGGGTCAAGAGCGAGTGGTTCGACGGCCGCCTTTACGTGACCGGCTCGGTGTTCAAGGCCGTGCAGAACGGCCTGGCCGCCTGGGCCGGCTATTTCGACGACGGCAAGAGCTACTATTCGGCTCAGGACACCGAATCCAAGGGCTACGAGATCGAGGCCAGCGGCCGGATCACCGACAACTGGCGCATCGGCGCCGGCTGGACGTCGCTGGAGATCGAGGACAAGGCGACCGGCGCCGACGCCCGCGTCTTCCTGCCGCGCAAGACGCTGAAGGCCTCGACCACCTACAGCGTGCCGTCGCTGCGCAACCTCAAGCTCGGCGCCGCCGTGCGCTGGCAGGACGAGATCACCACCGACGCCGCCGATGTCACCCAGGACGCCTATGCGGTGGTCGACCTGATGGCCGGCGTCGACGTCACCGACCGCATCCGGGGCACGTTGAACCTCAAGAACGCCGGCGACGAGAAGTACCTCAACAGCCTGATGTGGGGGCAAGCCTACTACGCCGCGCCCCGCAGCGTGTCGGTTCGCCTGGACTATCGCTTCTAATAATCGTTATTAAGAGGGCGCGGCGGCTCGAAAGGCCGCCGCGCCCTTGATGTTTGTTTTCGAGCCTTTCAGCCGCGTCGCATGGCGCGGAACCGAAGGGCTCCGGGAGGCCGGATGGACGCGCGCAATCTGGAAACACCCTACGCGCCGGACGTCACGCCGGTCCCGCAGCCGCCCGCGGCCTCGGTGGCCAAGGCCGTGCGCGCGGCCGTGCGGCCGACCCTGACCTTCGTCCACCGTTGGGTGGGCCTGTTCATCGCCGGCTTCCTGTTCATCTCGGGCGTCACCGGCGCGGTGATCTCGTGGGACCACGAGTTGGACGACGTCCTCAATCCGCACCTGATGCACGCCCGGACCGACGGTCCGGCCCTGCCGACGCTGGACATCGTCAAGCAGGTCGAGGCCCGCGATCCCCGGGTGATCGTCTCCTACTTTCCGCTGGTGGCCGAGCCGGGCGAGGCCTTGGCCATCGGCGTCGACGCCCGCCAGGACCCCAAGACCGGCAAGCATTACGAGCTGGGCTACAACCAGGTGTTCATCGACCCGGCGACCGGCGTCGAGCAGGGCCGGCGCGAGTGGGGCGCGGTGTGGCCGATCACCACCGAGACCTTCGTCTCGTTCCTCTACGTGCTGCACTACACCCTGCACATCCCCGAGTTCTGGGGCATCGACCGCTGGGGCGTCTGGCTGCTGGGCGGGGTGGCGGTGCTGTGGACGCTGGACTGCTTCGTCGGCTTCTACCTGACCCTGCCGGCCAGCCCGACCAACGGCCGCAAGCCCGCCAAGAGCTTCTGGAGCCGCTGGAAGCCGGCCTGGCAGATCAAGACCAAGGCCAGCGCCTACCGGATCAATTTCGACATCCACCGGGCCTTTGGCCTGTGGCTGTGGGGCGTGCTGTTCGTGGTGGCCTTCACGGCCTTCTCGCTGAACCTCTACAGCGAGGTGTTCTATCCGGTGATGTCGAAGATCTCGAAGGTCTCGCCGACGCCGTTCGACACCCGCGTGCCGACCAGCCACGACAACCCGATCCTGCCCAAGCAGACCTACGAGGCGATCATCGCCAAGGCGCGGGCCGACGCGCAGGCGCGCGGCTTCACCGCCCCGGTGGGCGGGGCGTTCTACTCGCCGCACTACGGCGTCTACGGCGTGGCCTTCCACAAGGTGGGCGACGACCATGGGGCCGGCGGCGTGGGTCCGCCCTACCTCTATTACGACGGCGCCGACGGCCGCTATCTGGGCGAACGCCTGCCCTGGAAGGGCACGGCCGCGGACATCTTCGTCCAGGCCCAGTTCCCGCTGCACTCGGGCCGGATCCTGGGTCTGCCGGGCCGCATCCTGATCTCGCTGACCGGCCTGGTCGTGGCCGCGCTGAGCGTCACGGGCGTGGTGATCTGGCTGAAGAAGCGCCGGGCGCGGGTGCTGCGCCGGAAGCCGGCTTAGGGCAGTTCGTCACCTCCTCGTCGTCATCCCGGAAAGCCCGCAGGGCTTATCCGGGACCCAGGGGGGCTGGGCGCGGCGCTCGAGCAGGCGTTGGCCGGCGCACTGCGGCGGCCCCTGGGTCCGGCTCTCCGCTACGCTGCGGCCGGGATGACGAACGAAGGGATCAGCAGGTCGTGTGGCCGCTTCGCGTCCAGGCGGCCGAGGCTTCGGCGATTTCCCGCAGGACCTCCAGGTCCACGTCCGCCAGCCGCTTGACGTAGACGCAGGAGACGGCGGAGCGGTGCTTGCCGAGCTTCGCCAGCAGGGCCTCGCGTTCGGGGAAGTCCGAGGCGAAATAGAGCACCAACTCGGTCTTGCGCGGCGAGAAGCCGAGCAGCGGCCAGTCCATCGGCTTGGCGCCGCCGGTCGAATAGGACCCGAAGCCGACGATCGAAGAGCCCCACATCACCGCCGGGGCGCCGGCGACCTCGGCCAGCAGGACGCGGACGGCCTGCGCGTCGGCCCGACGGCTTTCGGGCGAAGCGGCCAGGAAGTCGTCGACGCTGGCGTCCGTCGGACGGGTCTTGGGTTCGGCGGCCATGGCGGGCTCCTGAGCGAGCGGCGAGATTGAGCGGCGAGGCGGCTTCTGCCAAGCTCTCGCGTGGAGGGGCCCATGCATACGCAGCTGAACCGGGGCGAGAGCCGCCGGGTGATGTACCTGGAAAACAAGGACGGACTGATCGACGGCGTCCAGGCGCGGATCGGCTGGGTGGAGTTCTCCCGCAGCGGTCAGACCGTCTACTACCGCGGCCGCGCCCTGCAGAAGGGCCAGGGGATCCGCGGCAACTTCTTCGACGCCGACACGGGCGAGGAATACTGGTTGTCGGGCGTCAAGCAGCGCGGCTCCAACGCCCATCCGGGCGAGCGCGGCGTCGCCATCGAGATCGATCCCGACGCGGCCGAGGCCTATCAGGCGCTGCGGGCGGGCTGACCCCCAAACGAAAAACGCCCCCGGTGAACCGGGGGCGTCTTCGAAGACGTCGTCGTGGAGGCTAGGGCCTCAGGCGGCGGTCTTGACCAGCGACTTGGTCAGGATGCCGATGGCGGCTTCGCGGTCGATGCGCTCGATGGCGGCGACTTCGCGGGCCATGCGGTCCAGGGCCGATTCATAGAGCTGACGCTCCGAATAGGACTGTTCCGGCTGGTTTTCGGCGCGGTGCAGGTCGCGGACCACCTCGGCGATCGACACCAGGTCGCCCGAGTTGATCTTGGCTTCGTATTCCTGGGCGCGACGCGACCACATGGTGCGCTTCACGCGGGCGCGGCCCTTCAGGGTGGTCAGCGCCTGATTGACGACGTCGCCTTCGGCCAGCGGGCGCAGGCCGGCGGCCTTGGCCTTCTTGGTCGGGACGCGCAGGGTCATCTTTTCGTGGTCGAAGGTGATGACGTAGACTTCGAGCGACATCCCGGCCACTTCCTGGGTCTCGATGCCCTGGATCGTCCCCACGCCGTGGGCGGGGTAGACGACGTGATCGCCGACCGAGAATTCCAGACCGCTCTTGCTCATTCGTTCGTCCTCATAAAATTGGGCTCGCGCCCAAAACGCCGTTTCCAAGCATCCCAAAAAGCGATAGCAACCCGTCCGTCGGAGAGGCGGGGCCAAGTCGGATCAGGATTTGGAGTGTCTCTTAAGTCACCCTTCGCCTTCGATCGGGCGAGCCGTTGGACGGCTGTCGTCTTCCACGAGACATGCGGGTGCGAGGGCGCATCCGTCACGTCGGAAGCGACAATAGCATAAAATTCAGCCTCATGAAAGGCTTGCGACCCGGCATGGGGTCGCGACGGCTGTAAACCGGCCGTGGAAACGGGGATTCAGGCCCGGATCAGGAGCCCTTGCCGGGCTTTTCGCTGAAGTACTTCTCGAACTTGCCGGTCTCGCGCTCGAAGTCGGCGCGGTCGGCCGGCGGCTCGCCCTTGACGGTGATGTTCGGCCAGACCTTGGCGTAGTCCGAGTTGATCCGCAGCCACTTGCCGTCGGCGTCGTCCTCGGTGTCCGGCTTGATGGCGTCGACCGGGCACTCCGGTTCGCAGACGCCGCAGTCGATGCATTCGTCCGGATTGATCACGAGGGTGTTCTCGCCCTCGTAGAAGCAATCCACCGGGCACACCTCGACGCAGTCCATGAACTTGCAGCGGATGCAGGCGTCGGTGACGATGTAGGTCATCGGAACTTGGCGGCTTTCTGGGACGGACGGACGTAACGCGGCCGCGTTTTCGGAGCGACGGGCTCGAATGTCAATGCGGCGCGGCGCGCGGCGGGGCTAGGATTTCTGACGACGCCCGTAGACGGGCGCCCCCGAACAGCGCTTTGACCACGCTCTGTCGGGCTTCCGACCATGAAGAACGAGGTTCGTCGAAAGATACCAATTCTTATGGAAGGCGTTTCACTGTGTAGTTGAGGATACGCCGCACAACAACGTCGGGAAGCCGACACCAGAATGACCAGCATGGCCCTGAAGACCGCTCCGCCGGCGACGGCGGAGGACATCAACGCGCAACTGCGGCTTCGAATGGCCTCGTTCGAGGCCTTCGTCGCGCATGCGCCGTTCGCGGCCGCGCTGATCGATCGTTCGGGCCGGCTGGCGGCCGTCAGCGCCGAGTGGGGCGACGAGGACCTGACCCCGGGCCTGGCGCCGGGCGAGCCCTTCGCCCGCTGCCTGATGAACCTGGAGGACGTCGAGAGCCTGGAGCGCTGCCTGGCGTCGGGCGAGCCGTTCTCGCGCTACCGGGCCCAGGTGGTGGAGGGCGCCCAGCGGATCTGGCGTAGCGAGTTCGCCGCCTGCCGCAGCGACGAGGGGATCATCTTCGCCGTCATCGTCACCGCCCGCGACGTCACCGGCTACGCCCAGACCGCGCTGCGGGCCGAGCGCAACGAGCAGCGGCTGAAGCTGGCGCTCGAGCTCGACGACCTGATGGTGCGCGAGGTCGACCTGAAGACCGGCGAGGTCTACGTCTCGGGCACCTGCCCCGAGCTGGAGAAGTGGTGCCTGTTCGACGCCGATCCGCTGGAGATCGTGCACGAGGACGACCGCGAGCGGATGGCCCAGATCATGCGCGCCCGCCGCGACGGCGAGGCGGCGGTGTTCGAGTTCCGCCTCAACCGCGACGACGGGATCGAGACCTGGGTGCGCTCGGTCGGCAAGCGCTTCGTCGGCGGCGACGGCAAGCCCGAGCGGCTGGTCAACCTGTTCAAGGACATCACCGACCGCCGCCGGCAGACCGAGGCCGTCGAGAACCTGGCCTTCCGCGATCCGCTGACCAGCCTGCCCAACCGCGCCTATTTCCAGCGCAAGTTCCAGGAGGCGGTCGACGCCTCGGAGATGGCCGGCGAGATCTTCGGCCTGATCATGATCGACGTCGATCACTTCAAGGACATCAACGACACCCTGGGCCACGACGCCGGCGACGCCTTGCTGCGGCGGCTGGCCGACGTGCTGCGCCACGCCTTCCGGGCCGGCGACACGGTGGCCCGCCTGGGCGGCGACGAGTTCGCGGTGATCCTGCGCGGCCTGCACGGCGAGGGCGACATGCTGCGGCCGATAAAGGCCCTGCAGGAGCTGCTGCGCCAGCCGATCCAGCACGCCGGCCGCAGCTTCTCGGTCAGCGCCAGCATCGGCGCGGCCCTGCACGGCGACCCGGACGCCGACCCCAGCCACATCTTCAAGAACGCCGACATCGCCCTCTATCGGGCCAAGGACGAGGGGCGAAACCGCTCGATCCTGTTCGACCCGTCGATGCGCTCGGCCCTGGAGCAGCGGCTGGAGCTGCTGCGCGACGTGCGCGCGGCGATCGAGGCCGACGAGTTCATCCTCTACTACCAGCCGGTGATCGACCTGGAGAGCGGCAGCGTGGCCGGTTTCGAGGCGCTGATGCGCTGGGCTCACCCCGAGCAGGGAATCCTGACGCCCGACCGCTTCATGCCGGCCTTCGAGGATCAGGACCTGTCGCTCAAGCTGGGCGACGTGGCCTTCGAGACGGCGCTGAAGCAGATGCGGGCCTGGCTGGACGCCGGGATCGAGTTCGGCCGGGTGGCGGTCAACATCTCGGCCGCCCAGTTCCGCTCCGGCCGTCTGGCCGAGGAGGTGCAGGAGCGCCTGGCTCGCTGGGGCGTGCCTTGCGACCGCCTGACCATCGAGGTCACCGAGCACGTCTACATGGGCTGGGCCTCGGACGTGGTCAGCGACACGGTCCGCAAGCTGCACGCGGCCGGGGTGATGATCGCCCTGGACGACTTCGGCACCGGCTACGCCAGCCTCGCCAATCTGCGGCAGTTCCCGATCGACCGCCTGAAGATCGACAAGGGCTTCGTCCAGAACGCCGAGGACGCGGCGATCGTGAAGGCGGTGATCACGCTCGGCTCATCGATGGGCATGAAGGTAGTGGCCGAGGGCGTCGAGGACCTGGCCCAGCTGGAAGCCCTGGCGACCTATGGCTGCGACCAGGTGCAGGGCTACCACTTCAGCCGCCCGATGCCGCCCGAGAAGGTGCCGGGGTTCGTGGACGGGTTTTCGCTCTGAAGCGGGTGAGCGCCGCCCCGAGGGGCGACGCTCCGATCCGGACCGTCAGGCCAGGACCTCCGCATCGTTGTACAGCGTCCGCCACTTGCTGGCCGAGCGGTAGACGACCACGCCGGTGCCGGCGCCGGAGGCTTCGCCGGTCTTGCGGCCGTTGGTGGCGTAGGCCAGCGAACCATCGCCGCCGCCCGACGCATTGAGCGTCGCGACCGTCGCCGGGACCAGCTTCAGCGACTTGGCCAGCGAGACGGCGCTGGCCGTGATGTTGATGTCGGCCGAACCGTTCAGGCCCAGGGCGAAGCCGGCGATCGTGGTGGTCTCGCCGTTCTGGCCAAACAGCGCGACGCTGTTGCCGTTGGGAGTGGCCGCCACCAGGCTGGCGTCGAAGCCGCTGCTGTTGCGGGCCAGCGCCCACCGCTGCTGGGCGTTGGACACCCCCAGCACGCTGCGGTTGCCGAACACGTTGACCACGGCGTCGGCGGTGCGCACGTCGTTGGTGTCGCTGAAGATCGCCTGGGGGACCTTCAGGAAGTTGCCGGCGTCGCCCGCCCCGCTGATCTGGATGTCGGCCGGCAGCGCGTTGAACATGGCGCTGAAGGCCACGTCGAACGAGTTGCCCAGCATCGTCCAGCCGGTGTTGGTCGAAGCGCTGTCGAAGTGGATCGACGAGCTGTTCTCGAACCGGTTGCCGACGAAGGTCTGGTTGCGGATGTTGCTCTCGACCTGGACGGCGTAGCCGCTGGAGACGTGGAACCAGTTGCCCGAGAACACGGCCCCGCCGTTATTGGTGACGCCGCCGTTGGCCAGAACCACGTGGATGGCGTTCTGGTTGAAGCGGTTGCCGGTCAGCACCACGCCCAGATGCCCGCCGCCGTCGGCGCCTTCCAGCCGCAGGCCGGCCTGGGTGGCGACCTCGATCTGGTTGTTGGCCACCGTCGTCGAGCCGTGCGACTTGATCTGCAGGTTCACGGCGCTGCCGCTCAGATAGTTGCCGCAGATCCAGCTGTCCGAGCCCTCGAAGTCGATGCCGTAGGTTCCGAAGCCGCCGAAGGTGTTGTCCTCGATCCAGTTGATCCAGGCGGCCACGCTGTTGGCGCGGAACTTCAGGCCCGCGCCCGAACCGTTGACGACGTAGTTGTCGCGGATGGCCGAGTTGATGGCCGACAGGTCGATCAGGTTGGCGCAGGTGAACGAGGCCTTGGCGCCGTCGAGGATCAGGTTGTCGATCTCGATGGAGTGCAGGGCGTTGGTCAGGCTGGCCTGGGTGATCATGGCCGACAGGCCGTTGGCGGCCAGGCGCAGGGTCAGCCGCCGCATCAGCGGCGCGGCGGTGTCGTTCTCCGGCGCCGGGCCAAGGCCCGTCAGGCGAACGCCCTTGGCCATCAGGATCGACGACTTGATTGGGTGGGCGAACGGGCGCTTGAAGCCCACCATCCCGCCGCCCTGGCCGCTGACATAGGCGATGGCGCTGGTGATGGCCGGAGCGGCGTCGGTCGTGCCGTCGAAGGCCAGGCCCCACCATTCCACATAGGCGCGGTCCTCGGCGGCGCGCCGCCAGCGGCGGCCGGCCGCGTCGACCAGCAGGGTGGCGCCGTTGTCGGCGCTGGTGGTGTCGGTGGAGTCATAGATGAAGACCCCTTCGCCGCCGTCCTTGGCGACCGAGCGGCTCATGACATAGGCCGTCGGGGCGGGCAGGGTCGTGGCGGCGCGCAGGGCCGCGTAGGTTTGATATTCGTTCATGATTTGTTCCTAAAAATATATTTTGAAATCAGTCAGTTAATTGGTGGTCGGCCGTAATCGCGGCCGCCGTCGTCGATGACAGTTCGTTTGAAGGCTCGGTGCGTCTCCTTGGCTGACGGGACGCGCGGCGGCGTCCCCTCGACCTGGAAACACTAGGCGGTGGCTGCGACGGAAGCGGACGTGGCGCCGTTCTATTTCTTGCCCAGGTCCATCTTGCTGATCCGGCCCTGGTCGACGGCCCAGACCTCGTTCGGGCCTGTGCCCACGGCGATCGGCAGCTTGTAGAGCAGGCTGAGGAACGCGTGGGTCTCGACCGGGGTGGGCGAGACCAGGTGGGTGGCGAAGACCATGACCGGCTGCTGGCCGGCCTGGGCCTTGGGCCGTTCCATCAGCAGGCACGACATCGACAGGGCGTCGACCCGGGTGACGGTCTTGCCGTCGGCCGCGACGCTGATGCGATAGTGGCCGCCGAGCGGGATGGCGCCCTCGGCCGGAGACGGCGCCAGCAGCCAGACGATGAAGCCGTCGCCCTGCGGGTCGCGAACGATGGCGGTGTTGTAGCCGGGGCGGCAGGTGGGCGGCTGGGCGGCGATGGCGGCCGCGCGGGCCGAGAAACTCAGGCGCTCCTCGTCGGTCAGCTTGCGGTCGGCCGGTTCGGTGACGGGGCCGGCGCCCTTGCCGTCGACCACCACGTCGTAGCCGATCTCCAGGCCGTTCCCCATGGACCGCAGGAAGCGGACCGTGGCCGTCTTGCCGTCGTCCTCGACCAGCCAGCCCTGGATGCCCGCGCCCTGCAGGTCGGGGACCTTGGCGACCAGGGCGTCGGTGGCCAGCCAGGCGGCGATGTCCTGGCGGTAGATGGCGGCGCCGAAGGCCTCGATCTGCGGCAGGTCGAAGGCGCGGATCGGTGTCGGGGGCTTGGCGGGCTTGCCGGAGGGCGGGGCGGGGGCCTGGGCGGCGGGCTGGGCGTGGGCGACGCCGGTGAGCAACAGGGCCAGGCTGACGGCCACGGCCGAACGGAACGACGCCACGCGATCTACTCCCTCGAATGAAACTCCACCGAAGGTAGCGAATGGCGCGGCGGCGTCTATGGCGAAGGTTGGGGGCGTTGGTTTGATCCCTCTCTCTTTGAGAGAGGGAGGGGCCCACGCCGCAGGCGTGGGAGGGTGAGAGGTAACAAACTCACCGAATGGAACGCGGCCTTTCGGCGATGGGCGGTGTGTATTTGGATACTCGGCGCGCCTGGGAAGCGCGGCGGAGCGTGTCGGGAATTTTCGGCCAAGGGTGAAACCTCTCACCCTCCCACCGCTTCGCGGCGGGCCCCTCCCTCTCTCAAAGAGAGAGGGGACCATTGGTCTACCCCTCCACGGCCTCGTAGAGCCCCCGGGCCTCGGTCGCCGGGCCGCGGCGTTCGCCGCAGTCGAGAATGCGGACGTTCACCAGCCGGCCGCCGATGGCGAAGACCAGGACGTCGCCGGCCTTGAGCACCCGCGAGGGCTTGTCGATGCGGCTGTCGGGCGAGCCGGCGCGGGTCAGGCGGATGCGGCCCTCGTCGACGAAGCGGGCGGCCATCGAGCGGGTCTTGAAGAAGCGAGCGCGCCACAGCCAGACGTCGGCGCGACAGTGTTCCGCATGGTGCTCGCCGTGATGGGCGTCGTGGTGGGCGTCGCTCATGAAGCGACCTGGTCGCGCGGGACGGCGATCGCCGGCTTGCGGCGGCGGGGCTTCCTGCGCCGTGCCGAGGGGACCGGAGGCGGCGGCTCGGTCAGTTTGGCCAGGGCGGCGAACGGCGAGTCCGGGCGGGCCTTGACGGACTTGGGCTCCAGCCGCTGGGCGCCGCGGCGCTTCCAGATGATCGGGGCGTCGGGCTTGGCGCGCACGGCAGGGGTGTAGTCTAGCGAGCGCAGCACCGACGAGGCCTCGGCCGCGCTCCAGCCCAGGGCCTCCAGCGCGGCCGGGGTCAGCACAACGCCGCCCGGGCGCTGTTCGGCGCGCAGCAGGGCGTCGAGCTTTTCCAGGGTCTCGACCGGGACCAGGTGCTTGCCGGCGATGCGCAGGCCGCTGGCCGCCAGGGCGCGGGGCGGCGGCAGGGGCGAGGGCAGGGGAAGCAGGCCGACCAGGGGGCCTCGCCAGCCGCCGGGATCCAGGGCGCGGGCGCAGGCGATGGCTTCCGAACGCAGCACGCCTGGCGAATAGAGCGAGAAGGCGCCGATGCGCACGCCCAGGCTTTTCAGCGTGCGGCGCTCGGCCTGGCTGAGGGCCTTCAGTTCCGGATCGAGCGGGCGCTTGTCGAGCACGCCGCCGGCCTCGAGCAGGCGGTGGGCGACGCCGCGCGGCAGGCCGCGCAGCTCGCCGCCAGCCAGGGCCTGCTGCAGCTTGCGCAGGGGCGCCAGGCAGCGGTCGACCTCGGAGGCCAGGAAGGCGTCGAGCCGCCGTTCGGCCCGCTCGCGGGCCGGGAGGGGGCCAAGCTCGCCCAGCAGCCGGGCGCGGGGCGACAGCAGGTCGCCGCCGGCGCGCACGGCCCCGGCCGCCTCGCCGCGCCACAGGATCATGCCGTCGGGCGTCAGGGCGAAGGCTTCGTCCGGCTCAGCGGCCAGGAGGCCCAGGCGGCGGGCGATCTCCGGCCCCACTGCCCGCTGGGCGGCGTTGCGCAGGGCCTTCTCCTCCAGCGGGCTGGAGCCCTTCTCGGCGATGAAGGTGACGCCGGTCAGCCGGCCGACCACATGGCCCTCGACGCTGATCTCGCCGTCGGCGGCGACGCCGGCCAGGATCGTCTCGCGCTCGCCCAGCTGCTTCATCAGCACGCTGGTGCGGCGGTCGATGAACCGCGCCATCAGCTTTTCGTGCAGGGTGTCGCTGATCTTGTCTTCCAACTCGCGGGTGCGGCCCTGCCAGTGGACGGGGTTGGCCAGCCAGTCGGGACGGTTGGCGATGTAGGACAGGGTGCGCACGCCCGAGAGCCGCGCGGCCAGGCTGTCGATCTCGCCGTCGGTGCGGTCCAGCGCCTTGAACTGGCCGTTGATCCAGTCCTCCGGCAGGCGCTTGCGACCGGTGGTCAGGTCGTCGAACAGCGTCTTGACCATCCGCTGGTGGTCATCGTCGGTGGTCTTGCGGAAGTCGGGGGTCTGGCAGACGTCCCACAGCTTCAGCAGGGCCGAGCGGTCGGACTTGCAGCGGGCGACGACGTCTTCATGCGTGGCCAGTTTGCGAAGGGTGCGCTCGTCCAAAGCTTCCTGGGAAAGGGTCAGGCCGTTGCGGTTCGGCGGTTCGGACAGCGAGCGCAGCAGGCTAGGCAGGTTGCCGAAGTCGAGCCTGGCGCTGCGCCACTCGGCGGCCATCACCGGCTGGAAGGCGTGCTCCTCGACGGCCTGGACGAGATCCTCGTCCATCTCCTCGCAGTCGCCGGTGACGCCGAAGGTGCCGTCGCGGGTGTAGCGGCCGGCGCGGCCGGCGATCTGGCCCACCTCCTGCGGGTGCAGCCAGCGGGTGCGGCGGCCGTCGAACTTGCGCAGGCCCGCGAAGGCCACGTGGTCGACGTCCATGTTCAGGCCCATGCCGATGGCGTCGGTGGCCACCAGGAAGTCGACCTCGCCGCTCTGGTAGAGCGCGACCTGGGCGTTGCGGGTGCGGGGCGAGAGGCTGCCCATGACCACGGCCGCGCCGCCCCGCTGGCGGCGGATCAGCTCGGCGATGGCGTAGACGGCGTCGGTGGAGAAGGCCACGACCGCCGTGCGCCGGGGCAGGCGGGTCAGTTTCTTGGAGCCGGCGTAGGACAGGTTGGAGAACCGCTCGCGGCCGACGATCTCGGCGTCGGGCAGCAGGCGGCGGACCAGCGGGGCCATGGTCGAGGCGCCCAGCAGCATGGTCTCGAACCGGCCGCGGGCGTGCAGCAGGCGGTGGGTGAAGATGTGGCCGCGCTCGGGATCGGCGCACAGCTGGATCTCGTCGATGGCCACGAAGTCGACCTCGCGGCCCAGCGGCATGGCCTCGACCGTGCAGACGAAATAGGCCGCGCGCGGCGGGACGATCTTCTCCTCGCCGGTGATCAGGGCGACGCTGGCCTTGCCGCGCAGCTTGACGATGCGGTCGTAGATCTCGCGCGCCAGCAGGCGCAGCGGCAGGCCGATCATCCCCGAGGCGTGGCCGAGCATGCGCTCGACCGCCAGGTGGGTCTTGCCGGTGTTGGTGGGCCCCAGGACCGCGGTGAGCCGCGACGGGGCGAGGCCTGTGGAACGGTCGCTCATGACCCTCCGAAAGTGGGGCGGGATTCGGGGCGAGGCAAGCGTGGGCTTGGAATTGTGGGCGCGGCCTTCCGCCCTACCCGGGGGCGGCGAATTATAGGATGAGAGAGGCGTTCTAGGGGGAGGTGACGCGACCATGGTGTCTCGCCGCATGTTTCTGGCCGGCTGCTGCGCGGCCTGCGCGCCGACGGGCGGGGTTTTCGCCGCCGACGGCGGCGTCGGGGCGGCTCGAAGCCCGGCGCTGGGGACCTTGCCTTACGACCGCGTGCGGCTGGGTCCGGGGAAGATGCGCGACCAGCTAGACTGGCAGCATCGGCTGTTCATGGGGCTCGACGACGACCGGCTGCTGAAACCGTTCCGCCAGCGCGCCGGCCTGCCCGCGCCAGGCGAGGACATGGGCGGCTGGTACGACGACAGCCCCGACTTCCACATCGACGTCAACGACTGGAGCACGGCCAACTGGCACGGCTACATCCCGGGCCACAGCTTCGGCCAGTACGTCTCGGGCCTGTCGCGCTATGTCGCCATCACCGACGACGCGGCGACGCGCGAGAAGGTGCGGGGGCTGGTGGTGAAGTACGCCCAGACCATCTCGCCGCGGTTCTTCGAAGGCTACACCCTGCCGGCCTACACCTACGACAAGGTCGTGATCGGGCTGATCGACGCCTATCGCTACGCCGATGTGAAAGAGGCCGGGCCGGCGCTCGACAGGGTCACCGACGCCGTCCTGCCGGTGCTGCCGGAAAAGGCCCTGACGCGGGAGGAGCGCCGCCAGCGGCCCTATTCCAGCGAGGCCGAGATCTGGGACGAGCCCTACACCCTGCCCGAGAACCTGTTCCTGGCCTGGCGACTGGGCCTGGGCGAGCGCTATCGCACGCTGGCCCTGCGCTACATGCAGGACGAGGCGCTGTTCGATCCGCTGGCCCGTGGCGAAAGTCCGCTGGCCGGCAAGCACGCCTACAGCCACGTCAACGCCCTGAACTCGGCGATCCAGGCCTGGTACGCGACGGGCGACGAGAAGTACCTGAAGGCCGCCCGCAACGGCTTCGACTTCGTGCTGGCCCAGTCGTTCGCCACCGGCGGCTGGGGCCCCAACGAGGAGCTGCTGGGCGCGGGCGACAGCGAGACCCTGCTGAAGTCGCTGACCGAAACCCATCGCAGCTTCGAGACGCCGTGCGGCGCCTACGGACACTTCAAGATCGCCCGCTCGCTGCTGCAGATCACCAAGGACAGCCGCTACGGCGACAGCATGGAGCGGGTGCTCTACAACACCATCCTGGGCGCGCGCGACACCACGCCGAAGGGCGAGACCTTCTACTATTCCGACTACAGCGACGCGGCCTCGAAGTTCTATCGCGACGAGCTGTGGCCCTGCTGCTCGGGGACCTTCGTCCAGCTGGCGGCCGACTACGGGATCAGCGCCTATCTGCAGGACGGGGCGAAGCTCTATGTGAACCTCTATGTCCCCTCGACCCTGTCGGCGAGCGTGGACGGGGCGGCGGTGTCGCTGCGCCAGGAGACCCGCTATCCGCTGGAGCCGACGATCGCGATCGCCGTCGATCCGGCCCGTCCGACGCGGTTTTCGCTGATGCTGCGGGTTCCCGCTTGGGCGGGAGCGGGGAGTCGGGTCCTGGTCAACGGCCAGCCGGCGGGCGTGGCGGCGCGGCCGGGGACGTTCGTCGCGCTGGAGCGCCTGTGGCGGCCGGGCGACAAGGTCGAGATCGCCTTCGACATGAGCCCGCGGCTGGAGCCGCTGAACGCCGCCCATCCCGAGGTGGTGGCCCTGCTGACCGGGCCGCTGGTGCTGCTGCCGATCGGTCCCGGCGAGGTGAAGCTGACCAAGGCCCAGTGGCTGGCGGCGCGCCGACGGGGAGAGGACTGGACGGCGGCTTCGGCGAGCGGCGAGGTGGTGTTCAAGCCGTTCATGGCCATCAGCGACGAGCGCTACCGGCTGTACGGGCGGCTGGCCTAGCTCGTATCGACATTCAGCTTTTCGCGCGCTTCAAATCCGTGTTTCCCCGCGAAGGCGGGGAGCCAAGCTGGATTTCAGCATGAGGCGCGGCCGTGGATCACCTGCGGCCTCGGCTTGGGTCCCCGCCTTCGCGGGGATGCTCGGTAAAAATTGAGCTCAGGCCGATGAATGTCGATTGGCCCTAGAGGGCGACCGGGATTCTCAGGAACACCCGCCCGGCCGGCGTCGGCGCGGGCAGGGCGCCGGCGCGGATGTTCACCTGCAGGGACGGCAGGATCAGGGTCGGGGCCGGCAGGGTCGCGTCCCGCGCCGTGCGCAGGGCGACGAAGTCGTCCTCGGCCCGGCCGTCGCGCACGTGGATGTTGCCGGCCCGCTCGTCGGCGACGGTGGTCTCCCAGCGATAGTCCGACCGGCCTTGCGGCAGGTAGTCGTGGCCGACGAAGACGCGGGTTTGCGGCGGCAGGGCCAGGACCTTGCGGATCGAGCGGTACAGGGTTCGCGCGTCGCCGCCGGGGAAGTCGGCGCGGGCGGTGCCGTAGTCGGGCATGAACAGGGTGTCGCCGACGAAGGCGGCGTCGCCGATCAGATAGGTCAGGCAGGCCGGGGTGTGGCCGGGCGTGTGCAGCGCGCCGATCGACAGGTCGCCCAGGGGCAGGACGTCGCCCTCGTTCATCAGCACGTCGAAGACCGCGCCGTCGGCGGCGAGTTCGGCCTCGAACACGGGGATGAAGGTCTTCTGCACCTCGACGATCCGCGCGCCGATGACGATCTTCGCGCCCGTCCTGGCGCGGATGTAGTCGGCGGCCGACAGGTGGTCGGCGTGGGCGTGGGTCTCCAGCACATAGGCCAGGGCCAGACCCCGGGCCTCGACGACGGCCAGCAGGGCGTCGGCCGAACGGGTCGAGAGCCTGCCGGCCTTGGGCTCGTAGTCGAGCACGGGGTCGATGATCGCGGCCGTGCGCGTGGCCGGGTCGGCGACGACGTAGCTGACGGTGAAGGTGGCGGGATCGAAAAACGCTTGAACGTCGGGGCGCATGGCCGGAGCCTCCGGTGGCGGGATCTTTATATTAGATATTGCTAAATTAGATCAAGCTAATATATGGCGATCATGTTCGATCTCTCGCGTTTCGACGTCAGCCAGTTCGAGGCCAGCGCCGCGCAGGCAGCCAAGCTCCTGCGCGCCCTGGCCAACGAGCGGCGGCTGATGATCCTGTGCCAGCTCGCGGACGGCGAACGGTCGGTGGGGCAGATCCAGCCCCTGGTCGGCCTGTCGCAGTCGGCCCTCTCGCAGCACCTGGCGGTGTTGCGCGAGGAGGGGATCGTGGCCGCGCGCCGCGAAGCCACGAGCCTGTGGTACCGGATCGCCGATCCGGCCGCCCTCAAGGTGGTCGGCACGCTCGCGGAGATCTTCTGCCCTCCAGCGGAGACCGCCGGCCATGACCACGATCCTCAATCCCCTGACGCCTGACGAGGCGGCCCGGCGCCTGGCGCAGGGCGCCGCCGTGCTGATCGACATCCGCGAGCCCGATGAGTTCGCCCGGCGACGGGCCAGGGGCGCGCTGTCGCGGCCGCTGTCGACGCTGGACGCGGCGGGCCTCGACCCGACCGACGGGCGCCCCGACGCGCTTGAGGTGATCTTCACCTGCCGCTCGGGCATGCGCACGGGCGCCAACGGCCAGCGTCTGGCGGCGGCCTGCGCGGGTCCGGCGCACGTGTTGGAGGGCGGGCTCGACGCCTGGGATCGGGCCGGCCTGCCCGTCGAGACCGACCGCAAGGCGCCGCTGGAGATGATGCGCCAGGTGCAGATCGTGGCAGGGCTGCTGGTGCTGACCGGCGTGATCCTGGGGCTGACCGTCTCGCCCTGGTTCCTGGGCGTGGCCGGCTTCGTCGGGGCGGGGCTGACCTTCGCCGGCGTCACCGGCTTCTGCGGCATGGCCCGGCTGCTGGCCCTGGCGCCCTGGAACCGTCCGGCGCGGGCTTGAGGCCATGGACGCGAGTCTGGTCGCCGCCGCCCTCAGCGGGGCGGTGGTCGCGCTGCTGCTGACGCTGTTCGGCGGCGGCGGTTCGGTGCTGGCGACGCCGCTGCTGCTCTATGTGGTCGGGGTGAGCGACGCCCATGTGGCGATCGGCACCTCGGCGGCGGCCGTGGCGGTCAACGCCGCCGTCGGCCTGGCCGCCCAGGCGCGGGCCGGCCGGGTGAAATGGCCCTGCGCCCTGACCTTCGGCGCGCCCGGCCTCGCCGGCTCGCTGGTCGGGGCGCATGTGGCCAAGGCCTTGCCGGCGGGGCATCTGCTGGCCTGGTTCGCCCTGGCCATGGCCGCCGTCGGGCTTTTGATGTTCCGCGCCCCGCGCTCGCCGGGCGACCCGGACGTGCGCATCGACCCGGGCAAGGCCGCGCGGCTGGTTCCGGCCGGGGCGGCGACCGGGCTGGCGGCGGGGTTCTTCGGCATCGGCGGCGGCTTCCTGATCGCGCCGGGACTGATGGCGGCGGCCGGCATGACCCTGGCCAACGCCGCGGCCTCGTCCCTGGTGTCGGTGGCGCTGTTCGGCGCGGCGACCAGCGTCAGCTACGCCGCCTCGGGCCTGGTGGACGGGCGACTGCTGCTGGCCCTGGTCGCGGGCGGCGTCGTCGGGGTGCTGGTGGGCGCGCGCCTGGCGCCGCGTCTGGCCTCGCGGGTCCTGCTGGCCCGCCGGCTGTTCGCCGCCATGGTTGTGGCGACGGCCGTCTACGTGCTGTGGCGCGCACTGGCCTGAATAGGCGAGCGATCTCGGCGCGGCGCGCCTGGGTGGTGCAAGATAGCGATCATGAAAGATATCACCGCTAGAAGATAGATATCGAAATTTTGAACATCGTTATTGTTGTGATCGCCGACAAGCTCGGCTGTATGTTCAAATACAAATCCGAGATCGATGTAACATTTTTGGAATGTGGCGTTATTTTGCCTTCAATGCATCGACTCATGTTGACAACATCGTCGTCTCGATAAAGTTTTTCAGGGTCGCAGAGATCAAAGATCCGCGGCGCTATTGAAGATCGCTCGAACATTCGCCGTGGCGCGCAACCCCCGCGCCTTGGGCGACGACACCGAAACGCCGGCGCCGACCCATGGCGGCCGTCGCCTCGCCTGACGCCCGCCGTGCGTCCGGGCGGGTTCCTTCGGCGTCCCCTGCAAGCCCGCCCAGATCGTCTCGCCACGCCAGTTCGCTGGTCGTGACCGCCGCCGCGACGGGCTTGTCCGCATCTTCAGTCAACAAACCGCGGCCCATGCGCCGCGACGACAAGGGCGGTCACCGCCTGTCTCTCGGAGGGAAACCATGTCGACCAACCCTAAAGCGCGCCGGGACAACCGGCTCCTGATCACCACGGGCCTGGCCGCCGCCATCCTGGGCTCGAGCTCGTCGATCGCCCTGGCGCAAGCCACCCAGACCACGGACACGACCAAGGCCGCGCCGGAAGCCACGGTCGAGAACAAGGTCGAGGAGATCGTGGTCGTCGGCACCCGCGCCAGCCTGCAGAGCGCCATGGGGCGCAAGAAGCGGGCGGGCACGATCTCGGACTCGATCGTCGCCGAGGACATCAGCCAGTTCCCCGACAAGAACGTCGGCGAGGCCCTGGGCCGGGTGACCGGCGTGCAGCTGGCCCGCGACTTCGGCGAGGGCAACACCGTCTCGATCCGCGGCGTCGAGCCCGACCTGAACCGGGTCGAGATCAACGGCATGAGCACGTTGTCGACGGCCGGCAACATCAACGTCTATGGCGGCGGCGGCCGCGCCAACGACTTCCGCGAGCTGGCCTCGGAGCTGGTCAAGTCGATCGACGTCTTCAAGGGCTTCACCGCCGACATGACCGAGGGCGGCGTCGGCGGCACGGTCTCGGTGACCACCCGCAAGCCGCTGGACTTCAAGAAGCCGACCCTGTCGCTGACGGGCTCGATGCAGAACCTCGACACGGCCAAGGGCTGGAAGCCGCGCGGCAACCTGTTCGCCGCCACCCAGCTGTTCGACGGGCGCCTGGGCCTGATGGCCAACGTCACCTACGACAAGGTCAACACCCGCGGCGACTACGTTCGCAACTCGTCCTGGGGGCGGTTCGCCGACTTCGACGGCTCGGCCGACAAGACGGTCGACTACTACTCGACCTCCTACAGCCAGGACATCAACGACATGGTGTCGGCCGTCGACACCTATGCCGGCTGCTCCAGCCTGACCTCGCCCGACACCAGCCAGATCTCGACCAGCAACCTGCGCACGGCTTGCCAGAGCCAGTGGTACGACTACGCCCCGCGCGTGGCCCGCTACGGCGTCTGGACCCGCGAGGACGAGCGTCTCTCGGCCGAGTTCACGGTGCAGTACAAGGTCAGCGACCGGATCGACATCTGGGCCAGCTACAACCGCAATGAGCGCAGCCAGCGCCTGAACGACATCAACTACGGCACCGACTTCACCTCGGCCACGCGCCTGCGCAACACCGCCGCCAGCGGCACGTCGTGCTCGTCGACCGACACCACGGCCAGCTCGGTCGTGGTCGACAAGAACCACAACGTCATCCAGTACACCCTGGGCAACTGTCTCACCACGTCGGGCAGCGGCGGCTACAACGGCTTCAGCATCAGCTCGCGCGACTTCGCCTACGACTCGTCGAGCGACTACTACAATTTCGGCGGCACCTATCGCGGCGAGCGCCTGCAGATCGATTTCCAGGGCTCCAATTCGGAAACCTCGACCGTTTCGCAGACCAACAATGTCAGCGTCAGCTTCGACACGCCGGGCATGACGGTGACGCTGAACCCGACCACGGGCGCGCCGTCGTTCGCCTTCGCCAGCGGCTACAGCCCGGCCGACGCCTCGGCGATCCGCCAGTGGCAGATCCAGTACCGCCCGTCGAACTCGCAGTCGGAAGAGAAGCAATACAAGCTGGACTTCGACTACGAGACCGACCTGCCGTTCCTGAAGAAGATCGAGTTCGGCGGTCGCGCCACCGACTTCTCGACCTCGGGCTACGGCTATGGCGGCTACATCATCGACGGCGGCGACAACCTCTATTCGACCACCGACGACGTCGTGATCTACAGCAACGCGGTGAACTCGACGGCGACGGTCAGCAACTCGGCCACGGCCGATCAGACGACCGCAACCGCCGCCTCGGCCGCCTACACCACCGGCTACTGGTCGACGACCGAGACCTGGTCGCGGGCGTTCTCGAACGCGGTGTTCGCCGACGCCATGACGGCCCTGCCCAGCGCCTTCTACTACGGCGGCGGCTCGCTGCCTTCGACCTGGCTCTATCCGAACTTCGCCAAGGTCGCCCAGTACCTCGACACCTCGCACTTCAACCTGAACAACCTGGTGACCACCACCGGCAGCGACGGCAACACCTACGAGCAGATCCCCTACCGGATCGCCGAGCAGACCGACGCCCAGTACCTGAAGTTCAACTACGCCTTCCCGCTGTTCGACTACGACGTGAACGGCAACTTCGGCTGGCGCCGGGTGCACACCAAGACCGTGGCCTCGGGCGCCCAGACGCGCAGCGAGACCTACGCCTCGACCAACGGCGGCACCTCGACGACCTATGTGCTGAGCAACAGCCAGGCGACGATGACCAAGGACTACACGGTCTGGCTTCCGAGCTTCAACATCGGCCTGTGGCTGCAGCCCAACAAGCTGTCGGCCCGCGCCGGCTTCGCCCAGCTGATGGCTCGTCCGCGCATGGACTACCTGATGCCGACGGTCAGCTGCACGACCGACAATTCGCCGGACGCCAACGGCGAATATGACGAGCCCAGCTGCACGGCCGGCAACCCGGACCTCAAGCCCTATCGCGCCAACCAGTACGACCTGTCGTTCGAGTGGTATCCGAACAACGACACCCAGCTGTCGCTTGGCCTGTTCTACAAGGACATCAAGTCGTTCTACCTGTCGTCCAAAACCCTGATCGGCAAGGTCGACGTCTATGGCGACGGCGTCCTCTACAACTACAACACCTACATCAACGGCGACGGCGCCAAGATCTCGGGCGTCGAGCTGACCGGCAAGACGGCCCTGACCTGGCTGCCGGGGGTGTTCTCCGGCTTCGGCGTCGACGCCAACTACACCTATCAGGAAGCCAAGGACGTCGAGCTGTACTCGACCCTGGACGGCTCGCCGCTGCCGTTCCCGGGGCTGTCGAAGAGCAGCGCCAACCTGACGGTCTGGTACGACAAGGGCCCGGTGAACGCCCGCCTGGCCTACAACTATCGCTCCAAGTACCTGTCCTCGGCGGCCGACACCTCGGGCCAGCCGGTGTTCAAGGAGCCGACCGGTTATCTGGACGGCAAGATCACCTGGAAGCCGGGTCCGCAGGGCCTGCAGTTCTTTGTCGAGGGCAAGAACCTGACCAAGGAAGAAGAGGTCTCGACGGCGGGCGACATCCGTCTGATCGAGCAGGGCTATTTCGGCCGCCGCTTCTTCATGGGCTTTACGTACAAGTACTAAGCTTCAGCCCGGTGCGTGGTCCTCGTCCTTCGACAAGCTCAGGAGGAGGTCGGATCGACATTCACCGGCCTGAGCTCATTTTTCACCGAGTATCCCCGCGAAGGCGGGGATCCAAGCCGAGGTTGGAATCGATCCACGGCCGCGCCTCATCCTGAAATCCAGCTTGGGTCCCCGCCTTCGCGGGGATGCTCGGATTTGAAGGTCGCGAACAGCCGAATGTCGATCCGTCTCAGGATAAGGCCAAGGCCGTCCTGCTTCGGCGGGGCGGCCTATTTCTCGAACACCACCTTGCCGTCGACGATGGTCAGCACGGCCTGGGCCTTGAGGATGTCGGCCGGGGCGATGGTCATCAGGTCGCGGTCGAAGACGGTGAGGTCGGCGGCCTTGCCGGCCTCCAGCACGCCGCGCTGCTGCTCGGCGAAGGCCGCATAGGCCGGGGCCCAGGTCAGCATGCGCAGGGCCTGGTCGCGGCTGACGGCCTCTTCCAGATGCCAGTCGGCGCCCGCGAAGCCCGTCAGGCTGTGGCGATAGACGGCGGCGTAGAACTCGATGCGCGGATCGCCGACCTCGACGGGCGCGTCGGACCCGGCGGCGACGACCGCGCCGCTCCTGAGCATGTCGGCCCAGGCATAGGCCCCTTTCAGCCGGTCCTTGCCCAGGCGCGCGGGTGCGAAATAGAGGTCGCCGATGGCGTGGCTGGGCTGCATCGAGGCGATGATGCCCAGCCTGGAAAAGCGCGGCAGGTCGGCGGCGTCGACCACCTGGGCGTGCTCGATCCGCCAGCGGCGGTCCGTGTCAGTCCCCAGCACCTCGCCGAACCAGTCCAGCACCATGCGGTTGCCGCGATCGCCGATGGCGTGCATGGCGACCTGGGCGTTGACGGCGCGGGCCTGTCGCATCAGGGCCAGGCCCTTGTCGTGCTCGGTGAGGATCAGGCCCTGGCCCTCGGCGTCGCTGTAGGGCGCCAGCAGGGCCGCGCCGCGCGAGCCCAGGGCGCCGTCCATATAGAGCTTGATCCCGCGCAGGCGGATCAGGCCAGTGGCGTCGGCGCTGGGACCGGTCTTCAGCACCTCGGCGGCGCCGGACGGGTCCATGTAGTTGTCGACGCGCAGGGAAAAGCGGCCCTCGGCGGCCAGCTGGCGCAGGATCTCCAGGTCCTCGGCATCGACGCTCATATTGCCAAGGCCGGTCCAGCCGCGGCTGGCGTAGAGCCTGCCGGCGGTCTCCAGCGCCTGGCGCTTGAGGGCCGGGGAGGGCGGCGGGATGACGCTCTCGACCAGGGCCTGGGCGTGGTCGATCAGCATGCCGGTAGGCTCGCCGGTCTCGTCCTCGAGGATCTGGCCGCCGGCCGGGGCGGCGGTGTCGCGGGTGACGCCGGCCTTGGCCAGGGCGGCGCTGGAGGCGACCACGGCGTGGCCGTCGGCGCGGCCCAGCACGACGATGCGGCCGGGGGCGGCGCGGTCGAGGTCGGCGCGGGCGGGGAAGCGCTTCTCCGGCCAATGCGTCTCGATCCAGCCACGGCCGTAGATGGGCGCATCGCCCGGGTGGACCTGGGCGTAGGCGCGGACGGCGGCGACCAGGGCCTCGACGGAGTCGACCTGGTCGAGATTGAGGGTCAGCTCGCGCAGGCCGATGCCGGTCAGGTGGGCGTGGGCGTCGACGAAGCCGGGATAGGCGGCCGCGCCCTTCAGGTCGATGTCGCGGACGCCGGGGGCGGCCTTGGCGCGGGCGGCGGCCAGCGGGCCGACGAAGGCGATCGTCTTGTCACGGATCAGCACTGCCTCGGCGCTGGGCGCGGCGGCCACTCCGGTGTGGATCGGCCCGCCGTGCACCAGGATGTCGCCGGCGAGCGCGGGCGGGGCGGCGAGGAGCAGGGCGGCGACGAGCGGGACGAGGCGGCGCAAGGGCGATCTCCGGAACCGGGGCGGGGAGAAGAGCGTGACCGTGGAAAGGTAGAAGGCCCGGCTCGCAACCTGCAACAGCGGTGTTAATCTGTCGCCATGGGACAGGGCTTCATGCTTTTCGAGACGGCGATCGGCCGTTGCGGCCTGGCGTGGGCGGCGGGCGGACTGATCGGCGTGCAACTGCCCGAGGCCGCCCCCGGCGCGACCTGGGCCCGGCTGCGCCGGCGCTATCCCGACGCCGCCGAGGCCGCGCCGCCGCCGGAGATCGACCTCGTCGCCGACCGCATCATCGACCTGCTGGCGGGAGGTCGCGACGACCTGGCCGACGTGTCGCTGGACCTCACCGTCGTGCAGCCCTTCAACCGCCGGGTCTATGAGATCGCCCGCGCCATCCGCCCCGGCGAGACCTCGACCTACGGCCAGGTGGCCAAGGCCATGGGCGAGCCGGGGGCGATGCGGGCGGTGGGCAAGGCCCTGGGCGAGAACCCCTGGCCGATCGTCGTGCCCTGCCATCGGGTGCTGGGCGCCGACGGCAGGATGGGCGGCTTCAGCGCCGACGGCGGGGCCGAGACCAAGGCCCGGCTGCTGACCATCGAGCGGGCCCGCGTCAACGACGTGCCGACCCTGTTCGACCTGGAGTTCTCGGTCGCGCCGCCGAAGGGGCGCTGAGAGCGTGTCGTCGCGCCGGTCCGTCGCCGACGCTCGCGCTTCACTTCACACCAAATAAAAAGGCGGCGGATCCGAGGATCCGCCGCCCGATAGCTCATTCTATTCCGTGAGGATTAGAACTTCTTCGACACGTTCAGGAAGAACTGACGGCCGATGTAGTCGTAGCCGCTGTACAGCGGGGCGTTGCCGACCCGGTTGTAGTAGCCCGACGAGATGACCGGCGGATCCTTGTCCATCAGGTTGCGGACGCCGAAGGTGGCTTCCCAGTCGTTCTTGGAGCTGTACTGGACCGACAGGCTGTGCAGGAAGTAATCCGGCACATCGAAGTCGTACTGGGTGGTCTGCTTGTTCACGCCCAGGTAGGCGTAGCTTTCCTGAGCAGCGATCCATTCCAGACCGTAGCGGAACTTGTAGGACTTCCAGGCGTAGGTGGCGTCGAAGGTGCCCGTGTATTCCGGCGAGTTGATGGTGCCGTTGTACTCGTCCATCTCGTCGTCGCTGAACAGCTTGGAAGCCTGCGACAGGTACTGGGTGATCTGGGCGTTCAGGGTCAGACGGCCCTCGCCGAGGTCACGCTTGTAGCGGAAGTTGTAGTCCCAACCCTTCACGACCTGGATCGCGATGTTGGTGTAGCTGTCGTGCACGGTCAGGGCGTTGGTGCCCGTGGCGCGCGCGTCGACGAAGCGGCAGAAGCCGCCGCCCGAGCGGAACTGCGGGTCGTCGTAGCAGGCCTGCAGGATGTTGCTGGCGCCGAAGCGGGCGACACCGTTGTTGATCTTGATGTTGTAGTAGTCGATGGCGACCGACAGGCTGCCCCAGCCCGAGGGCAGTTCAGGCTGCAGGATGATGCCGCCGGTGTAGTTCTTCGAGGTTTCAGCCTCGAGGCCCTGATCGGCGCCGCCGGCCGTCAGCACCTTGACGCTTTGGGTCGAGGTGTAGGCGGTGTTGGCGAGTTCGGCGTTACAGTTCTTGTAGCGCTGCGAGGTCGGATCCTGCGCACCGTAGTTGTCGCAGGGGTCGATGGTGTTCGACAGGAAGCCGCTGGTGGCGCCTTGGTACTGTTCGAACAGCGCCGGGGCGCGGAACGAGGTGCCGTAGGTGCCGCGGAGCGACAGCCAGCCGACCGGCGTGTAGACGCCGCCGACCTTGTAGGTCTGATCCGAACCGTACGACTTGTAGTCGGTGTGACGGCCCGACAGGTTGATCGTCAGGTCCTTGGCGAACGGCGCGTTTGCCAGCAGCGGGACTTCGACTTCGCCGAACACTTCCCAGACCTGGTCGTCGCCGCGGGTGATCGTCGACGAGGTCAGGTTGTAGAGGTTGCCGGTCTGGCTGTTGATGTCCGGGGTGTCGTCGATCTCGTTGCGGCGGATTTCGGCGCCGACCGAGGCCTTCACTTCACCGGCCGGCAGCTTGAACAGCGGGCCGTCGAAGTTCACGGTGGCGACGGCTTCGTTGTAGTTCGTCTTACCGCTGACCTTCTGGAAGGTGTAGTCGATCCAGTCCTGCGGCAGCTTGCCACCGACGGTGTCGCTGGTCAGAGCCGGACCGGGAACGCAGCCGGCGGCCGAGTTCGTGGTGTTGACGCGGCAGGTGTAGCCGTTGCGGACGAACTGGGCGGGCGTGCCGGCCGGAGCCACCACGACGTCCATCGATTCGGCCAGACGGTCGGTCAGCCACGACTGCTGGGTGTAGGTCGAATCCGAGTTCGAGTAGCTGGCCGAGAAGTCATAGCGCCAGTTCGGCAGGAAGGTCAGGTCGCCGCGGATGCCCGTGGTGGCCTTTTCGAACTTCACGACCTGGCTGCTGACGTCGTTGCCGAAGCCGATGAAGGCGCGGACGCCCGTGGCCTGGCCCTTGGTCATCACGCTGCCGCCGGCGGCGAGGAACGTGCTGAAAGCCAGGTTCGACGGGATGAGGGGGCTGCCCTTCATGTAGTCGAGCGACAGCTGGCGGTAGCCGGTCTGCTGCGAGCGGCGCTCGTTGCCGAGGACTTCGAAGTAGACTTCGGCGTTGCCGAGGGCCTGCAGGTCGTAAGCGCCTTGACCGAAGGCGGTGTAGATCTTCACCGGCGAGATCAGCGAGCGCTTCAGCGTGCGCGGATCGAAGGTGTCGCGGACGTTCAGGTTGTTCGAACCGCCGCCAACGCCTTCCCAGCCGACGAGGCCGGTGGTGACGGCCGAGTTCGGACGCCAGCGGTTGAACGCGGTGCCCACCGAGCCGGCGGCGCCGACGCCCGTGGCCGAGGTGGTGCCGATCGTGTTGATCGTCACGCCGTTCGAGCCGGTCGTGGTGATCGGGTAGCACTTCGGCGACTTGGTGATCGGGTCGACGAAGTCGAGCGAGCCGCCCGAGGCGCGGTTGATGAAGCTGTCGGTGTTGCAGCGGGTCCAGTCGCGGTCAGCGAGGGTGAGGTCGCTGCGCTCGAGGTATTCCAGCGAGCCCGACAGGGTCCAGCGGTCGCCCGTCGTGCCGGCGACGACCGACAGACGGTTGGTGTTGCCGCCGCCGTGAGCGGTCTTGTTGTACTGGTTCTCGACCGTGATGCCTTGGGCGTTCTGCTTGGTGATGATGTTCACCACGCCGGCGACGGCGTCAGAACCGTAGATCGACGAAGCGCCGTCCTTCAGGATTTCGACGCGGTCGATCATGGCGCTGGGCAGGACGTTCAGGTCGGCCGAGCCGACCGAACCGCGCGAACCGGCCGGAGCGACGCGGCGGCCGTTCAGCAGGATCAGGGTGCGCGAAGCGCCCAGGCCGCGCAGCGACAGGGTGTTGGCGCCCGGGCCGCCGTTGGTGACGTAGCCGCCGAAGGCGTTGTTGATCTGAGCCGAACCGCCGGTGACGGCGGTGCCTTGCAGGGCCTCGGTCGTCGAGGCGAAGCCGGCCAGGGTCGATTCCTCGCGGGTGATCACTTGGACCGGCGAGGGCGAGTTGAAGGTGTCGCGACGGATGCGCGAACCAACGACCACGAGTTCTTCGACTTCGTTAGCGTCGGTCTTGGCCTTGTCTTGCGCGAAGGCCGGAGCCGCCATGGCGGCCATGCTCAGCATAACGCCGAGAGCAGACCCCGCACACAGCGCGGTCTTCATCGTCTTATCAATCATTCGAGTCCCCAAAAGTACCTGTCGCTGACGCCCCTCAGGGTCCGCGACCGCCGCACGCATAAGGCGCAGCCCCGGCGGACAGTAGCGGGCCGACACTCGGTCGCAACACTTTTGACGCAATTTCGACGCGAATGAAAAACGACGCGGAAGAATGGTTGCCCAAATGGCACAATGAGACACTCGGCGCGAAAATTTTCCCCCTTTCCGTGCACGAAGTCGCCCTTGTCGCCCTCTGAATGCGGTGGCAGCTTGCCAAGATTGCGCGGCGCGTCATGCACCTATGCGGGCATGGGGCGCCCTCCAGGGGTTGGGGATTGAAAGTTTATGCTTAGAAGTCTGGTGCTGGCGGCCATGGCCGTTTTCGGAGCGACTACGGCGATTGCGGCGCCGAAACCTCCCACGGTCGAGCAGCTCGCCGCATATCCGGCGGTGTCGAGTTTCTCACTTTCCCCCGACGGGAAATATATCGCCGGTCTGCGAGGCCAGGGCGAAGATCGCGTCATCCTGGTGTGGGAAGCCGGCGATCTGAAGAAGGCGCCGAAGGTCCTGGCGTCCAAGCAGATGAAGATCCAGTCGGTCCAGTTCATCAAGAACGACCTGCTGGCCGTGGGCCTGTGGAACCCGTACGAAGACCTGCTGGGCGGCGGCGTGACCAAGACCTTCGCCGAGAAGCTGTTCTTCGTCGATGTCGACGGCAAGAACTGGCGCGAGCCCATGTACCAGGACGACGGCGGCAGCCAGGCGATGTCGGTGCTGATCAAGCGCTTCGGCCCGCAGGTGCTGGATACGCTGCCCAACGACCCCGATCACGTGCTGGTCGTCTCGCAGGTGGGGACCAAGCGCGGCGACGTGTTCAAGGTGAACGTGAAGAACGGGCGGTCCGAGCGCATCCAGCGCACCGCCGACAACGTCTCGGGCTACTTCACCGACCTGGACGGCAAGCTGCGCGGCCGCGTCCGCGGCGACGTCGACGGCAAGGGCGCCTACACGACGACCGAACTGCGCACCGCCGACGGCGGCTGGGAGGAGCACTTCCGCACCTATGTGAAGGACCGCGACGTCACCAGCATCGTCGGCTTCACCAAGGATCCGAACATCGCCCTGGTGCTCAGCAACGTCGGCCAGGACAAGGCCGTGGTCTACGAATACGACATCGCCAAGCGCCAGATGGGCGAGGTGCTGTTCAAGCATCCCTATTTCGAGGCCAACGCGCCGCGGGTGTTCCGCTACGCCGGGCCGCGTTTCGGCGAGATCGTCGGGCTGAGCTATGACGGCCCGGTCGGCGGCGACGTGGTCTGGGTCGACCCGGACCTCAAGGCCCTCGACGCGGCCCTGCGCCAGGCGCTGAACATCACCCCGACGCCGACCACCTTCGTCGACGTGGAGACCGGCAAGAGCGCGGAAACCAAGTACTTCTCCGACAAGTACTACCGCATCATCGACTACTCGCCCGACCTGAAGACGGTGATTCTGTCGGTGGCCGGATCGACGACTCCGCCGTCCTACTACCTGTTCAAGGATGGTGAGCTGCAGCTGCTGTCCAAGGCCTATCCGGACATCGACCCGGCCGCCCTGGGCACCCGCAAGCTGGTCTACTACAAGGCCCGCGACGGTCTCGACATCCCCGCCTTCCTGACCCTTCCGAACCCCGAACTGTGCGGCCCGGCGCCCTATCGCACCGTCGTCCACCCGCACGGCGGTCCGTGGGCGCGCGACCACATGGGCTTCGACGGCTCGATGTGGACGCCGCTGATGGCCTCGCGCTGCATGGCCGTGCTGCAGCCGCAGTATCGCGGCTCGGACGGCTGGAGCCGCCGCCTGTGGAAGGCCGGCGACGCCGAGTGGGGCCAGAAGATGCAGGACGACAAGGACGACGGCGCAAAGTGGCTGATCGATCAGAAGATCGCCCAGCCCGGCCACATCGCCATGTTCGGCTTCTCCTACGGCGGCTACGCCTCGATGGACGCCGCCGTGCGCCCGAACGGCCTCTACAAGTGCGCCATCGCCGGCGCCGGGGTGTCGGACATCCGCCGCATCTGGAAGGACTTCTACACCAACCCCTACTTCATGGACGCCCAGGGGCCGACCGTGAAGGGCGTCAGCCCGGTGGACTTCGCCGACCAGATCAAGATCCCGATCATGGTCTATCACGGCGAGCGCGACCGGACGGTGCCGATCGAGCAGTCGGAATGGTTCGTCAACAAGGCCAAGAAGTCGGGCCAGGTGGTCGAGTACCACGTGTTCGACGACTACGATCACGGCCGGGCCTGGACCCGCAAGATCATGGCCGATCAACTGCGGATCATCGACGACTACTTCGCCAAGGGCTGCGCCGGCGGCCTGTAGGCGAGCCGGCTTGGACGGGCGGCGACAGCCGCTCGTCCTTCCGCCGCCTGACGGAAACAAGAACGCCCGCGCGATCGCATCGCGCGGGCGTTTTCTTGTCTGGAAACGTGGAGGGGTCAGACCGCCTGGGCGGCCAGGCCCTCCAGCACGCGGCGCAGGTCGGCCTCGCGGAACGGCTTCTGCAGCACCGCCGAGCCCTTGTGCGGCTCGGTCAGGCCCGCCTCGCCGTAGCCGCTGGCGAAGGCGAACGGCACGCCGCGGGCCTTCAGGGCGTCGGCGACCGGGAAGATCGGGCGGCCGCCCAGATTGACGTCGAGCAGGGCCGCGTCGATCTCGGCCGAGCCGGCCAGGCGCAGGGCCTCCTCGATCTCGGCGGCGGGACCGACGACCTCGCAGCCGAGATCGCCGAGCATGTCCTCGACCAGCATCGAGACGAGGGCCTCGTCTTCGACCACCAGAACCTTCAGGGCGGCGAGGGTCTTCATCTGTTTCACGGCTCCAGGGCGGCCAAGGGCAGCGTCATCGCGCAGACCAGGCCAGATTGATCATAGGCGAGACGGACCACGCCGGACAACTCGCCGGCGAGGCCCTTCTCGAGAAGGCGGGCGCCGAACCCGCGACGGGTCGGCGGTGGGACGGGCGGGCCGCCGCTTTCGGTCCAGCGCAGGCTCAGGCGGGCGGAGGCGTCGGGCGAGGCCGGCTCGGTCGACCAGCTCACCGCCACGCGGCCGCCCGGCGTCGACAGGGCGCCGTACTTGGCGGCGTTGGTGGCCAGCTCGTGCACGGCCATGCCGACGGCCACGGTGGCCTTGGGATTGAGCCGCAGGTCGCGGGCGTAGTCGAAGTCCAGCCGCTCGCGGCCGCCGAAGGCTTCCAGTTCGGCGTCAACGATCTCGCGCAGGCTGGCGCTTTCCCAGTTCTGCTCGGTCAGCAGGTTGTGGGTCTGGGAGAGGGCGATCAGCCGGGCCTCGAAGGCTTCGCGGAAGGCGGGGAGGTCGCTGGCGGCGCGCAGGGTCTGGGCGGCCATCGACTGGACCGTGACCAGGGTGTTCTTCACACGGTGATTGAGCTCGTTGAGCAGCAGGCGCTGGCGTTCCTCGGCCCGCTTGCGTTCGGTGACGTCCAGCGACACGCCGGCCATGCGCCGCACGCCGCCGCCGATCAGGCGTTCGTCGCGCACGGCGGCGCGGCCGCGGGCGTGCACCCAGCGCGTCTCGCCGCTGGGGATCACCACGCGATACTCGATGTCGTATTCGCCGCCGGTGCGAATGGCCTCGTCCATGGCGGCCAGCATGCGGTCGCGGTCGCTGGCGTGGATGGTGGCCACCAGGTCGTCGAAGCCGAAGTTCTGGTCGGACGTGCGGCCGTAGTTCGACTTGCAGATGTCGGAGGCTTCGTAGGCGCGGGTCTCGACGTCGAGCTCCCAGGAGCCGAGGCGGCCCGAATCGAGGGCGAACTTCAGGCGTTCCTCGGTGCGGCGGCGTTCGGTCAGTTCGCGGTCGCCGGCCTCGCCCGCGCGGCTTCGCTCGATGGCGACGGCGGCCTGGGCGGCCAGGCCCATGATCACCGTTTCGGCGCGGGCGTCGAAGCGGGCCGGTTCGCGGTGGCCGAAGAACAGGCCGCCCAGCACAAGGCCGTCGGCGGTCTTCACCGGGGCGGCCAGATAGCTGCGCACCGGCAGGTGGCCCTGGGGCATGCCCCGGTTGGGCTCATTCTTGCCGTAGCGGGGATCGGCGGTGATGTCGTCGGAGCGCACCACGCCGGCGCCGTCGAAGGTGGGGGCGAAGATCGCCGTCTTGCGCGGCATGGGGAAGTTGGCGAAGGCCTCGTCCGGCGCGCCGGCCAGGCCGTACAGCATGTAGCTTTCGCCGGCGCGGTCGATGACGTTGTAGAAGAACGCCCCGAACTGGGCGCCGATCAGCTCGACCCCGCCGTCGATCACCGCCTGGACGGTTTCGCTGAGGCTCTGGTGCGCGCCGATGGCGGCCGCGATCCGGCTGAAAGCCTGGTTGCGGCGCACTTCCTCGGCGTGAGCTTGCTGGGCCTCGGCCAAGCGCCGGCGGAGATCGAAGATCTCCTCGGTCGCGGCGCGTGCGTCAGCCTCCAAAACGGTCACCCCTGGGCTCCCCCTAGACCCCACGCCGGTACCACGGCGCATCGTGGTCAACGCACCGAGTGCGGACCGGTTCCGGTTCGCCTGCAGAAAGCTTGACCATTGCGCGGATGCGGCGCCAAGGGGCGCCGAGGCGGGGGCTGTGGGCGAAATCTGACCAGTCGGTCAGCCGGCCGCGCCCTCGGCGACCAGGAAGGCGCGCAGCGGGGCCGGATCGACGCCCTTGGCGACGAACGCATCGCCGATGGCGCGGACCAGCACGAAGGTCAGGGCGCCGCCCTCGGCCTTCTTGTCCTGGCCCATGTGGGCGATCAGGGCGTCGGCGTCGAAAGGTTCGGCGCGCACGTCCGACAGCTTGGTCGGCAGGCCGGCGGCCTTGATGGCGGCCTCGGCGCGGACGGCGTCCTGGGCCGAGCACAGGCCCTGCGCGGCCGAGAAGCGGAAGGCCTGGGCCATGCCGACGCCGACGGCCTCGCCGTGCTTCAGCGCGTCGCCGAAACCCATCTCGGCCTCGATCGCGTGGCCGAAGGTGTGGCCGAGGTTCAGCAGGGCGCGGCGGCCGGCTTCCTTCTCGTCTTCCTCGACGATCTCGGCCTTCATCTCGACGCTGCGGCCGACGGCGCGGACCAGGGCCTCGGTGTCGCGTTCCAGAACGGCGTGGACATGCTTCTCCAGCCACTCGAAGAAGTCGAAGTCGCCCAGCAGGCCGTACTTGACCACCTCGGCATATCCGCAGGCCAGTTCGCGGGCGGGCAGGGTGGCCAGGACGTCGAGGTCGGCGAGCACCAGGCGCGGCTGGTGGAAGGCGCCGATCAGGTTCTTGCCGCGCGGCGTGTCGATGGCGGTCTTGCCGCCGACCGAGCTGTCGACCTGGGCCAAGAGGGTGGTCGGGATCTGGATGAAGTCGACGCCGCGCTTGTAGATCGCCGCCGCGAAGCCGGCGAGGTCGCCGATCACGCCGCCGCCGAAGGCCACGATCATGTCGCCGCGCTCGAGGGCGAGCGCCAGCAGCTGGTCCGACAGGTGGGCCAGGCCCTCGAAGCTCTTGGTCTCCTCGCCCGGCGGCAGGACGATGACGTCGACCGCGGCGCCGGCCTTCTCCAGCGACACCGACAGCCGCTCGACATGGTGCTCGCCGACATTGGCGTCGGTGACCACGGCGCAGCGCTTGCGCTTCCCCAGGAACGGCACGACGTACTCGCCGGCCTTGTCGATCAGGCCCGTGCCGATGACGACGTCGTAGGCGCGATCGCCCAGGCCCACGGGAACGGTGCGGATCACGGCTGTACTCTTTCGGAAACGTCGTCGGCGGAAGCGGCGAGGCGGCCCTGCAGGGCGGCGATGACGGCCTCGACGGCCACCATGTGGGGCGTGTCGCCGGTCTCGACGGTCAGGTGGGCTTCGCCATAGGCGGGATAGCGGGCGGCGGCCTGCTCGCGCAGGACGTCCATCGGGTCGCGGTTCTTCAGCAGCGGCCGGCCGTCCTTGCGGCCGACGCGGCGGGCCAGCAGCTCGAGATCCGCCTTCAGCCAGACGGCGATGGCCTTGTCCTTGATCAGGGCGCGGGTCTCGGCGTTGACGAAGGCCCCGCCGCCGGTGGCCAGCACGTGGGGCGGATCCTCCAGCAGGCGGGCGATCACCCGCCGCTCGCCGTCGCGGAAGGCGGCCTCGCCCATCTCGGCGAAGATCTCGGGAATGCCGCGTCCGGCGGCGCGCTCGACCTCGTTGTCGGCGTCGCGGAACGGCAGGTCGAGGGTCTGGGCCAGGCGCCGGCCGACGCTTGACTTGCCCACGCCCATCAATCCGACCAGCACGATGGTCTGGTCACGGAGCTCTGGATAGCGCGGCGGGGCGAGGTCGGCGGTCATGGTCGATCCCCCCGATACACGACCCGAGCCGCCGCCGCCACGCCCCGGGTTCCGCTTATTCCTGGGGCGGGCGTTAGTTTTGCGGCAGGGCGGGGCTGGGCGGGGGAGTTTGGTGGCCGTTGCGTCCTTTGCGGAGGTCGAGCGCGAAAACCCTCTCTCTTAGAGAGAGGGAGGGGCCCATCGCGTAGCGATGGGAGGGTGAGTGGTTACACCTTCAGCCGGCGTGCCGGCACAGCGCTCGCAGCGCCAAGATCGTCGCCAAGATCGTCCGGGGGCTTCGCCTACCCACTCACCCTCCCACGCCTGCGGCGCGGGCCCCTCCCTCTCTCCATGAGAGAGGGGACGGCGAAAACCGCATTTAGAACTGCGCCTTCACCTGCGCCCCCACCGCCAGGGCGTTGGGCGTCGAGCGATAGCTGAAGGCGCCGGGGTCGAGGATGTACTGCACGTCGGGGCGGACGATCAGCCAGCGGGTCGCCTGCCAGCCGTAGCTGAGTTCGATCGCGGTTTCGCCGGCCGGGAGGGAGGCGTAGTCGACCAGGGTCGGCGAGGCGTCCGCATAGGCCTGGCGCAGGCGTGGATTGAGCTTTGCGTGCACCACGCCCAGGGCCACGGTGTCGGCGTCGCGGCCGGGGAAGGTTCCGGTCTGTACCAGGCCCGCCTCGTACCAGCGGGTGATCGGGGCCGAGGCCTTGGGATTGAGGGTGACCTGGCCGAACAGCGACAATCCTCGCCCGCCGCTTCCCTGGCGCCAGACCATCTGGTCGGCCAGCAGGTAGACGCCGTAGCGGCCCTTCACCTTGCCCGTCTCGCCCTGCCGCGTGACGCGCGAGCTGTCGTAATAGGCGCCGAGCTTGTAGTGGCCGGGCAGCTTTCCGGCGGCGCCGCGGTCGTATTCGACCTCCAGCGGCAGCATCACCCCGGTCGAGCCGGAGGCGAACGGCTTGTAGGCGTTGGCCTTGTCGTTGAGCGACGGGTTCACCTGGTAGACGCCGGTGCGCACCAAGAGATCCGGCCGCAGCGCGTAGCGCGCGGCCAGGCCCCAGCGGGCGTTGGGATAGTTGTACCAGCCGCTGTCGCCCGACATCGATAGCGGGTGGGCGCAGAAGGCGGCGTTGACCAGGTTGCAGCCGATGGCCATGCCGCCCAGGTCGTTGCCCATGGCGAAGTAGCCGGCCCGCAGGTTCAGTCGGCCCAGCTTCTGCTCGATGGAGGCTTCGGTCAGCCGGGAATACTGGCCGCCATAGGCCTCCTGGATCGGCAGGCGGTTGCCGACCACGTCGGACGACACGCCCTTGCCGCGCCGGTCGTTGAAGGTGAGGTGCGCGATGGCGCCCGACCAGCCCGACAGCTTCTCCAGGTCGAAGTCGGCGCCGATGCGGATCTGCTGGGTGTAGCCGCCGCCCCGTCGCAGGCCGCCGTCGATGGCGCTGAAGGTTTCCGAGACATAGTCGCCGCGAAAGGCGATCCCGTCTTCGGCGAGGTCGGTGCGGAGCCCGCCCCAGTCGCCGGTCAAGGTCGTGCGCTCTTCAGCCAGAGCGGACGAGGCGAGAGCCGACGAGGCGAGGAGCGCCGCCGCCAGACCGGCGGCGGCGCTTAGCCGTTCGAGGCGCCCGCTCATTTCAGGGCGTAGGCGATGACGTAGTCGCCGCGGTCGGGCGACTGGCGGGCGCCGCCGGCGGTGATCACCACGTACTGCTTGCCGGTCTTGGGCGAGCGGTAGCTCATCGGGCCGCCCTGGCTGCCGACCGGCAGGCGGGCCTTCCACACTTCCTTGCCCGTCGCCGAGCTGAAGGCCCGCAGGTAGTAGTCCTGCGTGCCGGCGAAGAAGACGAGGCCGCCCTGAGTGGCCAGGCTGCCGCCCAGGGTGGGCAGGCCGATCGGCATCGGCAGGCCCATCTTGATCCCCAGCGGGCCGGTGTCGCGCACCGTGCCGACCGGGACCTGCCACTTGATTTTCTGGGTGGTCATGTCGATGGCGGTCATCGTGCCGTAGGGCGGGGCCTGGCAGGGAATGCCCAGCACCGACAGGAAGCGGTTCTTGTTCACTGAATAGGGCGTGCCCTTCAGGGGGACGGCGCCCATGCCGGTGTTGACCGCCTCGCCGCCGGCGGCGGCCGTGGCCTTGGCGGCCTGGGGCGTCATCTCCACCCAGAGGCCCAGGCGCATGTCGTTGACGAAGATGGTGTTGGTGGTCGGGTCGGTCGACAGCCCGCCCCAGTTCATGCCGCCCAGCGAGCCGGGGAAGCTCAGCGACTTGTCCGTGCCCGGGGCGGTGTAGAGGCCCTCGTAGCGCATGCCCTTGAAGGCGATGCGGCACAGCAGCTGGTCGAAGGGCGTGGCGCCCCACATGTCGGCTTCCTTCAGGGTCTGGGACCCGATCTGCGGCATGCCGACCGACTTGGGCTGGGTCAGGGCGTAGGGCTCGCCGGGGATGTTGGCGGCCTTGACCGGCACGTTCTCGACCTTGGTCAGCGGGTTGCCGGTGGCGCGATCCAGCACATAGAGCTGGCCGGCCTTGGTGCCGAAGACAAGGGCGGGAATGCTGCCGCCGCCGGCCTTGGGGAAGTCGATGAAGCTGGGCTGCATCGGCACGTCGAAGTCCCACAGGTCGTTGTGGACGGTCTGGAACACCCACTTCTCGCGGCCGGTGGTGGCGTCGAGCGCCAGCATCGAGGCGCCGTAGCGGTGGTCGAGCGCGCTGCGGGTGACGCCATAGAGGTCGACCGAGGCGCTGCCCACCGGCATGAACACGGTGTTGGAGGCGGCGTCGTACGACATCGACGACCAGACGTTGGGCGTCGAGCGGGCGTAGGTCTTGCCGGCCGGCGGCTCCTTGGTGACCGACGGATCGCCCGGGTCGAAGGCCCAGCGCAGGGCGCCGGTGATGACGTCGAAGCCGCGCACCACGCCGCCGGGCATGTCGACCTGGACGTTGTCGGCGATGCGGCCGCCGACCACGATGGTGGTCCCGGCCAGGGTCGGGGCGGCGGTCAACTGGTACTGCGGGTCGGGCGCGTCGCCGAGGCCAGCCTTCAGGTCCACCCGGCCGCCGGTTCCAAAGCCCTCGCAGGCCTTGCCGGTGTCGGCGTCGAAGGCCATCAGCACGGCGTTGATGGTGTTCATCAGGATGCGGCGGCGGCAGGGGGCGCCTTCGGGCACGGTCGCGGCCAGGATCGGCGTGGCGCCGGAGACGGTGGGCTGGGCCAGGGGCGCGCCGGCGTCGAAATAGGCCAGGCCCCGGCAGCGCATCCACACCGAGGCGTGGGCGTCGACGATCGTCTTCCACTTCTCGCGGCCGGTGTCAGCGTCCAGCGCGACGACGTTGTTGTGCGGGGTGCAGATGTAGACGGTGTCGCCGACCTGCAGCGGGGTGTCCTGGTCCTCGGCGCCGTTGCCGTCGCTGACCGCGATGTCGCCGGTGCGGTAGGTCCAGGCGACCTTCAGGTCTTTGACGTTGTCGCGGGTGATCTCGGCCAGGGCGACGAAGCGGCTGGCTCCAGGGGTGTTGCCGTAGGCCTCCCAGTTCTTCTGGGCCTTGGCCGGATCGATGGGGACCAGGCCCGCCGCCGCGCCGGCGAAGGCCACGGTGGGGTGGGCGACGAACATGCTGGCGAAGCCGGCGGCCGAGCCCACGGCCAGCACCGCGCCCAGCGCCAGGGCCGGAACGAAGGCCGGCGCCTTGCCGCTGGCCCGCGCCATCAGCGGATAGGAGAAGGCGACGACGGCCGCGCCGACGCTCAGCGCCAGCAGGCGCGAGATCAGCGGCCAGAACGAAAAGCCCGACTCCCAGACCGCCCACAGCACGGTCAGCACGAACACCGCGCCGAACAGCAGGGCGCCGCTCGCCTTGGCCCGGGCGATCTGCACGCCGGCCGCGACCAGCGCCAGGCCCGCGACCAGGAAGTAGGGACTGCCGCCCAGGCTCAGCAGCTTGCCGCCGCCGACCACGAAGAACAGCCCGGCGGCCAGGATGACCGCGCCCAGCAGCAGCAGCCACAGCCTGGCCACGGGCGCGAGGCGAGTATCGGGGGGAGAGAGGGGCATTCGGCGGGATCTCCTGCGGATGATCGGCGCTGCTCGACCACTCCCGTCCGACCGGACGTTGGAGCCCCCCAAGGCTCAAGCTCACGCTACGTAAGCTGTACATTTCCGCAATTGGACCCAAATCCGGCGGCTCGCAAGCCTTTCTGGACGACCAAGGTTACGTCCGCGCCCCCTTCCGGCCGCCGGACCGTCTTCTGCCTGCCGTGCTTCCTTGCCATAGTGGGCGCATGGCTTTCTCCCCGCGTTCCTCGCTCCTGCTCGCCGCCGCCGCCCTGTCGGTGATCGCCGTCGCTTCCGCTCAAGCTCAAGAGCCGGCCGTGGCCGTGACCACCCTGGCGCCGCCGGACCTGTTCTCGACGCCGGCCGCCGAAACCGGCCTGCCGGGCGATCTGTGGAAGGACGCCTCGCCGGAACTGATGCGCCAGATCCTGCCGACCCTCGCCGCCAAGCCGCTGTCGCCGGCCTTCGCCGAGCTGGCCCGCCGGGTGCTGGCGACCGGGGCCCATGCGCCCAAGGGCGTGGGCGATGATCCGGCGATGGGCGGCGCGCGGGCTCTGGCCCTGGTCGCCCTGGGCGAGGCGGCCGGGGCCAAGCAGGTGCTGGACCGCACCCCAGGCCTCGACCAGAACGCCGCCCTGGCCATGGCCGCGGCCGAAGCCAACCTGATCCGAGGCGACGACGAGCGGGCCTGCGCCATCGCCGATGCGCTGAGCGTCGATCGCGGGGCCGGCTACTGGCTGCGCCTGCGGGCCTTCTGCCAGCAGCGCGCGGGCCAGCTCGACCAGGCCCAGCTGACCTTCAACCTGGCCCAGCAGCAGGGCAAGGATCCCGCCTATGCCCGGCTGATGACCGCCCTGTTGGCCAAGACGCCGGCCACGGGGGCGGGCGACCTCAGCAGCGGGATCAACTACGCCCTGTCGACCACGCTGGCGCTGGACATCAAGACCCCGGCGGCGGCCGCCACGGCCTCGCCCGCCCTGCGGCCGGTGATCGCGCCGGCCCCGACCGACGTGGCGGCCGCGCAGGTCTCGGACTGGGCCTTTCTGCGCACCGCCAGGCCGGGGGCGGACTACGCCGCCGCCGCTCGCGCCGCCGCGCCGCTGATCGCCACGGCAGCCTCGGCCGGAGGCCCGATCGACCAGGCGCTGTTCCTGCGCGCGTCCCTGGCGGCCGGCGACGTCAAGACTGCCCAGGCGATCCGCGGCGGCATGACCGCCGACGCCATCCCCGGGGTGACGACCCAGGATCTGGCCCTGTTCGACGCGGCCCTGGCGGCGGCGTCGGGCGGCTCGACCGACCAGGCGCTGGACCGACTGGTGGAGCTGGGCGCGGCGGGCGGGCCCAAGTCGCCGGTCCAGCCGGCCGCCGTGGTGCTGCAAGGCCTGGGCGGCGTGCTGAGCCCCGAGGACCGCGCGACCTTCGCCGGCTTCGAGGCCGGCAAGTCCACCGCCTCGGCCGCGCGCCTGGCCTTGCTCGACAGCGCCGCCGCCGCCGGCCGCAAAGGCGAGGCCGCGCTGCTGGCCCTGTCGGTCGCGACCGAGGCTGGCGTCGCCGGACCGTCGGCGGGCGACCGCGCCCGCATCGTCTCGGCCCTTAACCGCGTGGGCCTTGCCGCCGACGCCCGGGCGATCGCCGTCGAGGGTCTGCTGCCCGCGCCGCCGGCCCCGCCGAAGGCGGCAGCCGCGAAACCCGCCGCCAAGCCCGCCGTGAAGAAGAAATGAGCGGCAAATCCGAAGGCTGGGTCGAGGCTTTCCTGGAAATGATGGCCGTCGAGCGCGCGGCGGCCGCCAACACCCTGCGCGCCTACGAGAAGGACCTGGCCGACGCCCGGGGCTTCCTGGGGCGAACGGGCAATGATCTCGACGCCGCCGACGCCGAGGCCGTCGAGGCCTATTTCCAGGACCTCGGCGCGCGCGGACTTTCACCGGCTACCGCCGCCAGGCGACGTTCGGCCGTGCGGCAGTTCTACCGCTTCGCCCTGGGCGAGGGCTGGCGGGCCGACGACCCCTCCCGCCGGGTGGTCGCGCCCAAGGCCGGCCGACCCTTGCCCAAGGTGCTGTCGCGGGCCGAGATCGACGCCCTGCTGGCGGCGGCCTCGGCCAAGGACGGGGCTCAGGGCCTGCGCCTGACCTGCATCATCGAGCTGCTCTACGCCTCGGGCCTGCGGATCTCGGAGCTCTTGGCCCTGCCGCTGTCGGCCCTGGCGCGGGATCCGGCCTTCCTGATGGTCAAGGGCAAGGGCGGCAAGGAGCGGCTGGCCCCGCTGAACGACGCGGCCCGCACGGCGGTGAAGGCTTATTTGGAGGAAAGGCCGCAATTCCTGCCAAGGGGCGAGAAGGCCAGCGCCTGGCTCTTTCCCTCGCGCGGCAAGGGCGGACGGCTGACGGGGCGGCGGGTGTCGCAACTGCTGGAGGACGCCGCCATCGCCGCCGGCATCGACCGCGAGAAGGTCAGCCCCCACGTCCTGCGCCACGCCTTCGCCACCCACCTGCTGGAGGGCGGCGCCGACCTGCGGGTCATCCAGACCCTGCTGGGCCACGCCGACATCGGCACCACCCAGATCTACACCCACGTCGCCGGCGAGCACCTGGCCGAGGTGGTGCGGACCAAGCATCCGCTGGGGCGGAAGGACTAGATTGCGCCGCGCCGCTGCTGTCCGAAGACCAGTGCGGCGATGACGGCCAGGGCGATCACCAGGATCGGCATGGCGAGGCAGACGGCGTTCAGCAGCAGTTGCGGCGGCCCGCCGCCCGGTGGGGGCGGCAGGGCCGACAGAAACAGCAGCGCGCTTCCGGCGGTCGCCAGCGCGGCCACGACGCGCAGGGCGACCAGGACGCCGCGTCCGGGCGCCGGCGCGCGCCTAGCCGCCAGTCCGCCGGCGGCGAGCACGACCAGGGCCAGCGGCAGGCCGATGAAGCCGAAGAGGATTTCCGGATAGGACCCGTCGGGCCGCCCCGCCAGCATCCAGGCCAGGGGCGTGAAGGCGAAGAGCGCCATCACCGCCGTGAGCGCCGCGCCTAGCGCAAGCAGTCCAAACCTCATCGGCGCCCGTCGCCCCTTCGTTCCGTGCCTTGGCCGAGCAGCATGCCACGCGCCCGTGCAGGCCGTGTGCAGCGTCTGTCGACTAGCCGCGAAAGCCTAGGTCGTCATGGGGTCTGGAGTCACGATGCCGACCGAGAAGATCCGGTAGATCCCGTCCTCGCAGCCGCTGCCGAAGGCGCCGGCGTCGATGGCGGCCTTGGCCGCCTCCAGCGTGTCGAACAGGCAACGGGCGTTGACCGGCAGTTCTTTCGCGACGCCGTTACAGGACAGCGGCGAGTGGCAGAGGAAGTCGTCGAACACCACGACGTCATAGCCGATCAGTTGGGTTTTCAGGCCTTCCGACGGCGGGATGACGGCGGTGTCCACGCCGGGCGCGGTCGGCGGCGACAGCGGCCGCCAGCCGCCGGGATCGAAGGCCTGGCCGTCGTACGGGATCTCCTGCTCGTAGACCTCGTAATAGAACAGCACGCCGTCATCGGCGGTCTTGCCCGCGCCCGGATCGGGCAAGCGGCTCCACAGGTCGGCGGGCGTGTTGGCGACACCGAAGCCGTTGTGCGCCCAGATGTTCTGGAGATCGATCACGTCCTCGTTGACGCAGTCGGAGGCGCTGCAGACGTCAACAATCGTCGCCCCCTCCAGGAATTGCGGCGGGGGGACGATGCGCTTGAGGAGATAGCCGGCGGGGATCACGAGGCGACGCCCAAGTCCTCACCGCCGGGGCAGGGGGCCCAGGTCACCGGTCCCCAGGGCCGCGCGTTGGCCCAGGCCATGGCGGCGTCGAGGCTTTCGAACAGGCCGCCGCCCCAGCCGTCGACCTTGTAGAGCCAGCCATCGGGGCCGAGCGACCGGGGCGCTTCCGGTTTGCGGACTTCATCCTCCTGGCCGACCGCTAGAGCGTCCTCGTACTCTTCGAGGGCTTCCTCGTAGGTGTAGTCGTAGTTGCTGGCCTGGATCTCGACGGTGCGAGGCAGGCTGCCGTCATAGAGCCAGACGCCGGTGGCGACGATCTTGCCCCTTATTCGATCGACCATGGAGGACACCCCGCTGACTTGGCGGCGGCGAAGATGCGCGAGCCGTGGCGCGTTCGCAATCAGGCCGGCGCGCCGAGCGGATAGGCGAAGGGCTGAACCGACTCCGGCGCCAGCTCGGACGGCGCTTCGGCCCAGCTTTCGAAGCTGCGCTCCGAGACCGCACGGCCGCGCACCCGCACGCTGGCGGGCGAGGGCCAGGTCCGGGCCAGCAGGCGGGCCTCGGCGAGCGCGCGGCGGCGGGCGGTGAAGAACAACACCTCGCCGGTGTCGGTGATCTTCACGCACCAGCCGCCGTCATAGGGCGACACCTCGAACGTGCAGCTCATGGCGGGGCGTTTCCTATTCGGCCGCGTAGACCAGCGGGTGGGCGTGGGCCCAGAGATGGGCGCGATAGGTCTCGAAGCACTGCTCGCCGCACAGCAGGCGCATCACCGCGCCCTCGGCGATGAACGGCGCGCGTGAGGGATCCTCGGCCACCAGCGGGACCAGGGCCTCGGCGTTCCAGGCCTTGGAGTGCTCGACGTCGAGCTGGGCGTGCAGGGCGAAGTACTTGCGGGCCTCGGGGGCGACGCCCAGACGCTTGAGACCGGCGTCGACGCAGGCCACGCGGCCCGGCGCGGTCAGCTCGACCACGCCCAGGGCGCCGATCGACTGCCAGACATAGCGGCGGCTGGCGGCGAAGGCGGTCATGGTGTTGGCCAGGCACAGCGACTGCCATAGGGTGGAATCGATGGTCGGGGTCAGGCCGAAATGGGCGGTGGTGCGCGACAGCATCGGGCCGTGCATGCCGCGGGCCGAGCCGCGGCCCATCTCGTCCCAATAGTTGCGGGCCAGCTCCAGCTTGGCGCGGTCGGGAACCTTGACCTGGGTCATGGCCACCAGGTCGTCGAAGCCGGCCTCGCCGGCCGCCTCCTGGGTGAGGAACCACTTGAGGTCCTCCATCGAGGCCTCGCCCTCCAGCCAGTCGAACAGCGGGTCCCATTGGCCCGGACCGTGGGCTTCGAGGGCCTCGAACCAGGCGATGAAGCCGTCGGGGTCGCGCGGGACGTCGGCGACCAGCGGCGCGACATGGGCGCGGAAGGCCTCGACGAACTCGCCCTCCAGGCGCTGCATCCGGCCGTCGTCGTCCAGCGTCTGGCGCCAGTCGTCGGAGGGCGCGGCGGGCGCCAGGCGGCGGTGGTTCCAGTGGGCCAGACCCTTGTGCAGGGCTTCGGCGTCGGGAAACTGCGGGCTGAACGCGCCCAGGCGAGAAAGACGTTCGCCACCAAACACGGCTCTACTCCACGAGGTTGGGAAGGATCGGGCCGCTCCGAGGAGCGGCCCTTTTGGATCAGCGCTCGACGCCGGCTTCGTCGGTGACGTCGGACGGCAGTTCGTCGCCGCGATCGGCGCCGCCGAGACCGTCGTCCTGACGATCCTTGTCGTCGCGGACGCGATCGCCCTGCTGGTTCTGCTGGCCCGGCTGGGGGCGCTGCTCGTCACCGCGCTGCTGTTGCAGGCCCGGGTTTTCGCGGCCTTGGTTTTCGGTGTTGTCGGTCATGGTCGTCGCTTCCCTGATGTGCGCGCCGAGGCCGGCGGCGAGGAGGCAAACGAGCGTCCGCGTCAGCCGTTCCTATGTCGGAAAGGCGACGGCGGTCAGGGCTTAAAGTCTTGAAATCAATGGGAACTCAAAGCCCGCGTCGGGTGTTCGCGGCGGCGCTTTCGAGCCGCGCCGCCGCGCCGTTTCCTACTTCGTCAGCACCAGGCTTTCCGGGAACGGGCCGCCCTTGAAGTCGAGATGGCCGGCCGCGCCCGCCGCGCGCTTGCAGAAGCCGGCCTTGATGATCTGCTTGGCCAGTTCGGGGGCCTGCATCAGGCTGACCTGGTCGCCCAGGCACCGGTGCTCGCCGAAGCCCAGGTGCAGGTAGTGATAAGCCGGGCGGCCGGGCTTGAAGGTCTCCGGATCGGGAACCACCGTGCCGTCGTGCATGGCCGAGGCGACGCTGGCGAAGACCACCGTGCCGGCCGCCAGGGTGGTCTGGCGCGGGGTGCCGGCGGCGATCGTGTAGGGCTCGACCAGCAGGCGCACCACGAACGGGGCCATCGGGTTGAAGCGCAGGGCCTCCCAGAAGATGGCGTCGAAGGTCGCGTCGTCATTGGCCTGGGCCGCGCGCTTGGCGGCGACCATCTGGTCGGGCCGGTCGAGCAGCTGGTCGATCGCCTGGACGATGGCGGCCGAGGTGGTCTCGATGCCGCCGACCAGCAGGCCCATTGTGTTCGAAAGGATCCGGCCCTGGTCGAAGCCGATCTGCGGCGGAGTCTGCAGGCGCAGCATGCGGGAGACCACGTCGTCGAGCTTGGGATCGGCCTTCACCTGCTTGGCGCGGCGAGGCAGGAAGTCTTCCAGATAGGACCGCATCTCGGCGCCGGCGGCGATGTTGGCCGCATGCACCTTGGGATCGTCGGTCAGGTTGTGGAACATGTCGTTCTGGGTGGCGTAGGACCAGCGCAGCATCGCCGTCAGGTCCGGCCCCGGGAAGCCGAAGTACTGGCCGGTCAGGGCGATCGGGCCGGGACGGGTGACCTGCGAGACCAGCTCCAGCCGGCCGTCGGGCGAGGCGCCCTGGGCGATCAGCTTGGCGCCGATCTTGGCCACGGTCTGGCGCACGCTGGGCAGGTCGACCTGCTGGATCAGGGCGCGCATGATGCTTTTGTCGCGCTGGTTGTAGACCGTGCCGTCGCGGGCCAGCATGAACGGGCCGACGGCCGGGTCCATCTTGGGGGCGTAGGGCTTGACCGTGAACTGCAGGTTCCGGGTCAGGGCCTCCTCGACGTCGGCGAACATGGCCAGGATGGTCGGCCCGCCGGGCGTGACCAGGATCGGCCGCTTGGCCCTCAATTCCTTGAACAGCGCCAAGGGCTTGGTGGCGATCCACTGATAGAGCAGGCCCAGTTTCTGCTGCGGCTGCTGCGCGGCGTCATAGGCGTCCAGGAACGATGATGCTGCGACATCGACCATCTTTGACCTCGGCTTGGCGGGTTTGGTTGTTCTGAAAAAGCGGCCCCGAGACGCGCCCGCCACGAGAGGGCGAGCGCATCACTTCCAGAAATTGTATCCCATGTTGATGAGTCCTCAAAATTGCATTCTTATGGGGTGCGTCGCGGAGGGGATCGTCGATGTCGGGATTCAAGAAAGCCGCCCTGTGGGTCTTGGCGCTTGTCGTCTTCGTGGCGGTGGGTATCGGGATCCAGAAGGTGCTCGCCTTCGTCGAGCCGCCGCTGCCGCCGGCCCAGCCGGTGCGCGAGGCCCGCTGGCTCGACCAGGGCTGGAGCGAGAGCGACCGCTACTGGTTCCACCACGCCACCCAGGGCACCTCGACCCTGCCGATCCCCTACGCCTGGTTCGTGGCCGTGGCCGAACCGAAGATCCTGCCCGGCAAGGAGAAGCTGTTCATCAACGACGGCTACATGCAGAAGCTGGGCTTCATCCCCAGCCCGCCGTCGGGCGGCGGTCAGGCCGGTCCGGCCGGCTGGCGCGAGAAGGCCTACGGCTACAAGCACAAGATCGGCGGCGTGCCCGCCGACGCCTCGGTCGAGAGCAACAAGGGCCTCAATCCGGCCGGCATGCCGGTGGGCTTCGCCATCACCAAGGCCTATGCCGACCCGACCACCGGCAAGATGCTGCCCGACCAGGTGGGCCTGACCTGCGCCGCCTGCCACACGGGCCACCTGGAATATAACGGCGTCTCCCTGCGCATCGACGGCGGCAACGCCGCCTCGAGCCTGGGCCAGCTGACCAGCACCCTGGGCGCGGCCCTGCTGCTGACCGACGTGCTGCCCTGGCGCTTCAATTCGTTCGCCGACCGGGTGCTCGGCCCCAAGGCCACCAAGGCCCAGCGCAAGCAGCTACACGCCGACCTGAAGGCGACGATCAAGACCCTGGCCGCGGCGGCCAAGGCGACCTCCGAGATCGACAAGCGCGACGGCGTGCCCGAGGGCTTCAACCGCCTGGACGCCCTCAACCGCATCGGCAACGAGGTGTTCTACGTCAACCTGCTGCCGGTGAAGTCGGCGACCTTCGACCCGCTGGTCAACTACGCGGCCCTGAGCGCGCCGGTGAAGTATCCGCACCTGTGGACCACGCCGTGGTTCACCTGGGCGCAGTACGACGGCTCGATCGGCCAGCCGGCCATCCGCAATGTCGGCGAGGCGATCGGGGTGCTGGCGCGGGTGAACATGACCACCTACGACCAGCCCCACAAGCTGTGGGATTCGTCGGTGCCGGTGGGCAATCTGGCGCGGATGGAGCAGCAGATCGAAGGCCCCAACCCGCTGGATCGCGAGCCCGACGGCCGGGTGCGCGGCTTCAAGGGCCTGTCGGGTCCGAAGTGGCCGCAGGACGTGCTGGGCCGGATCGACATCGCCAAGGCCGAGGCGGGCCGCAAGGTCTACGCCCTGCGCTGCCAGGGCTGCCACCTGCCGCCGGTCGACGACCCGAACCAGGCGCTCTACACGCCGTCGCTGTGGACCACGGCCAACGAGCACGGCGAGAGCTATCTGAAGGTCAACATCATCCCGCTCAGCGTTGTGGGCACCGATCCCGGCCAGGCCGAGATCCTGTCGGCCCGCAAGATCAAGACGCCGCTGGCCCTGGGCCTGCAGCCCGGCGTCACGGATCCGAACACCGGCGTCACTTGCTTCACGACGCCGACCAAGCCGGCCACGGACATGACCTTCGGCCAGGCCCTGGCCTCGGCGGTGCAGTTCGTGGTCGACAAGTTCCACGTCGACGAGGGCACGCCGATCAAGAGCGTCGAGGCCGACGCCGACAAGGGCAACCGCCCCAACTGCATCCAGGCCCCGCCGGCCTACAAGGCCCGGCCGCTGAACGGCATCTGGGCCGCGCCGCCCTATCTGCACAACGGCTCGGTGCCCTCGCTCACCGCCCTGCTGGGGGCGCCGGGCGACCGGCCGTCGAGCTTCTGCCTGGGCAACCGCGCCTACGACCCCAAGGCCGTCGGCCTGGACGTCAAGGCCGCCTGCCCGCGCGGGGCCTTCAAGCTGGACGTCAGCGTCAAGGGCAGCTCGAACAAGGGCCATGAGTTCCGCGACGCCCCGGCCGGGACCAAGGGCGTGGTCGGCCCGGCGCTCAGCGCCGAGGAACGGGCGGCGGTGATCGAGTTCCTGAAGACCCAGTAGGAAGACGCAGTCGGAAAAGACGGCCGGAGGCCTTTACGCCTTCGGCCGCCGCATCCTAGAAAGCCCGCAACTTTTGTAAGGGCTTCGCCTTCGCGCCGCCCGGCCGCTGAAGGGGCCTCTGCATGTCCGACGAAACCCGCGATTCCAACGGCGCGATCCTGGCCGACGGCGACAACGTCACCCTGATCAAGGACCTCAAGGTCAAGGGCTCGGGCGGGGTGACCCTCAAGCGCGGGACCCTGGTCAAGAAGATCCGCCTGACCGGCGACCCCGAAGAGATCGAGGCCAATGTCGACAAGGTGAGGGGCCTGGTGCTGCGGACGGAGTTCGTGAAGAAGGCCTGAGGCGGCGTCTAGCCCGCCGCCGCCAGCCGGGCCAGGCCGTATTCGACGCGGCCGTCCCAGGTTTCCAGCAACGGCTCGCCGGCCCCGAGGGCGGCGTGCAGGTCGGCCAGGGAGCGGGCCGGCGTCGTCTCGGCGAGGCGGGCGTCCGGCCGCTCGCCCGCCGCCAGGGTCAGGAACATCACGCCGTAGAACAGGTGGCTGACCCGGCGCGCCAGGGCCAGACGGCCGCGTTGCACGTCGGTCGGCGGCGCGCCGAAATAGGCGGCCAGCAAGCGGTCGGTCGCGGCCGGGGTCGGGGCGAACAGGTTGGCGATAGCGGCGAGGTCGACATAGCGGTCGGCCAGGAACGCCGCCTCCCAGTCGATCAGCCACAGCCGGACGCCGTCGCTGAGGATGTTGCGGGGATTGAGGTCGTTGTGGCTGGAGACCGGCTCGCACCCCGCCGCGCGGCCGGCCGTGGCCAGTCCGTCCCATAGGGCCGCCGCGGCCTCGCGGGTGGCGGGCGCCAGCAGCGGCCGGGCCAGCAGGCCGCGCACCAGACCCTCGAGGGCGTCCAGATAGTCGAGTCCAGATTTGGCCAGGGGCGGGAAGGCCGGCGTCTCGTGCAGCAGGCGCACGGTGCGGGCCAGTTCGGCCGCCAGGGCTTCGCCGCCGCCGGGGAAGTCCGACAGGGGCCGGGCCTCGATCCACTCCACGATCGTCACGCCGCTCTCCGCATCGGCCCAGCGCAAGCGAGGCGCCAGCAGGGCGTCGGCTGCGATGCGCTGGCAGGCCTGGGCGCGGGCCGGATCGCGCACGGCGTCGCGGGCCGTATCGATGCGCAGCGCATAGGGCACGCCGCCGACGCGGATGCGCCAGCTGCCGGCGCCGGAGAGCCCGCCGGTCAGCCGAGTCTCGGAATCGACGGCGTCGGCCGCGAACGCTGCCCGCAGAGCGCGGGCGACGGCGGGGATCCGGGCGACGGAAGAGGGGGCGGACGAGACGGCGGACGACATGGGCGGCGGCTCCCTGAAAAGCGCGCCGCCTAATTCGCCCGGATAAAAATCAGAGTCAATATTACCCGGATTAAATCCTATTCGCTCCGCGCGGCCCGCTCCAGGGTCGGCACGTCGATCTTCACCATCTGCATCATGGCGGCGAAGACGCGGCCGGCGACGGCCTTGTCGGGGCCGGTGGTCAGCTCGATCAGCTGGCGCGGGGTGATCTGCCAGGACAGGCCGTACTTGTCCTTCAGCCAGCCGCAGGCCGAGGGCTGGCCGCCGCCGGCCAGCAGGGCGTCCCAGTAGTGGTCGACCTGCGCCTGGCCGTCGCAGTCGACGGTGAACGACACCGCCTCGTCGAACTTGAAGTGCGGGCCGCCGTTCAGCGCGGTGAAGCCCTGGCCGTCGAGCTCGAAATAGACGGTCGACACCGAGCCGCCCGGCCCGGCCGGCGGCGGCACGTCGTCGGGATAGCGGTTGATCGACAGGATGCGGGAGTTGGGAAAGATCGAGACGTAGAAGTTGGCGGCTTCCTCGGCCTCTTTGTCGAACCACAGGAACGGCGTGATCTTCGGCATGGCGTTTCCTTCCTCGGCGGCGGCCCGATCGGCCGCGTCTTCCCAAGGACGATGGAACGCCGACGCAGCCGACATCGTCGAGACGAATTCTCGCGCGGCTTCAGATCGAGCGGTCGACCGACAGTCCGACGTTGCGCAGCGTCGCCAGGGCGACCGCCGCCGTCGAGGCGGCGGCGCTGATCGGCGCGGAGGTCAGCGCCGAAGCGGAGGACGTGGTCGCCGTCGCCCCAGGGGCCGAGGTCGCGTCCGAGATCGCGGTGGGCGAGGCCAGGGGCGCCGGCTTGGCGGCGATGGCCGCGGCGGCCTCCCTGGCCTTGCGGGCGGCGATGACGTCCGACCAGCGGAAACCCCACGCGGAGCTGTCGTCGACCTGGTCGCTGACGTCGCGGCCGTTGGCGACGGCGACAGCCTCGCCCGTCGAGCGCACCGACACCGACCAGCCGGCCTCGCCGGCCGACTGGGTGAAGTCGCCGAGCTTCAGCTTGCCCTCGGTCGTGCGGTAGAGCGGCGCGCCCGAGACCTCGAACCGGCTGTTCATCCCGCGGAGCGTGCTTCCCAGCCAGGACAGGCCTGTGTTGATCCACTTCTCGGAAATGTAGACCATCATGTCGGCCTCGCCGCCCATCCCCCGGGCGCGCAGGTCGTCGAACTTGGCCGTGTTGTTCAGCATCCAGACGCCGCCGTTGATCAGGCTGATGTCCAGGCCCAGCATCTCGATGTTGTTGCGCGCGGCCTTGGCCATGCCGACAGCCATCTGGTTGTTCTCGGAGGCGAGCGAGCCCTTGGGGTAGGTCTCGGCCGGCGTGGCGACGGCCGTGGCCGCGCCCGTGGTCGGGGTGATGGCGACACCGGTCGTGGGCGTCGCGTCGGACGCTTCGGGAGGCTTCCGCGCGGCGTCTTGCGCCAAGGCCGCCTTGGCCTCCGGGGACAGGTCCACCTTCACGGCCGGCTCGACATACTCCGGCAGGTTCAGCGCCTGGATGGATGTCTCGACCTGCGCCAGTATGGCTTCCCGCCGGTCGTACGCGCCCGCCGCCTGGGCGTACATGTCCTTGCGGTTCTGGGCCTGCTTCAGATAGGCGGCCTCGTCGAACGACACGTGAGCAAACTCGAAAAGACGTCGCAGCCCCGGCAGGCTCGCCTGGGCGTCCGCCACGGGGTCGTAGCTGTAGGGGGAGGGGGCGACGGCCGTGACCATGGAAATCCTCACCGGTGCGCGTGCTGCGCGTGTCGAGTTTTCAAACTCAACATGAAGGCGAGTCGTCAACAGGGCGTAAACCTTGCCGCGCTCCGGGCCGCGCTCCCGGGCCTCAGGCGTAGCGGTCGGCCAGGTCGAGCAGCGCCTGGTCGGGCGCGGCGTAGCTGACGATCCGCACGTCGAGCGCCTGGTCGCGGACGGTCTCGAGGGCGCGGACGATGGCCGCGTCGATCCAGGCGGTCGCGTTGCCGAACGCCCCGCCGCCCAGGCGGGTGAGCCAGACCACTCGGTGGCCGCGCGCGGCGTTGAGCACGGCGGCCAGCAGGGTCGCCTCGTAGGCGGCTTCCAGGACGAGCGTGGCGAAGGGCGCGGCCAGGGCCTTGGTGACCGGCGCGTAGGCGATCGGCAGGGCCGAGCAGAAGGCCTGGGAAACGGTCTGGCCGGGCGTTTCGGGCGCGTCGGTGACCTCGGCGTCCCAGACCAGGCCGATGCGCAAGGCTGCCCGCAGGGCGTCGCGCTCGGGCTCGTCGAGATAGGCCAGCACGGCGGCGATGGCGTCCAGGCCCGCGTCGTCGAGCAGGGCGTAGCCGTTGCGCATCTTCCAGAGGGCGTCGAGGGGACGTCCGGTCAGGTCGGACAGGCGCGGGCCAAGGTCGGCCAGGCCGTCGAACTGGCGCTCGCGGCTCTGGCCCGGCCGGCCGCCGACCGGGGCTAGGTAGTTGCGGTAGATGGTGGCCGCGCCGGCGGCGATGGCGCAGGCCGGCCCCTGGGTCGGGTCCCAGGCGTAGCGCGCGACGCCGTCCTCGGGGCTGACGCCCGGATCGACCATCTCCAGCAGGTTGAACTGCGAGGCGACCTGGAACAGGCCGCCGGCGGCGTCGGCGCGATTGTGCAGGGCGCGGGCGTCGCCGCGCACGACCTCGACCCGGAGCCGGCCGGGAAGCGGGGCGGCCGCCGCGCGGGTGCGCAATTCCGCCAGAGAGGGCAGCTCCAGCGTGCCGATCCCCCAGGTGCGGTCGGTCGCGTCGGAGGCCAGGCGGCCGTCCTCCACGCGCAGGCGGGCCTGGGTGGCGGCATAAGCTTCTTCGGGGAAGCCGGTAAGGCGTTCGAACCAGTCCATGCCGCTCAGAACCGCATCCAGTCGATGAAGGCCCGCAGGGCCGGCGAGAGCTGGCGGCGGCTGGGATAGTAGAGGAAGAAGCCGGGGAAGGGCTCGCACCAGTCTTCCAGCAGCGACACCAGGCGTCCGGCGGCGATGTCGTCGGCGACGGCCTCGCGGAACGGGAAGGCCAGGCCTGCTCCGCCCTTGCAGGCCTCCAGCAGCACCGCGCCGTTGTCGGTGAGCAGCACGCCGGGCGGGGTGACGACGACGAGGCGGCCCTTGCGCTCGAACTCCCACGGATAGGGCGCGCCCGAGGCGCGGCGCACCAGCAGGCAGCGGTGGCCGCTCATCAGGTCTTCCGGCTCCTTGGGGGCGCCGTGTCGCTCAATGTAGTCGGGCGTGGCGACCAGGGCCTGGGAAAGCTCGCCGCTGAGCGGGATGGCGATCATGTCGGCCTGCAGCCGCTCGCCCAGCCGCACGCCGCAGTCGAAGCCGCCGGCGACGATGTCGGACAGGGCGTCCTCGCAGACGATCTCGACCCGCACGTCGGGATAGGCGTTCATGAAGCCGCCGATGCGCGGGGCCAGCAGCATGCGGGCCGCGGTGGTGGCGATGTTGATGCGCAGACGGCCCGCGGGGCGGTCGCGGAACTGGGCGATCTCGTCGAGCGCGGCGTCGATGTCGGCCAGGGCGGGACCGAGCCTGGCGAGAAGCCGCTCGCCCGCCTCGGTGGGGGCGACGCTGCGGGTGGTGCGGTTGAGCAGCCGCACGTCCAGCCGGGTCTCCAGATTGCGGATCGCGTGGCTGAGGGCGGAGGCCGTCACCCCCAGGGCCTGGGCGGCGGCGCGGAAGCTGCGGCGCTCGGCCACCAGGGCGAAGACGGCGAGGTCGGGCAGGGGGCGGGTCGACATTGCTGAGAGATGCTCAGGAGTGCGTTGAGACCGCAAGCGGTTATCGTTTCGCCCGCCAAGGCCCATCTCCCTGCCGTCGCGGCGACGTCCGCGCCCCCATTTCGCACAAGGAGCTGCCCATGAAGACGCGCAAACTCGGCGACGGCCTGGAGGTCTCCGCCCTCGGTCTCGGCTGCATGGGCATGAGCTGGGCCTATGGCCCCGCGCCCGACAAGCAGGCGATGTTCGACCTGATGGCCAAGGCGGTGGACCTGGGCGTCACCTTCTTCGACACCGCCGAGGTCTATGGCCCCTATGTCAACGAGGAACTGGTCGGCGAAGGCCTGAAGCCCTTCCGCGACAAGGTGGTGATCGCCACCAAGTTCGGCTTCGACATCGGCCCCGACGAGTCCGGGACCGTGCGCATGAAGGGCGTCAATTCGCGGCCCGACAACATCCGCGCCGTGGCCGAGGCTTCGCTCAAGCGCCTGGACGTCGAGGCGATCGACCTCTTCTACCAGCACCGCGTCGATCCTGGCGTGCCGATCGAGGACGTGGCCGGGACGGTCAGGGACCTGATCGCCGAGGGCAAGGTCAAGCACTTCGGCCTGTCGGAAGCCGGCGCGGCGACGATCCGCAAGGCCCATGCGGTGCAGCCGGTGGCGGCGCTGCAGAGCGAGTATTCGTTGTGGACGCGCGGGATCGAAGCCCAGGTGCTGCCGACCATTCGCGAGCTGGGTATCGGCCTGGTGCCCTACAGTCCGCTGGGCAGGGGCTTCCTGACCGGCGCGATCAAGGCCGGCGACGGCTTCGGCAAGGACGACTTCCGCTCGACCCTGCCGCGCTTCCAGGGCGAGGCGATCGCCAAGAACCAGTCGCTGGTCGAGGCGCTGGTCGAACTGGCCGGCGAGAAGGGCGTGACGCCGGCGCAGCTGGCCCTGGCCTGGCTGCTGGCGCAAGGGCCCGACATCGCGCCGATCCCGGGCACGACCAAGGCTGCGCGGCTGGAGGAAAACATCGGCGCGGTGGACGTGACGCTGAGCGCCGACGACCTGGCCAGGATCGCCGCGGCGGTGCCGGAGACGGCGGTCGAAGGCGAGCGGTATGCGGAAGCTGGGTTGGCGATGGTGGGCAGATAAGCTCGTCCTTCTCCCCTTGCGGGAGAAGGTGTCGGCGCCAGCCGACGGATGAGGGGTCTCTCAGACCTTGAACGCCGCGGCGGCTGACCGGCTGTCGCGGCGTTTGCGTGGGTGCGACCCCTCACCCGACCTCCTTCGGAGGCCACCCTCTCCCGCAAGGGGAGAGGGGCTTGAAGATGACTGCCGCCCGCGCTCAAACTCGCCCCCATGACCGACAATCCCCTGCAACGCCTGGACGCCCTGGAGCTGGTCAAGCTCGGCAAGTCGGCGATCACGGTGGGGGGCTTGGGGGCCGGGATCGTCATCGTCATCACGGCTCTGCTGGCCGCGCGGCTGGCGGCGGCGGGCCTTAGGCGCTTGCGGGCGCGGGCGGCCGACAACGCCTCGTCGCTCTATGTGGTCGAGAAGCTGACGACCTACGGCCTGGTGGTGGTCGGCCTGCTGGCGGGCCTGTCGACCATGGGCATCGACCTGACCTCGCTGACGGTGTTCGCAGGCGCGGTCGGGGTGGGCGTAGGGCTTGGCCTGCAGGGGGTGATCAAGGACTTCGCCTCGGGCGTCAGCCTGGTGTTCGAACGGCTGATCGCGGTGGGCGATTTCGTCGAGCTGTCGAACGGCTCGCGCGGGGTGGTGCACGAGATCGGGCCGCGCGCCACGCGGATCCGCACCAACGACGCCACGGACGTGATCGTGCCCAACTCGGTGCTGGTCAACGACCAGGTGATCAACTGGACCCTGCGCAACACCACCCGCCGCATCCGCGTGCCCTTCGTCACCGCCTTCGGGGTGGACAAGGAGACGGTGCGCGAGGCGGTGCTGAAGGCGGCCCGCAGCGTGCTCTTCACCAGCGCCGACGACGCCGTGCGCCGCACCCAGGTGTGGCTGGTCGGCTATGGCGAGCACGCCCTGAAGTTCGAGCTGATCGTCTGGCCGACGGTTGAGGCCGTGCGCCGGCCGGCGGCGATCTTCGCGGCCTATACCTGGGCCATCGACGACGCCCTGCGCGGCGCCGGCATCGAGATCCCCTATCCGCAGCGCGACGTGCGGCTGCGGGGGCTGTTTGGCGAGGAGGGCGAAGACGCGCGGGCGGCCCTGCGGCTGGAACCGCGCGCGGCCCGCAAGGCCAGGGGCAAGGCGGCGACCCACGTCTCGCAGAACGACGCCGCCGACGAGCTGGGCCGCGAGGATCCGGACGAGGCGCCGCCGCCGAGGACGCCTTCGTCCTGATCCTATCCTCCCGTCATTCCCGCCCTTGTGGCGGGAAACCCTCTGTCAGCCGCAAGGGCAGATGGGGCGGACTGCCAAGCAGTCCGCTGGCGTCTCACGTGCAGCGGAGCCAGGGGTTCCCGCCACAAGGGCGGGAATGACGGGAGTTTGGAGAAAGGGAAGGGGGGCCTTCCCCCGCGTCGCCCTTGACCCCCTCGCGCCCGCGCCGCAGTCTTCTCGCAACTGCGAAATAAGAACACAGGGAAGACGCGCATGAAGACCGCCCGAGGCTTCTTCAAACCCCTGGCCATCGGCGCGCCGGCGCCGTGGCGCGAGCTGCCCGCCCGCGTCGAGCGGATGATCCACTTCGTGCCGCCGCACCTGGAGAAGGTGCGGGCCAAGGTCGGCGAGATCGCCTCCACGGTCGACGTGATCCTGGCCAATCTGGAGGACGCCATCCCCGCCGACGCCAAGGGCGCGGCCCTGGCGGGGACGATCGCCCTGTCGCGCGAGGTCGACTTCAAGGCCCTGGGCGTGGGCCTGTGGGTGCGGATCAACTGCCTCAACTCGCCCTGGCACCTGGACGAGGTGGCGACCCTGGTCGAGAAGGCGGGCGACAAGATCGACGTGATCATGGTGCCCAAGGTCGAGGGACCGTGGGACATCTTCTATATCGACCAGCTCTTGGCCTCGCTGGAGGCCAAGCACGGGGTGACCCGGCCGATCCTGTTGCACGCCATCCTCGAGACGGCCGAGGGGGTGATGAACGTCGAGCAGATCGCCGGCGCCAGCCCGCGCATGCAGGGGATCTCGCTGGGGCCGGCGGATCTCGCCGCCAGCCGGGCGATGAAGACCACGCGGGTCGGCGGCGGGCATCCGGGCTATCGGGTGGTCGAAGATCCGCATACGGATGGTTCACCCCGCGCCAGCGTGCAGCAGGATCTCTGGCACTACACCTTCGCCAAGATGGTCGACGCCTGCGCGGCCCACGGGATCAAGCCGTTCTACGGTCCGTTCGGGGCGATCGACGATCCGGTCGCCTGCGAGCAGCAGTTCCGCAACGCCTTCCTGATGGGCTGCGCCGGGGCCTGGAGCCTGCACCCCAGCCAGATCGCCATCGCCAAGCAGGTCTTCAGCCCCGACCCCGCCGAGGTGGCCTTCGCCAAGCGGATTCTGGAGGCCATGCCCGACGGCTCGGGCGTGGCGATGATCGACGGCAAGATGCAGGACGACGCCACCTGGAAACAGGCCAAGGTGATGGTCGACTGCGCCAAGCAGATCGCGGCCAAGGACGCGGAATACGCGGCGCTCTACGGGTTCTAGGTTTACAGTCGCGCCGATCGCCCGGAGATTGCGCGGCCAAGCTTCGCTGCCGGGACGACCATGACCAAGACCGCCCTGAACCTTTCGATCGCCGTCGCCGCGCTGGCGCTCGCCACCCCGGCCCTGGCGCAGGGACCGGCCCTGCCGACCGGCGAACTGATGGTGGCGTCCGGCGGACCGACCAGCGTCTCGTTCGTCGCGACGGACTACAAGCGCGACGGCGACGTGATCGAGGCGGTCGGGCTGGACGTGCACGATCCGGGCATGGAGGTGGCGGGCGACCTGGGGGTGAAGATTGTCTGGCGCCGCCGCATCGACTGCCAGGCCCGGACCTACCAGGAGCTCGGAACCTCGGTCTACAACGCCGCCGGCAAGGTGATCCTGACCATGCCGCAGGAACCCGCCAGGCCGGTCGGCGAGGGCGGCTACGCGATCTTGTCGCAGATCGTGTGCGGCGGCATGCGCGCCCCGCCCGAATATATCGCCACCGGCCAGGAGGCCGCCGTGGTTCTGGCCCGCAAGCTGCTGGCCGCGCGGCGCTGAGCCGCTTTGCGCGAGCCCCGCACGTCCGGGTTGACACCACCTTTTGCTCAAAGTTAGCATAACCCATGTCGCCGGATAGACCGGCGGCGGACATCGGCGTGAGGGAGTCTCATGCGCTTCGACTATCTGGTCCTGATCGGACGCTTTCAGCCGTTCCACAACGGCCACGCCGCCGTGTTGCGGCACGCCATGCGCCTGGCGCGCAAGGTGATCGTTCTGACCGGCAGCGCCGGCCAGCCCCGCACCATCCGCAATCCCTTCAACGCCGCCGAACGGGCCGTAATGATCCGCGCCGCCGCCGGGGACGACGCCGCCCGCCTGATCGTCGAACCGCTGCGCGACCGCCTCTATGGCGACACCCTGTGGGTCGGCGACGTGCAGCGCATCGTCGCCGAGGCCGTGGCCAGGGACGGCGCGGACGAGGGCGCGCCAGAGGACGTGAAAGTCGGCCTGATCGGCCGCAACAAGGATGACGCCACCGCGACCTATCTGGCCGCCTTTCCGCAATGGGAACTGGTCGACGTGCAGCACGCCGACGTGCTGTCGGCCACCGAGCTGCGCGACTGGCTGTTCACCGGCGAGGCTGGGGGCCTGCGGCTGGTCGAGGCCAATGTGCCCGGGCCGGTGTTCGAGATGCTGGGCGCGTTCCGCGACGGCTCGCCCGCCTACGCCCAGCTGGCCCGCGAGCACGCCTTCATCAAGACCTATCGCCAGGCCTGGGCCGCCGCGCCCTATCCGCCGACCTTCGTCACCGCCGACGCGGTGGTCGTCCATTCCGGCCACGTGCTGCTGGTGCGCCGCCGGGCCGAGCCGGGCAAGGGGCTGTGGGCCCTGCCGGGCGGCTTCGTGAACCAGGGCGAGACCGTGCAGGCCGCCGCTATCCGCGAGCTGCATGAGGAGACGAAGGTGAAGATCCCGCCGGCCGTGTTGCGTGGCTCGATCAAGGCCGCCCGGGTGTTCGACCACCCCGACCGCTCGCTGCGCGGACGCACGATCACCCACGCATTCCATTTCGACTTCCCCGCCGGTCCGCTGCCGCGCGTGAAGGGCTCCGACGACGCCGAGCAGGCGCGCTGGGTTCCCGTCAGCGAGGCGCTGCTGATGGAGGAGCAGTTCTTCGAGGACCACTTCCACATCCTCGAACACTTCGTCGGCGCCGCCTGACGAGCGCCAAACCCGCCCCGCCAAAACCCGCCTTGAGAGACGAGACGGTCACACCCCGCGCGAAGGAGCTTCCGCGATGTTCGACAACCTGATCCTCGACACCGACAGCTACAAGGCCAGCCACTGGCTGCAATATCCGCCTGGGACCACCGGCGCCTTCTCCTATGTGGAGAGCCGCGGCGGGCGCTACGACCGCACGGTCTTCTTCGGCCTGCAGGCGATCCTGAAGACGGCGCTGGCCGCGCCGGTGACCCACGCCATGGTCGACGAGGCGGCGCAGCTGCTGGCCGCGCACGGCGAGCCCTTCAACGAGGCCGGCTGGCGGCGGATCGTCGACGTGCACGGCGGCCGCCTGCCGGTGCGCATCCGCGCCGTGCCTGAGGGCGCGGTGGTGCCGACGCACCAGGCGCTGATGACCATCGAGAACACCGACCCGGAGTGCTTCTGGCTGCCGTCTTACCTGGAGACCCTGCTGCTGCGGGTCTGGTATCCAGTGACCGTCGCCACCACCAGCTGGGGCGTCAAGCAGACGCTGCGCGCGGCCCTGGAAAAGACCTGCGACGACCCGGCCGGCCAGCTGCCGTTCAAGCTGCACGACTTCGGGGCGCGGGGCGTCTCCAGCCGGGAGAGCGCCGCGATCGGGGGGCTGGCGCACCTCGTCAACTTCCTGGGCAGCGACACCCTGAGCGCCGTGCAGGCCGGGCGCGCCTGGTACAACGAGCCGATGGCCGCCTTTTCCATCCCCGCCGCCGAGCACAGCACGATCACCAGCTGGGGCCGCGCCCACGAGGCTGACGCCTATCGCAACATGCTGAAAAGCTTCGGCAAGCCCGGCGCGTTGTTCTCGGTGGTGTCCGACAGCTACGACCTGTTCGACGCCGTCAGCCGGATCTGGGGCCAGGAACTGCGCGACGAGGTGATCGCCAGCGGCGCGACCCTGGTGGTGCGACCCGACTCCGGCGACCCGGTGACTATCGTCGCCGAGACCCTGAAGCGCCTCGACGAGGCCTTCGGCAGCACGATCAACGCCAAGGGCTACAAGGTGCTGAACCATGTGCGGGTGATCCAGGGCGACGGGATCAATCCGGTCAGCATCGCGGCCATCCTGGAGCGGGTGATCGCCGACGGCTTCAGCGCCGAGAACCTGGCCTTCGGCATGGGCGGCGGCCTGCTGCAACAGCTCGACCGCGACACCCAGCGCTTCGCCCTGAAGTGCTCGGCGGCCAAGGTCGACGGGGTGTGGATCGACGTCAGCAAGAACCCGGTCACCGACCCCGGCAAGCGCTCCAAGGCCGGGCGGCTGATGCTCCAGCGCAATGCGGCGGGCGAGTTCCGAACGGCGGCCGTCGGCGAGGACGAGGCGGTGGAAGCCGGCTGGACCGACGCCATGGTCACGGTGTGGGAGAACGGGGAACTGCTGGTGGATCACACGCTGGCGCAGGTGCGGGCGCGGAGTGAGGCGGCTTAACCGCTCCGCGCTGCGGCCGCTGCGGCTGAGGCTCGCAAGTCTGCTCGATCAGGAGGTTCAACGTGACGTACGCCGCCGAGACCGACCGCCGCCTGATCGTCCTGTGGCGGGTCTTCGACGCCTGCAACCTGTCCTGCCCGTTCTGCGCCTACGACAAGCGGGTGGGCGGACCCAGGCACGCCGTCGATCCGGCCCAGGTGGAGCGGGTCATCGACCTGCTCGGCGACTGGCGTCGGGCGCAGGGCCGTTCCGTCCTGCTCAGCTGGCTTGGGGGCGAGCCCCTGCTCTGGGAGCCGCTGTCGGCGCTCAGCGCCCGCGCCGTCGACCAGGGGCTGGAACTGAGCCTGACCACCAACCGCACGAGGCTCGGCTCGCCCCGGGTCCGTGACGAACTGGTGCGGCGCTATCGCGAGGTGACGGTCAGCATCGACGGTCCGGCCGCCTTCCATGACCGGATGCGCGGCTGGCCGGGGGCGTTCGACAAGCTCTCGCGCTACGTGCCCGCGCTCGTGGCCGACCGTGACGCGGCCGGCGCCGCGCTCAAGGTTCGCGCCAACGTGGTGCTGATGCGCGACAACATTGCCGACTTCGAGGCGCTGTGCCGGACCCTGGCCGGCTGGGGCGTCGACGAGATCAGCTTCAACCAGATGGGCGGTCGCGATCGTCCCGAGTTCTTCCCCGACCATCGCCTTCGTCCGGACGACGTGACGTTCCTGGCCGCGCTGCTGCCGGGGCTGCGCGCCGAACTGGCGGGTCTCGGCGCGAGCTTGGTCGGCGGAGCGTCCTATGTCGCGCGGATCGCCGACACCGTGGCGGGCCGGCCGCTGCCGATCGACGACTGCCGGGTCGCCGAGCGCTTCCTGTTCATCGACGAGGCCGGCCGCATCGCGCCGTGCAGCTTCACGCCGCAGCATTTCGCGCTGTCCGTCGACCAGCTTCGCGAGCCGGCGGACCTGGAGGCGCTGCCGGAGCGGCTGCGCGACCTGCAACGGCGCATGCCCTCGCGCGACTGCGCCGACTGCCCCAGTACCCAGCAGTTCGCCAAGTTCGAGCCGACCGGCGCCGAGGCCTGATGCGGCTTGGCGCTCGGCCCGCTGATCAGCCTTCTCCGCAGTACCCCCGCTTTCGCGGGGGGCTTTACGGTGGAGACAAGCTCAGGCCTTGGCCGCCAGGCGCTTGACCAGGGCATGGGCGACGGCGTCGCTGCTGGCGGGGTTCTGCCCGGTGATCAGGTCGCCGTCCTCGACGACGTAGGGCGACCAGTCCGGGCCTTTCTCGTAGAGGCCCCCGTTCGCCTTCAGCATGTCCTCGACCAGGAACGGCACTATGTCGGTCAGCTCGACGGCGTCTTCCTCGCCGTTGGTGAAGCCGGTGACCTTACGCCCGGCCACGAGCGGGCGGCCGTCGGCGGCCTTGACGTGGCGCAGGGCGCCCGGTGCGTGGCAGACCAGGGCCTGGGGCTTGCCGGCGCGGTCGAAGGCTTCGATCAGGGCGATCGAGGCGGGCGACTCCGCCAGGTCCCACAGCGGTCCGTGGCCGCCGGGATAGAAGACCGCGTCGAAATCGGCGGCGTCGACGGCGTCCAGCGGAACGGTCTTGGCGAGGGCTTCCAGCGCGGCCTCGTCGGCCTGGAAGCGGCGGGTCATGTCGGTCTGGAAGTCCGGCAGGTCGCTCTTGGGATCGAGCGGCGGCTGCCCGCCCTTGGGCGAGGCCAGGACGATCTCGGCGCCGGCGTCCTTGAACACGTAGTAGGGCGCGGCGAGCTCTTCCAGCCAGAACCCGGTCTTCTTGCCGGTGTCGCCGAGGGTGTCGTGCGAGGTGAGGACGATCAGGATTTTCATGGCGCGCTTCTCTGCTGCGAAGATCGGTCGGGGGCGTCGATCTTGCCGCATATAGGATGGGCGGGCGCCGGCCGCCGCCATGATCGCGGCGCGCGGTGAAGAGGGACTTCAGGCTCACGCCTTACCCCTTCCGTAAAATCCCCGCGAAAGCGGGGACCCAGGCTTTTTATCGTGGAGGGCGGCGCGTTTCAGAAAACGCCTGGGCCCCCGCTTTCGCGGGGGTTTTACGGTGGGGGATGGGGTCAGGTCGGTAGAGGTGAGCCTACGACCGATAATCCCCGTTGATGGCCACGTACTGCTTGGTCAGGTCGCAGGTCCAGACGGTGGAGGATCCCTTGCCGACGCCGACCTCGACGGTGACCTCGAGTTCCTGGTGCTTCATGTAGGCGCTCATGGCCGCCTCGTCGTACTCGGCCGAGACCAGACCGTCGCGGGCGGCGAAGAGGTCGCCGAACTTGACGCTGATCTTCTCGCGGTTGACCGGCTCGTCGGCGCGGCCGACGGCCATGACGATCCGGCCCCAGTTGGCGTCCTCGCCGGCGAAGGCGGTCTTGACCAGCGGGCTCTCGGCGATGGTGCGGGCGATCTTGCGGGCCGACAGCGGGCTTTCGGCGCCGTTGACGGTGATCTTGACGAACTTGGTGGCGCCCTCGCCGTCGCGGACCAGTTGCAGGGCCAGATCCAGCAGCACGCCTTCCAGCTTCTCCCGGAAGTCGGCCAGGCGCTTGTCGCCGGGGCGGCTGATCTTGGGCGCGCCCGACTGGCCGGTGGCGAACAACAGGAGCGTGTCGTTGGTCGAGCGGTCGCCGTCCACCGTCACGCAGTTGAAGGTGGTGCGGGTGTAGAGCGACACCAGGGTTTGCAGGGCGGCCGGGGCGATGGCCGCGTCGGTGGCGACGAAGGCCAGCATGGTGGCCATGTCCGGCGCGATCATGCCCGAGCCCTTGGCGATGCCGGCGATCTTCACCTCGTGACCGTCGATCACCGCCGTGGCGTAGGCGCCCTTCGGGAAGGTGTCGGTGGTCATGATCGCCGAGGCGGCGGCGGCCCAGCCGTCCGGCGTCAGGCGGGTTTCGACCTCGCGCAGGTTGGAGGTGATCTTGCTGTCGTCGAGGATGACGCCGATGACGCCGGTCGAGGCCATCATCACGTCGCGCTGGCGGCAGTCGAAGCGCTTGCCCACGGCCGTGGCCACGCGGCGCACGGCGTCGGCGCCGGGCTTGCCGGTGAAGCTGTTGGCGCAGCCGGCGTTGACCACCAGGGCGCGCACGTCGGCGCCGCCGCTGGCGGCCAGCTGTCGCTTGCACCAGTCGACCGGGGCCGAGCCGACGCCGTGGCGGGTGAAGACGCCGGCGCCCGAGGTGCCCTCGGCGAAGCGCATCAGCAAGAGGTCGGGACGCTCGTGCTTGTAGAAGCCGGCGCGGCCGGTGGCTATCTCGACGCCGGCGATCGGCGGGATGGTCGGGAACGGCACGACCAGCGGCGAGACGGCCAGGCCCGGCTTGCCCGGCGCGGCGGCGGGCGTCGCGGGCGCGGCGGTCGGGGCCGGGGTCTCGCCGGCCGACTTCTGGGCGCGGCGCAGGCCGGCGCGCTTCAGGGCCGAGGCCAGCGGATCGAGGGCGCGGTCCAGCGCATGGCCGACGCTGGCGCCGACCTGGCCGACGATCTCGGCCGGACTGGCGGCGGCGGGCGCCTTCTCGACGGTTTTCGGCGCGGCGGTCTTGGCCTTGGACTTCGGGGCGGCCTTGTCGGTCGAGGTCGTGGTGGGCTTGCGGGTCATTTCTTTGCCGGGGTCTGGGCGGGCGCCGAGGCGGGCGGCGCGCTGTCGAGGTCGGAAACGGGGGCGGCGGCGCCGGCCGGAGCGGAGGCCGGTTCCTGCGGCGCGCCGGGGACATCCTGGCCCTTGCCGACCAGCATCTCCACCTTGGCGCCGGAGCGCAGCTTCTCCAGCAGGTCGCGGACCTGGTCGTAGGTCAGGAAGCGCACGATCTGGGGGCGGGCCTCTTCCAGGCTGAGCGGGGCTTCGAGGCGCTTGTCCTCGACGCGCAGCACCACCCACTGGCCGTCGGAGTGGAACGGACCGATCAGGTCACCGGCCTTGGCGTCCTTCAGGGCGCCGGCATAGGCCTCGGGCATGACGTCGACGGTGAAGTAGCCGAGGTCGCCGCCCTTGAAGCGGGTGGCCTCGTCTTTCGAACGCTCCATGGCCAGGGCGTCGAAAGAGGCGCCGGTGGCCAGCAGCTTCTTGACGCTTTCGGCTTCGGCCTGGCTGGGCACCAGGATCTGGCGGGCGCGGATCTCTTCGGACTGCTTGGCCAGCTTCTGCTGCTCAGCGTAGAGGCCGCGGATGTTGTCTTCGGTGACGGCCTTCTCGACCATGCCCTCGACCAGCATGTCGCCCAGGATGCGTTCGCGGGCGGCGGCCAGGCGGCGCTGGGCCACGGGGTCCTTGTCGAGCTTGCGCTGCATGGCCTCGGCGGCCAGCAGCTTCTGGTCCACCACCTCGTCGAGCACGCGGCGGAAGAGGTCGGACGAGACGTCGAGCGGCTCGCCTTCGCCGATCAGGCCCTGGGCCACCGCCTCGCGCTTGACGTCGGAGGCCCAGACCGCGTGGCCGTCGACCCGCGCCACGGCCGTGTCGCCCGGCTCGGGCGGGCGCTCGTCGACCCCGCCGCGGCCGCAGGCGGCGACCAGCAGCGCCAGGCCGAGAACAGCGGCGAGCATCAATGGACGACGGGGGCGGACGGGGTGCATCGGACGCGGTTCTCCGCTGAACTCAAGAAAAGCGCTCTAGAGCGCGTCAGGCCAAAGGGGAAGCCGTTTCGGCGGCCTTGGGGTCTAAACTTCGCGCCGAGCTGTCCGGTTCTGGCCAAGCGGATGGAACTCCAGGCGCTTCCAGCGGTTTCGGCGTCGCGCCGGCGCGCGGTACGGGCATAATTCGTGTGGCGCGGGCAAGCTTGGCCGATCGGTGTTTTTCGACGGCGAGGCGGGCCGGGCCTTCGTTGACACTGGGAGGGGCGGTGCTTAAGTCTCGCGCGCGCGCCGTTTTCCGTGGTTTTCCGCAACCCGGCGCAACCTCATTACCGTAGTGAAGGCCCACAAGCCTTAGCGCCGGCCTCACTAGTTCTCGCTCCGGATCCTTTCTGCATGCTCGGCTTCGCCAAAAAGCTCTTCGGTTCCTCCAACGAACGCAAGGTCAAGTCGCTGCAGAGCCGCGTGGCCAAGATCAACGCGTTCGAGCCGGCGATGGCCGCCCTGTCGGACGAGGCCCTGAAGGCCAAGACCCAGGAATTCAAGGACCGCCTGGAAAAGGGCGCCACCCTCGACGACATCCTCGACGAAGCCTTCGCCGCCGTGCGCGAGGCCTCCAAGCGCGTGCTGGGCATGCGCCACTTCGACGTGCAGCTGGTCGGCGGCATGGTGCTGCACTTCGGCGGCATCTCGGAAATGCGCACCGGTGAAGGCAAGACCCTGGTCGCCACCCTGCCGACCTATCTGAACGCGCTGGCCGGCAAGGGCGTGCACGTCATCACGGTCAACGACTACCTGGCCACCCGCGACGCCGAGTGGATGGGCCAGCTCTACAACTTCATGGGCCTGTCGTACGGCATCATCGTCAATGGCCTGTCGCAGGGCGACCGCCAGCGCGCCTACAAGTCGGACATCACCTACGGCACCAACAACGAATTCGGCTTCGACTACCTGCGCGACAACCTCGTCTATGACGTCAACGAGATGGTCCAGCGCGGCCACCACTACGTGATCGTCGACGAAGTCGACTCGATCCTGATCGACGAAGCCCGCACCCCGCTGATCATCTCGGGCCCGACCGAGGACCGCAGCGAGTTCTACAAGACCATCGATCTGCTCGTTAAGGAGCTGATCAAGGACAAGACCACCTACGACCACGACGAGAAGCAGAAGCAGGTCATCCTGACCGAGGACGGCCAGGAGAAGATCGAAGAGATCCTGATCGCCGGGAACCACTTGGCCGAGGACACCGCGGGCCTCTACGACGCGGCCAACATCTCGGTGGTGCACCACGTCAATCAGGCCCTGCGGGCCAACGTGCTGTACACGCGCGACAAGGACTACATCGTCAAGGGCGGCGAAGTGGTGCTGATCGACGAGTTCACCGGCCGCATGATGACCGGCCGCCGCCTGTCGGAAGGCCTGCACCAGGCCATCGAGGCCAAGGAAGGCGCCGACATCCAGCCCGAGAACCAGACCCTGGCCTCGGTGACCATCCAGAACTACTTCCGCCTCTACACCAAGCTGTCGGGCATGACCGGCACGGCCTCGACCGAGGCGCAGGAATTCGACGACATCTACAAGATGGGCGTCAGCGAAATCCCGACCAACCGCGTCATCCAGCGCATCGACGACGACGACGAAGTCTACCGCACCGAGGAAGAGAAGAACCGGGCCATCCTGGTTCAGATCGCCGACTGCCACGAGCGCGGCCAGCCGATCCTGGTCGGCACCGTGTCGATCGAGAAGTCCGAAGAGCTGTCCAAGCTGCTCGACGCCTACGAGTGGGAAGTCGACGGCAAGAAGCGCAAGGGCATCCCGCACCAGGTGCTGAACGCCCGCTTCCACGAGCAGGAAGCCGGCATCGTCGCCGACGCCGGCGTGCCCGGCGCGGTGACCATCGCCACCAACATGGCCGGCCGCGGCACCGACATCCAGCTGGGCGGCAGCATCGACATGCGCCTGTCCAAGTGGAAGATCGAGCAGCGGGGCCTGGGCATCGAGGTGACGCCGGAAGCCGAGGCCGAGCACCGCGCCGAGCTGGAAGCCGAGATCGTCGACGCCAAGAAGGCGGCCCTGGCCGCCGGCGGTCTGTTCGTTCTGGGCACTGAGCGCCACGAAAGCCGCCGCATCGACAACCAGCTGCGCGGCCGCACCGGCCGTCAGGGCGACCCGGGCCGTTCGAAGTTCTTCCTGTCGTGCGAAGACGACCTGCTGCGCATCTTCGCCGGCGAGCGCCTGGACGCGATCATGCGCACCTTCGGCGTCCAGGACGGCGAGGCGATCACCCACAAGTGGCTGAACGCCGCCATCGCCAAGGCTCAGACCCGCGTCGAGCAGCGCAACTACGAGATCCGCAAGAACCTCCTGAAGTACGACGACGTCGTCAACGACCAGCGCAAGGCCGTCTTCGAGCAGCGCCAGGAGTTCATGGAGTCGAGCGACCTGTCGGAAGTCATCCACGAGATGCGCCGCGACGTGGTCGACGACCTGGTCGCCCGCCACGTGCCGCCCAAGGCCTATGCCGAGCAGTGGGACATCGAGGGCCTGCACGAGCGCGTCCAGGCGATCCTGGGCCTCGACCTGCCGCTGAAGGAGTGGGCCGCCGAGGAAGGCGTCGACGACGAGGCCTTCCGCGAGCGCATCGGCAAGGCCGCCGACGAATACGCCGCCCAGCGCGAAGTGATCATCACCCCCGAGCAGATGCGTTCGGTGGAAAAGAGCTTCCTGCTGCAGATGATCGATCTGCAGTGGCGCGAGCACCTGATGCACCTGGACCACCTGCGCAACGTCATCGGCCTGCGCGGCTACGGCCAGCGCGACCCGCTGAACGAGTACAAGACCGAAGCCTTCAGCCTGTTCGAGAAGCTGCTGGGCGACCTGCGCAGCAACACCACCCGCTGGCTGATGACGGTCGAGATCGCCTATGCCGAGCCCGAGCCGCTGCACACGCCGGAAAACCTGATCCCGGTGCACCTGGACCCGCTGACCGGCGAGAACGCGGCCCTGGCCGGCGCCCTGCCCGAGGGCCTGTCGCCCCAGCAGCGCGAGGCCCTGCCGGTCTCGGCGCTGCCGGAAGGCTGGGACCGCACCAACCGCAACGGTCCGTGCCCCTGCGGCTCGGGCAAGAAGTTCAAGCAGTGCCACGGCTCGCTGGTCTGACGACCGGCGGGTTCGAAAGGGCCTGAAATGCGAAAGCCCGCTCCGGGAGACCGGGGCGGGCTTTTTCGTGGATGGGAGAGCGCGTCAGGCGGGGATCAGATCGGTGCGGGCGAAGTCGTCGCCGACGAACAGCAGCCGGCCGCCGCAGTCCTTGGCCGCGACATAGGCGAAGCAGTCGCCCCAGTTCAGCCCGGCGGGGTGGAAGCCCTTTCCCCATCGGCCGTAGGTTTCAGCGACGCGATGGGCGACCGCTTCGGAGACCGGTTCCACGGTCATATCCAAGTTCTCGATAAGCGTGGTCAGGTCGTTGGTGACGCGACGACGCCGAGCGACGACCAGGGCCTCAACCAAGGTTCCAGCGGAGATCAAAACCTTCGGTTCATGCACCAGGACCTCGGAGCACCGATCGGCTTCCGCCTCGTCCAGTACGATCGCCATCAGCGCGGAAGTATCGATCGCGATCACCCGGGCAGGCCGTCGTCACCGTAGAGGAAGTCCTGGCTTCGGGCGGCGCAGGGGCCGGGCGTTGCGTTCGCCGCGCCGGACTTGCGAACGGCGTCGATGATCGCGCGGCGGCTGGCCGGATCATGTTTGGCGTTGACGGGCACCAACCGCACAGCCGGGTGGCCGTCGTGGGTCAGCACGACCTCGTCGCCGGCCTCGGCCTTGCGGACGAGGTCGGTCAGTTGGCCTTCGGCGTCGGTGACCGAGATTTCCATGGGGCCATCGCTCCGGACCATCGAGAAGGTCCAGAACGAAAGATGGAGCGGAGTGGGGCGTGCGTCCACCTCTACCCGTAAAATCCCCGCGAAAGCGGGGACCCAGGCTTTTTCTGGAAGGCTTGGCGCTCGACGATAAAACGCCTGGGCCCCCGCTTTCGCGGGGGTTTTACGGGAAAGAAGGGGCCGTCAGCCGATCTTCTTTTTGCCGCCCGGGCCTTTGAGCGCCTTCCAGGCGAGGAATCCCAGCAACCCCGCGCCGGCGATCACGCCGCCGACGACGAGGAAGGGGAGGGGGGCGATCTCGGCGGCGAGGCCGAGGCCGGCTTCGACGCCGGCGTCCGCGACCGAGGAATCCTTGCGCTTGCGGCCGACGGTTTCTCCGAGGAACGGATCGCCGTCGCCGCTCACGATTACTGCAGGCCTTCGCGGCCGATGGCGTAGAAGCGCTCGGCGCGCTGGCGCTTGAGTTCGGCGGGGGTGAGCAGCGACAGCTTCTTCAGCTCGTCCTCCACCGCGTCGCCGACGGCCTTGATGGCGACTTCCGGATCCGAATGGGCGCCGCCGGCCGGTTCCTCGACGATGCGGTCGACGATGCGCAGCTTGATCAGGTCCTGCGCCGTGATCTTCATGTTGGTCGCCGCGTCCTTGGCCCGGGCGCCGTCGCGCCACAGGATCGAGGCCGCGCCTTCCGGCGAGATCACCGAATAGATCGAGTGCTCGAGGATGAGCACGCGGTTGGCGCCGGCCAGGGCGATGGCGCCGCCGGAGCCGCCTTCGCCGGTGACCGTGGCGACCATCGGGGTGCCCAGGGTCAGGCAGCGCTCGGTCGAGCGGGCGATGGCTTCGGCCTGGCCGCGCTCCTCGGCGCCGAGGCCCGGATAGGCGCCGGCGGTGTCGACGAAGGTCAGGACCGGCAGGTTGAAGCGCTCGGCCATGTCCATCAGGCGCACGGCCTTGCGGTAGCCTTCGGGGCGGGCCATGCCGAAGTTGTGCTTCAGGCGGGTGGTGGTGTCGTGGCCCTTCTCGTGGCCCATGACCACGACCGGCATGCCGCGGAAGCGGCCCAGGCCCCCGACGATGGCCTGGTCGTCGGCGAACTTGCGGTCGCCGCGCAGCTCGACGAACTCGTCGATCAGGCCCGCGACATAATCGCGCAGGTGCGGCCGCTGCGGGTGACGGGCGACCATCGTCTTCTGCCAGGCGTCGAGACCGGCATAGGCTTCCTTGCGCAGAACCTGCACGCGCTCGCGCAGGGCGACGATCTCGTTGTCGAACGCGCCGGGGCCAGCCGTCTCGGAAAGCTTGGAAAGCTCTTCGATCTTGGCTTCCAGGTCGGCGATGGGTCGCTCGAAGTCGAGATAGTGCGCGGGCATGAGTCTCTTAACGTCGCCGTTTGCGAAAGGTGGCGAACCTAGTGCGTGATGACGTCCAGGGAAAGCGCATTCGCGCCAAATTGGAACCATGGTTCCGGGCGAGGATTCCCCTCGTGATGGGATTCATCCCCAACTGAGTCCTGTTAAGAAACCGAACCCCTATGGTGAATCGCTTGGCGTTCATTATATTGGGTTTTCAAGAGCCGGTTGCGGAAGTCAGCTGGCGCTGCGGCCCCGCCCATCGAACATGGACACGGCCCGCCTGGTGAGGACGATCGTTCCCATGCAGGTGTTTACCTTCTTCTGCGTCGAGCGCGACGGCTCGGTTCCCCGTTTCGATGTCACGGCCTGCGCCGACGACAACGCCGCGCGCCTGCGCGCCGGCGAGCTGTTCGACATGCATCGCGGCTGCAACGAGGTCGAGGTCTGGCGCGGCGCCACCCACCTGTTCAAGGTCGGGGCCGGCGCGGCCGCGTAAGATCCTTCGAAGGTTCGTCGGGGGACGGATTTCGACAAGCGCGATGCCGCATGGGACGCCTAAGCTGGCGCTCCCAACCCGCGAGGATTCGCCATGACCGACGCCACCCGCCCTTCCGCCATCGCCGAGGACAGCGGCCACGGCGGCGTTCAGATCCTGGTCACCGCCGGCCCTTCGCGTATCGCCGGCGATCTCAAGCCGTCCGAAGGGGGGCTCGACACCGGCCCCAATCCCCACGACCTGGTCGCGGCGGGCCTGGCGGCCTGCACCACCCAGACGCTTCGCCTGTACGCCAAGCGCAAGGACTGGGCGGTCGGGGCGGTGCGGGTTGAGGTGACCTGGCGCCGGGCGCCGGGCCAGGTTCCGGCCGACGTCTTCGACCGCGTGATCTCGCTGCCCGCCGACCTCGACGACGCCCAGCGCCAGCGCCTGATGGAGATCGCCGAGGCTTGCCCGGTGCACAAGATGCTCAGCGCGGGCGTGAAGGTCGAGACGCGGGCGGGATAGGGGCCGCATGCTGAACCCCTCTCTCTTTGAGAGAGGGAGGGGCCCGCGCCGAAGGCGTGGGAGGGTGAGAGGTAACAAACTCACCGGATGAAGCGCGGCGCTTCAGCTCGCCTTTCTTCTCGACCGCGACGCCTGTTCGAACCCACGAGGATTTGCCGGCCGGCGGTGAAACCCCTCACCCTCCCACCGCTTCGCGGCGGGCCCCTCCCTCTCCCTATGGAAGAGGGGGCGACGCTTGCGCCCATCCCCCAATCGCGATCACATGCCCGCCGTGTTGCACGGGGGCCAGCGTGACCGAAGCCTTGATCGTCCGGGGGCTGGACAAGACCTTCGCCAAGCCGGCCGTGCGCGAGCTGGACCTGACGGTGCATCCGGGAGAGCTCTACGCCCTGCTCGGCCCCAATGGCGCGGGCAAGACCACCACCCTGCGGATGGTCGCGGGCCTGACCAAGCCCGACAAGGGCAGCATCGAGATCTTCGGGATCGACGCCCGGGCCGATCCGGCGGCGGCCAAGGCGATCACCGCCTGGGCGCCCGACGAGGCGATGATCTACGACCGGCTGACGCCGCTGGAATATCTGGAGTTCGTCGCCGGTCTGTGGAACGTCGAACCCAAGCACGCCAAGGCTCGGGCGCTGGAGCTGCTGGAGACCCTGGGTCTTGCGGCCGAGGCGCGGCGGCGCTGCGAGGGCTTTTCGCGCGGCATGAAGCAGAAGGTGGCCCTGGCCGGGGCGCTGATCCACGATCCCCGGCTGCTGATCCTCGACGAGCCGCTGACCGGCCTCGACGCCGCCGCCGCGCGGCTGGTGAAGGACATGCTGCAGGCCCGCGTCGACGCCGGCGGCACGGTGATCCTGACCACCCACATTCTAGAGGTGGCCGAGCGCATGGCCGACCGCATCGGCATCATCGCCGGCGGACGGCTGCTGGCCGAGGGCACGCTGGACGCCCTGCGTGGGCAGGCGGGCAAGGACGGCGGCACGCTGGAAGACGTCTTTCTGCAGCTGACGGCCGACGGGGCGGCGGCGTGAGGCTGCTGCGATCCGGCTCGGTCGCCTGGCTGCTGGCCCAGGAGATCCGGCTCTACTGGCGCGGCCTGACCGGCAAGAAGGCCGGCGCCGGGATCGGGGCCTGGATCGGCGGTTCGATCCTGCTGCTGGTGATGCTGAGCGGCGGGGCCTCGCTGGGCTTCGTGCTGCGCAAGCTGGACGTGCCGATGGTCCCGATGGCGGCGGCCATCGCCCTGGCCTGCTGCGCCACGGCCTTCACCCTGATGCTGTCCCAGACCCTGGCGGCGGCCAGCGAGGCGCTCTACGAGCGCGGCGACCTTGATCTGCTGTTCTCCTCGCCGATCCCGCCGCGGACGGTGCTGTTCGTCCGCGCCCTGGGCGTGGCGGCGGGGGTCATGACGGTGTTCCTGATCTTCCTGACGCCGCTTGTCGGGCCGGCGATCATCCTGGGCCATCCCGAGTGGCTGGGACTGTTCGGCGTGCTGGCGGCCCTGGCCTTGCTGGCGACGGCGGCGGGCCTTTCGCTGGCCATGACCCTGTTCTCGCTGATCGGACCGCGCCGCACGCGCACTGTGGCCCAGGTGCTGGCGGCCCTCGTGGGCGCGGCCTTCTTCCTGACCAGCCAGATCCGCACCATCCTGGGCAAGGGCGCCAGCGAGAGCCTGTTCCAGACCCTGGCGCGCGAGACGTCGGAAGGCCGGCTGAAGCTGCTGCCCATCGCCTGGCTGCCGCTAAAGGCGATGCTGGGCGAGCCCCTGCCGCTGCTGGCGCTCCTGTCGATCGGGGCGGGGGCCTTCACCCTGTCGGCGCTGTCGCTGGGCCGGCGGTTCGCCGACGCCGCGGCCGCGACCCAAGGATCCCAGACCAGCGCCGCCAGGCCCGTGCGCGGTCGCGAGCGGGCCTTCGCCAAGGGGGTGTTCGCCGCCACCCTGGCCAAGGAGCTGCGGCTGATCCTGCGCGACGCGGGCCTGCTGTCGCAGGTGCTGCTGCGGGTGCTGTATCTGGTGCCGACCGCGGTGATCCTCAGCCGCAACGCCGCCCACGGCGGAGGCATGGCCCTGGCCGGCGGGGCGGGGGTGGTGGTGTTCCTGGCCGGGCAGGTGGCCGGAAGTCTGGCCTGGATCACCCTGTCGGCCGAGGAGAGCCCGGACCTGCTGGCTGTTTCGCCGGCCGCCGTGCGTAGCTTGCGCCGCGCCAAGCTGGCGGCGGCCCTGTTGCCGGTGGCCCTGCTGCTGGCCGCGCCGCTGGCGGTGCTGGCCTGGCTGGCGCCGGCCACGGCCTTTTGGACCGCCGTCGGCGCGGGCCTGGCGGCCTGGGCCTGCGGGCTGATCAATGTCTGGCACCAGAAGCCGGGCAAGCGGGCCGACTTCAAGCGCCGGCGCGGGGCCTCGTGGTTCGCGACCCTGGCCGAGGTGGCGATCTCGGCCCTGCTGGCCGGCTTTGTCGGCCTGTCGGTGGCCGGTCTGCCGCTGTGGGGTCTGGCGCCGCTGGCCGTGGCCCTGCTGGCCCTGCTGGCGCTGCGCCGTAGCGACGCCCAGATCGCCAAGGTGCTGCGCCTGGCGGCCTGACGCTCCGGATTTTCGTGAATTTGCACAGGTATTGTCGCCTGAAGGGTTCAGCCTTCTCGCGAACAGCCTATGGTGGGGCAAGCCGGGGGCGGCGACTGGAAAGATCGACCGCCCATGCCCGATCCCTACAGCTTCGAGCGTGCGGACGTTTCCCCGGATTCCAAGCCGTGGATCGTGATCCAGTCGTTGCTGCAGCTGGCCTTGATCGCGCTGGTCTGGCTGCTGGCGATCGCGCCCGTGGGCCTGGTGGTGCTGGGGCTCGCCGGCGCGCGGAGGCTGAAGGCCGGCTGGCGAGCGCTCAGCAGTCGAGCAGGGCGGTGATCGTGCACGCCACGCCTTCGGGGCGGAACTCGATGCGCGCTTCGCCCGACAGCTCGGCCGCCAAGCCTCGCTCGATCAGCCGCGAGCCGAAGCCGCGCCGCGTGGGCGCCTCGACCGTCGGGCCGCCGCGCTCGATCCAGCTGAGGGTGAGGCGCGGGACGGCCGAATAGTCGACGCTCCACGACAGCAGGATCTGGCCGCCGGGTCGCGACAGGGCGCCGTACTTGACCGCATTGGTCGCCAACTCGTGCAGGGCCATCGACAGCGACAGGGCCGGGCGCGGCGACAGCCGCACGGGTGGGCCGTCGAGCACGAAGCGACCCTCGCCGCCGTGCAGGGCGGTCAGACGGTCGATGACGTCCATCAGGTCGGCGCCTTCCCAGTTCTCGCGGGTCAGGACGTCGTGGGCCTCCGACAAGGCGATGATGCGGGCGGTGAACGCCTCCTGGGCGGCCGGCAGCGAGCGGGCGGCGTGGAAGGTCTGGCCGGCGATGGCCTGGATGGTGGCCAGCGAGTTCTTCACGCGATGGTTCAGCTCGTTGACCAGCAGTCGCAGGTGCAGCTCGGCGCGCTTGCGGTCGGTGACGTTGACCGTGGTGCCGATCATCCGCGTCGGCTTGCCTTCGGCGTCGAAGAAGGCCTTGCCCTTGGCCGACAGCCAGCGCTCGACCCCGTCCTGGCGGCCGATGACCCGGAACTCGACGTCGTAGTCGGCGCGGATGCGGCCGTCGAGCGTGCGGCGCAGGGCCTCGCGGACCTCGGCGCGGTCGGAGGGGTGCAGGTTGGTGTAGAAGTCCTCGCGCACCACCGGCGTGCCCAGCGGGACGCCGAACATGGCGTAGCAGCGGTCGGACCAGGTGAGCACGTCGTTGCGGATGTCGAGGTCCCAGGTGCCGACGTCGGCGGCCTCGATGGCCAGGCGCAGGGTCTCTTCCTGGGATTCCAGCCGGCGGGCGGCGGCCTTGCGGTCGGTGATGTCCCAGCCGACGCCGACGAAGCGGATGCACTGGTCGCGGTCGAAATAGGCCCGTCCGAAGGTCTCGATCCAGCGCAGCGCCCCGTCGGAAGCGCGCACGATGCGGTACTGGACGTTGATCAGGCCGTCGCCGGTCGGGTCGATGGCGGCGGCCACGGCCGCCTGGACCCCGTCGACGTCGTCAGGATGGACGAGGGCCAGGAAGGCTCCGAAATCGAGCGGGCCCGGCTCGGCTACGCCGAACAGTTCGCAGGAGCGCTTGTCCCAATAGCGCTGGCCGGTGCTGGGATTGTGGTCCCAGCGGCCCATGCCGGCCGCCTCCATGGCGATGTCGCGATCGAGGCGGGCCTCCAGCAGCTCGGCTTCCATCGCCTTGCGATCGGTGATGTCGAAGACCACGCCGGCGTTGCGGTCGGCCTTGCCGTCGGCGTCGAGATAGCAGCTGCCGCTGGCGACGACCCAGCGGATCGAACCATCGGCCTGGACGAGGCGGAACTCGTCGGAGAAGTCGCCGCCGGTCTGCATGGCGGCCAGGGCGACGCCGGCCACGCGGTCGCGGTCCTCGTCGTGGACGGCGGGGGTAAAGCGCTGGGCGGGCAGGCCCAGCGACGCGAAGGCCGGGTCCACCTGGTGCAGTATGGCGTAGCGGGCGTCGCAATAGACCTTGTTGGCCTTGATGTCCCACTCCCAGGCGCCGACCCCGCCGGCGGCGCCCAGCGCCATGTTGTAGCGGGCCTGGGTGTCGCGCAGGGCCTTCTCGGTCTCGACCGCGCCGGTCACCTCGACGGCCGAGATCAGCACCCCGCCGACGCCGGTCGGGGCGGTGTCGTCGGGCACCGGGCTGTAGCTGACGGCGAAATGGGCCAGGCGCGCCTCGCCGCCCTCGCGCTGCACCTGCAGGGGCATGCGCTCAAGGGCGTAGCCGCCGCTTTCGCCGCGCAGGATGTCCTGGTGGATGCCCAGCAGGGTGGCGCGGAACTCGTCGGAATGCTGGGTGAAGGGACGGCCCAGGGCGTCGGGGTGGCGCTCGCGCAGGGCTGGCGCGTAGGCGTCGTTATAGACCAGGATGAACTCGGGACCCCAACGCAGGGCCATGGGGAAGTTGGTCGCCAGCAGCATGTCGACGGCCAGCTTCAGGCTGGGAGACCAGGTCTCGCGCGCGCCCAGCGGGGTGCGCGACCAGTCGAACGCGCGAACGCGTTCGGCCATTTCGCCCCCGGCTAGACGCGTGAACGCAGGCAAGCTTCGCCCGTCGCCTTGCGGCATGGCGTCTGGTCCCTCCCACCGGCTCCCCTAAAGCCGGGTCCTGGCGAACAATGATCCGAGGGCTCAATGGGTTGCAAGGGTCGAGGGACCACCCTGCGCGCAAGCGTCGCAGTACGGGGCGGCTCAAGGTTGTAGTTTTCGTCGCGGGGGCGACCCGGCTCGACCTGAGGGGAGGCGCAGGCAAAGAAAGGGCCGCCTTCCCGGAGGAAGGCGGCCGATATCTTCAGGTCAGCTCAGGACCGATCAGTCGATCGGGCTCCAGCGGGTTTCGACCGTCTGGACGCCGCCGCCGCGCTTGGGGCCGCGGAAATCGCCGCCCTGCTTGGCGCCGCCCTGGGCCTGCTGGCCGCCGCGACCTTGACCACCCTGGCCTTGACCGCCGCGGCCGCCGTTACGGCCGCCGCCGTTGCGGCCCTGGCCCTGGGCCTGACGACCTTCGCCGCCGCCCTGAGCGCCGCCCTGGCCGCCCTTGCCCTGGCCGCCGTTACGGTTGCGCTTGCGGCGCAGTTCCGACGGGACGTTGTTGCGCGGGTCCGCCTTGCGCGGATCGACGTACTTCTCGGCCGGAGCCAGCTTGTCGGCGACGGCCGCGGCGGCCGCCAGGGCCTTGTCGTTGCGGCGGTCGAAGGACGGGATCTTCTGGCGGGTGGCCTTCTCGATGTCCTTCAGCAGGCTGCGTTCGTCGTCCGAGCAGAAGCTGATGGCGACGCCGTCCTTGCCCTTGCGGGCGGTGCGGCCGATCCGGTGGACATAGGCCTCCGGCACGTTGGGCAGCTCGTAGTTGAAGACGTGGCTGATGTCGTTGACGTCGATGCCGCGGGCGGCGATGTCGGTCGCGACCAGGGCCTTGACCTCGCCGGCCTTGAAGGCCGCCAGGGCGCGCTCGCGCTGGCCTTGGGTCTTGTCGCCGTGGATCGAGGCGGCCTCGATGCCGGCGGCGGTCAGGTACTTGGCCACGCGGTCGGCGCCGCGCTTGGTGCGGGTGAAGACGATCGAACGCTCGACGCTGCGGTCCGACAGCAGTTCGGCCAGCAGCGGGCGCTTGCGCTGGGCTTCGATGTAGATCAGCGACTGCTCGATGCGCTCGACCGTGGTGGCCTGCGGGGTGATCGACACCGAGGCCGGATCCTTCAGCAGCTCGCCGGCCAGCTTGCCGATCTCGCTGGGCATGGTGGCCGAGAAGAACAGGTTCTGGCGGTCCTTGGGCAGCTGGCTGGCGATCTTGCGGATCGGCACCACGAAGCCGAGGTCGAGCATCTGGTCGGCTTCGTCGAGCACGAAGATCTCGACGCCGCCGAGGGTGGCGCTCTTTTCGCCCAGGTGGTCCATCAGGCGGCCCGGGGTGGCGACGACGACGTCGACGCCGGCGGCCAGGGCGCGCATCTGCGGGCCGTACTTCACGCCGCCGAAGATGGTGGCGACCGAGAGGCCCAGGTGCGCGGCGTAGGCCTTGAAGTTGTCGGCGATTTGCGTCGCGAGTTCACGGGTCGGGGAGAGGACCAGGCAGCGGAAGCCGCGGCGCGGGGCCGGACGGCGGTCCTCGGCCAGGCGGTGCAGGATCGGCAGGGCGAAGGCGGCGGTCTTGCCGGTGCCGGTCTGGGCGATGCCCAGCAGGTCGCGGCCCTTCATGACGACGGGGATGGCTTGCGCCTGGATCGGAGTGGGCTGGGTGTAGCCCTTGTCGGCCAGGGCCTTGAGGATCGGCTTGGCCAGGCCAAGGTCAGTGAATTGAGTCACTACGGACGTATCTTTCATACGGTCGCGAGACGGCGCGCGCGGTCCTCGCACGGCTCGCCTGGCGGCGGGTCGGTGGGGAGCGCCCCGCGTGATACGGGCGGTCTATGAGAAGCTTTCAGGGCGCTCGACAGGCTGAACCGAAAAGGGTCCGTCACGCGGCTGGAGCACCGATAGCGCCGGCTGGCGCGAGGCTCATATCGGATATTGCAGGTGCGAAGTCAAGTGCGGGCCTTGAAAGGCAAGGGGTTGCGGTGGTTTGGCGCATAGATGCTCCCCCTGAAGGGGGAGCTGTCGCCCCCCGGGTCCGGCCAAAGGCCGGCCCGAGGATAAACTCCGCGACTGAGGGGGGAGTGAGCCTCCTGCTCCAATCCGTAAAATCCCCGCGAAAGCGGGGACCCAGGCTTTTTCTGAAACGCGTGGCGCTCGACGATAAAACACCTGGGTCCCCGCTTTCGCGGGGATTTTACGGGAGAAGGGCGACTGGCGGTTCGGAAGCTGAAAACGGCCCCCCTCCGGCCCTCCGGGCCACCTCCCCCAGAGGGGGAGGATCTTCTAGGCGCGGCGCTCTTCGAGATGCTCCCCCGCCGGGGGAGCTGTCGGCGAAGCCGACTGAGGGGGCGTCGCCACAGTATTCGAAAACGCCACCACCTCCGACAGCCCGCGCGGTTCGGCCGCCTCGACACCCAGGAGCGCCGCGATCTCCAGCGCCGGCTTGGGGCGGCTGATGAAGTAGCCCTGGATCTCGCCGCAGCCCTGGCGGCGCAGCTCGTGCAGCTGTTCCTCGGACTCCACGCCCTCGGCCGTGGTGGTGATGCCCAGGCTGGCGCCCAGGTCGAGCACGGCCTTGATGATCGCCAGGGCGTCGGCGTCGTCGAGGATGTCGCGCACGAAGGTCTGGTCGATCTTGATCTTGTCGAACGGGAAGCTGCGCAGGTAGCTCAGCGAGCTGTAGCCCGTGCCGAAGTCGTCCATCGAGATGCGCACGCCCAGGGCCTTGAGGTCATGCAGGATGGCGGTGTTCTGGGCGCTGTCCTGGAGCAGGACGCTCTCGGTGATCTCCAGTTCCAGGCGCTCGGCGGCCAGGCCCGAGGCGGCCAGGGCCTGGACGACGGTGGCGGCCAGGCGGCGGTCGCGGAACTGGGCGGGCGACAGGTTCACCGCCAGACGCACGTGCGCCGGCCAGCGGGCGGCCTCGTCGCAGGCGGCGCGCAGCACCCAGTCGCCCAGGGCGCCGATCAGGCCGATCTCCTCGGCCAGCGGGATGAACTCGCCGGGCGAGACCATGCCGCGCTCCGGATGGCGCCAGCGCAGCAGCGCCTCGCAGCCGGTGACGCGGTCGGCCTCGAGGTCGAACAGCGGCTGGTAGAACAGTTCGAACTGGCCCTCGGCCAGGGCGCGGCGCAGGTCCAGCTCCAGCGCCCGGCGGGCCTGAAGCTGCTCGTCCATGGCCCGCTCGAAGAAGTGGAAGGTGCCCTTGCCGTCGGCCTTGGCGCGGTAGAGGGCCATGTCGGCCTTCTTGAGCAGCTCGTCGCTGTCGAGGCCGTCGTCGGGCGAGACCGCAACCCCGACGCTGCCACCGATCACCACCTGGTGGCCGCGCAGGTCGAACGGGGCCTCCAGGGCCTCGACGATGCGGGCGGCCAGGCGCGTGGCGCCGGTCAGGTCGGTGAGGCCGGTCTGGACCACGGCGAACTCGTCGCCGCCCAGGCGGGCGACGGTGTCGCCTTCGCGCACGCAGCCCCGCAGGCGCTCGGCGGCGGCCTTCAGCAGGGCGTCGCCGACCGGATGGCCCAGGGTGTCGTTGACCACCTTGAAGCGGTCCAGATCCACGCAGTGCACGGCCACCAGGTCCTCGCGCCGCGCGGCGCGGGCCAGGGCGTCGGACAGATCCTTCTGGAACAGCAGGCGGTTGGGCAGCTCGGTCAGCGGGTCGTAGTGGGCCAGGCGGGCGATCTGGGCCTCGGCCCGCTTGCGCTCGGCGATGTCCTCGGAGATGCCCAGCAGGTATTCGGGGCGGCCGTCGGCGTCGAGGATGGCGATCTTCTTGGTGCGCAGGATGGCGGTCGCGCCGTCTTTACGGGGGATGAGGTCTTCCTCGATCACCTTGATGTCGCCCGAGCGGATCACCTCGGCGTCGCGGGCGTGATAGATCGCCGCCTGGATCGGATCGTAGAAGTCGTCGTCGGTGCGGCCGATCATCTCCTCGCGCGTATAGCCCAGGATCTTCTCGCCGGCCCGGTTGAGCAGGACGTAGCTCTGGTCGTCGGCGCGCTTGACGAACACCATCGAGGGAATGGACTCCACGACCGCGCTCATGAAGGTGCGGGCGCGTTCCTCGTCGGCCTTGGCTTCGGCCAGGGCGTGCAGGTTCTGGCGGTTGGTCTCGCTGGTGGCCTGCAAGAGGCCGATCACCGTGCCGACGCCCAGATAGCGCCCGCCGTCGGTGACGATGAAGCCGCGTAGCAGGTCGGACGCCCGGTAGGACAGGCTGTCGCTGGTGAAGGCGGCCAGCTCGACGTCGGCCTCGACGACCAGCGGCTCGGAATCCATCAGCACCTCGATCGGCCGGTTGGCGTAGAGGGCCCGGCCGTACTCGGCCGCCATCCGCAGGAAGAAGGCGTTGCGCTCGACCAGCCCCACGGGCCGGTCGTCGGCGTCCAGCACCGGGACGATCAGGGTGTCCGGCTCCTCGCGGAACCGTTCGTACAAGGTCTTGCCCAGGTCTTCCGCCCGCGCCGGGGCCAAGGAAGAAACCGTGTCGCGCAAGGTGAACATCGGAATACGCCCTCCACTCGCGAGGGGGAATGAGGGTTTCACACCTAACGAGGTGCTAAACTTGACCGTGCGGGCTCCAGGTTTCGTGAAAACTTCATGGCGGTGTCACAGTGATTGCGGGCGCGTTTACTGTGAGAGTGCGGGTTGAATATTCAGTGGTCGGACGATGCGGCGCGCGCCTTGTGGCGACCACGTACACCTCATCCGTCAAATCCCCGCCTTCGCGGGGATGCACGGAGAAAAAGGGGGCGCTGCTGGCCCAGCCGAAGGTTCCCTCCAGCATTTCCAAGGCCTAGTTAGGAGCCGTCCGAGGAGTACCCCCATGCCCAGTTCCCTGCCGCTTCGCCATTTCCTTCTGGCCCTGGCGGTGGTGGCGGTGTGGGGCACCAACTTCGTGGTCATCCGCCAGGCGCTGAACCACCTGCCGCCGCTGACCTTCGCCACCCTGCGCTTCACCCTGGTGCTTCTGCCGCTGGTGTTCTTCGTCAAGAAGCCGGCGGTGTCGTGGCTCAACCTCGCCGGCTACGGCCTGCTGATCGGGGCGGGGCAGTTCGGCCTGCTGTTCGTGGCCATGAAGGGCCACATCTCGCCGGGCCTGGCCTCGCTGATCCTGCAGACCCAGGTGTTCTTCACCATCGCCCTGGCCATGCAGATCAATCGCGAGCGGGTGCGGGGCTTCCAGATCGTGGCCCTGCTGTTGGCCGTCGCCGGGATCACGATCATCGCCCTGCACGGCGGCGGCTCGGCCACGCCGCTGGGCGTGGCGCTGGGTCTGCTGGCGGCGCTGAGCTGGGGCTGCGGCAACATCGTCGCGCGCCAGGCCGGGCCGGTGAACATGCTGGGCTACGTGGTCTGGGCCAGCCTGTTCTCGATCCCGCCGCTGCTGGTCATGGCCCTGTGGCTGGAGGGACCCTCGGCCATGGTCAAGGGCGTGACCGAAGCCGGCTTCGGCACCTGGCTGGCCGTCGCCTGGCAGGCGGTGGGCAACACCATGTTCGGCTACGGCGCCTGGGGCTGGCTGCTGGCCCGCCACCCGGCCGCGACCATCACGCCGATGGCCCTGCTGGTGCCGGTGTTCGGCATGAGCGCCTCGGCCCTGCTGCTGGGCGAGGGCCTGCCGGCCTGGAAGCTGCTGGCGGCGGGCCTGGTGCTGGCCGGCCTGGCGGTCAACATGCTGTGGCCGAAGATCCGGGCGCTGCGGGCGGCGCAGGCGGCCTGATCCCGACTTGACGTCAGGTTGCGCGCGCTCGACCTTCGCCATGTAGGGGAGGGCGTGATGCAGCGCAGGACATTTCTGATCGGTGCGGCGGGTCTGGCCGCGGTTCCGGCGATCGCGACGGCCGAGGGCGGCTGGAGCGAGCCGATGGCGATCCATTTCGAGACGGACTCGGCCAAGATCGGCGCCCGGCAATGGAGCGAGCTCGAGGCGGTGTTCAAGGCGTTCCAGGAACGGCCGAACCCGCGCAACGGCGACTCGGTGCAAGTGATCGGCTACATGGACGAAGCCGAGCGGTCCCGGTTCCTGAGGGCGCTGCCTTTGGAGCGCGCCCAGAGCGTCGCCGACGCGTTCAACGAGCTGGACAAGGCGTCGAGGCGGGCCAGGCCCCGGCGCGCGACGAGTCTGCTGGTCCAGACGCGTGGACCGCTCGAGGCCAACCGCGTGGCCCTGGTCTCCTGGCGGGTCTCCTCTTGAAAAGGCGCCGCCGCCCCGGCATCGAGGCGGCGTTCCTTTCCTGAGTGATCGCCCATGACCGCCGCCCGCTACGACTTCGCTTCCGACAACGTCGCCGGGGCCATGCCCGAGGTGATGGAGGCGCTGGTCGCCGCCAACGCCGGCACGGCGTCGGGCTATGGGACCGACCACGTCAGCCAGGCGGCCGGCGACCGCATCCGCGCGGCGCTCGACGCCGACGCCGAGGTCAAGTTCATGCCGTCGGGCACGGCGGCCAACGCCTTCGCCCTGACCCTGCTGGCCTCGCCGCACGAGGCGGTGCTGGCCCACGAGCACGCCCACATCTGCACCGACGAGACCGGCGCGCCGGGTTTCTTCGGCCAGGGCGTGGGGCTGATCGGCCTGCCGGGAGCGTCGGGCAAGATCGAGCTTTCGGCGCTGGAGGCGGCCCTGGCCCAGCCCGACGTCTCCTACCGCCAGCCGGCGGCGGCCCTGTCGCTGACCACGGCCACCGAGTACGGCACGGTCTATTCGGAGGCCGCGCTGAAGGCCCTGATCGATCCCGTGAAGGCCAAGGGCTATGGCGTGCACCTGGATGGCGCGCGGCTGGCCAACGCCGTGGCCGCCGGCTTCGACCTGAAGGCGGTCAAGCGCCTGGGCGTCGATATTCTCGTGATGGGCGGGACCAAGGCCGGCTCGACTCCGACCGAGGCGGTGGTGTTCCTTGACCCCGCCCACCGCCGCCGCCTGGACTCGCGGATCAAGCACGCCGGACAGCTGGTCTCCAAGGGCCGGTTCCTGGCCGCGCCGTGGCTGGGCTTGCTGGACGAGACCGGCGGGACCGGCCCCTGGGCGGCCCGCGCGGCGCACGCCAACGCCATGGCGCAAAAGCTTGCGGCGCTGATGCCCTATCCGATCCTGCACCCGGTGGAAGCCAACGGCCTGTTCGTTCAGATGAGCGACGCGGCGCTGGACCGGCTGCGCGGCGAGGGCTGGTTCGTCTACCGCTTCCTGGACGGTTCCGCCCGCTTCATGTGCTCGTGGGCGACCACCTCTGAAATGGTAGAGCAGTTGGGCATCGCTCTCGCCAAGATTGCTCTCGACGAACCCGCATAGCAGCGCTATGCGTGCGAGGGACTGTTTCGGGGTTGAAACAGTCGGGGGCATATCTGGGGGCTCACCGTGTCCGTTTTTCGTAGCGTCGCCGTCACGGCGTGCCTGTTTCTGGCCGCCTGCACCACGACCAACACCCGTCTCGCCGACAAGTCGCCGACCAGGCCGGCCGCCGGCGCCAAGATCCTGATCGTCCAGCCGGACATCGAGCTTGGCCTGCTGACCGTGACCGGCATCCAGGAGGCGCGCGCCGACTGGTCCAGCCAGGCCCGAGGCAACATCAAGCGCGAACTGGAAGAGGCCGCGACGGCCAAGTCGCACGTCTTCCGCTCGCTGGATCCGACCTCGGTCGAGGACCCGCGCGCCCTCCAGCTGCTGCGCCTGCACGAGGCCGTCGGCAACTCGATCCGCGGCTTCAACTACGGCCTCTATTCGCTGCCGACCAAGAAGAGCTTCGACTGGACGCTGGGCAGCGGAACCCAGACCCTGGCCCAGGCCTATGACGCCGACTACGCCCTGTTCACCTACGGCCGGGGCGCCTATTCGAGCGGCGGCCGCAAGGCGGCCATGGTCGGCGCGGCCCTGCTGGGCGTCAGCATGCCGATGGCCCAGCAATACGCCTTCACCTCGCTGGTCGACCTGAAGACCGGCAAGGTGGTGTGGTTCAACGTCGCCGTGGCCGGCACGGACTCCGACATGCGCTCGCCCGAGGGCGCGGAGACCTTCGCCAAGGCCCTGCTGAAGGACGCGCCGCTCTGATGCCCCGCGTCCTTCGCCCCAGGGCGAAGGGCCTGGCCCTGCTGGCCGCCGCCGTCCTGGCGGTCGCGCCGGCGGGCGCCCAACCCCGCGCCCCGCACCTGCGCCCGACCGACACCTCCGACGAGGGCGGTATCTGGGCGCTGTCCGAAAAGGCCGAGCTGGCGGCCCGCCAGTCGGTCGAACGCAACCGCGACCCGGCGCTGAACGCCTATGTCACCGGCGTCGTCGCCAAGCTGGCGCCCGAGTACCAGGGCGACATCCGCGTCTATGTGATGGACCGGCCGTTCTTCAACGCCCAGATGGCTCCCAACGGCTATGGCGAGGTGTGGTCGGGCCTGCTGCTGCGGGTGCAGAGCGAGGACGAGCTGGCCTTCGTGCTGGGCCATGAGGTCGGCCACTTCGCCGAGAACCACTCGATCGAGGCCTATCGGGCGCTGAAGGCCCGGCTGGGCGCGACCATGGCCGTGCAGTTCGCGGTGGCGGCGGTGGCCATGGGGGCGGCGGTCAACGCCGGCTCGACCCAGGGCGCCAACGACATCATGCGCGCCGCCGGCGCGCTGAACGACCTGCTGTATCTGGGTCAGCTGGCCGCCTATTTCGGCTATTCGCGCGAGAACGAGGTCGAGGCCGACGGCCTGGGCTTCAAGCGGGCCGTCGCCGCCGGCTACGACCCGGCCGCCGGGGCCACCCTGTGGCGCTCGCTGATCGCCGAGACCGGCTCGTCGAGCTTCAAGCGCGTGCGCGACCAGGAAGCCCGCTCCAACATCTTCAGCACCCACCCGGTCAGCAGCGAGCGGGTCAAGGCGCTGGACGACCTGGCCGCCCGCACGCCGACCAAGGCCTCCACCGCCGACCGCAAGGCCTATCGCGCCGTCATCCGCCCGCACCTGGCCGCCTGGCTGAAGGATGATCTGCGCCGGCGCGACTACGGCCAGAGCCTGGCCCTGATCGACCGCCTGGCGGCCGAGGGCGAGGACCAGGGCCTGCTGACCTTCTACCGCGCCGAGGCCTATCGCCAGCGGCGCGGCGAAGGCGACCTGGAACTGGCCCGCAAGGCCTACGCCCAGGCCGGGACCTATTCCGACGCGCCGGTCGCCACCTGGCGCACCCTGGGCGACCTGACCCTGCAGGCCGGCGACCGCCCGGGCGCCAAGGCCGCCTACGAAACCTATCTCGCCCGCGCCCCCCAGGCGCAGGACCGCTGGCTGGTCGAGGCCAGCCTCAAGAAACTCTCCGAAGGAAGCGCGACATGATCCGCACCAACACGATCCGTCTGCTGGCCGCCTCCGCCCTGCTCATGAGCCTGTCGGCCTGCGTCAGCGTCACCTCGGCCCCGGCCGGCCCCTACAAGGTCGGAACCGCCCAGGTCACCCTCGGCCACGAGTGGTCGGACATCAGCGCCATCATGTTCGCCCGCCCGGCCAAGGTGCGGCTGCTGTCGATGGACGGCCCGTTGCTGAACCGCCTCTACGTGACCGACGGCCTCGCGCCCGGCGAATTCATGGTCAAGCCGACGGCCAAGGAGCGCCCGACCCCGACCTACCGCGCCGGCATGGCGCCGACCGAGTTGGTGGAGTTCGTCACCGACAGCGTCGCGGCCCTCGACTATCAGCGGGTCGAGACCGACAACCTGCGCCCGGCCAAGGTGGGCTCGGCTGACGGCCTGCGCTTTGACCTCAAGGCCAAGACCAAGGAAGGCCTCGACATCTCTGGCGCCGCCCAGGTGGCCGAGGTGAACGGCAAGCTCTACGTCGTCCTGTTCCTGGCGCCCAGCGAGCACTACTTCGCCGCCGAACTGCCGGAAGTGGAGACGGTGCTGGGCTCGGTGAAGGTGGGGTGAGGCTTTAGTCTCAAGCCTCTCAACCCTCCCGTCATTCCCGCCCTTGTGGCGGGAACCCCTGGTTCCGCTTTCACGTGAGGCGCAAGCGACGTGCTGAGCACGTCGCCCCCTCTTGCCCTTGCGGCCGATAGAGGGCTTCCCGCCACAAGGGCGGGAATGACGGGAAGTTGGGAGAGGGACTGAGCCTCACCCCTCGAAATACCGCTCCACCTGCTCGGCCCAGCCGTAGGAGGGCTTTGCCAGTTGGTCGCGGTCGTAGGCGGGGCTGTCCTTGAAGCGGTCCTTGGTGATCTCGACGGCATACGCCTCCGATTTGTCGTCGAAGGTCAGCACGCGCCAGGGCAGGGGATGGTACTTGCCGCCGGTGAACAGGCCGGCGGGCTCGACGGCGACATAGCGGCCGATGCCGGCGTCGCGATCGACGAACACCTCGCGGATGACGCCCAGCTTGTGGCCCTTGGGGTCGGTGACCGGCGTGCCGATCAGGTCGCCGCTCTTCACCAGACGATCGTCGACGGCCATGGCGTTTCTCCTTTGAAGCTCCCTTCGGCAACGCGCCTCGCGCAGGGGGAGTTGCCAACCCCGGCGAAGCTCGCGATGGATCGGGCATGAGCACGCCCGCCGCCCCGCCAACTGACCGCCCGATCGTCCTGGTCGCCGCCGCCGCCCTGATCGACGTCGACGGGCGGGTGCTGATCTGCCAGCGGCCCGAGGGCAAGTCGCTGGCCGGGTTGTGGGAATTTCCCGGCGGCAAGGTCGAGAAGGGCGAGACGCCCGAGCAATGCCTGATCCGCGAGCTGCACGAGGAGCTGGGCATCACGGTCGCCCAGGCGTGCCTGGCGCCCTTCGTCTTCGCCTCGCACACCTACGAGACCTTCCACCTGCTGATGCCGCTCTACCTGCTGCGGCGCTGGGAGGGACAGGTGACGGCCAAGGAGCACAAGGCGATGGCCTGGGTGAAGCCCGCCCAGCTGTCGGACTACGACATGCCGCCGGCCGATCTTCCGCTGGTCGCCTGGCTGCGGGATGTGCTTTAACTCAGACAAATAGCGCGAAGGCGCGAAACGTCCGAGGAAACGAGCGGTGACTTTCGACTTGCAGCCTTCGCGGCGCGTGATGCTGGCGGGGGCCGGGGCCCTGACCGTTTCCGGAGCAGCCGTTTCCGGAGGGGTGATCGCCGCGCCCGCGCCGGCCGCCCCGCTGTTCAATCCCGTCGTCCGCCAGCGGGCCGACGCCCAGGTCTTCAAGCATACGGACGGCTTCTACTACCTGACCGGCTCGGTGCCGGAATACGACCGGCTGATCATTCGCCGGTCGCGCACCCTGGCCGGGTTGGCGACCGCGGAGGAGGCGGTGATCTGGCGCAGGCCCAAGGACGGCAAGCTGGGGGGCTATATCTGGGCGCCCGAACTGCACTGGCTGGACGGCGCCTGGCACATGTATTTCGCGGCCGGCGACGCGGGCGAGCCGTTCCACATCCGCACCTATGTGCTGCGCTGCCAGGACCGCGACGCCCTGTCGGGCCGTTGGAGTCTGCTGGGCCAACTGCAGACCCCGTGGGACACCTTCACGCTCGACTCCACGGTCTTCAGCCACAAGGGCGTGCGCTACATCTGCTGGGCGCAGACCGAGCCGGGCATCAAGACCAACAGCAACCTTTACCTGGCGCCGCTGGCCACGCCCCTGACCCTGGCCCGGCCGCCGGTGCGCCTGACCGTGCCGACGCTGGACTGGGAGACCCGCGGCTACAAGGTGGCCGAGGCCCCGGCCGCCCTGATCCGCAACGGCCGCGTGTTCATCGCCTATTCGGCCAGCGCCACCGACGACCGCTACTGCCTGGGCCTGCTGACCGCCGACGCGGACGCCGACCTGATGTCGGAAGCCTCATGGAGCAAGTCGCCGGTCCCGGTGTTCGTGTCGTCGGAAGAGACGCGCGTCTGGGGCCCGGGCCACAACTCGTTCACGGTGGACGAGCAGGGCCGCGACGTCCTGGTGTTCCACGGCCGCGACTACAAGGCCATCAAGGGCAATCCGCTGTTCGATCCCAACCGCCACACGCGGGTGCAGCGGCTCTACTACAAGCCCGACGGAATGCCGGACTTCGGCGTGCCGGCGGGGCGGGGCGTGATCCCCGATCGCCTGTCGCCGCTGGATCGGCCGGGCGCGTTCCTGAAGGTCGAAGGCCAGGCGGTGAGCGTGGGCCAGGGGCCGCTGGCGACGATCCAGATCCGGCAGGTGCTGGGTCCATCTGGCCAGGTGACGCTGGAGCCGATCCTGCAGCCGGCCTCCGGACTAGACATCGCGGACGACAAGGTGATCGTCGAGGCGTCCAATCCTCTCGCCGACCGGGTGGCGACCTTCGTCCGGGTGAAGGGCCTGGCCGGCAAGGGCGTGTCGTTCAAGGAGCGGGAGAAGAGCGGCCGCTACCTGATGCACCGCGACGGCGCGGTGGTGGTGGGGACGGCCACGGACGCCAAGACCCGCGCGGCGGCGACTTGGCTGGTGAGCTGACCAACGAGATCGGCCCGTCATCCAAGGAACCTCCCCCTGTGGGGGAGGTGATCGCGAAGCGATCGGTGGGGGGAGCGGGACGGAAAATGACCAAGGCTGCGGAAGCTGAAAACGGCCCCCCACCGGCCTTCGGCCGCCTCCCCCAGAGGGGGAGGTTTCCTCAGCCCGCCTTGTCGCCCGCCGGCTGTTCCTTGACCCCCAGGGCGTCGGCCAAGCGCATCTTCGCTGACCCCGGCCGCAGCGGCTTCTGCTGGCTGGCGTGCGGCGCCCAGCCCGTCGCGGTGACGATCTCGAAGGTCGCCGGCACGCGGCCGTCGGCCTCGGCGAAGCGCTGCTGGTAGATCTCAAGCGCCCGGAACAGCACCTTGCGGCTCAGCGGCTTGCGCGAGCGGTCGAGCAGCACGCTGGTCTCGCCCATGCGGCGCAGGTCCTGCAACAGGGCGATCGGGTGGGCGTAGCGCACCTTGACCCGGTCGACGTCGGCCACCGGCAGGGTGAAGCCGGCGCGTTGCAGCAGTCCCGCCGCATCCACCGTGTCGGCGAAGGGCGAGACGCGCATCGAGACGCCGCCGGCGATCTCGTCCTCGGCGGCCATCAGCGACTGGCGAAGCTCGGTCAGGGTGGCTCCGCCGAACAGGGCGCCGATGAAGAGGCCGTCGGGCCGCAGGGCGCGGCGGATCTGGATCAGGGCGCCGACAAGGTCGTTGGTCCAGTGCAGGGCCAGGGTCGAGACCACCAGGTCCAGCGTCTCGTCGCCGAACGGCAGGCGCTCCTCGTCGGCGACCACGGTCGAACCAGTCCGTCCAGCCAGCATGCGGGCCGAAAGGTCGGTGTCGATCAGCAGGCCGATCTTGGCCGCCGCATCGCTTTCGGAGAGCGCTGAGCGGAAAGCGCCGTCTCGGCTTCCGAGATCGACGGCGACCGGAAACTCCCGCAGGATCGCCTCCAGCCGCATGACCGCGTCACCGGCGGCGCGCGCCTTCAGGAAGCCGGCCTGGCCGAAGTGGGGCGCGGCGCGGTCGAGGCGGGCTCGGAGAAGGTCGCGGTCGAAGAGGAGGGGCGAACTGGTCATGCGGGCGGAACATGGCGATTTCCTTCGACAATGGAAACCCGGCCCGCGCCTGACCGGTCTCGGACGCGGCTTGCTCGACCTGATCCTGCCGCCGCGCGCCTTCGACGGCGAGCCGGCCTTGACCTCCGGACTGTCGGCCGGGGCCTGGAGCCGCATCGTCTTTCTGGACGGCCCCGTCTGCGACGGCTGCGGCGCGCCGTTCCCGTTCGATCAGGGCGAGCCGCTGTGTGCGCTTTGTCTGGCGAGACCGCGAACCTTCGCGCGGGCCAGGGCCGCCTGCCTCTATGACGAACACTCGCGGGATCTGATCCTGAAGCTGAAGCACGCCGACCGCACGGACCTTTCTGGCTTGTTCGCCCGCTGGATCTCGCGCGCCGCGCCCGACCTGCTGGAGGAAGCCGACGTCGTGCTGCCCGTGCCCATGCACCGCGCGAGGCTTCTGCGCCGCCGCTACAATCAGGCCGCCGAGATCGCCCGGCCGCTGGCCCGCGCGGCGGGGCGGCCCTACTTGGCCGACGCCCTGGTGCGCAAACGCGACACCGCCAGCCAGGGCGGCAAGTCGGCCGACGGCCGTCGCCGCAACGTCGCCGCCGCCTTCGCCGTGCCCGATCGCAAGCGCTCGCTGGTCGAGGGAAAACGGGTGCTGCTGGTCGACGACGTGCTGACCACCGGGGCCACCGCCGAGGGCTGCGCGCGAGCGCTGCTGGCGGCCGGAGCTTCGGCTGTCGACCTGACTGTCGTCGCGCGCGTTACAGAAATGCGAACCCGTCCTATATGAGGGCTGGAATCCGAGCTTTTGGAACCGACATGGCCAAGGTCACCATCTACACCCGTCCCTTCTGCGGCTACTGCGCCCGCGCCCTGAAGCTGCTCAACGACAAGGGCGCCGACTTCTCCGAGATCGAAGCGGGCATGGATCCCAAGCTGCGCCAGGAGATGATCGACCGTTCGGGCCGCGCCACCTTCCCGCAGATCTTCGTCGGCGAGCAGCACATCGGCGGCTGCGACGACATGATGGCGCTGGAGCGCGAGGGCAAGCTCGACCCGCTGCTGGCCGCATGACCACGGTCCGAGTTGGCCCTGTCCGTGTAGGGTTGGTCCAGACGCGAACCCCGGCCACCCAGGCCGCCGCGCTGGAGCATGTCGCGCCGCTGGTGCGGCAGGCGGCCGAGGCGGGCGCTGCGTTCATCCTGACGCCCGAGGGCGTCAACGTGCTGCAGAAGGACAAGGAGAAGCTGCTGCCGACCCTCGTCCCGCTTGAGGACGACGTGGTGGTGCGCGGCCTGCAGGCCCTGGCGCGGGAATACGGCGTCTGGATCGACGTCGGCTCGGCCCTGGTGCTGCGCGAGGACGGCAAGGCCGCCAACCGGCAGGCCGTGATCGACCCCTCGGGCGCGATCGTGGCGACCTACGACAAGCTGCACATGTTCGACGTGCAGCTGCCGACCGGTGAGACCGCGCGGGAGTCGGCCGTCTACACCCCCGGCGAGCGGGCGGTGGTGGTCGACACGCCGCTGGGCCCGACCGGCCTGACCATCTGCTACGACATGCGCTTTCCGGCCTTGCACCGGGCCCTGGCGCTGGCGGGCGCCAAGGTGATCACCGCGCCCGCCGCCTTCACCCGCCCGACCGGCGAGGCGCACTGGGACATCCTGCTGCGCGCCCGGGCCATCGAGACCGGCTCGTTCGTGATCGCGGCCGCGCAAGGCGGCTTCCACGAGGACGGACGCGGCACCTGGGGCCGCTCGATCGCCATCGGCCCGTGGGGCGAGGTGATCGGCAAGCTTGACCATGACGAGCCGGGCGTGCTGATCGCGGATCTCGACCTGGCGGCCGCCGACAAGGCGCGCGCGGCCATCCCGGTCCTGACCAACGCCCGCGACTTCGTCGGGCCGTGAGCCCATACTGACGTCATGATCAAGTACGCCCTCGCCTGCGATCACGAACATGAGTTCGAAGGCTGGTTCGGCTCGTCGGGCGACTATGACGACCAGGCCGCCCGCGGCCTGGTCGAGTGCCCGGTCTGCGGCTCGACCGGCGTGCGCAAGCAGATCATGGCTCCCGCCGTGGCCGGCACCAAGGCCCAGCGCTCCGCGCCCGAGCCGGACGCCAAGATGCGCGAGATGATGATGACCGCCATGAGCGAGGTGCGCCGCGAGGTCGAGGAGAACTTCGACTATGTCGGCGACCGCTTCGCCAAGGAGGCCCGCGACATCCACGAGGGCAAGTCCGAGGAGCGCGGCATCTACGGCGAGGCCTCGCCCAAGGAGGTGAAGGCCCTGCTCGAGGACGGCGTCAAGGTCGCCGCCCTGCCGCCCGCGCCGCCGAAGAAGACGCAGGTCAACTAGGCTCGCCGCGTTCCTTGGGTCCCATGAGGCCGGCGCCGCGCCGCCAGTCGTCGATGCGGCGCATCAGGGGCGTGGCGGTCGCGCCGTGGATCAGGATCGAGCCCAGGACGACGAAGCCGGTGATCGCCCAGAGCCGCGACCAGTTGTCGAACGGGCCGTGGTTGAGGGCCCAGGCCAGGTAGTAGAACGAGCCGATCCCGCGTATCCCGAAGAACGAGACGATCGCCCGCTCGCGGCGCGAGTGCGGCGCCCACAGCAGGCCGATCCAGCCGGCCAGCGGCCGCACGACGAACAGCAGCGCCAGGCCCAGGCCCGCGTCCTTCCAGGTCAGGGGCGCCAGCAGCCCGCCGCCGATCGCGCCGCCCAGCATGACCAGGACCAGCATCATCAGCAGGCGCTCCACCTGCTCGGCGAAGTCGTGCATGGCCTCGTGGAATTCGTGGTCGCGCTCGGTGGCCCGCAGCGCCAGCGCGGCGATGAACACGGCCAGGAAGCCGTAGCCGTGCGCCGCCTCGGCCACGGCGTAGGCGAACAGGGTCGCCCCCAGCGCCACCAGGCCGTCGCCGGTGCCGGAGAGGCGCGCGCGGGGCGCTTTGAAGGTGATCCAGCCCAGGGCCTTGCCGACCGCCCAGCCCACGGCGATCCCGGCCGCGATCCGCCAGCCGACGTCGAAGGCCAGCCAGTGGCCCAGGCGCTCGGCCGACAAAAAGCCGCCGCCGGCGGCCGCGACCACGGCCAGGTGCACGAACGGAAAGGCGAAGCCGTCGTTGAGCCCCGCCTCGGAGGTCAGGGCGAAGCGCGCCTCGCCGTCCTCGCCCGAGCGCGGCGGTCCGACCTGCACGTCGGAGGCCAGCACCGGGTCGGTCGGGGCCAGGGCCGCGCCCAGCAGCAGGGCAGAGGCCAGGCCCAATCCAAGTCCGTAGACGCCGATCAGCGTCACGCCGGCGATGGTCAGGGGCATGGTGACGGCGATCAGCCGCCAGGACGAACTCCAGGCCTTCCAGCCTAGGCGGCGGTCGATCTTCAGCCCCGCGCCCATCAGCGAGACCAGCACGACCAGCTCGGTCAGCCGCTCGGTCAGGGTGGAGAAGCGCAGGGGATCGGGCCGGAACGGCAGGCCGCCGGCATGGAACACCACGACGCCGATGGCGACGCAGAGAATGGCCAGCGACAGGGGCAGGTTGCGCAGCGCCATCGGCAGCCAGGCGACCAGCAGCACGATCACGCCGACGCCGAGGAGAAACAGGATGTAGGGGTCTAGCGCCATCGTGCTCCAACGCGCCGGGGGGCGAAGGGAAACGAAAAAGGGCCCGTCCTCGCGAACGGGCCCCTCGACCTTTCGAAGCGGCCTGCCGCCGCTTGTCGCTGCCGGCTTAGCGGTAGCGGTACTCGTAGTGGCAGTTCTTCTTGGAATTATGCTTGGCGATCTGGTTGCCGGCGACCGCGCCGACCACGCCGCCGAGGATCGCGCCCTCGGTCTTGGCGCCGTTGCCGGCAACGGCCGCGCCGAGCGCGCCGCCGCTGAGGCCGCCGATCACGGTGCCCTTGTTGCGCGACTTCTTGGTGCTCTTGCAGACCAGGACGCGCTCGCGGCGCTGCTGGGCCTCGGCGACGGTGACGGCGACGGTCGAGGCGGTGAAGGCCAGGCTCACCGCGACGATCAGGGTTTTCATTTGGGCGCGCATGGCGACCTCCGTTGAGAGTGTTGTTCTATGTCCCTTGCGGGGGATAACGCCGAAGCTCCGCGTCGGTTCTATGTCGAGAGCCCGACGCGAGAACTTGGCTGTGGATCAGCCGTCGACGCGATAGCGGCCGTCGCTGTCGGGACAGACGCGGACGTAGCGGCTTTCGGTGCGGCCCTGGTACTCGGTCGGGGCCTGGACGAGGCGGCACTTGCGCTCGTTGTAGCGGTTCCACTCCGAATAGCCGCCGGCCCGGTCGCGATAGTCGGCGCTTTCGCGATAGGGCACGGTGTCGTCGTAGGACCAGTACTGGCCGCGGCTGTCGCAGCGGGCCTTGGCGGCCGAGTTGCCGATGGCCGCGCCGGCGCCGGCGCCGACCACGGCCCCCAGCACCGCGCCTTCGGTCTTGGCGTTGCGGGCGGCGACGTTGGAGCCGATCACCGCCCCGGCCAGGGCGCCGATCACCCCGCCGGCGGTGGCGTTGCGCTTGGCGTCGTCACGGCACGGATCGCTGTAGCTTCCGCCCGAGAGCCTGGTGTTGTCGCCATAGACGGGCGGCGGCGGATTGTTCGCGTAGGGATCGGTCTCGTAGCGATCGCCGGCGTCCGGGTAGCGGCGGTCATAGGAGCCGCGGCCGTAACGGCGATCATAGTCGTCGCGGGCCCGCTCATAGGCCGCGCGGTCGCTCTCCCACTGGCGGCGCTGGGCGTCGTAGTCGGAGGCGTCGGCCTGGTCATAGCCCCGTGTGTCGAAGCGGCGGGCTTCGTCCGGATAGCGGCGGTCATAGGCGCCGCGGCCGTTGCGGGCGTCGTAACGGTCGCGGGCGCGCTGATAGGCGGCGCGGTCGGCCTCGAACTGGCGCTGTTCGGCGTAGTAGTCGTTGCTGGTCGGGTAGGCCGGCGTGCGCCAGCGGCTGGCCTCGCTGGGATAGCGGCGGTCATAGGCCCCGCGGCCATAGCGGCGGTCGTAGTCGTCGCGGGCGCGCTCATAGGCGGCGCGGTCGGCGTCGTACTGGGCCTGGCGGCTGTCGTAGTCGGCCCGGCGCGCCTCATAGGACGAGCGCTGCTGCTGATAGGTCTGCAATTGCTGCTGGTAGGCGCTGTCGCTTTGGGTTTCGTACTGCGCCATGGCGGGCGCGGCCGAGGTGATGGCGACGGCGCCGGCCATCAGCCAAGCCAGACGACGGGAGGTCATGGGGAAGTCTCCGTTCCGACGAACGGATCGGGCGCTCCGCCCCACGAGAGGCGCCGATCCGGGTTCCAAGTCCCTGCGGCGGAATAAGCCCCAGGGAAGGTCAAGGTTCCCGGAAAAGGTCTCGGAAAAGGACTGGGATCAGTCCGTCAGCCAGGTGACGGCGAAGCGCTCGCCGGTCCAAACCGCCACGGCCATGGAGGCTTCCTCGGTTCCGAACGACAGGGTGGGGGCCTTCAGCTCGACCTGGCGCGGCTCGTCGGCGGCGCAGGGCGCGCCGACGTCCTTGGCGCAGGTGGTCGGATAGGTCCCGGCCGGCTGGGCGGCGATGAAGAAGCCCGCCGTATCGGCGACCAGGGTGACGGTCTCGGGCTTGCCCGGCGCGGCGCCGCGCTCGACCACCAGCACGTGGGCCCCGCCGCGCGGCTCCAGCTTCGCCAGGTCGGCCTTGCCGTCCCCGTCGAAATCCCCGGCCAGCGAGGGCAGGGCGGCGGAGAGGGCGAGCAGCAGGGCGGGCATTGGGGGGACTCCAGGGCTACAGCCGGAGGTTGGCGCGCGGCCGCGCGTCGTCAAGCCTCTTTCAGGGCCGAGCGCAGGTCGGTGCGGCCGAAGTCGTCGCCCTTGTAGAGCAGGACCCCGTCGCCGTGTGTCTTGGCCAGGGCGTAGGCGAAGCAGTCGCCGAGATTCAGCACCGCGCGACCGTAGCGTTCTCGGGCCTCCAGGGCGATCCGGAGGTGTCGTTCGTCGATCGCGGCGACGGTGACGCCGAGATGGGACAGAAGCGCCTCGGCGCTCACGCGGCCTTCCTCGCCGTCACGGGCATGGGCGCGGACGTGGACTTCCCAGGCGTTGACCGGCGACATGACGGCCTCGCCCGCTTCGACGAGAGTCTCGAAATACGCTTCCCAATCCGGCTCCTTGAAAAGGATGGCCACGAGAGCGGAAGCGTCGACGACCATCATCGTGGCAGGCCGTCCTTGTCGTAGAGATCGGCGTCGGTGAGGGTTTCGCCCGCGTGAGGCAGGGACCAGTAGGCGTTCAGCGACTCCAGGGCCGCCGCGCGTCGCGTGGCCTTGTCTGCGACGGCCTTCTCCTGGCGGTCATGCGCCAGCGTGGCGCGCACGGCGACGTCGATGGCGTCGGACAGGCTGCTGCCTCGTTGACGAGCCAGTTCGCGGGCGTTGGCCACGACCTGACTTTCTATCTCGATGGTCTCGAACTTCGTCATCGCGGTGCTAATCGTACCATTACGTACGATCAGCGTCACGCCGCCGGCTTGGTGACCGTCATCATGTAGTTGATGTCGACGTCGGTGGAGCGGCTCCAGCGGCCGGTCAGCGGGTTGTAGGCGACGCCGAACGGCCCCTGCATCTCGACCGCCTCGCCGGCCAGGAAGGCGCGCAGTTCCTCGGGCTTGAGGAACTGCTTCCATTCGTGGGTGCCGGGCGGCACCCAGCGCAGCACGTATTCGGCGCCGATCTTCGCAAGCGCCAGGGCCTTCAGCGTGCGGTTCAGGGTGGCGACGATCATCAGGCCGCCGGGCTTGAGCAGCTGGGCGCAGGTGCGCAGGAAGGCGCCCGGATCGGCCACGTGCTCGATGACCTCCATGGTCAGCACCACGTCGAACGGCCCCGCGCCTTCGGCGACCAACTGTTCGGCGGTGGCCGGGCGATAGCCGATCGACAGGCCCTGCTCGGCGGCGTGGGCCGCGGCGGTCTTGATGTTGTTTTCCGAGGCGTCGATGGCGGTGACCGAGAAGCCCAGGCGCGCCATCGGCTCGCTCAGCAGGCCGCCGCCGCAGCCGATGTCGATCAAGCTGAGGCCTTCGAACGGCGCGCGCTCGTTGCCGTCGCGGCCGAAGCGCTCCAGCGCCTGCTCGCGGATGAAGCCCAGCCGGCAGGGGTTGAAGACATGCAGCGGCGCGAACTTGCCCTTGGGGTCCCACCACTCGGCCGCGATGGCCGAGAACCGCGCCACGTCGGCGGGGTCGATGCTCCAGTTGGGGGTGTTCGCGGCGGTGTCGGGGGCTGCGCTGGTCATGGCTGGTATCTAGCACGGCCAATTTTTCGCGCCATGCCGCGAGAAAAAAGACACATCCGCGACATTGCCGTTGCGCCAAGGCCCCGCTAGAAGGCGCGGGCTTGCGCGGAAGGACGGGTTCCGGCCGCGAAGGCGCAAGAAAAAACCGCTTTGGTTCGAGGATTTAGAGACGTGTCACGTCTGGTGATGAAGTTCGGCGGCACCTCGGTGGCCGACCTGGAGCGCATCCGCCGGGTGGCGCGCCTGGTCGCCGCGGAAGTCGCCACGGGCAAGCAGGTCGCCGTCGTCGTTTCCGCCATGTCGGGCAAGACCAACGAGCTGGTCGCCTGGACGGACGGAGCCGGCCGCGCCGCCGCGGGCCTTCCGGAGTCTGACGACGAGTACGACGCCGTCGTGGCGTCGGGCGAGCAGGTGACCGCCGGCCTGCTGGCCATGACCCTGCGCAACATGGGCCACAAGGCCCGCTCGTTCCTGGGCTGGCAGGTGCCGATCCTCACCAACGAGGCGCACGGCAGCGCCCGTATCGAGGACATTCCGCCCCAGAACCTGGAAGCCTGCTTCGAGGCCGGCGAGATCGCCGTCATCGCCGGTTTCCAGGGCGTGACCAGCAAGCAGCGCATCACCACGCTGGGCCGTGGCGGTTCGGATACCAGCGCCGTGGCCATCGCCGCCGCGGTGAAGGGCGCCTGCGACATCTACACCGACGTCGATGGTGTCTACACCACCGACCCGCGGATCGAGAGCAAGGCCAAGCGCCTGGCCAAGATCAGCTACGAAGAGATGCTGGAAATGGCCTCGCTGGGGGCCAAGGTGCTGCAGACCCGTTCGGTCGAGATGGCCATGGCCCATCGCGTTCCGGTGCGGGTGCTGTCGAGTTTCGTCGAGCCGGGCGAAGCCCCGGGCCAAGGTACGATCGTCTGCGACGAGGAAGAAATCATGGAAAAGCGCATCGTCTCGGGCGTCGCCTACAGCCGCGACGAAGCCAAGATCACCCTGCTGGGCCTGCCCGATCATCCGGGCGTGTCCTCGCAGATCTTCGGCCGTCTGGCCGACGCCAATGTGAACGTCGACATGATCGTGCAGTCGCGCGCCCGCAGCGCCGACACCGCCAACATGGAGTTCACCGTCGGCAAGCGTGACGCCGCCCGCGCCGTCGAGATCGTCCGCGCCGCCCAGGTCGAGATCGGCTTCGAGGACGTGGCCGTCAACGAGGACGTCGCCAAGGTGTCGGTGATCGGCGTGGGCATGCGTTCGCACGCCGGCGTCGCCCAGTCGATGTTCGCGGCCCTGGCCGAGAAGAACATCAACATCCAGGTCATCTCGACCTCGGAGATCAAGATCTCGGTCCTGATCGACGCGGCCTACACCGAACTGGCCGTCCGCGCCCTGCACGCCGTGTACGGCCTGGACCAGCTGTAAGAACGCGCATCCCCTCGTCCCAGGCGGGGCGAGGGGATCGCCGTTGCCTAAACGTCGTGCTCTGACGTTATGAAGGCGCACCAGCCTTCGAGAGTCCCATGCCCGACGTCTTCAAGTTCGACCCCGCCGCCAAGACCGTCACCTTCCACGGCGACGCCGGCCTCGAGCTGCTTTACGACCTGTTGCTGCGCGCCAAGTTCGGCGACGGCTACGAAAAGCCGCTGCTGGTCAGCCCGTGGCTGGCCGCGCTGCTGCGCCAGCTGGACCAGGCCCTGCCGGACGACGGCCAGTGGTTCCCGGAAAAGCCCGGCCAGCCGATCTTCGACACCGACGACTTGCTGGCCATGGGCGACGCCGTGATCGAGGAAGGCCACACCGTCGGCTGGTGGACCATGACCGAGCCGGAAAAGCGCGACTACCTGCGCAATGTCATCGCCGCGCCGCACCCGCTGACCGACCTGCAGGTCGAGTTCATCGAGAGCGACATCGACGCGGCCCTGGAGCAGGCCCGCCGCCTGGTCATGGACGCCGAGGAGCCCCTGGCCCTGCCGGGTCACGGCTGACCCCTTCTTTGCTTTCCTGGGCCTCGTGCCCAGGATCCATGCTTCCGTTGTTCCTGAGTTCTGTGTTCTTGGCGGCCACATTGGCGGAGAGCGTCCTGTGGCGCACAGCCTGGCGCGGCCATGGGCCCTAGGCACGAGGCCTAGGGAGGCGGGATTTTTGTCGATGCGGCGGGTGGGACGCATCCGTTCCCGGCGCTAGAACATCACCATGGGCCACGACCTGACCGCCCCCGCCGAGCTTTCCTTCCGCCGCTACAGCGTCGAAGCCATCTCGCACGCCCACGATTTCGACCAGATCGTGCTGCCGCGCCGCGGCGTGCTGGAGATCGAGATCGACGGCAAGGGCGGCCGGGTCGATCCGGGCAGCGCGGCGGTGATCCCGCCGGGCACGCGCCACGTCTGCGCCGCCGACGGCGAGAACCTGTTCGTGGTGGCCGACATCGGGTCTTCCCTGATGGCGCCGTTCGAGCGCCTGCGCGAAAAGCCGTTCGCCTGCGTCACCAGCCCGGTGCGCGGCCTGCTGTCGTTCCTGTCGGGCGAGGCGCCGGGCGGGATCGACGACGGAGTCGCGGGGCTGTGGACGCCGCTGCTGCTGCGCGGCCTGTCGAGCGGCCCGATCGCCGTCGATCCGCGCCTGGCCCGCGCCGCGGCGATGATCGAGGCCCGCTACCATCAGCCGCTGACCGTCCGCGATCTGGCGGCCGAGGCGGGCATGAGCCAGAGCCGCTTCTTCGACCGCTTCGCCGCCGCCTACGGCGCGACCCCGCATGCGGCCCTGACCGACGCGCGGCTGCGGGCCGCCCAGCGTCTGCTGGAGGATCCTGCCCTCTCCATCGCCGAGATCGCCGCCCGCACCGGGCACGGGGACCAAAGCACCCTGACGCGGCGGATGAAGGCGGTGCTGGGCGTGACCCCGGCCGCCTGGCGAAAGGGGCGATGGTAGCGGTAAATCTATCGCTCGCCGCAGCCTATCGACTTGGATCCGAAGCCTCGACCGCCGCCCATGTTGGAAAAACATGGGAGAGGAAATCGTGGATCGTCGCACCCTTATGCTGCAGGCCGCGGCCCTGGCCGCCCTGCCGGCCGGCAAGGCCCAGGCGGCCTCGCCCAAGTTCCCCGACCGCTTCCTGTGGGGCGCCTCGACGGCCGGCCACCAGATCGAGGGCAACAACGTCGCCAGCGACTTCTGGCTGATGGAAAACCTCGAGCCGCGCGGCTTCGCCGAGCCGTCGGGCGACGGCGTCAACAGTTTCGCGCTGTGGCCGCGAGACCTTGATCTGGTGAAGGCCCTGGGGCTGAACACCTATCGCTTCTCGCTGGAATGGAGCCGGATCGAGCCGGAGCGGGGCCTGGTCTCGATCGCCATGCTCGACCACTACAAGGCGATGATCGAGGGCTGCCGCGCGCGCGGCCTGACGCCGGTGGTGACCTTCAACCACTTCTCGTGCCCGCGCTGGTTCACGGCGGCGGGCGGCTGGACCAGCGCGGACGCGCCGGCCCTGTTCGCCGCCTTCTGCGACCGGGCCATGCGCCATCTGGGCGACCAGATCGGCTACGCCGTGACCCTGAACGAGCCGAACCTGCCGGCCCTGCTGCTGTGGACGCCGATCCCGGCCAAGGCCTACGACCAGAAGGCGGCCAACCGCGCGGCGGCGGCCAGGGCCGTCGGCGCGGCCAGCTTCCCCGGCGGCTTCATGTTCCGGGCCGAGGAGTTCGCCCCAATGGTCCCGAACCTCGTCGCCGCCCATCGCCAGGGCAGGGCGGCGATCAAGGCCGTACGCGGCGATCTGCCGGTGGGGATGAGCCTGTCGGTGGCCGACGATCAGGCTGTGGGCGCCAGCAGCAAGCGCGACGCCAAGCGGGCGGCCGCCTATGGCGTCTGGCTGGAGGCGGCGCGCGACGACGACTTCGTGGGCGTGCAGAACTATGTCCGCACCCAGATCGACGCCGACGGGACCCTGCCGCCGCCGCACGGCGCGCCGCAGAGCGACATGCACACCGAGATCTACCCGGCCTCGCTGGGCGGTTCGGTGCGCTACGTCCACGAGGCGACCAAGCGGCCGATCCTGGTCACCGAGCACGGCCTGAGCACCCAGGACGACCGCCTGCGCGCGGCCTTCATCCCGCCGGCCCTGGCCAGCCTGAAGCAGGCGATCGACGAGGGCGTGCCGGTGCTGGGCTACATCCACTGGTCGCTGCTCGACAATTTCGAATGGTACCAGGGCTACGCCCAGAAGTTCGGCCTGGTCGCGGTCGACCGGAAGACCTTCGCTCGGTCGCCCAAGCCCAGCGCCCACGTGCTGGGCGCGATCGCCCGGGCCAACGGCCTGGCGGGCTGAGGTGGGAGCATCCGCTCCGTCTTCGGGAGCTTTCGCCAAAGCCAGGGTGTCGCGCGCCTGCTAGGTCCGGGGGCATGATCAGTCCCCGGAACCTCCTGCTTGGTCTTCTCTACGGTCTTGTCGCCGGCGCCTTGTGGGGCGGGGTGTTCTTGGCGCCGAAGCTGCTGGAGGCCTTCACGCCGCTGCAGATGACCGCCGGACGCTACATCGCCTACGGCCTGGCCGCCGCCGTGCTGCTGGCGCCGAGCTGGCGGTCGGTGATGGCGCGGATGGATCGTCGCGACTGGCGGGATCTCGCCGGGCTGAGCCTGCTGGGCAACCTCGTCTACTATGTGGGCCTGTCGGTGGCGGTGCAGACGGCGGGCGTGGCCCTGGCCTCGCTGATCATCGGCCTGTTGCCCGTGACCATCACCCTGGCCGGCGCTCGGAAAGGCGAGGGGGCTCCGCTGCGGGCCCTGGCCGCGCCGCTGGCCCTGATCATCGCCGGCGGGGTGTGCATCAACGTGGCGGTGTTCACGACGCCGTCGGACGTTCCGGTCGGCAAGCTGATCCTGGGCGTGCTGGGCGCGACCCTGGCCCTCGCGGTCTGGACCGCCTACGCCGTCTGGAACGCCCGCCGCCTGGCCGCGACGCCGAAGTTCAGCAGCCACGAATGGTCGCTGCTGACGGGCCTGGTCACGGGTCTCTTGTCGCTGGTGCTGGTCGTTCCGGCCTTCCTGATGGGCGGCCCAATGGGAGGCGAGGTGCATGCGCCCGCCGCCTGGGGCTGGTTCTGGATGGTCAGCTTCGCCGTCGCCATCGGGGCCTCGGTGATCGGCAACGGCCTGTGGAACGGGGCCAGTCGCCTCTTGCCGCTGTCGCTGTCGGGCCAGCTGATCGTGTTCGAGACCCTGTTCGCCCTGCTCTACGGCTTCCTGCACGAGGGCCGCTGGCCGCACGTGCTGGAGTGGTCGGCCATCGTGCTGATGCTGGCGGGCGTGCTGTGGTCGGTGCGGCTGCATCGACCGGGGGCGGCGCACGCGGGGGAGTAGCTCCACCACCTCCTTCCGTAAAATCCCCGCGAAAGCGGGGACCCAGGCTTTTTCTGCAACCCGCCGCATTCGACGATAAAACACCTGGGTCCCCGCTTTCGCGGGGATTTTACGGGGAAGAGTGGTTCGGAAAGGCGGCCCGCAAACCTGACACCAACATGAACAGGCGCGTTCAGGTCGGGTTCAAACGGCAAGGCTCATAAACGTCCTCAACAGCGCCGCCTCCGGGTTTGGCGACGCTTCTGGAACAAGGAGCACTGCCATGAAGACCATCGGTAAGTTCAGCAAGATCGCCATCAGCACCGCCATCGCCGGCGCGCTGGTCCTGCCCGCCTCGGCCGCCTTCGCCGGCGATCGCGGCAAGAGCAACAAGACCGAGCGCGCGATCCTGGGCGCGGTCCTGGGCGGCGCGGCCGGCGCCATGCTGGGCGACGGCGACGGCGGCGCGATCGCGGTCGGCGCCCTGGCCGGCGGCGCCATCGGCGCGGCCACGGCCAAGGACAAGCGTCATCACCGCTACAGCAGCCGCTACGACGAGCGTCGCCCGTACTACAGCGACAACCGCTACGGCTACAACGACCGCTACGACCGTCGCGATCGCCACGACAGCCGCTACGACTATTACGGTCAGCGCCGCTAAAGCTTGGCCGCTGACAAGCTAGGCAAGACGCCGCCCCTTTCCGGAGGGGCGGCGTTTTTTGCGCTTAAGGGTCGAGGAAAAACGCACCGCTCACTGTGCGGCGCGCGAAATCTGCTATAGCGCGCATGACAGGACGACGTGCTTCGACGCGTCGGAACCAAGGGAGCGCACGACAGGCGACATGGCAGGCCCCGGCATCGCCGTTCGAGGACCCAGAAGCCTGCTTCGCCAGATCCGCGAGGCCATGGCCGGCGGCGGACCCGCCCAGGCCAAGCTCGACATGGTGGTGCGCACCATCGCCATCTCGATGGTGGCCGAAGTCTGCTCGATCTATCTGCGCCGCGCGTCCGGGGATCTCGAGCTCTTCGCCACCGAAGGCCTGTCGCGCGACGCCGTCCACGTGACGCGGATGAAGCCGGGCGAAGGCCTGGTCGGCGAGACCATGCGCCTGGGCCGGCCGCTGAACCTGTCGGACGCCGCCAGCCACCCGTCGTTCTCCTATCGTCCGGAAACGGGCGAAGATCCGTACCACGCCTTCCTGGCGGTGCCGCTGCTGCGCGGCGGCCGGGCCATCGGCGTGCTCGTCGTCCAGAACCGCACCGAGCGGGTCTACGAGGACGAGGAGGTCGAGGACCTGCAGATCATCGCCATGGTGCTGGCCGAGATGGTCAGCTCCAGCGAGCTCTTGGGCGCCGACGAGCTCAAGGACGTCGAGCTGGCGCCGCACAAGCCCGAGCGGCTGAAGGGCGCGCGCTTCGCGGAAGGCCTGGCGTACGGGGTCGCGGTGCTGCACGAGCAGCCGGTGGCCCCCGAGCAACTGCTTTCGGACGACGCCCTGGCCGAGGAGGCCCGGCTCTCCTACGCCATCGAGGCCCTACAGACCCAGATCGACGAGATGCTGGAGGGCCAGCACGGCCTGGTCGGCGCCTCTTACGAGGTGCTGGAGACCTATCGCCTGTTCGCCCACGATCGGGGCTGGAACCGGGGGCTGCAAGAGGCCGTGCGCTCGGGCCTGACGGCGGAAGCCGCGGTGGAGCGCGTGCGGTCCGAGCACCGCGCGCGCTTGGGCCAAGCCCGCGACCCCTATCTGCGCGAGCGGCTGCACGACCTGGAAGATCTCAACGACCGGCTGCTGCGGCACCTGTCGGGCGACGTCCACGCCGTGCGCCAGCTGCCCGAGGACGCCATCCTGATCGCGCGGAACCTTGGTCCCGCCGACCTGCTAGAATACGATCGCACCAAGCTGAAGGGCATACTGCTCGAAGAGGGCTCGGCCGCCAGTCACGCCGGCATCGTGGCCCGGGCGCTCGACATCCCGTGCGTCGGCCGCCTGGCGGGCCTGCGCGACCGGGTCAGCGAGGGCGACCCCGTGGTGGTCGACGCCGAGACGGCCGAGGCCTGGCTGCGGCCGCGCCCCGACGTCGTGAAGGCCCTGAAGGCCCGTATGGAGGTCCGCGCCCAGCGCAAGGCCGAGTTCGCCCGCCTGCGCGACACGCCGGCCTTCACCCGCGACGGCTCCAAGATCACCCTGCTGATGAACGCCGGCCTCGCCGTCGATCTCGACATCCTGGGCGAGACGGGGGCCGAGGGCATCGGCCTGTTCCGCACCGAGTTCCAGTTCATGGTCGCCGAGGAGATGCCCCGGCTCGAGGCCCAGACGTCGCTCTACGAAAAGGTGCTGGAGGCCGCCAACGGCATGCCGGTGACCTTCCGCACGCTCGATCTCGGCGGCGACAAGCTGCTGCCGTACATGGAGCTGGAGCGCGAGGACAATCCGGCCCTGGGCTGGCGCGCCGTGCGCATGGGCCTGGACCGTCCGGCCCTGCTGCGCCTGCAGATCCGCGCCCTGATCAAGGCCGCCGCCGGCCGCGAGCTGCGGATCATGTTCCCGCTGGTGGCCAATGTGGACGAGTTCCGCGCCGCCCGCGCCTTCGTCGACCAGGAAGTGGCCTGGGCCCTTAAGCGCGGCCGCCCCGCGCCGGCCCGCCTGGACGTCGGGGCGATGGTCGAGGCCCCGTCGCTTCTGTGGCATTTGGACGCGCTGCTGCCGATGACCGACTTCGTCTCGGTCGGCACCAACGACCTGATGCAGTACCTGTTCGCCGCCGACCGGGGCAATCCGCGGGTGTCGGACCGCTACGACCCGCTGTCGCCGGCGGCCCTGCGGGCGCTGAAGACCATCCAGCAGGCCTGCGAGGACACCGGCACGCCGGTGTCGGTGTGCGGCGAGATGGCGGGCCGTCCGCTGGAGGCTTTCGCCTTGGTGGCCTTGGGTTTCGACCGCCTGTCGATGCCCCCGGCCGGCATCGGTCCCGTCAAGCAGATGGTGCTGTCCTGCGACCGCGAGGCCGCCCGCCGCAACGTCGAAGCTTTGCTGAAAGGGTCCGGCGGGTCCTTGCGGGGCGAGATCGAAACCTTGGCCAGGAAGCTCTATGTCGCCGTCTAGACTGAGCGCGCGTTAACCTTGCGGCCAAGTTTAGTGCATTGAATCCGGCTACTTACTTTGATATCCACAATCAAATGTTAACAAAGGCCGGCTAGAGTCGGTTCAAGATCGGTCGGACTCTCGTGCGACGCGAATTTTCTGGGGTGATCTGTTCGTCATGCCGCTCGACACGGGCAGGGTGAGTCATTTGAGCCTGGTCGCCGAGGGCGACCGGGATGAGGCTGGGGCCGTGACGGCCGGTCAGCCTTCGGTCGATCATGGCGTCGACCTGGGCGAAGCCCTGCGCGCCGCCCGCCTGTTCCACGGCATGACCCTGCAGGACGTGGCCGACGCCACGCGCATCCGCCAGGCCTATGTCGAGGCGCTGGAGGACATGCGCCTGGACGAGCTGCCCTCGCGGCCGTTCACCATCGGCTACATCAAGGCCGTGGCCAACCTGCTGCACTTGGACGCCGAGGCCGCCGTGGCCCGCTTCAAGCTGGAAGCCCACGACGACGTCGAGCCCCTGCGCGCCCCGATCGGCGTGCACCGCCAGCGCGATCCGCGCCTTGGCCTGCTTCTGGCCGGCGGCCTGCTGGTCGGCGGCGCCATCGTGCTGTGGAATGTCGCCCAGCGCGCCATGACCCATGACGCCGAGCCCAAGGCCCAGGTGGCCGCGGGCGCGGTCGCCCAGAACGCCCCGACGGCCGTCGCCGCCGGCGGCGCTGGTGGCGACGGCGGAAGCGGTTCGGTGTCGCTCGGCGCGCCGCTGCCGGCTCCGGTCGAATCGACCACCCCGACGCCCTACGTGACCCCCGGCCTGGAAGCCGCCGCCGCCGCTGGCGGTTCGGCCGACGCCGTGGCCGCCGCCGCCAAGGCCCGCAAGGAAGCCGAAGCCCAGGCCGCGCCCGAGGCGATCGCCAACCTCGGCGCGCCGTTCAAGTCGAAGGGCGCGATGTACGGGGCGGCTCCGGCCGACTCGTCGGGCGTGATCCTGCAGGCCCGCAAGTCGACCTCGCTGGTCGTGCGCGGCGCCGACGGAGCGGTCTACTTCACCCGCTGGCTGTCGGCGGGCGACGCCTTCCGCGCCCCGCGCACGCCGGGCCTGGTGGCCGACATCGCCGAGCCGGGCGCCGTGGACGTGTTCGTGGGTGGGGTGCTGACCACGCGCCTGTCGGCCCCGCAGACGCCTCTGGCCAAGCTGGTTCCGGTTGCGTCGAAGCCTGTCGCGCCCCCGGCCGCCCCGGCGCCGGCCAAGCCGCAATAGGGTCTTTGGTCGAAGCCTTCGCGCTCGGGCCTTCTATCCGTCACCAAGACCCACTAGATTGGCGCCATGGCCGCTGACCACACCCACGTTCGTCCCTGGCGCATGATCGAGCGCCGCAAGTCGCGCAAGATCCGCGTGGGCAGTGTCGAGGTGGGCGGCGACGCGCCGATCTCGGTCCAGTCGATGACCAACACCCTGACCAGCGACGCCGTGGCGACGCTGAATCAGATCCGCCAGCTGGAAGAGGCCGGCGCCGACATCGTCCGCGTCAGCTGCCCGGACGTGGAAAGCACCGAGGCCTTCAAGATCATCGCCCGCGAGGCGAAGGTCCCGCTCGTGGCCGATATCCACTTCCACTACAAGCGCGGCATCGAGGCGGCCAAGGCCGGCGCGGCCTGCCTGCGGATCAATCCGGGCAACATCGGCAGCCCCGACCGCGTGCGCGACGTCGTCAACGCCGCCAAGGACCACGGGTGCTCGATCCGCATCGGCGTCAACGCCGGCTCGCTGGAGCGCGAACTGTTGGAAAAGTACGGCGAGCCGTGCCCCGACGCCATGGTCGAGAGCGCGCTGAACCACGCCCGCATCCTGCAGGATCACGACTTCCACGAGTTCAAGATCTCGGTGAAGGCGTCGGATCCGTTCATGACGGTGGCGGCCTATCACCAGCTGTCGGAACGCATCGACTGCCCGCTGCACCTGGGCGTCACCGAGGCCGGGGCCTTGCGCACCGGCACCGTGAAGAGCGCCATCGGCATGGGCTCGATGCTGTGGGCCGGCATCGGCGACACGATCCGCGTCAGCCTGGCCGCCGATCCGGTGGAAGAGATCAAGGTCGGCTTCGACATCCTGAAGTCGCTGGGCCTGCGCCACCGCGGCGTCAACATCATCGCCTGTCCGTCCTGCGCCCGTCAGGGCTTCAACGTCATCAAGACGGTGGAGCAACTGGAAGAGCGCCTGGCCCACATCGCCACGCCGATGTCGCTGTCGATCATCGGCTGCGTGGTCAACGGCCCGGGCGAGGCGCTGATGACCGATATCGGCTTCACCGGCGGCGGGGCCGGGGCGGGCATGGTCTACATGGCCGGCAAGCCCGACCACAAGCAGTCCAACGAGGGCATGATCGACCACATCGTCGAGCTCGTGGAAAAGAAGGCCGCCGAGCTGCAGGCGGCCCAGGCCGCCAAGGCGATCGCGGCGGAGTAGAGCGGGCGGCGCGAAAGGCTCGCGCCAGCGCCGTCGCAAAAGCTTCAATTTTTCAAAGGTGTGTGTCGGGCGCTGGGCCTTTTGTCGGCTCAAAATATTTCGATAACGACACTATGTTGCAGCTAGACTGTGCAATTGACCGCGTCTAGGTTGAGCCTTGTAACTTTGAGTTGGGGGCTATCATGAACACCTATCTTCGCGGCGCGTCGCTGTTCCTGGCGGCGGCCTCCCTGAGCGCTTGCGCCACCGTCACGCGCGGCACGACGCAACAATTCACCGTCGAATCCTCGCCGCCGGCCGAGGTGAAGACCTCGACGGGCTTTAGCTGCCCGTCGACGCCCTGCACCCTGAAGCTGCCCCGCAAGGAAGGCTTCACGGTCACGGTGACCAAGGCCGGCTACAAGACCCACACCTCGGAAGTCGTCAGCAAGATGAGCGGTGGCGGCGGCGCGGCCCTGGCCGGCAACGTCCTGGCCGGCGGCATCATCGGCATGGGCGTCGACGCCTCGAGCGGCGCGCTCAACGACCTGACGCCCAACCCGCTGAAGGTGGTGCTGGAGCCGGAATTCGCCGCGGCGCCCGCGGCCGATACCGCCGCCGCCCCGGCCGCCGCGAGCGGCACGCCGTGAGCGCGCTCCGTACTCTGAGCCGCGTCGCGCGCGCGGCCCTGGTCGGCGCGGGCCTGCTGACCCTGGCCGCCTGCGCCAGCGCCTCCAAGCCCGAGCAGATGACCATCACCGCCAGCACGGTTCCGGCCGCCGCTCCCGGCGCGCCGGGCTACAAGGCGTTCCGCGTGGCCGCCGTCCAGGGCGGCGGCGAGACCAACCCGCTGTGGATGTCCAACGTCTCCGACAAGGACTTCAAGGTGGCGCTGGAAACCTCGCTGAAGGGCCTGAACTACCTGGCCGACAGCAGCGACAAGGCTTCGCTGGAGCTGAAGGCCAGCATCGTCGACCTGCAGCGGCCGATGGCCGGCATCGACATGTCGGTGACCTCGAAGGTGCGCTACAGCGCCATCCCGGTCGCCGGCGGCGCGCCGGTGTTCGACGACACGGTCGCGGCCACGGGCACGGCTCACTTCGGCGAGTCCCTGCTGGCGGTCGAGCGCCTGCGCAAGGCCAACGAGGCGGCGATGCGGGCCAATATCGAGGCCTTCGTCAAGCGCCTGCAGGAAGGTCTGAAGGCCCCCGGCGGCGCGAGCACCGGCAAGTAGCCTGCGCGACCGGGCCTGTTTTCAGGCTTCGGATCGCTACGATACGGACCCCGGCGGCGCCCTGCGTCGCCGGGGTTTTCGTTTTCAGATCACCGGCCTCAGATCACCGGCCGGGCGCGTTCATCGACGTCGGCGAGGGCGGCGGCGACGATCCTGAGGCCTTCTTCCAGCTCGACCCGGTCGGCCGCCGCGCCCAGCGCCAGGCGCACGCCGGTGACCAGGCCCGGCTCGACGATCGGGGCGGCCGGCGGGGTGACCTCGGCGCCGCCGCGCAGGGCGCGGCCGGCCAGGCGCTCGGCCTCCAGTTCGCTCATCGGCAGCCACAGGTGCGGCGCGGTCGGCGTCGCGGGACCGGAAAGAGCGGCGCCCAGGATCGAGCGGGCCAGGGCGACGCGGGCGGCGGTCTCCTCGCGGATCTCGGCCAGGATGGCGTCGGCCGTGCCGTCCTCGATCCACTGCCCGGCGATCAGCATGCCAAAGCCCGGCGGGGCGTAGGCGATGGCGCGCATGGTGTCGAGGATCCGCTCCAGGGCCGCATCGTCCGGGGCGATCACGAAGCCGGCCCGCAGGCCCGGCGCCAGGGTCTTGGACACGCCGGAGACGTGGAACGTCCGCTCGGGGGCCAGCATGGCCAGGGGCGGCGGAGCGCTGGGCGCGTAGGCGCCGTAGATGTCGTCCTCGACCAGGATCAGATCCAGGCGCCGGGCGACCGCGACGATGGCCTCGCGCCGGGCGAGCGACATGATCCGCCCCGTCGGGTTCTGCAGGGTGGGCAGCACGGCGACCACCCGCGCGCCGGTGGCGGCGACGGCGGCCTCCAGGGCGTCGGGGAGCAGGCCCTCGTCGTCCATGGCCACGCCCTTCAGGCGATAGCCGGCGTGGGCCGCCAGGGCCCGGATGCCGTGGAAGGTCGAGGCCTCGCACAGCACCGCATCGCCCGGCCGCGCCACGGCGCCGAAGGCCAAGGCCAGGCCCTGCTGGGCGCCGGCGCAACAGACCAGGCGCCGCCAGTCGGCGGTCTCGAACCCGGCGCTGCGGGCCAGCCACTCGGCCGCGGCCCGGCGATGCCGCTCCAGCCCGGCGGCGGGCGAATAGTCCAGATGGTCGGCGAGGTCGGGGCGGCGACGCAGGCGCTGCATCGTCTCGCCGATCACCCGCGACGCCGGCCAGTTGAGGGCGACGTTCTGGGACAGGTTGATCGGGCCTTCACGCCTGCGGGGCGCGCCTATGGCGCCAGGCGCGTTGACGAAGCTGCCGCGGCCGACATGGGCGCTGACCAGTCCCGCCTTCTCGGCCTCGACATAGGCCCGCGTGACGGTCCCCAGGCCAAGGCCCAGCCGGTGGGCCAGGTCGCGCTGCGGCGGCAGGCGGGTTCCGGCCGGCAGGGCGCCGGACTCGACGTCGGCGCGCAGGGCCTCGACCAGGCGCTCGTAGATCGGGGCGTCACCGTCGGGCAGGGCGGGGGTCCAGGCGGCCGCCCCAAGGGTGGTCATGCGGGCGCTCCAGCTACATTGTCACTGTATCAATATAAGTTTTGACTCATGGATCAATCAAAATCATCACCGTGACATTCCTGTCCAGGGAGGTCCCGATGACCCCGCAACTGATCCTCGCCTTCGTGCTGTTCGCCTTCGCCACCGCCGGTACGCCCGGTCCCAACAACATGATGCTGCTGGCCTCGGGCGCGAACTTCGGGTTCCGCCGCACGATCCTGCACATCCTGGGGATCAGCCTGGGCCTGGGCGCGATGGTGCTGGCCATGGGCTTTGGGCTGTCTGGCGTGTTCAAGGCCTGGCCGGTGCTGCACGAGATCCTGCGCTGGGTGGGGGCGGGCTACATGCTGTGGCTGGCCTGGAAGATCGGCACGGCCAAGGGCGTTTCCGAGCGCGAGGCCGGCGGCAAGCCGATGGGCTTCTGGGCGGCGGCGGCCTTCCAGTGGGTCAATCCCAAGGCCTGGGCCATGGCCCTGGGCGCGGTGACCACCTATGCGCCGGAGGGCGGCTCGATCCTGGTCGTGCCGATGCTGGCGGGCCTGTTCATGCTGGTCGGCGCGCCGTGCAGCGCCGCCTGGGCCGGCTTCGGCATGGCCTTGCGCCGGTTCCTCGACCGGCCGGCCGTGCTGCGCGGCTTCAACATCACCATGGCCGTGCTGCTGGTGGTCTCGCTCTATCCGACGATCTTCGGCGCCGGCCACCCGCCCAAGACCGCGCCGCGCGACCTGGCGCTGATCAGCAAGCCCCTGGTCTTCGCCTGGCGCGGTTGAGGCTTGCGCGGGGAAGGGCGGCGGCGTCACATCGCGCGGATTTCAAGGAGCCCGCCATGCGTTTCGTCGCCGCCCTCGCCGCAACCGTCCTGGCGCTCGCGCCCGTCGCTTTCGCCCCGTCGGCCAGGGCCCAGGACATCAAGGTGACCGTGCAGGGCCGCGACAGCATCGTGCTGACCCCCGCCGACTTCGCCGCCCTGCCGCGCGGCAAGGCGACCATGGTCGAGGGCGGCAAGAGCGCGGTCTACGAGGGCGTGCTGCTGAACGCCGCCCTGGTGCAGGCGGGGGTGGTGCACGGCGACCGGCTGATGGGCCGCTATCTGAACCAGGTGGTGATCGTGAAGGCGGCCGACGGCTACGTCTCGATCCTGTCGCTGGCCGAGACCGACCCGTTCTACCGCGACAATCCGGTGGTCATCGCCGACCGCAAGAACGGCCACCCGCTGGACGCCCGCGAGGGTCCCTACCGGGTGGTGGTGGACGGCGACCGGAAGCCCTCGCGCTCGGCGCGGCAGGTCAACGCCATCGAGGTCCGGCCGGCCTACTGAGGCTCGACACGCGGCGTGCATCCGGTCCAGGTTGCGCGCCTGAAGTGTGTAGGGGGATTCCCATGATGATCGATCGTCGCGCCCTGTTGCTGGGCGCCGGCTCCCTGGCGGCCGCGCCACTGCTCGGGGCGGCCTCGGGGGCCGCGAAGGTCGAGACCATCACCCTGAAGGTCCAGGATCGCACGCTGCCCGTCCTGCTGGCGCGCCCCGAAAAGCCCAAGGGGCTATTGCTTTTCTCGCACGGCGCCGGCGGCCAGCCGTCCAACTATCAGGCGCTGTTCGACGCCTGGAGCGCGGCTGGCTTCCTCGTGGTCGCGCCGACCCACGTCGATTCCAAGGCCAGTCCCGACAGCGGCAAATACACCCTGCGCCAGGCCTTCGGCCTGCGCCTGCTGGACCTTGCGGCCGCCTCCCTGGAGGTCACCGCTGACCTCCCCAGCCTGCCCGTGGCGGCCGCCGGGCACTCCTACGGCAGCCTGATGGCCCTGATGATGGGCGGGGCGCTGGAGACGGTGATCCCGGCGCGCAATCCGGACGTCAAGGCCGTGCTGTGCTTCTCCAGCCCCGGCGTCATCCAGGGCCTGATCGGCCCGACCGCCTATCAGGGCGTCAATGGACCGATGATGATGATCACCGGCGACAAGGACGTCCTGCCCGGCGTGATCGAGGACTGGCACGAGCACCTCTACCCGTTCGACACCAGCGCGCCCGGCGGCAAGTACCTGTGGGTCGGCAAGGGCGTCGGCCACAGCATGTCCTACCATCCAGAAGACCCCGGCTTTCCCGAGGCCTCGGCGCTGAGCACGGCGTTTCTCAAGGCCAAGGTGCTGGGCGACGCGGCCGCCGAGGCGGTGCTGAAGGCGCAGGTCTCGACGCCGCGGGCCGACTGGAAGACGCGATAGGGCGGCCTTAAGCCGCCCGCACCCTTTCGGCGCCCAGGTTCAGGTAGTCGCGCTTGCCCAATGGCACGCCGTGATGGCGCAGGATGTCGTAGGCGGTGACGACGTGGAACTGGAAGTTGGGCAGGGCGAATTCCATCAGGTAGTCCAGCCCGGAAAAGCCCAGGGTGAGCGGCCCGGCGGGGAACACCACCTCGCGGGTTTCCGCCCCCGCGAAGGCTTCGGCCGGAACGCTTTGCACATAGGCCAGGCTGCGGGCCACGCGATCCTGAAGTTGGGCGAAGGTGGTCTCGTCGTCGCTCATGGGCGGGGCGACGCCGCCGCTCAAGCGGGCCATGGCGCCGCGGGCGGCGTCGGAAGCGCGCTGGATCTGGCCGGCCAGCGGCAGCATGTCTTCGTAAAGGCGGGCCTGGACGAAGGCGTCCGGGTCGGCGCCGGCGGCTTCCGCATGGGCCTTGGCCTTGTCGAGCAGGTTCGACAGCGTGGTCAGGCCGCGGGTCAAGGCGGTGGCCGTGACGAGGTGGATCGAAAGGGACATGGCCGTTTCCTCGGGCGGGCCGCGGCGCGCGGCCTGTTCGCTCAATAGCTAGCTTTGATCGGGTCAGTTTTCAAACGATACTGATGACGGTGGGTGTCAGCAGCCGACGGCCTAGCCGCGCCTCCATTCCCTTCCCCCCGGAAAGGGCCTAGAGAAGCCGGCCCTATCCTTCAGCCGTGCGATCTCTTCCCTTGCGACTGCCCCAGGCCCGCCTCGACCAGGTTCTCGACCGTTTCCGCGAAGTGGAGGCCCGGATGGGCGCCGCGACCGACGGCGGCGAGATCGTCAAGCTCTCCAAGGAGCACGCCGAGCTGCGGCCGGTGGCCGAGGCCGTCGAGCGCCTGGCCAAGCTGAGCGCCGAGCGCGCCGATCTGGACGAGATGGCCGCCGATCCCGAGATGGCCGCCATGGTCCGCGACGAGATCGAGGCCCTCGATGAGCGCCTGCCGATCCTGGAGCGCGAGCTGGCCCTGATGCTGGCGCCCAAGGACAAGGACGAGAACGCTTCGGCCATCCTCGAAGTCCGCGCCGGCACCGGCGGCGACGAGGCGGCCCTGTTCGCCGGCGACCTCTTCCGGATGTACCAGCGCTACGCCGTTACCCAGGGCTGGCGGGTCGAGGTCGACAGCGTCTCCGAAGGCGAAATGGGCGGCTACAAGGAAATCATCGCCTCGATCACCGGCGACGGCGTGTTCGGCCGGCTGAAGTTCGAGAGCGGCGTGCACCGGGTGCAGCGCGTGCCTGAGACCGAGGCGCAGGGGCGCATCCACACCTCGGCCGCGACGGTGGCCGTGCTGCCGGAAGCCGAGGACGTCGAGATCGAGATCAAGGAAAGCGATCTGCGGATCGACACCTACCGCTCGTCCGGCGCCGGCGGCCAGCACGTCAACAAGACCGACTCGGCCGTGCGCATCACCCACTTGCCGACCGGCGTGGTGGTGACCAGCTCGGAAAAGAGCCAGCACCAGAACCGCGCCAAGGCGATGAAGAACCTGAAGGCGCGGCTCTACGACATGCAGCGCCAGGCCCTGGACGACGCCCGCTCGGACGCCCGCAAGAGCCAGGTCGGCAGCGGCGACCGTTCGGAGCGCATCCGCACCTACAACTTCCCGCAGGGCCGGGTGACCGATCACCGGATCAACCTGACCCTCTACAACCTGGCCAAGGTGATCGAGGGTGAGGCCCTGGACGACGTCATCAACCCGCTGATCGCCGAGGACCAGGCGGCGAGGTTGGCGAGCCTGGAAGACTGATCTGAAATCCTCCCCCTCTGGGGGAGGTGGCCCGGAGGGCCGGAGGGGGGACGTTTTCAGCTTCCGCTGACGTCCTTCGCCTCGCAGCCACACCCCCCCTCCGTCGGCTTCGCCGACACCTCCCCCAGAGGGGGAGGATTTAAAGCATCTTTTCCATCACCACGAAGCTCAGATCATCCCGCAACGGCTTGCCGAAGCGGTCGTCGCCGTGGGGGAAGGGGCGGGTTTCGCCGGTCAGGGCGTAGCCGCGGCGTTCGTACCAGGCGATCAGGGTGTCGCGGATGTGGACCACGGTCATTTGCATGCGGGTCGCGCCGCGTTCGCGGGCGTAGGCCTCGCCGGCCGCCAGCAGGGTGCGGCCCAGCTGCCGGTCCTGAAGGTCGGGGCGGATGGTCAGCATGCCCAGGTACCAGACGCCGGGATCGGCCGGCTCCAGCCAGACGGAGCCCAGGATCGGGCCTTCCGCGTCGTCGCGGGCGGTCAGGATCACCGCGTCCGGCGACGCGGCCAGATCGGCCTGCAGGCTTTCCAGGTCGATCCGCTGGCCGTCGATATAGCCGGCCTCGGTGGTCCAGCCGGCCTGAGCGCCTTGGCCGCGATAGGCGGAATTGACCAGGGCGACGAGGGCGTCGTGTTCGGCGGGGAGCGCGGGGGCGAAGATCATGGCCGCGAGCTAAGCCATGGGTCGCGGGCGGCGCCAAGCCTTAGGGCTCAAGTCTCGGGCGGCGGCGGTTCCTTGCGGCCCATCCGCGTGGCCTGGCCCCAGTAGCGGCCGCCGATCCGTTTTACCGTGCCGGCTTCGCGCTTGATCATCTCCCAGGGGTGGAACGCGAGCCCGACGGTGTCGGCCATGGCCGCGCCGCGCGCGCCCATCGGCTTTTCCGGACCGGTGGTGGAGTCGTGGGCGGTCTGGTGCTCGATCTCGGCGTTGAGCTCGGCGCCGATCAGCACGGTCATGATCGAGAACCACACCCAGACCATGAAGGCGATCACTGCCCCCAGCGGGCCGTAGGTGGCGTCGTAGTGGGCGATGCGGTTGACGTAGAGCGAGAAGCCCAGCGAGCCGATCAGCCAGGCGGCCGCCCCGAACAGCGCGCCCAGCACCACCCAGCGCCAGCGCGGGCGCGCCCGGCAGGGGGCGAAGCGGTAGAGCATGGCGAAGGCCAGGGCGGTGACCAGCCACACCGTCAGCCAGCGCAGCGGGATCCACAGGGCGGCGATCGCGCCCAGGCCCAGGCGCTCGAAGGCGATGGGTAGGGCGATCAGCACCGCGGCGATGAACACCGCATAGACCAGGGCGCACAGGGTGAAGCCATAGGTCAGCAGGGTCTTGCCGACGAAGTGGCGTTTCTCGTCCTCGTCATAGGCGACGTTCAGCCCGTCGAAGAGCGCCTTCATGCTGGCGTTGGCGCTCCAGATCGACAGCAGCAGGCTGACCAGGAAGGCTACGCCCAACTTGCTGCCTTCCTGGCTGGCTAGGCGCAGCATCTGCTCGCCGACGATCTGGACGACGCTGGCGGGGAAGACGGTGGCCATCTCCTGCAACTGCTTCTCCACCGCCCCGACGTCGGCGAACAGGCCGTAGAGCGAGACGAAGGCGCCGATGGCGGGAAAGAGGGCCAACAGGGTGTAGAAGGTCACGCCGCCAGCCACCGACGGCAGCTTGTCGACGCTGATCTCGCGGGCGGTGCGCCAGAGGATGTCGCGCCAGCCGAGCAGGGGGATGACATAGGGATGGCGGGCGGCGCGGCCGCGTTTGGGCTCGGCGGCGTCGAACTCGTCGGGCGGCATGGCCCGGTCTTCCGACAGGCCCGGCGGCGGGGCGTGGGGCTCCTCGACCGGTTCCAGCCGCTTGGGGAAGGCGAACGGCGCGACCGCCAGCAGCAGGATCCATGGCGCCAGATGATAGGGCCGCGTGGCCAGCCACGACCGGATGGGGCGTCGCGGCGCGGTGTCGGTCATGAACGGGCCTCCCGAGCTTGGGAAATTCGCGAGCGGGCGCTGCGTTCCTTGATCTTGCCAAGCTGGACGGTCGCGACCACCTTCGCCCCATGCAAGCCCAGGTCGTCTCGCTCTACCGCCATCCCGTCAAGGGTTTCACGCCCGAGCGCCTGGAGGCGGCGATGCTGAGCGCGGGCGCCTGCTTCCCGTGCGACCGGCTCTATGCGGTCGAGGACGGCCCCAGCGGCTTCGACGCGGCCGCGCCGGGGCATCTTTCGAAGATGAAGTTCACCGTGCTGGCCAAGATCCCGCACGTGGCCAGGGCGCGCACGGCCTATGACGAGGAAAGCGGCGTGTTGACCGCCTCGGCCGAAGGGCTGGAAGCCTTCGCCGGCGACCTGCGCGGCGAGGAAGGCCGGCGCGGTTTCGAGGCCTGGCTGGCGGCCCTGCTGGGCGACGAGGCGAGAGGCCCGCTGCGGGTGCTGGAGGGGCCGGGCGCGCACCGGTTCATGGACAGCAAGTCGGGTTTCGTCTCGATCGTGAACCTGGCCAGCGTGCGCGACCTTGCCGAAAAGGTCGGCCGCCCGGTCGATCCCCTGCGCTTCCGCGCCAATCTCTATGTCGAGGGCTGGCCGGCCTGGGCCGAGAACGACTGGGCGGGAAAGACGGTGCGGGTCGGCGGCGCGAGCGCCCAGGTGCTCAAGCCCATCGTCCGCTGCGCGGCCACCCACGTCGACCCGATCACCGCCGAGCGCGACATCGAGGTGGTGAAGGCCCTGTTCGACAACTACGGCCACACCTTCTGCGGCATCTATCTGAACGTCACCGAAGGCGGCGCGGTGGGGCAGGGCGATGCGGTGGTGGTCAGCTAGTTAAAGATTTGCGGCGGCGTCCATCTGTTGATGGAGTACGCGTGCAACCTCAATTCCCCGATCCGCGAGCCGATAGTAGATCATGTGCGAGCCGCACGGCCGGCGGCGATAGCCGGTTCGGATATGATCACAGGCCTCGCCGGCCGACGGATCCGCCGCCAGCCTCTTCATCGCCCTATCCAATTCGCGGATGTAGGCGTCGGCGCGCCTGGCGCCCCAATGGTCATGGGAATAGACCCAGATGCCATGAAGATCCTTCCGGGCACGCGGTAGGATCGTCAGTCGGCTCACGGCTTGAGGCGTCCGCTTTCAGCTTGTTCTGTATGTATGTCGTGGAGAAATTGCTCGACGTCGAACTCTTCGGCGAACCCGCTGGCTTCGCCTTCGATAAGCGCCGCCCTGATCGCATCGAGCTTGGCTTCGTGCTCTTCCAACATCCGCAAGCCCGCGCGGATGACGTCGCTGGCCGAGCCGTAGCGGCCTTCGGCCACCTGGCTTTCGATGAAGGTCTGGAAGTGCGGGCCGAGGCTAACCGAGGTGTTTTTGCTCATCAAGAACCTCCAAGACCGAGAATACCAAAAACTGGTATCGCCCTCAATCTCGCCCTCGCCGCCGCGACGCGCTATTGGAGCCGCCATGACCCTCACTCTCGTCAAAGCCTGGAACGGCGCCAAGGAGCGCCTGAAGGAAGCCGGCATCGATCAGCCCGCCATCGACGCGCGCCTGATGCTGGAAGTCGCCGCCGGCGTCAGCCGCACCGACATCATCACCGACCCCTATCGCGAGCTGACCGCCGAGCAGGTGGCCACGCTGGATGACTACCTGGAGCGCCGCGCCCGCCGCGAGCCGGTCAGCCACATCATCGGCCGCAAGGGCTTCTGGAAGATCCTGCTGTCGGTGACCAAGGACGTCCTGACCCCGCGCCCCGAGACCGAGGTCATCGTCGACGAGGTGCTGAAGGCCTTCCCCGAGACCATGGCCTTCAACCTGCTGGACCTGGGCGTCGGCTCGGGCTCGATGCTGATGGCCATCCTGGCCGAGCGCCCGGCCGCCAAGGGCCTGGGGATCGACATCTCCGAGGAGGCCCTGGCCGTGGCGCGCGAGAACGCCGCCAACCTGGACCTCGACGGCCGCGTGGCCCTGATGCGCGGCGACTGGACGACGGGCCTGGGCGATGCGTCGTTCGACGTGGTGGTGTCCAACCCGCCCTACATCCCGACCGCTCATATCGACACCCTGGAGCCGGAAGTGCGCGACCACGAGCCGCGCCTGGCCCTGGACGGCGGGGCCGATGGCCTGACCGCCTATCGCGCCCTGGCGCCCGAGATCCTGCGGGTGCTCAAGCCCGGCGGCCTGTTCTGCGTCGAGATCGGTTTCGACCAGTCGGCGGACGTCGAGATCCTGTTCAAGGCGGCCGGCGCGCAGAACGTGCGGACGGTCAAGGACCTCTCCACCCACGACCGCGTTGTCACGGGGTTCAAAAACCCCTTGGAAACGGCCGCGTGAGGCGCTAGACGAATAGGGTCTCCTTCCAAATCGCCGGGTGACGGGAAGAGCGGTCGTTTCGACGGTCGCCAGACGCATCCGGCAGGCGCGAACGGCCGACGAGGCCGAAAGCCGCGCCCGATCCGGACGGAGACCCTTTAACGAAACCCACGTCTCAAGAACATCGAAGGCGCGCCCAAGCGGGGCCACCAGTCTCAAGAGACCAAACACCGACCGAGGCAAAGCTTCCCGGCCGGACAGGTTCAGAAGAGAAGATGAGAGATTTCAAGGGCATGAAGCGCCAGCGTGGCCGCAACAACCGCGGGGGCGGTGGTGGCAAGCCACAGCAGCACAACGCCAACCGGGCCTTCGATTCGAACGGTCCCGACGGCGTGAAGGTCCGCGGCGCGGCCCAGAGCGTCTATGAAAAGTACCAGCAGCTGGCTCGCGACGCCTCGTCGTCCGGCGATCGGGTGCTGGCCGAGAACTACCTGCAGCATGCCGAGCACTATTTCCGTGTGCTGCGCGCCATCCAGCCGAATCGCTCGGTCAGCGATATCATCGGCAAGGACGCCTACTCGGCCTACGAGATCGACTTCGAGGCCGAGCCGGAAGAAGTCGTCGAGGCCCCGGCCGCCGTCGAGACGCCCGCCGAGGGCGCTGAAGGCGGCGAGGGCGGCGAAGGTCAGCAGGGCGAACAGCGCCGCGACCGCAACCGCGACCGCTTCGAGAACCGCGACCGTGATCGCAACCGCGACGACCGTCCGCGCGACAACCAGGGCCAGGGCGAACAGCGCCGCGACCGCTGGCGCGACCGCGACGATCGCGACCGCAACCGCGATGATCGTCCCCGTGACGACCGCCCGCGTGACGACCGTTCCCGCGATGATCGCCCGCGCGACGACCGGCCCCGCGAAGATCGCTTCCGCGACCGTGACGATCGCCCCCGTGATGATCGTCCGCGCGAAGAGCGCCAGCCGCGCGAGGACCGTCCGGCAGCCGAAGGCGGCGAATTCCAGGGCGAGGCCCGTGAAGGCCGCCGCTCGCGCCGCGACCGGGATCGTGACCGCAATCGCGACCGTGACCGCGGCGAGCGTGATCCGCTGGCCGTGATCGAGCCGGAAGCCGCCCCGCTGGGCGGCGAGGCGCCCGTGAGCGAAAGCTCGCCGGTGCTGCGCGGCCAGGACGGCGCGGTCAGCCACGCCCCGGCGTTCCTCGGCCGCAAGTCCGAGCCGAAGGCCGCTAAGGCCGAGGTCGAAGCTGCTCCGGCGGCCGAGACCCCCGCCGCTCCGGCCCCCGAGGCCGCCGGCGAAGAGGTCAAGAAGCCCCGTCGTCGCCGCGCCCCGCGCAGCTTCGAAGGCGGCGACGCTCCGGCTTCGGAATCCGAAGAAGCCTGAGACTTAACCTCCGCGAGGCATTGGCTATTGCTAAACCCATAGGCTAGGCTCTTCTGGACCACAGGAGAGCCGGCCATGGGCGGGCGTGGAGCCAAGACCGGCGGCGCGGGCGAAGAGGCCCGCTATCGCGCCATCGTCGATACGGCGGTGGACGCGATCGTCGTGATCGATGAGCACGGCCGCATCGAGGCCTTCAACCCCGCCGCCGAGCGCTTGTTCGGCTATGCCGCCGCCGACATGATCGGCTCCAACGTCAAGGCCCTGATGCCCGAGCCGCATCACGCGGCGCACGACGGCTATCTCGAGACCTATCGCGCCACCGGCGAGCGCCGGATCATCGGCATCGGCCGCGAGGTGTTCGGCCGCCGGCAGGACGGCTCGACCTTTCCACTCGAACTGTCGATCGCCGAATGGCGCTCGGCCGGCCGGCGGTTCTTCACCGGCGTGATGCGCGACGTCACCGAGCGCAAGCGGACCGAGGAGCTGCAGAGGCTGCTGGTCAATGAGCTCAATCACCGGGTCAAGAACACCCTGGCCACCGTGCAGTCGGTGGCCGGCCAGACGCTGCGCAACGCCGCCGACCTGGGCGACGCCCGCGAGTCCCTGACCACCCGCCTGCTGGCCCTGGCCCGCACCCACGACATCCTGACCCGCGAAAGCTGGGAGGGCGCCGACCTGCGCGACATCCTGGCCGGGCTGATCGAATCCTACGGCGACGCCACGCGCTTCACCCTGTCGGGGCCTTCGGTGCGGCTGTCGCCGAAGACGGCCCTGTCGCTGTCGCTGGCCCTGCACGAGCTGACCACCAACGCCACCAAGTACGGCGCCCTTTCCATCCCCGCCGGCCACGTCACGATCGGCTGGAGCCGGGAAGGCGAGGGCGACGAGGAACGCCTGCGGCTGGGCTGGAAGGAGAGCGGCGGCCCGCTGGTCTCTCCGCCCGAACGCCAGGGCTTCGGCAGCCGCCTGATCACCCGGGGCCTGGCCCTGGAGCTCGATGGCGAGGCGACGCTCGACTACCAGCCCGACGGGGTGGCCTGCGCCATCGTCGCCCGTCTTCGTCGCAAGCCGGCCGCCAACGCCGTACCGGCCCGAGGAGCCGCCTGAATGCGCGTTCTGATCGTCGAGGACGAGATCATGGTGGCCATGCTGGTCGAGGACCTGCTGACCGACCTGGGCTGCGAGGTCACCGGCCCCGCCGTCTCGGCCGAGACCGCCGTCGAGGCCGCGCGGCGCGAGCAGGTCGACTTCGCCCTGCTGGACGTCAACCTGGACGGCGGCACCTCGTTCGCGGCCGCCGACGTGCTGCGCGAGCGCGGCGTGCCCTTCGCCTTCGTCACCGGCTACGGCGACCAGGGCGTGCGCGCCGACCTGCGCGACGCCCCGATCCTCAGCAAGCCGGTCGATCCCAGGCACCTAGCGCGGACGATCGCCGCTGCGCGTTAAGATCCTCTCCCTGTGGGAGAGGTGTCGCCGAAGGCGACGGAGAGGGGAGTGGTCGCGAAATCGGCCATCTCTCCGGCAGCTGAAACCGACCCCCCTCCGGCGCTTCGCGCCACCTCCCCCAGAGGGGGAGGATCTTTGTTGCGCGCTGCGACCTCAGTGACTTAAGTCGGGGTCCCGACAACAATAACGCGTGCTGTCCATGCGCCTTCGCCCGTCGCTTGTCCTGATCGCCGGCCTGATGCTTTCCGCCTGCGCCTACAACGCCGAGCTCGGCCGCGACCAGTTCGCGGTAGTCGACGACGCGGCCCTGGCCCGTTCGGGCGAGCAGGCGTGGGGCCAGGCGCTGCGCACCGGCAAGATCTCGCAGGATCCGCGGCTGAACGCCCGGGTCGAGCGGGTGGGCCAGCGGGTCGTCACCGCCGCGGGCCTGGCTGATCGGCCGTGGGACTACGTGGTGTTCGACAACCCCGTGCCCAACGCCTTCGTGCTGCCGGGCGGCCATGTGGGCGTCAATTCGGGGCTGGTGCAGCTGGTCGACAACGACGACCAGCTGGCCGCCGTGCTGGGCCACGAGGCCGCGCATGTCGTGGCCCGCCACGCCGCCGAGCGCTATTCGCAGCAGATGAGCACCCAGCTGGTGCTGGCCATCGCCCAGGCGGCCGCCGGCGGCGGGGCCAGCGACGGGGGCAAGGCCGTTTCGGCGCTGGGCGGGGCGGGCGCGCAGGTCGGCTTCCTGCTGCCGTTCTCGCGCAAGCACGAACTGGAGGCCGACCGCCTGGGCGTCGACTTCATGCAGCGCGCCGGCTACCGCCCGCGCGAGGCCGTGGCCCTGTGGCGCAAGATGCAGGCCCAAGGCGGCACGAACCGCGCCGAGTTCACCTCGACCCACCCGTCGGACGCCACCCGCATCCAGGCCCTGGAAACTTATATCGCCAGCCGGGGCTGGTGACGCCTTGTGTGGCCTGAAGGTCACACTACATCCCCTGACAGGTCGGGCCGCGCTCATCGGAGGCGGCCTGGTCTGATCCGCCTAACAAGGGGACGTTCAGAGTGAAGATCGACATCTATTCCGACCGCGCCAAGCAGGCCGTGCAGTCCGCGCAGAGCCTGGCCCTGGCCCGTGGTCACCAGCAGCTCGGGCCCGAGCACCTCCTGAAGGTGCTGCTGGAAGAAAAGGACGGGCTTTCGCGCACCATCATCGTCAACGCCGGCGGCCGCCCCGACGCGGCCGACGCCGCCGTGGACGCGATCCTGGCCAAGAACCCGCGCGTCGACGGCGCCGGCGGTCAGCTCTACATGAAGCCCGACACCGCCCGGGTGTTCGCGGCCGCCGAGGACGGCGCCAAGAAAGCGGGCGACGCCTTCGTCACCACCGAGCGCCTGCTGGTCGCCATCGCCAAGGACGGCGGCGACGTGGCCAAGGTGCTGAAGGACGCCGGCGTTTCGGCCCAGAGCCTGGAGACCGCCGCCGCCGCCCTGCGCAAGGGCCGCACCGCCGACAGCGCCAACGCCGAGGAAGGCTATGACGCCCTCAAGCGCTACGCCCGCGACCTGACCGCGGCCGCCCGCGACGGCAAGATCGACCCGGTGATCGGCCGCGACGAAGAGATCCGCCGCACCATCCAGGTCCTGTCGCGCCGCACCAAGAACAACCCGGTGCTGATCGGCGAGCCCGGCGTCGGCAAGACCGCCATCGTCGAGGGCCTGGCGCAGCGCATCGTCAACGGCGACGTGCCCGAGAGCCTGAAGGACAAGAAGCTGCTGTCGCTCGACATGGGCAGCCTGATCGCCGGCGCGAAGTATCGCGGCGAGTTCGAGGAGAGGCTGAAGGCCGTGCTCGGCGAGGTCACGGCCGCCGAGGGCTCGATCATCCTGTTCATCGACGAGATGCACACCCTGGTCGGCGCGGGGAAGAGCGACGGGGCGATGGACGCCTCGAACCTGCTCAAGCCCGCCCTGGCGCGCGGCGAGCTGCACTGCGTGGGCGCCACCACGCTGGACGAGTACCGCAAGCACGTCGAGAAGGACGCCGCCCTGGCGCGTCGTTTCCAGCCGGTGTTCGTGCAGGAGCCGACGGTGGAGGACACCGTCTCGATCCTGCGCGGCCTGAAGGAGAAGTACGAGGTCCACCACGGGGTGCGGATCAGCGACTCCGCCATCGTGGCCGCCGCGACGCTTTCCAACCGCTACATCGCCGACCGCTTCCTGCCCGACAAGGCCATCGACCTGGTGGACGAGGCGGCCAGCCGCGTGCGCATGGCGATCGACAGCAAGCCCGAGGAGCTCGACGAGATCGACCGCCGCCTGGTGCAGCTGAAGATCGAGCGCGAGGCCCTGTCCAAGGAAACCGACGCCGCCTCCAAGCAGCGCCTGGAGAACCTGGAGGTCGAGATCGACGACCTGCAGTTCCGGTCGGACGAGATGACCGCCCGCTGGAAGGCCGAGAAGGACAAGGTCGGCGGCGCCGCGCAAGCCCGCGAAGCCCTCGACCGCCTGCGCGCCGACCTGGCCGCCGCCCAGCGCGCCGGCGACTTCGCCCGCGCCGGCCAGCTCCAGTACGGCGAGATCCCGGCGCTGGAGAAGCGCCTGGCCGACGCCGAGGCCGGCGAGACCGGCGGCGAGAAGGCGCTTACGCCGGAAGTCGTCGACGCCGAGCAGATCGCCGCCGTCGTCAGCCGCTGGACCGGCGTGCCGGTCGAGAAGATGCTGGAGGGCGAGCGCGAGAAGCTGCTGCAGATGGAGGTCGCCCTGCGCTCGCGCGTGGTCGGCCAGGACGAGGCCCTGGAGGCCGTGTCCGACGCCGTCCGCCGCGCCCGCGCCGGCCTGCATGATCCCACGCGGCCGATCGGCTCGTTCCTGTTCCTCGGTCCTACCGGGGTTGGCAAGACCGAGCTGACCAAGGCCCTGGCCGAGTTCATGTTCGCCGACGAGCATGCGATCACCCGCATGGACATGTCGGAGTACATGGAAAAGCACTCGGTCAGCCGCCTGATCGGGGCGCCTCCCGGCTATGTCGGCTACGACGAGGGCGGGGCGCTGACCGAGGCCGTGCGTCGCCGCCCGTACCAGGTGGTCCTGTTCGACGAGATCGAGAAGGCCCACCCGGACGTCTTCAACGTGCTGCTCCAGGTGCTCGATGACGGTCGCCTGACCGACGGCCAGGGCCGCACGGTCGACTTCCGCAACACGATCATCATCATGACCTCCAACCTCGGCGCCGAGTTCCTGGCCAACCAGGAGGACGGGGCCGACGTGGAAGAGGTGCGGCCGCTGGTCATGACCACGGTGCGCGGCCACTTCCGTCCGGAGTTCCTGAACCGGATCGACGAGATCATCCTGTTCAAGCGGCTGGACCGCTCGAACATGAGCGACATCGTCCGTATCCAGCTGGGCCGGGTGGAGAAGCTGCTGGCCGATCGCCGCATGACCCTGGCGCTGGACGCGTCCGCCCTGCAGTGGCTGGCCGACAAGGGCTACGACCCGGTCTATGGCGCGCGCCCGCTCAAGCGCGTGATCCAGAAGGAGCTGGTCGATCCGATCGCCCGCCGCCTGCTGGCCGGGGAACTGGAGGACGGCGGCGTCATCGCCGTCGGGGCTGGTTCGGAAGGGCTGTCCTTCGGCCGGGCGACCTTGCAGTAAGTAGACCCAGTCGATCGATTTCGACGAAGCGCGCGCTCCGGCCTCCGGGGCGCGCGTTTTTCGTTTGAAGTCGCGCGAAAGCTCCCTACATCTGGAGGACGAGCGATGCGCCGCCGCGCCCGTTTCAGGCCGGCCAGCGATTCCGTCCGAGGTTCTTCTGGGACCCGTCGGCGGCTCCCCGGCCCCCTCGAGCGGCCAAAAATCCCGATCCCATTCGAAAATAATTCGTGGAACCAAACCGGCGTTCGCACGATCGCGCGCGGTCTATAAAGTCACCAAGAACATAGGTTCAAAGCGGCGCCAATCGCGACAAGAACACGCCCATTTTTCGCCTCTGTCACCTGACGGTTTCGTAATGCGAAAGCTGAACGACCCGGATGGAGTGTGTAGGTCCAAGGTCAAGCTTTATTGGATCAACGAAGAGAGAAGGCGAACAATGATCGGCCAAGTCAAAGGCAGCTTGAAGATGGCGGCGGTGGTCGCGCTGGTGGCTGGGGGCCTGGCGGTCAGCGGCTGCGCGACCAAGAAGTACGTCAACACCCAGGTCGGCGGAGTCGCCACCCGTGTCGACGGCCATGACACCCAGATCGCTGAACTGGACAAGACCTCGCGCGAGGCGCTGGAGCGCGCCACGGCGGCCGGCAAGCTGGCCGAGGGCAAGTTCATGTACTCGATGGTGCTGTCGGACGATTCCGTGAAGTTCCCGACTGACCAGGACGCCCTGTCGCCGGAGGCCGAGCAGCGCCTCGCCGACTTCGCGTCGAAGCTCAAGGAAGAGAACAAGAACGTATACCTGGAGATCCAGGGCTACACCGACGCCACCGGCGAGACCGGCTACAACGAAAAGCTCGGCCAGCGTCGCGCCGACGCGGTGCGCAAGTATCTGTCCCGTCAGGGCGTGGCCCTGAACCGGATGGCGACCATCTCGTACGGCTCGGAAGATCCGATCGCCCCGAACGAGACCAAGGAGGGCCGGGCGCAGAACCGCCGGGTCGTGATCATGGTGCTCGCCTAGGCCTTACCGCCTGGGACGCCAAGACCGGCGGGCGAGGACTCCACACCTCGCCTGGCCGGCCTGAGCGCCAGACTGAACCTTGGGCGGTCCCGGAAACGGGGCCGCCTTTTTTCGTGTTCTGAATCTTTTGGCGAGGCGATTTCCGCCCGCTGACCCTGCCCCAAATCCGTCTCTCCCCGCGAAGGCGGGGACCCAAGCTGGCTTTCAGGATGGGGCGCGGCCGTGGATCATCCGCAGACTCGGCTTGGATCCCCGCCGTCGCGGGGATGCGCGGTGAAAAAAGCGCCCGGGTTTCCGAATGCCCAACCGCTAGGGCGGGGCGGGGAAGCCGCCGGTCTGGCGCAGGGCTTCGGCCAGGGCCATGCCGGCCGTCACCGAGACGTTCAGCGAGCGGGCCTCGGGGCGCAGCGGAATGACCAGCCGGGCGTCGACGGCGGCGTGCACCTCTTCCGGTGCGCCGCGACTCTCGTTGCCGAACAGCAGGGTGTCGCCGGGCTGGAAGGCGAAGTCGTGGAAGCTTGTGTCGCCGCGGGTGGTGAAAAGCACCAGCCGGCCTTCCGTGCGTTGCGGCGCGGCCAGGAACGATTCCCAAGAATCATGTCGCGTCAGGTGGGTGAGCGGGCCGTAGTCGAGGGCCGCGCGCTTCAAGCTCTTGTCGTCCAAGGGAAAGCTGCAGGGTTCGATGACGTCGAGCCCGACCGAGAGGCAGGCCGAAAGCCGAATCGCCGCGCCCACGTTCTGGGGAATGCCGGGTTGAAAAAGGGCGAGACGCATTCTAACGAACCAACCATGGGGCTAGTAGGGGCATTGCTGCGCATCGAAAGGGCTTGCGAACTCTGTTCGCCCATCCGATAGGGAGCATGCCCCTTGTGGCGAAGATCCGCTTGCGGGTCGAATAAAAGATACTGCGCCGAAATTGGCGCTTCCTGGTCGGGTCGCTCGCCGGTCCGACGGAAACGAAGGGTGGAACAAGGTGGCCGACACCGCCGTGGGCGCAAAGACCGAGTCTGGGTCCGATCCCAGCCGACGCGATTTCATTTACATCGCGGCCATGACGGCCGCGGCCGGCGGCGCCGCCGCCATTGCCTGGCCGTTCATCGACCAGATGAACCCCTCCGCAGACACGCTGGCCCTGGCCTCGACCGAGTTCGACCTGACCAAGGTCGCCGACGGCCAGCAGGTCACGCTGAAGTGGCGCGGCAAGCCGCTGTTCGTGCGTAACCGTACGTCGGCCGAGATCGCCCGCGCGGTGAAGGACGACCATGATCCGGGCCTGCGCGACCCGCAGACCGACGCCGAGCGCGTGAAGCCGGGCAAGGCCCAATGGCTGGTGCTGATCGGTTCGTGCACGCACCTGGGCTGCGTGCCCACCTTCGGCGGCGGCGACTACGGCGGCTGGTTCTGCCCGTGCCACGGCTCGCACTACGACACGTCCGGCCGGATCCGTAAGGGCCCCGCTCCGAAGAACCTGGTGGTTCCGGAGTACGCCTTCCTGTCCGACACCAAGGTCAAGATCGGGTAAGCCAGATGAGCGGACATTCGACCTACCAACCGAAGACCGGTATCGAGCGCTGGCTCGACGCCCGTCTGCCGATCGTGCGCCTGGGCTACGACAGCTTCGTCGACTACCCCACCCCGCGTAACCTGAACTACTGGTGGACCTTCGGCGGCATCCTGTCGCTGTGCCTGGCCAGCCAGCTGATCACCGGCATCATCCTGGTGATGCACTACACGCCGAGCGCCGACCACGCCTTCGCCAGCGTCGAGCACATCATGCGCGACGTGAACTACGGCTGGCTGATCCGCTACATGCACGCCAACGGGGCGTCGATGTTCTTCATCGCCGTCTACGTCCACATGCTGCGCGGCCTCTACTACGGCTCCTACAAGGCGCCCCGCGAGGTGCTGTGGATCCTGGGCTGCGTGATCTACCTGCTGATGATGGCCACGGCCTTCATGGGCTACGTGCTGCCCTGGGGCCAGATGAGCTTCCACGGCGCCGTCGTGATCACCAACCTGTTCGGCGCCCTGCCGATCGTCGGCCCGTCGATCACCACCTGGCTGTGGGGCGGCTTCGCCGTGGACAACGCCACGCTGAACCGCTTCTTCTCGCTGCACTACCTGCTGCCCTTCATGATCGCGGGCGTCGTGATCCTGCACATCTGGGCCCTGCACGTGGTCGGCCAGAACAACCCGACCGGCGTCGAGCCCAAGTCGAAGGCCGACACCCTGCCCTTCACGCCGTACGCCACGGTGAAGGACGCGTTTGCGATGAGCGTCTTCATGATCCTCTTCGCGGTGTTCGTCTTCTACCTGCCGAACGCCCTGGGCCACGCCGACAACTACGTCGAGGCCAACCCGCTGGTGACGCCGTCGCACATCGTGCCCGAATGGTACTTCCTGCCGTTCTACGCGATCCTGCGCGCTGTTCCGGACAAGCTGATGGGCGTGCTGGCCATGTTCGGCGCCATCGCCTGCCTGTTCGCCCTGCCGTGGCTGGACACCTCGAAGGTGCGCTCGATGCGCTACCGCCCGACCGCGAAGCTGTACTTCCTCATCTTCGTGGTGGTGTGCTGCATCCTGGGCCTCTGCGGCGCCAAGTTGCCGGACGATCCGGTGCTGGGTCACTTCAAGACCTTCACCCTGATCGACTCCGACCTGAACAGCTTCGTGTGGCTGAGCCGGTTCGCCTCGCTCTACTACTTCGCGTTCTTCCTGGTGATCCTGCCGGTGCTGGGCCTGGTCGAGAAGACCCTGCCGGTGCCGGATTCGATCGCCTCGCCCGCCCTGTCGCACCCGGCCGCCGCGCCGGCCGAAGCGACCGCCGCGCCTGAAATGAAGGGCTGATCCCGATGCTGCGCAAACTCTTCGCCATCGCAGCGGTCGCGGGTCTGCTGACGGTCGGGGCCTCGGCTCCGGCCCTGGCCGCCGGTCACCCGCTGGAACCCGAGAAGATCCACTGGTCGTTCGAGGGGCCGTTCGGCAAGTTCGACCAGGCCCAGCTGCAACGCGGCTACAAGGTCTATCGCGAGGTCTGCTCGGCCTGCCACTCCATGAAGCTGGTCAGCTTCCGGAACCTCGGCGACAAGGGCGGCCCGTTCTATAACGACAAGTACCCGAACTCGAACGACAACCCGTGGGTCAAGGCGATCGCCAAGGAGTTCGAGGTCGCCGACATCGACTCCGAGACCGGCGACGCCATCAAGCGTCCGGCCACCAGCGCCGACCGCTTCCCCTCGCCGTTCCCGAACGAGGCCGCGGCCCGCGCCAGCAACGGCGGCGCCCTGCCGCCGGACATGTCGCTGCTGGCCAAGGCCCGCGAAGGCGGTCCGGACTACATCCACGCCATCGTCACGGGCTACAAGGACGCTCCGGCCGGCCTGAAGGTCGGCGTGGGTCAGCACTACAACCCGTACATGGCCGGCGACCTGGCCTCGTACTGGAGCGGCTCGCACGAGCATGTTCCGCCGGGCGGCTTCATCGCCATGGCTCCGCCGCTGAAGGCCGGCCTCGTCACCTTCGACGACGGCACGCCCTCGACGGTCGACCAGCAGGCCAAGGACGTCTCGGCCTTCCTGATGTGGGCCGCCGAGCCCAAGCTGGAAGAGCGCAAGCAGACCGGCTTCGCCGTGCTGATCTACCTGATCCTGTTCGCCGGCCTGCTCTATGCGGCCTACCGCCAGGTCTGGAAGAACGAGTCGCACTGAGCGGCGCGTTCGGACCGAGAACGAAGAAGGGCCCGGCGGCGACGCCGGGCCCTTTTGTTTGGAACCTCCCCCTCTGGGGGAGGCGATCGCGCAGCGATCGGTGGGGGGAGTGCTTGCGAGGTGGGCCGATATCTCGGAAGCTGAAAACGGCCCCCCGCCGGCCTTCGGCCTCCTCCCCCAGAGGGGGAGGTTTCTTGAGGCTTTCACCCCCGCTCCAGCACCGTATCGATATCGAACCCGCCCTTCAGCGCCAGGGTCACCGGCGTGCGCTCGACGACGTCGCGCAGGCGGGCGACGGCGGCTTCGTCGAGGTCGCCCGTGGCCGAGACCTTGCGGTCGATCTTCGGCTTGTCGCCGCGGGTGTCGAGGGTGAGCTCGGTCTCGATGGTCACCTCGCCCCAGCCCTTGCGGTCGGCGTACATCCGCAGCGTCGTGGCGGTGCAGGCGGCCAGACCCGCCAGCACGAAGCCGAACGGCGGCGGGCCGGCGTCCTGGCCGCCGAGGGCCGGGGGCTCGTCGCCGACCAGCTTGTGGCCGTTTACCTCGAGCAGGATCGTGTGACGCGGGTTCGCGGTGACGGCGTGGGCGCGCGAGGCCATGGGGGAAGCTCCGTACAGGGAAGAAGAGGGATCAGGGCGTCAGCCACAGGGCGTGGGCGGCCGGGTCCAGCCGCAGGCGGCCGCGGGCCAGCACCTCGACCCCTAGCGCCCCGACCACGCCGGGCGGCAGGTCGCCGGCCTTGACGGCCCGGGCGCGGGGATAGAGGCGGCCGTCGAAGGCCAGGGCCGCCACCGTGCCGGCCGGCTTCTGGCGAGGGCCGTCGGCCGCTCCCCGGGCGCGCAGCACGCCGCCCGAGGCGGTGTCGAGCGCGAACGGCCCCTGGACGCTCGTGAAGCCGTCCGAAGCGATCGCCCGCACCGTCGGCACCCCGCCGATCATCTCGACGGGCAGGGCGCGTCCTGAAGGCCTTGCGAGCCCGTCGGCGGGCGACAGCGTCAGGCGGCAAGGGGAGAAGTCGATGACCACCGTGTAGCGGGCCAGGACGTCGGCGCCGATGACGCCGGCGATGGGGGCCACGAAGCCGACGCCGCGATAGTCGAGGTCGACGACGCTCACCGGCTGGGCTGGCAGGGCCTCGCCGGCGAGGCGGATGGGCAGGGAGAGGTCGGTGGCCTCGAAGCCGCCGGCCTGGGCCCTGGTCTCGTGCAGCAGGGTGCGGGGCGCCGACAGGTCGATGACGAAATCGCCGGTTATGTCGCCGACCGCGGCGGGGGCGACGATGGCGCCGTTCTCGAACCAGCAGGCGGTCTCGCCGGCCCGCGCCGAGGCGGCGGTCGCGAGGATCAGGGCCAGGGCGAGGAGCGGGGCGCGCATGGAGGGAGACTAGAGCGTGTTCAGCCGGGAGGGGAAGCGGGGAGGGGATAGCCCAAACCGATGGCGCATGGCTTGAACGAAAGAGGGCGGACGCTGTCGCGTCCGCCCCCTCAAGATGCTCCCCCTGAAACTGCGAACCTCCCCCTATGGGGGAGGCGATCGCGTAGCGATCGGTGGGGGGCGTAGATGCGAAAAAGGCCGGCGCGGCGGAAGCTGAAAACGTCCCCCCACCGGCCTTCGGCCGCCTCCCCCACGGGGGGAGGTTTCTTTTCGACGGGCTCGTTCCCCTACTTCAGCAGCCCCACCGGCACGCTCTGCGCCGCCACCGTCGCGCTCGCCTTGGCCGCGATCGCCGCCGAGGACGCCCCCAGCTGCACCTCGTAGTCGCCGGCCGCGACCTTCCAGCCGTGGGCGGCGTCGTCCCAGACAGCCAGCAGGCGCGGATCGACGGTCAGGGTGACCGCCTGGCTGGCGCCGGGCGCGAGGGTGACTTTCTGGAAGCCGGCCAGGCGGCGCGGGGCCTCCCAGCCGCCGGCCTTGGGCGAGACATAGACCTGCGGCACGTCCTTGCCGGCCCGCTTGCCGGTGTTGGTGACCTTGAACGACACGGTCAGCTTGCCGCCGCTGGTCGCCGTCTTCAGGTCCGAATAGGCGAAGCTGGTGTAGGACAGGCCGTGGCCGAACGGGAACAGCGGCGTCAGGCCCTTCTTGTCGAACCACTTGTAGCCGATGGCCGCGCCCTCGATCGAATAGTCGACGGCGAACAGCGCCTCGGGGGTCTTCGGATCGCCGTCGAGCACGGGGCGCGGCAGCTGGGCCTCGCTGGCCGGGAAGGTCACCGGCAGGCGGCCGGTCGCGTCGACCTCGCCAGTCAGCACGCGGGCGATGGCCTCGCCGCCGTTGGTGCCGGGGTACCAGGCCTGCAGCACCGCGCCGACGTCGTTCAGCCACGGCATGGTCACCGGGCCGCCGGTCTCCAGCACCACGACCACCTTCTTGCCAGCCTTGGCGGCCGCCGCGATCGTCGCGTCCTGGTTCTTGGGCAGGGTCAGGGACGGCGCGTCTTCCGACTCGGTGGTCCACTGGTCGGCGAAGACGATGACCAGGTCGCTCTCGGCGGCCAGCTTGGCCACGGCGGCCGGGTCCTTGCCGTCGTCATAGGTGAACTTGGCCTGGGGCGCGCGGGCCTGCAGCGCCTTCAGCGGCGAGGACGGATAGTAGATCACCGGGCCGGGCCAGGTCTTGGGCTCCAGGCCCTGCACGGCGCGGCCGCCGGCCGGATAGACCTGCGAGGAGCCGCCGCCCGACAGCACGCCGACATTGGCGTAGGCGCCGATCAGGGCGATCTTCTGGGCCTTCAGCGCCAGGGGCAGCAGGCCCTTGTCGTTCTTCAGCAGGACCATGCCTTCCTCGGCGTCGGCCTGGCTGACCTTGCCGTTGGCGGCCAGGTCGATCGGCGCGATCTTCACCGGATGGTCGACCGCGCCGCTGGCGAACAGCGAGCGGACGATGCGGCGGGCCATGTCGTCGAGACGCGCCTGGCTGACCGCGCCGCTGGCCAGATCGGCCTTCAGCACGCTGGCCAGGAAGGGCTGCTTGTCGAAGGCGTCGCCGGCCGATTCCTGGTCGAGGCCGGCGTTGACCGACTTGGAGCCGGAGTGCACCGCGCCCCAGTCGGACATGACGTAGCCCTTGTAGCTCCAGTCCTGCTTGAGCACCTTGTTGAGCAGCCAGTCGTTCTCGCAGGCGTAGTCGCCGTTGACGCGGTTGTAGGCGCACATCACCGAGTGCGGCTCCGACGCCTCGATGGCGATCTGGAAGGCCAGCAGGTCGGAGGTGCGGGCGTCGGCCTGGCCGATCTTGCTGTCCACCACGAAGCGGCCGGTCTCCTGGGCGTTCAGGGCGTAGTGCTTGATGGTCGAGACGATCTTGGCCGACTGGATGCCCTTGATCTGGGCCCCGACCATGACGCCGGCCAGCAGGGGATCCTCGCCGCCATATTCGAAGTTGCGGCCGTTGCGCGGCTCGCGGACCAGGTTGACGCCGCCGGCCAGCATGACGTTGAAGCCCGAATTGCGGGCCTCGGAACCGATCATGGCGCCGCCCTTTTGGGCCAGCTCCGGGTTCCAGGTGGCGGTGGTGGCCATGCCCGAGGGCAGGGCGGTGCGTTCGCGGAACTCGGCGGCGCTGCCTTGGGTGGCCACGCCGACGCCGGCGTCGGTTTCCCATTGGGCCGGGATACCCAGGCGCGGCAGGCCCGGCACATAGCCGGCCGAGCCGGGCAGCGAGCCTTCGATGCGCGTGTACTTGGGCTTCATGTCGGCGCCGAAGTAGCCGTAGACCAGGGTCAGTTTCTCGTCCTGGGTCATGGCCTTCAGCACGAGGTCGGCGCGCGTGTCGGCGTCGAGCTTGGGATCGAGCCAGGGCTTCGCGGCGGGCGCCGCGGCGTGGCCGGCGTGGTCCTGGGCGCAGGCGGGCAGGGCGGCCAGGCCCCCGAGGGCGATGGTCAGGGCCAGGGCGCTGGCGCGGAAACGCGAGTTCATTCTACCTCCCACACGGATCTTATTGGCCGGTCTGGCCGGCGGTGCTGTCGCGGACGGAAGAGGGCTCCGTCAGCTGGTCTTGGCCGGCGGACCCTTGCGGGCCGGACCGGTGGATTCGCGGATCACCAGGCTGTGCTGGGCCAGGAACGGCCCGGTGCGCAGGCCGGATTCGCCGCTGTTCCAGGCCGCGAAGGTCTGCAGGGCGCGCAGGGCCATGGGCTCGAACGGCTGGCGGATGGTGGTCAGGGTCGGCCAGATGACCCCGGCGATTGGGGCGTCGTCGAAGCCTACCACCGAGATGTCGTCGGGAATGCGCAGGCCGCGGCGCTGGGCCTCCATGCAGGTGGCGGCGGCCATCTCGTCATTGGCGGCGAAGATCGCGGTCGGCGGCTCGTCGATCTCGAGCAGCAGCCTGGCGGCGTCCAGGCCGGTCTTGAAGGTGAACTCGCCCTGGACGATCAGCTCCGGCGCCGGACGCGGCAGGCCGGCGGCGGCGTAGGCCTCGAAGAAGCCGTTGCGGCGATGGGTGCTGGCGGCGTGATCGGGGTGGCCCGAGATGTGGCCGATGCGGGTGTGCCCCAGGCTGAACAGGTGCTCGACCACCTCGCGGGCGGCGGCGCGGTCGTCCATGGCGATGGCCGGGAAGTGCGGGTCGGGCGTCGTCGGCGAGATCAGCACGCAGCGCACCTCGAGCTCGCGCAGCAGCGCCTTCAGCGGGCCGAAATCGCATTCGGGCGGCAGCAGCACCACCTCGCGGATGCCGCCGTCCTCGACGAAGGCGCGGATGCGGTCCTGCCAGCCGGCGATCGGGCCGTCGAACAGCTCGACCGTCAGGTGGCGGCCCGTCTCCAGGCAGGCCAGCAGCAGGGCGTGGTGGGTGCGGGTGTGATAGCCGCCGCTGGGGTCGCCCATCAGGGCCCCGACGGCCGACGCGCCCTGGGCGCGGAACTGGCGGGCCACGGCGCTGGGCTGGTAGCCGAGGGCGGACATGGCCTCGCGGACCTTGTCGCGGGTCTTGGCGGTGACGCTGGCGTGGTCGTTGAGGACCCGCGAGACCGTCTTGGCCGAGACCCCAGCCCGTTGGGCCACATCGTGAATCGTCGACATAGAAGATCCGCACCCGACTCGGCCGTCGCCGCGCGCGCCCGGCAGGGCGGCGGCCAGACGGCTCCCTTGACCAGCCATACCGCAGCTGGATCGGCTTGTCATGCGATGGGACAGGTTCGGGTCAAAAATTGTCTTATCGTCGGACATTATGTTGTCCTGCAAATGTCTTATCGGACATTTTGATGTGGTCTCGGCGTCCTTGTCGCCCGCGTCCTGCGGTTTTGATTCCCTTTGTGGCCTCGCCTGTAGATTTTATTGGGTTAGGGCGAAGCGGGGTTGGCAGCGCTGTCTCCTTTGTCGCCCAGGCCGAAGTGTGCGGGAGGAAATACCTTATAGAATAGGGATTTAGCCCGTCCCTCGGGCTCGATCAGATCGGGCCTGGCCGCCTTGCAGCCATGTTGCATTCCGGCGATTTTCAGAAATGACAACGTTGACATTCTTGTTGACTTGCTCGGGACATTTGGGAATGTAGCCACCGTGAGCGGCGACTGAGGGCTGTCTCGCAGCACCGTTCCGGCGCCGGGGGTCGCCGACAGGACATCACCGGGTCACGGCCGCCAGAAGCAGGTTGGCGTGAAGGCCGAGACCCGGGCTCAAGACCCACCGCGGCGCGCAAAGAGCGTCGCGGCCCGAACGCAAGAACAAAGACATTGGGGAGCGATCGACTTGACCACACCACGTTCGAAGTCCGTCTGGACTCGCGGCTTGACCCTGGCCTTGCTGGCCGGCGCGTCTCAGGCCGTCATCACCACAACCGCCCTGGCGCAGACTACCGAAGAGACCGCGGTCGAAGAGATCGTCGTCACCGGGGTGCGCGGCTCGCAGCTGAAATCCGTCGACGTCAAGCGCAAGGAAACTGCGATCGTCGACGCGATCTCGGCCGAAGACATCGGCAAGCTGCCTGACGTCACCGTCGCCGATGCGCTGCAGCGCATCTCGGGCGTGCAGATCCAGCGTGACGCCGGCGAAGGCAAGAGCGTCAACATCCGCGGCCTGTCGCAGGTCATCACCCTGCTGAACGGCGAGCAGTACCTGAGCGCGGGCAACATGGGCTCGGCCCAGCCCAACCTGCTGGACGTGCCCTCGCAGCTGATGAACCAGGTGCTGGTCTTCAAGTCGACCGACCCGAACAACGCCCTGTCGGGCATCTCGGGCACCATCGACCTGCGCACCCGCCGTCCCTTCATGATGAAGGAAGGCTTCCAGATCGCCGGCGGCCTCGAAGCCCAGCGCGGCGAGCGCACCAAGGACGACGACTACCTGGCCAACATTCTGGCCAGCTGGCGCAACGACCGCGTCGGCGTGCTGGTGTCGGGCGTCCGCAGCCAGTCGAACCTGAGCAACAACTTCTCGGGCGCCGTCGTGCTGTCGGGCAACAACGACTGGGGCGGTTCGAACCCGAACAACTTCCTCTCGCCGCACGGCTTCGAAAGCTACAACCGCGTGGTCGAGCGCAAGCGCACCGGCCTCAACGTGTCGTTCGAGGCCGACCTGGGTGAAGGCTTCACCCTGATCGCGGAAGGCTTCTACGCCAAGCTCGACGAGTACAACCGCGCGGTCGGCATCAACATCTCCAACCGCTGGGACGGCGGGGCCTTCGGCACCTGGACCACGCCCACCGACACCCAGGCGACCGGCGTCAGCGCCCCCAGCACCAACGGCGGCAACGGCCGTCCGTGGCTGGCCGTCGACGAGTACGACATCAATGCCTGGTGGATTAACTCCTTCACCGTCAACCGCGTCACCAAGTCCGAGAGCAAGAACTACAATCTCGAACTGAAGTACGACAACGGCGGCAACTTCACCTTCGAGGCCCGGGCCATCCGCGCCGACGGCAACCGCCTGAGCATGAATGGCCAGGCCCAGGGCGACCTTTCCAACTGGCAGTACGGCGACGGGCGCTTCAACCTGTTCCGCAACGCCGACGACCGCACCCGCGGTCCGTTCTATCCCAAGGCCATCTGCGACCAGTACCCGGCCAGCCAGCGCAGCAACGCCGTCGTCGGCTCGGCCGGCGGCTGCTACCTGAACCCCAACCCGCTGGGCTACGGCCAGAACCCGCAGCTGCACTACGACATCAGCGGCAATCACCCGGTGTGGAGCGGCTTCGACACGCCGATCTCGGGCGGCCTGGGCGCGGGCAAGACCCTGCGCGACTACATGGCCAACCGCGACAGCTACGCGATCGCGGCCTTCTCGTCGGAGGGCAACAACGAAGTCGACTCGGACATGAACGTGTTCCGCGCCGACGGCCACTACCGCTTCGACGACAAGTTCCTGGGCTTCATCACCAAGGTCGACGCCGGCGTGCGCCAGAGCGATCGCTCGGTGAGCGTCGAGCAGTTCCACCTGTTCTCGGGCTTCTACGGCGGCACGCCGGGCGCGGTGCAGGCCAACGGTTCGGCCGTGCCGGCCGGCGGCTGCATGGCGCAGTGGAAGGCCATCGACGTGGTCATGAACCAGAACCAGTGCCAGGCCGGCGAGTTCGTGCCGAACCCGATCACCGGCACGCCTGAGTTCCAGGGCTACACCGTCAACCGCCCGACCAAGCTCTACACCTACAACAACACCCTGTTCGTCACCGACCTGGGCGGCGTCACCTCGGGCATGCCCGGCTTCTGGGCCGTGGATCCGCGCGACTTCGACGACGTGCTGTCGTTCCAGAAGAAGGTGTTCGGCGACGCCGTCCGCGTCACCGTTCCCGGCCAGACCTACGACGTCGACCTGAAGGAGCAGAGCGCCTACTTCGCCAGCAACTACGAGATCGGCAGGCTGTCGGGCGACTTCGGCCTGCGCGTCATCCAGACGGAACTGCTGGTGAAGCAGAACCTGACCGGCGACACGATGAACTACGGCGACACCAACGCCGACGACGGCGACACGGTCACGCGCCGCAAGTACACGGACTGGCTGCCGTCGTTCAACGGGTCCTACGACCTGACCGACAACGTCAAGCTTCGCTTCTCGTACTCCAAGACCATGCAGCCGCTCGACCTGGGCAGCTATGGCGGCGGCCTGAAGATCAACACCGCCGACTGCGGCGCCACCCTGCCGAACGTTCGCTGCGTCACCGGCGCCGAGGCCTCGGGCAACCCGAACCTCGATCCCTGGCGTTCGCAGAACTTCGACGTCGCGGCCGAGTACTACTTCGGCCAGGCCTCGATGGTGAACATCTCGGCCTTCATGCTGAAGATCGACAGCTACGTCACCGGCGGCACCATCAAGGGCAGCTTCCCCGACCAGGACGGCGTGATCCGCCGCGAGGTCGACGTGTCGCTGCCGCTGCAGGGCGACGGCGGCGAGGTGAAGGGTCTCGAAGTGGGCGCCAAGATCGCCTTCAGCGACATCATCCCCGACACCCCGGTGCTCAGGAACTTCGGCGTCGACACCAACTACACCTACTCGCCCAGCGAGGAGGCCCGTATCGACCTGTCGGGCGACAAGCTGCCGTTCTTCGACAACTCCAAGCACCAGTTCAACCTGGTCGGCTGGTACCAGGACGACAAGCTGCAGGCCCGCGTGGCCTACAACTTCCGCACCGATCGCCTGGCCGGCACCATGGGCGGCGGCGGCGGCCGGACCATCCCCGTCATGCAGGACTCCACCGGCTACGTCGACGTCAACGTCAGCTACGAGGTCCGCGACAACGTCACGGTCTACTTCAACGGCTCGAACGTGACCGGCGAGATCGAGGACTACTACCTGAAGTTCGCCAAGGGGAAGGAACAGTACTCGTCGCAGAACGAGTTCGAGCCCCGCTACGTGATCGGCGTCCGCGCCAAGTGGTGATCTGAGTTTCCTCCTGCGCCCGTCGCGGCGGCTCCCCTATGTCCTCCGCGACGGGTCTTTTTTGTTTCAGCAGGGTGCTTTCCGTTTTCGCCTTCGGGCGCCAGTTTCGGTCGGGGAGGATCGGCCATGAGCGAAGACGTCCGCCAAGGGCGCATCCGCAGCATCGTCATCGTCGGCGGCGGGACCGCCGGCTGGATGGCGGCCGCGGCCCTGCGTCGCCACTTCGGCCAGTCGCCGATCGACATCACCCTGGTCGAAAGCTCCGAGATCGGCACGATCGGGGTGGGCGAGGCGACCATCCCCACCATTCGCGGCTTCTACCAGAACCTGGGTCTCGACGACCTGGAGGTGCTGCGCGCCACCCAGGGCACCTGCAAGCTGGGCATCCGCTTCAAGGACTGGATGGCCCCGGGCTCGGCCTTCATCCACCCCTTCGGCCTTTACGGCCAGGACCTGAACGGGGTGGCCTTCCAGCACTACTGGGCCAAGGCCCGCGCCAGCGGCGATGTCGGGGCGTTCGGCGAGTACTGCCTGGGCGCGTCCCTGGCGACGGCGGGCAAGTTCACCGTGCCGGCGGCCAATCCGCCGTCGAGCCTGTCGGTATTCGACTGGGCCCTGCATTTCGACGCGAGCCTGTTCGCCCAGCTGATGCGCCGCGTGGCCGAGGCCAACGGCGTCAGGCGCATCGACGCCAAGATCGTGAAGGTCAACCTGCGGCCCGAGGACGGCTTCGTCGCCTCGCTGGACCTGCATACGGGCCACAGCATCGAGGGTGACCTCTTCATCGACTGCTCGGGCTTCCGGGGGCTGCTGATCGAGGAGGCGCTGGAGACCGGCTACGAGGACTGGTCGCAATGGCTGTTCTGCGACCGGGCGCTGGCCGTGCAGAGCCAGCCGCCGGAAGGCGCCGAGCCGCCGCCCTATACCGACGTCACCGCCCACACCGCCGGCTGGCGCTGGCGCATCCCGCTGCAGCACCGCTACGGCAACGGCTATGTCTATTCGAGCCGCCATATCGACGACGAGGCGGCCAAGGCCGAGCTGGTCGCGGCCGTGCCCGACAAGCTGCTGCACGAGCCGCGCCTGATCCGCTTCACGCCGGGCTGCCGCAAGCAGGTGTGGAACCGCAACGTCGTGGCCCTGGGCCTCGCGTCCGGGTTCCTGGAGCCGCTGGAAAGCACCTCGATCGCCCTGATCGAGACCGGCATCGAAAAGTTGAAGCAGCTGTTCCCAGACCGGAGTTTCGACCCGGCGGTTATCGACGAGTTCAACGACTGGTCCCGCCGCGAAATGGAGCGGGTGCGCGACTTCGTGATCCTGCACTACAAGGCCGCCCAGCGGGGCGACACGCCGTTCTGGCGCACCACCCGCGACGCCGACATTCCCGAGACCCTGGCCCGCAAGGTCGAGCTGTTCCGCGCCCGTGGCCACGTGGCCCGCTATCGCTGGGAGATGTTCCAGCCGCCCAGCTGGCTGGCGATCTTCGACGGCTTCGACATCCGGCCTAAGAGCTGGGATCCGGCGCTGGACGGGATCGACGGCGCGGCTCTGGCCGCCAGCCTCAACCAGATGCGCGCCGGCGTCGCCCGGGCGGTGGCCCAGGCCCCGACCCATGGCGAGTTCCTGCGCCGCTACGTCGCCGCCCAGCCGGCGGCGGCCGAATAGAGCATTTTCGAGCGAAGTGGATTCCGGTTCGCGTGAAGAAAATGCGTCAAAACAAAAGACTAGAGCCCCGGCCTGATGCAATCCGGTCGGGGCTTTAGACCACAACGATAAAAGACAAGACGACGGGAGAGGCCCGATGGCCAACAATCTGCGGAAGATCGTGATCGTGGGCGGCGGCTCGGCCGGCTGGATCACGGCGGCGATGATCAGCCACTATCTCAAGGACAGTCCCTGCGAGATCGAGCTGATCGAGTCCGAGCAGATCGGCATCATCGGCGTCGGCGAAAGCACGATCCCGCCGTTCCTGCAGCTGATCCGCAGCCTCGGCATCGACGAGGTCGAGTTCATGCAGGAGACCCAGGCCGCCTTCAAGCTGGCCATTCGCTTCGAGAACTGGCGCCAGAAGGGCGACGTCTACTACCACCCGTTCGGCCTGATCGGCGGCCCGGTCGACGTGCACGAGTTCTACCAGGTCTGGCTGCGCGGCAAGGCCGAGGGGCATCCCTCGAATCTGCAGGACTTCGCCACCGCCTCGGTGATGGCAGACCGCTGGAAGTTCATGTCGCCGGCCATGGCTCCGCGCACCATGATCGCCAACGCCAACTACGCCGTGCACATCGACGCGGCCCTGTTGGCCAAGTTCCTGCGCAAGTTCGCCGAGGCGAGGGGCGTCAAGCGCACCGAGGGCATCGTCAGCGACGTGGCCACCCGCCCCGACGGCTTCATCGAGAAGGTGATCCTGCAGGACGGCCGCGAGGCCTCGGGCGATCTCTTCATCGACTGCTCGGGCTTCCGCTCGCTGCTGAACGGCAAGACCCTGGGCACCGAGTTCCTCGACTGGTCGGACGTGCTGCTGTGCGACCGCGCCATCGCCGTGCAGACCGCCAACATCCGCGACCCGCACCCCTACACCCTGGCCCAGGCCCAGGATTCCGGCTGGCGCTGGCGCATCCCGCTGCAGCACCGGGCCGGCAACGGCTACGTCTATTGCAGCCAGTTCTGCAGCGATGACGAGGCCCGCGCGACGCTGATGAGCCAGGTCGAGGGCGAGGCCGTGCGCGAGCCCTGGCTGGTGCCGTTCAAGACCGGCATGCGCAAGCAGCTGTTCAACAAGAACTGCGTGGCCATCGGGCTTGCGGGCGGCTTCATCGAGCCGCTGGAATCGACCGCCCTGCACCTGATCTATCGCGGCGTCGACTATCTGCTGCGGTTCTTCCCCGACCGCGATTGCGACGCCACCCTGGCGGCCGAGTACAATCGGCGCATGCGGGCCGACTATGAGGAGATCCGCGACTTCATCGTGCTGCACTACTTCACGACCAAGCGCGACGACACGCCGTTCTGGCGCGCCTATCAGCAGGTGACGCCGCCCGAGAGCCTTCGCGAGCGGATCGAGCTGTTCAAGGCCAGCGGCGTGCTGCGCGACGGCGTCGACGACATGTTCCGCGCGCCCAGCTGGCAGTCGGTGATGGAAGGCATGGGCATCCGGCCCCAGCGCTACCAGCAGCTGGTCGACACCCTGCCGGCCGGGGTGGTGAAGGGCCTGCTCGACAAGTCCGCCCCGATGCTGAGCGACCTGGTCGACACCCTGCCCAGCCACGGCGACTTCCTGCGCCAGTACTGCCCGGCGCCGGTGCCGGAGGCGCTGAGGAAGGCGGGGTAGGTTGCTTACCCTCTCCCCACGGGAGAGGGGTTTATACCTCGGCCCACATCCGCAGCAGGTTGTGGTAGGTTCCCGTCAGCGACAGCACCGACGCGTCGCCTTGGCCAACCTGGCTGGCCAGGCGCTGGATCGAGACGTCCATGTCGAGCAGCAGGGCGCGCTTGGCGTCGTCGCGCACCAGGCTCTGAATCCAGAAGAAGCTGGCCGTGCGCGCGCCGCGCGTGATCGTGGTCACGTGGTGCAGGCTGGAGGCCGGGTAGAGGATCAGCGAGCCGGCCGGCAGCTTGACGAGATGGCTGCCGTAGGTGTCCTCGACCACCAGTTCGCCGCCGTCGTAGTCGTCGGGGTCGGTCAGGAACAGGGTGGCCGACAGGTCGGTGCGGATCTGGGCGCCGGTCGCGGGATTGCGGCGGATCGAGTTGTCGACGTGGTCGCCAAAGCCCATGCCTTCGCCATAGCGGTTGAACAGCGGGGGCAGGATGGTGTGGGGCAGGGCGGCCGAGACGAACAGCGGATTGCTCTGCAGGGCCTGGACGATGATCGCCCCGACCTCGCGGGCGGCCGCGCCGTCCTGCGGCAGCTGCTGGTTGTTCTTGGCCATGGCCGCCTGGAAGCCCGAGGTGGCGTTGCCGTCGACCCACGGGGCGGCGTCGATGATCGCGCGGCAGTGCGCGACTTCATCGGGGCTCAGCACGTCGGGGATCTGCAGCATCATGGCGGTCGGCCTTCGTCGTCTCGTGCTCAGGCTTTAGGGCCTGAGGCGGCGCTGGGCAATGCGAACGGCTCGCAGAAGATTGCGTAAGGAACCTCCCCCTGTGGGGGAGGCGGCCGAAGGCCGGTGGGGGGGGCCGGTTTCAGCTTTCGGGGCGGTGGGTGGTTTCGCAACTACTCCCCCCACCGATCGCTGCGCGATCGCCTCCCCCACAGGGGGAGGTTCCCTGATCTAGAACAACCAACGCCTCGGATATTTGTCCCCCAGCGCCCGCGCCTCGCCGGTCTTCAAGCCCAGCTCGCGCATGCGGTAGGCGAGGATCTGGCGCATGGCGTCGACCGGTTCGCGGCCGTCGACGGGGCTGGAGGCGATGGTGCCGGCCTGCTGGGCCAGGTCGGTCGCCGCCCATTCGGCCAGGGCCCGGTCGGCCTTGCCGACGGCGAAGTAGTGCGGGACGGGCGTGCGTTCGCCGGGAACCTCGACCATCACGGCGATCACCCAGCCCTGGGGGATCATGTCGGCGTCGGGGCGCTGTCGGAACATGGGCCGGATGTAGCGGTCCGGCGGCCCAGGTTCAATTGCCGTGCGCGGGACCGGTCTCGTCCTTGCAGATCGCGGTGATCGCGCAGAACTGTGTGTCGAGCAGGTTGCGGATCGAGACCCCGGCCGCCTGGGCCTCGTTGCCGGCCTGGTAGCGGAAGTTTCCCTGAGCCCGCACCAGGGCTTGTCCGACCGGACCCTCGTAGAAGGCGACGGCGGCTTCCAGGTCGGCCGAGCTCATCTCGCGGGCCAGGGCGACGCCCGCGGCCTCGACCACGATCTGGCGGGCCTTGGGGCGCGTTTCCTGCAGCATCTCGTACAGCGCGCGCCGCTGCTCGGGCGGTACGGGCTTGTCGGTGCGATAGAGCATGGTGGCGCCGTAGGCCATCAGCTCGGCTTCCGCGTCGTCGCCGATGCGCAGGGCCAGCGCCAGGCGGCGGCCGAGCAGTTGGTCAGCCAGCGCGGGCATCGGACCGGCGGCGACCTTGCGCTCCGGCGGGGGCGAGAAGGTGATGGGGATCGTCACGGTGGACGAGGTCGGCTTGCCGCAGCGGCGTTCGGGCATGAACTCCATCAGGGGGCGAAGACTGGCAGCGGCTTCGCCGAAGCCGAATCCGGTCGGCGTCTCGGAGACGACGAAGCATTCGGTCGCCTTGCCCAGCGAGTCGATCGTGCACTGGATCACGGCCCTGCCGCCCTGGCGGGTGGCCACGGCCTGGGGCGGATAGGCCCACATGACGCTGTCGGCCGATAGGGGCGTCTTCCAGTTGGCGCGGACCCGCGGAATGGACGGATCGCCCCCGGCCGGACAGTCCGCGCCGGCGGTCGCCGCCGCCATCATCATCGCCGCGATCAGCAAGCCCATCACCCGTCCCCCGACGTCCTCGAGAGGGTTTGCTAGTGGAGCGCGGCGGTAGAGGCAACCTTGATGCCAGCGGTCGTCGCCGCCCGCCCGTCAGGCGCAAAGAAAAAGGGCGGAGCCTCGCGGCCCCGCCCTTCTCTTTGGTTCAGCTGGTGCTGACCGGACTTCTTAGAAGTCCATGTCGCCCATGCCGCCCGGCATGCCGCCGCCGGCCGGAGCAGCGCCGCCCTTCTTGGGGGCTTCGACGATCGCGGCTTCCGTGGTGATCAGCAGGCCGGCCACCGAGGCGGCGTTCTGCAGGGCGGTGCGCACGACCTTGGCCGGGTCGATGACGCCGTCGGTCACCAGGTCGACGTACTGCTCGGTCTGGGCGTTGAAGCCGAACGAGCTGCTGTCGTTTTCCAGGATCTTGCCGACCACGATCGAGCCTTCGACGCCGGCGTTTTCGGCGATCTGACGGATCGGGGCCTGCAGGGCGCGACGGACGATGGCGATGCCGGCCGTCTGGTCGTCGTTGTCGCCGGTGACGCCGGCCAGGGCCTTGGAGGCCTTCAGCAGGGCGGTGCCGCCGCCGGGGACGATGCCTTCATCGGCGGCCGCGCGGGTCGCGTTGAGGGCGTCGTCGACGCGGTCCTTCTTTTCCTTCACTTCGACTTCGGTCGAACCGCCGACGCGGATGACCGCGACGCCGCCGGCCAGCTTGGCCAGACGCTCTTGCAGCTTTTCCTTGTCGTAGTCCGAGGTGGTGTCTTCGATCTGGCGCTTGATCTGGGCGATGCGGGCCTCGATCGCGTCCTTCTCACCGACGCCGTCCACGATGGTGGTGTCGTCCTTGGTGATCGAGACCTTCTTGGCGCGGCCGAGCATGTCGAGCGACACGTTCTCGAGCTTGATGCCCAGGTCTTCCGACACGACTTGAGCGCCGGTCAGGATGGCGATGTCTTCCAGCATGGCCTTGCGGCGGTCGCCGAAGCCCGGAGCCTTGACGGCGGCGACGCGCAGGCCGCCACGCAGCTTGTTGACGACCAGCGTGGCCAGGGCCTCGCCTTCGACGTCTTCAGCGATGATCACCAGCGGGCGGCCCGACTGGACGACGGCTTCCAGCACCGGCAGCAGCGGCTGCAGCGACGACAGCTTCTTTTCGAACAGCAGGATGAGCGGCTCTTCGAGCTGAACTTCCATCTTGTCGGCGTTGGTGATGAAGTACGGCGACAGGTAGCCGCGGTCGAACTGCATGCCTTCGACGACGTCGAGTTCGGTTTCGGCGGTCTTGGCTTCTTCGACGGTGATGACGCCTTCGTTGCCGACCTTGTCCATGGCCTTGGCGATCATCTCGCCAACTTCCTTGTCGCCGTTGGCCGAGATGGTGCCGACCTGGGCGATTTCGCCGTTGGTGGTGACCTTCTTCGACGAAGCCTTGATGTCTTCGACGGCGATGGCGACGGCCTTGTCGATGCCGCGCTTCAGGTCCATCGGGTTCATGCCGGCGGCGACCGACTTGAGGCCTTCCTGGACGATGGCTTGAGCCAGGACGGTGGCGGTGGTGGTGCCGTCGCCGGCCTTGTCGTTGGTCTTGCTGGCCACTTCGCGGATCATTTGCGCGCCGAGGTTCTCGAACTTGTCAGCCAGTTCGATTTCCTTGGCGACCGAGACGCCGTCCTTGGTGGTGCGCGGGGCGCCGAACGACTTTTCGATGACGACGTTGCGGCCCTTCGGACCGAGGGTCACCTTCACGGCGTTGGCGAGGATGTTCACGCCGCGCAGCATCTTGTCGCGCGCGTCGGAGGAGAAGTAGACGTCTTTAGCGGCCATGTCGGGCGCCTTTCTAATCTAGGAAATTTCGGAGGAAGAAAGCGTCAAGGCGGAGGAGGCTTAGGCCTCGACCACGCCCAGGACGTCGCTTTCCTTCATGATCAGCAGGTCCTTGCCGTCGACCTTCACTTCGGTGCCCGACCACTTGCCGAACAGGATGCGGTCGCCGGCCTTCAGGTCGAGAGCGACCAGGTCGCCCTTGTCGTTGCGGGCGCCCGGGCCGACGGCGACGACTTCGCCTTCTTGCGGCTTTTCCTTGGCGGTGTCGGGGATGATGATCCCGCCCTTGGTGGTGGTTTCTTCTTCGACGCGCTTCACGAGGACGCGGTCGCCCAGGGGACGAAACTTCATGTGTCTTCTCCGTCGGAACGGTTTCTGTAAAAGGCTTCGTTAGCCGAGGGAGCGTCGCTGTTAGCAGTCGCTCCCATCGAGCGCCAACGCCGCGAACGAGTTAGGCGCCGGCCCCCTGGGAGTCAAGGACGAGGCCGGCGAACTTTTTACGATCGCGGTAAATGGCCCAGGAAAACGGAGGGCCAAAAAGGGAGGGTCTTCGATGTTCGATCATCTGGGGTTCGGGGTCGCCGATTTCGAGCGCTCGGCCGCTTTTTATGACGCCGCCCTGGCGCCGTTGGGGATCAAGCGGCTCTACGCCGTGCCGAAGGAATATACCGGCGGGGTCGACGTGGTCGGCTATGGCGCGGAGCGTCCGCAGTTCTGGATCTCGGGCGGCGGCGGGACGAGCGGCAAGCTGCACGTCTGTTTCGCGGCCAAGAGCCGGGCCGACGTCGACGCCTTCTACGCGGCGGCGCTCGAAGCCGGCGGGACCGACAACGGCGCGCCCGGACTTCGCCCTCATTACCACGAACACTATTACGGCGGCTTCGTTCTGGACCCGGACGGGTTCAATGTCGAAGCCGTCTGCCACGCGCCCGCCTGAGTCCCGCCCGTCTGAGTCCTTTCGGAGACCGCCCCTGATGTCGAGCTACGCCCTGTCGCTGATCCTGGCCGTAGTCGCTTGCGTGATCGGGGGCGTGCTGGGCGGGCTGGTGCTGGCGCGGCCGGATTCGATGCTGGGCCTGGCCGGGCTGAAGAGCGAGGAAGAAAGCGCCGCCGTCACCGAGGGGCGGGCCTTCGGCGGCCTGCTGATCGCCTCGCACGGCGCGGCGGCCCTCTTTCTCGGCTGGCAGTCCAGCGCCGGCGCGGCCATGGCCTTGGTGCTGGCCACAGCCTGGTTCGGGGCGGCCTTCGGGCGTTTCGTCTCCATGCTGCTGCAGAAGGCCGGCGGCCGCTTCAACTACGGCAGCATCGTCCTGGACCTGCTGATGGGGATCACCTTGGCCCTGCCGTTCTTCAACCAGGGAACCCTGCCGCTGCATCGCATTGGTGGGAGCATGCTGGTCTAGGGGGGGCGAAAGGCGGACTCGCTTCATAGCACCATCAATAGTCGCCTCCCTCGCCCTTGTGGCGAGGGTCCATGTCGGCGACCGCTCAGACCTTGGACATGTTCGAAAGGTCTGAGCGGCTGAACGATGGGTCCTGGGCACAAGGCCCAGGAAGGCGATCAGAAAGAGCTGCAAGCCGTCAATCGCTAACCGTATCTCCGCTACCGCGCGCCTTCGTGCGCTAGCAGCCAGGCCTTGCGCTCGATCCCGCCGCCATAGCCCGTCAATGACCCGTCCGCCCCGACCAGGCGATGGCAGGGCACGACGATGCTGAGCGGGTTGGCGCCGTTGGCCGCGCCGACGGCGCGCACGGCGGCCGGGCGTCCGATACGGGCGGCGAGGCCGGCATAGGTCAGGGTCGTTCCCACCGTCACCTCGCCCAGAGCCCGCCAGACGCCTTGCTGGAAGGTCGTGCCGCCGGTCGCCCAGGGGATGGTCGACAGGGCGGGGAGATCCCCTTCGAAATAGGCCGTCAGCGCCGTTCTGATCGCGGTGGGCGCGAGGCCGGCTGTCAGCGAGACCTGGCCGTAGTGCAGCCGCAGCAGGCGATGCAGGCGATCCTCGTGGTCGTGGAAGTCGGCCGCGCGCAGCCGGCCGTCCGCGTCGGTGACCAGCAGCATCTCGCCTATCGGGCTGGGCGCGCGGTCGAGGATGAGGCGAGGGCTCAGCGTCGGCATGGCGACATTATGGCTGGGTGAGCCTTCGGTGTCCGCCCGCTTCTTGCGGCCTTGCGTTTCTCTTGCGCCGGTTGAATGACCAGCTGCATTGCGTCGCATTTGTAGAATGTCAGTTCGTCGACATAAGGACTGGAGATTTGTCGTGTCTCTGACTTACTGAAAACTTCGCCGTTCAGGTGCGACATTATGCGCGCGAAAACTGGTCGAATACATGTCGGTTAAAGGTCGATTCACCACGCCGATTACGATGTCGTCAACCGCGCCGGCCGCCCAATGCCCTCGAAGTCGGGAGGCCTTTGGGCATGGCGTGGAACAAGCATTGGATGGTGGCTGGCGCGGCGGTGGTCGCCCTGGCCGTGGGTGGGCTGGCGAGCGCCCGCCAGGAGCGTGAGGCCCCGGGCGTCAGCCTGGCCCAGGACGTGGTGGCGGCAGCCAGCGCCTTCGAAACCTACACCCGGGGCGCCGGCGCGATCTCGCCCGCGGCCTTCACCGACGGCGATGGCGTCGCCAGCGCCCTGAAGGCCGGCGCGGCCTACAAGGCCGAGCAGTTCGAGGCCGGCATGATCGCCTACGGCGCCATCGCCGCGCTGCAGGAGCCGACCTTCCTGGAGGGCGTGCGCCACGCCGCCCGCGAGACCTCGCGCGAAGCCCTGGTCGAGCGCCTGCTGGCCTCGCCCGAGAGCGTCGTCGAGATCGAGGGCGTCGGCCTGGCCGCCGCCCGCGCCCAGATCGCCCTGAAAGGGCGGGGCGCGCCCCTGGCGCTGGCCGGCCGGTCGGTCAAGCAGTCGGCCTACGACATCCAGCGTCAGACCTGGTCCAAGGGCGCGGTCGCCGACAACGCCGGCCGCCTGGCGCGGGTCAAGCAGCTGTCGGCCACGGTGTTCACCCCCGGCCAGGACGACGCCGGCCGCCTGATCCAGGCCGCGACCGGCGCGGGCGGCGGCGGCTTCGCCGAGGGCGGCGCCGTGTTCACCCCGGTGACGGTGCGCTCGGCGGCCCTGGCGGCCCTGGCCGTGCTCGACGCCGCCGGCGACGCCGACGTGGCGCGCCTGGCCCCGGTGCTGAGCGAGCGGAAGGCGAACTACTGCATGAAGATCGCCAAGCTGAACCTCTACCAGTGCCTGGCCGTCGCCGGTCCGCACTACGAGGACGTCTTCTGCCTGGGCCAGCACGCGCTGATCGACACGGCCCAGTGCGTCAACGACGCGGCGGGCGCCGGCCTGCCCGCGCCGGCCGCCGCGCCTTCGCCGCCGCCCCGTCCGCAGGGCTTCGTGATCCCGGTCGCCAGCGTCTCGCCGGCGGTGCTGGCCGAAGGCTCGCGCTGAGCCGGGCGTGAAGAAGGCTTGATCGCCGAACGCCGTCATCGTTAACCTTTCCCCCGGCGCAGGCCCCAGGGGACGGGGGCGGGGGGCGGGGATGAAGGCTCGGAAGTACGAACTGTTCGCGAGGGCCAGGCGCCCGCGCCCGGCCCGGGCGCGGGAGATCCTGGCCTATCCGGCCGAGGCCCAGTTCGTGTTCGACGCGGGAACGCCGCCGGCGCGTCCGGTCCGGGTCGACGAGGGCGACCTGCTGGACGCCTATTCCAACGCCGTGGTCCGGGCCGTTGAGACGGTCGGCCCCAGCGTGGTGCGCATCCACCCGATGCTCGACGACCCCAACCTGCAGGGCGTGGGCTCGGGCTTCGCCGTCGCCGAGGGCGGGGTGCTGCTGACCAACAGCCACGTGGTGCAGGGCGCGCGCCGCTTCGTGGTCATCACCGCCGACGGCCGCAGCCTGACGGCGCGCTGCATCGGCGATGATCCCGACACCGACCTGGCCTTGCTGAAGATCGACCAGCCGGTCGACCTGCCGCCGGTGCGGCTGGGCGATTCCAAGGCCCTGCGGCGCGGCCAGCTTGTCATCGCCATCGGCGCGCCGCTGGGCTTCGAGGCGACGGTGACCACCGGCGTGGTCTCGGCGCTCGGCCGGTCCCTGCGCGGCGAGCGCGGGCGGCTGATCGAGGACCTGATCCAGACCGACGCGGCCCTCAATCCCGGCAACAGCGGCGGACCGCTGGTGGCCTCCAACGGCGAGGTGGTGGGCGTGGCGACCGCCGTCATCGTCGGCTATCCGGGCCTGTGCTTCGCCGTGGCCGCCAACACCGCCCGCTTCGTGATCGGCGAGCTTCTGGCCCACGGCCAGGTGCGGCGGGCCTCGATCGGCGTCGTCGCCCAGCAGGCGCCGGTGCCGCCGCTGCTGGCCCGCTCGACTGGCGTCACCCAGGGCTATGCGGTGTTCGTCGCCCAGGCCGACCCGGGCGGCCCCGCCGCCAAGGCCGGGGTGCGGGCCGGCGACCTTCTGATCAAGGCCGGCGAACGCCCGCTGACCGGTCTCGACGACATGCTGCGGGTGCTCGACCACGCCTGCATCGACGTGCCGACGGCCTTCGTGCTGATCCGCGAGGGCCGGCTGATGACCACGACCATCACGCCTCGGCTGCGGCGCAGGGGCGGCTAGTTCGCGCCGTCGGGCGTGGTCACCTTGAAACCCCGGGCCTTCAGTTTCTCGAGCACCCCGTCCTCGGCGACCAGACCGCGCAGCGAGAACACCGCCACCGCCTTGCCGGGCGTCTTCATGGCGTCGGCCACCGCCTCGACCTGGGCGTCGGACATCTTGCGGAAGTCGTCGGCCATGCCGGGCAGGGCCATGATGCAGCGCCGGCTTTCGCGCGGGGCGTAGACGGCGGATCGCACGTCGCCGTCGGCCCAGGCCCGGGCGGCCTTGCGCAACGGTTCGGGACCGGCCTCGACCTCGGCCAGCGCACCCTCCAGGCAGATCAGGCCGGCCGCGTCGGAATGCTGCTTAACCAGGGCCCTGATCATCGGCACGGCCTTGTAGACGGCGGCCCGTCGCGCTCTGACCTTGTGCTTGCGGGCCAGCCTCTCGATCGTGCGGTCGGGCTCGGAGTCGGTGAGGCCGTTCGTCTTGCGCGAGGCGCCCAGCAGCATCAGTCCGGCCCCGAGCGGCTTCCAGTCCTTCCAGTCGTCGTCGGTGCGGCCCGTCGCCGCCCAGGCCCTGGCCATGCGTGGGGCCAGGTCCGGCGCGACCGCGTCGAGCGGCCGGTCGGCCTTCAGCTTGCCGCGCATCGACAGCAAGGCCGGCAGGTCGGTCACCCCCGCCTTGGCGATGGCGGGGGTCAGCAGAACGAAGGCGCCGTCGAGCCGCCGCTCGAGCACCGAGGTGTCCCAGGTCATGCCCTTGGGAACAGCGCCCGGGACGCCCAGGATGTAGACCGTGGTGTCGCCGTCGCTGACCTTCCACCAGGCCGGACCCGGCAGCCTGGCGTTGACCACCAGTTCCTCGACGACATTGGCCTCGGGGTCGTCGATGGCCTGGGCGCGCACGCCGGAGGCGGCCGCCAGCGCCATCAGGCCGGTCATGGCCAGGATCAGCTTCCGCAACGCTCTTCCCCCTCGTTGTGCGCTCTTCGCCCGACGTCACTCGTCCGGCGTGGAGACCTTCAGGCCCTTGGCCCGCAGCTGGTCGAGCACCCCATCCTGGGCCAGCAACGAGCGCAGTTCGATGACGGCGACGGCCTTGCCCGGCCTTTTCAGGGCCGCCTCGATGGCCTTCACGGCGTCGTCGCGGCCGTCGCGCAGTTCGCGGGCGATCGACGGGGTCGAGTCCAGGCAGCGCTGGAAGCCGCGATCGGCGGCGACCACGTCCCGCACCTGGCCTTCCGCCCAACGCTGGGCGGTGATCTTGATGCCGCCTTCGCCGCTCTCGGCCTGGCGCAGGCCGGCGTCCAGGCACAGCAGCTGCAGGGGCTGCGGCGCGGTCGCCAGGGTCTTGATGGCGTCGGCCAGACTGTAGTTCGAAAGGTTCTGGATCCGGGGGCGCTTGGCGATGTCCTTGCTCCTGGCGATGTCGCGGATGCGATCGGTGACGCCGCCGACGCTGATCGAGACGCTGCCCTCCTGGCTGTTGGCGACCAGGAAGCCGGCGAAGGCGGGCTTGGTGTCGTCCATCGAGTCCGGCTTCATCTTCGCCTTCTTCAGCTGGGTCTCGAGCCGCGCGCGCAGGTCCGGCGGCAGGGTCTGGCGCATCGGCCGCTCGGAGACGAACAGCTTGCGGCCGCCCATGGCCAGGGAGATCATGCGCACGACGCTGATATCGGCCTCCTGGCCCATGATCAGCACGTTGGCCCCGTCCAGCCGGCGACGCAGCACCGACTCCTCGGCCCGTGTGCTGGTGGGGACCATGGCCGGCACGCCCAGCACGTAGACGGTGGTGTCGCCGTCGCTGACCTTCCACCAGGCCGGACCGGGCAGGCGGGCGTTGACGATCAGCTCCTCGACGAGGTTCTCGTTGGGATCGACCCGTTGGAGGTTGATCGGGCCGGAGGCGTCGACCGCCTGCTGCGCCAGGGCGGGACCGGCGCAGAGAGCCAGGAGGAAAGCCGCGAGGGCGGGGGCTGCGGCGACGCGATGGATCACTATCTCTCGTCCTCGGCTTGTTCGGAATCGTTCTAGAATGGCGGTTCGTCGCAAGCTGAACCGTTCTCAACCGGGGCGGTCAAATTAAGTCGCCGCAATGCAGGCCCGTCCTGCGCCCGAAAGTCCGTTTTCCATGCCGATCCGCCGCCTGCCGCCCGAGACCGTCAACCGCATCGCCGCCGGCGAGGTGGTCGAGCGGCCCGCGAGCGCCATCAAGGAGCTGGTCGACAACGCCATCGACGCCGGCGCGACCCGCATCGAGGTGGAAGCCCACGGCGGCGGCCTGACCCGGATCCTGGTCGCCGACGACGGCTGCGGCATGAGCGCCGAGGAACTGCCCGTCGCCATCGAGCGCCACGCCACCTCCAAGCTGGCCCCCGACGACGAGGGCCTGTGGGACCTGCTGCGCATCCACACCATGGGCTTCCGCGGCGAGGCCCTGCCGTCGATCGGCTCGGTGGCGCGGCTGCAGATCAGTTCGCGCGCCAAGGGCCAGCGCGAGGCCTGGTCGATCCTGGTCGAGGGCGGCCGCGTCGATGACGTCGCCCCCGCCGCCTTCGCCGGCGACAACGGCACCCGGATCGAGGTGCGCGACCTGTTCTACGCCACGCCGGCCCGCCTGAAATTCATGAAGTCCGAGCGCGCCGAGGCCCAGGCGATCACCGAGGAGCTGAAGCGCCAGGCCATGGCCCACGAGTCGGTGGGCTTTTCGCTGGACATCGATGGCCGCCGCATCCTGCGCCTGCCGCCCGAGCATCCGGGTCCGCAAGGACGCCTGGCCCGCCTGGCCGCCGTGCTGGGCCGCGACTTCCAGGACAACGCCCTGGAGATCGACCAGACCCGGGACGGCGTGCGGCTGTCGGGGTTCGCGGGGCTGCCGACCTACAATCGCGGCAACGCCGCCCACCAGTACCTGTTCGTCAACGGCCGGCCGGTGCGCGATCGGCTGCTGCAAGGCGCGCTGCGCGCCGCCTATGCCGATTTCCTGGCCCGCGACCGCCATCCCAGCGCGGCGCTCTACGTCACGCTCGACACCTCGGAGGTGGACGTCAACGTGCACCCGGCCAAGGCCGAGGTGCGCTTCCGGGATCCGGCCCTGGTGCGCGGCCTGATCGTCGGGGCCCTGCGCCACGCCCTGGCCGGGGCCGGCCACCGCGCCTCGACCACCACGGCCGCCCAGGCCCTGGACAGCATCCGCGCGCAGAACGTCTATCCGGGCTACCAGCCCGGCCCGTCGCCGGCCGGTTTCTCCGCTTGGCGCGAGGGCGGCTGGACGCCGCCGACCCAGCGTCCGATGGACCTGCCGGGCCTGTCGGACGTCTCGGCCCGTCACGAGGCGCGGCCGGAGGAGGCCTATCAGACGCTCGGCGGTGGTTTCGGGGGCGGCGTCGCCGAGGCGGTGCGCGAGGCGGCCTATGGCGGCTACGACGCCCCGCCGTCGGTGGCCTATCCCGCGCAGGACTACGCTCCGAGCCAGCCCTTCGACCCGATCGACTTCCCGCTGGGCGCGGCGCGGGCCCAGGTGCACGAGACCTATATCGTCGCCCAGACCCGCGACGGCGTCGTCATCGTCGACCAGCACGCCGCCCACGAGCGCCTGGTCTATGAGCGGATGAAGCACGAGATGGAGGCCGGCGGCGTCGCCCGGCAGACCCTGCTGCTGCCCGAGGTGGTCGAACTGGATCCGGCCGAGGCCGAGCGCGTGGTCGCCCGCGCCGAGGAGTTGTCGGCCCTGGGCCTGGTGCTCGAAAGCTTCGGTCCCGGCGCGGTGCTGGTGCGCGAGACGCCGGCCCTGCTGGGCAAGGCCGACGCGGCGGGCCTGGTTCGCGACATCGCCGACGACCTGGCCGAGAACGGCCAGGCCCTGGCGCTGAAGGAGCGCCTGGAGGAGGTCTGCTCGACCATGGCCTGCCACGGCAGCGTCCGCGCCGGCCGCCGCCTCAACGCCGCCGAGATGAACGCCCTGCTGCGCGAGATGGAGGCCACGCCCCACTCGGGCCAATGCAACCACGGCCGCCCGACCTATGTGGAGCTGAAGCTGTCCGACATCGAGAAGCTGTTCGGGCGGCGCTGATTTCCTTCTCCCCTTGCGGGAGAAGGTGGCGCGAAGCGCCGGATGAGGGGTCTCTCAGACATGAGACGCTCCACCCGGCCTGACCGCTTTGCGCGGTTTCGAGTTCTGAGAGACCCCTCACCCGACCTCCTTCGGAGGCCACCCTCTCCCGCAAGGGGAGAGGGATCTAAGCCACCTGCGGATCCAACGACTGCACGTCGTGCCAGTCGTGCAGCGGCAGCATCGGCCGGGCAAAGGGCGAGACCGTGGCCGGGGCATGCAGCAGGTCGGTGACCTCGGGGCCGGTGACGAACGGCACCTCGTGGTCGACGCAGGCCAGCAGTTCGCGCCGGCGGGAAACGCCGGTGACGCCCTGCCAGATGCGCTTGCGGCGATAGGTCGGGCCTTCGCGCATGAAGCGGTCGATGGCCGCCAGTCGTTCGCTTTCGACGGCGTCGGGCAGGTCGAGGGTGACGCTGCTGGCGAAGTCGGGCGGCAGGTCCTCGACCCGGAAGGCCGGATCGCGCACCCGCAGGTCCAGCCGCGAGACATAGGGCGCCAGGAACGACTTGATCTGCGACAGCGCCGAGAACGACGGCACGCGCGGGGTGTCGTAGATGCCGGCCGCCAGGCGGCCGCGCGCCGAGGCCGGCAGGGCCGAGAGCCCGACGGTCAGAAGGTTGCGGCCGCTCGGCTTGACCAGGCTGGAGAAGCAGATCGGCACGAAGATCACGCCGGCCTCGTCGGCCTTCAGCAGGGCGGGCAGGGCCGCCAGGGCCGCGGCGTCGGCGTCCTCGGCCTCTGCGTGGATATCGTGCTCGAAGGCGTGGCGCTCGACGAGGGCGTGCACGACGACGCTGCCGACGAAAAGCTCGCGTTGCAGGTGATAGACGCCGCGGAAGCCCAGCGGGCCGGTCGGTTCGGGGCGCGAGACGATCTTGGACAGGGCCTCCATCGGCGGCTCGCCGGCCACCGGTCCGCCGGGCGGTGCCAGGGAGACCACCCCGTTGGGCGTGACCTTGCAGACGCGGCCCAGGCCCTCGGGATAGGCCTCGTCGATCATCAGCGCCCGCACGGCCGCCAGCGACATGCCGCCAAAGCGCATGACCTCGGCCTGGTCGCCCTCGACCAGCAGCAGGCTGACCTCGCCGTCGCCCTCGACGCCGAACAGCTTGCGCTGCATGTCGCGAGCCATGGCCTGAAGTTCGCGGGCGTCGAGCCGCGTGGCGCGGGGATCGGCCAGGACGAAGGTGAACGGCGCCACCAGGCCGTAGCGGCGCGGATGCAGCCAGGTGGTTTCCAGATAGGCCCCGGCCACCTTGGCCACGAGGGCGGCCATGGCGTCGTTGTCCGCGAAACGCAGTTCGTCGCCGACGAAGATCTTCAAGCACGCTACGGCAGTCATGGGAGCAACCTTCGCGCGCGGTGGTTACCGACAGGCGCCTATGAGGTTGCGGCCAGACGTCGCACGAACCTCGGTCTCGCCGACGCGTTGTGGCGGGGGAGGAGATCGTCATGCAGATCCATCGCGGCCGGCTGATCGACCATGTCCACCTGCGCGCCAGGGACCTGGAGGCGACCAAACGCTTCTACCGGGCGGTGCTCGAGGCGCTGGACGTTCCCTTCGACGACGCCGAGGACCACCTGTCGGCCGACGAGTTGTGGGTCGACGCCGGCGAGCCGGCCACCCACGTGCATCTGGCCTTCCAGGCCAAGGACCAGGACACCGTGCGGCGCTTTCACGCGGCGGGCCTGGCGGCCGGCGGGCGCGACAACGGCGGGCCGGGCGAGCGGCCCTACCACCCCGGCTACTACGCCGCCTTCCTGTGGGATCCCGACGGCAACAACATCGAGGCGGTGTTCCACGGCCCGGCCCAACGCTCGGCCGACAGCGTGGTGTTCACGTTCTAGGGGGGCGTTACTCATGGCCCCCAAATCCGTCCTTCCCCGCGAAGGCGGGGATCCAAGCTGGCTCTCGGGTGAGGCGCGGCCGCGGATTGCCTTCGGACTCGGCTTGGATCCCCGCCTTCGCGGGGATGCTCGGTGCAAAAATGGCGGGTCGATAGAAGCCGCCGGACCCTAGGCCGCCGCCTCGGCGGTCCAGCCGTAGAGCGGCAGCTGACCGCGCGGGTAGGGCGCGACAGTGGTCGGCGCTTCCAGCAGTTCGGTGACCATGCCGCCGCTGACGAAGGACGCGCCCTGGTCCAGGGCCGCGGCCAGTTCGCGCGGGCTGCGCAGGTCGCTGACGCCCTGCCAGACCTGGCGGCGGCGATAGAGCGGGGCGTCCTTGAGGAAGCGGGCGATGGCGGCCAGGCGGTTGGCCTCGGTGTCGCCCTCGGGGTTGAAGGTGATGCTGGCGGCCAGGGTCGGCGGCAGGTCCTCGACCTGGAAGGCCGGGTCGCTGACCCGCAGGTCCAGTCGGCTGAAATAGGGATCCAGGAACGCCTTCAGCTGGCCCAGGGCGGCCAGGGACGGTGCGCGGGGCACGCCGTAGACGCCCGCCGCCAGCCGTCCGCGCAGGTCGCCGGGCAGGGCGCGCAGGCGGCTTTCCAGCTCGGCGCGCAGGCCAGGCTTGAGCACCGACGAGAAGCCGATCGGCACGTAGGCGACGCCGGTGTTGGGGCCCAGGGCGGCGATCGCGCCCTTGAGGATCGCCATGTCGTGCAGGGCGCGCTGGCCGTCGACATAGGTCTCGTAGGCGACGCCGGCGTGGCCCGCCTCGCGCCACACGGCGACGTTGCCGACGAACAGCTGGCGGCCGGTGTGATAGACGCCGCGCCAGGCGACGCGGGCCGGCAGGGGGCGGGGGCACAGGCGGGCCAGGGCCTCCATGGTCGGCACGCCGGTGACCGGTCCGCCCATCGGCATGACCGAGCGCACCTCGCGCGGGGTGATGCGGCAGACGCGGCCGGCCAGGGAGGCGTCTTCCTCGCCGGACAGCAGCAGGGTCAGCTGGCGGGCGGGCAGGCCGGCGAAGCGCATGACCTCGTGCTGGTCGCCTTCGAACATCAGCATGACGATCTCGCCGGCGTCGTCGTCGCCGAACAGGCGGTGCTGGAGGGCGCGGGCCAGGGCCTGCAACTCGCGGGCGTCCAGCCGCGTGGCGCGCGGGTCGGCCAGCACGAACGAGAACGGGGCCACCAGCCCATGGCGGCGGGGCGCCGTCCAGGCGGTCTTCAGGTGCTCTGCGGCGACCTTGGCCACGAGGGCGGCGTTACGCTCGGTCTCGGCGGGATCGTCCCCGACGAAGACCTTCAGGCAGGCGATGGCGGTCATGTCGCGCAGGTTGCGCGAGCGAGGTTATCACGCGTTATAGGTCAGCTGCGACCCAGCGTCGCGAACGCCGGTTTCCGAGTGCGCCTAGGCGGCCCGCAGCGGCAGTTCCTGGGCCGCGCCCAGGGCCGGCGGCTTGTCGAGCAGGGCGCTGACCGCCGGACCGGCGGCGAAGCGCAGGCCGGCGGCGCGGCAGGCGTCCAGCTCCTTGGCGCTACGCACGCCCAGCACCGCCTGGCGCACGCCCTTGCCGCGATAGATCGACTGGCGCGAGGCGAAGAGGGCGATGGCCTTGATCCGCTCGGCGTCGGACTCGTCGCCCAGTTCCAGCGAGATGCTGGAGGCTATGTCGCCGGGCAGGGTGTTCACCGGGAAGTTCGGGTCGGAGATGCAGAGGTCGATATAGGCGAACGAGCCCTGCAGGAAGCCGCGGATCTGCTGCAGCAGGCCCATCGAGGGCTCGCGCGGGGTGTCGTAGACGCTGGCCCCCAGGCGCGGCTGCAGGTCGAGCGGGAAGCGCGACAGCCGGCGCTTGTAGGCCTCCTGCGACGCCGGGGTGGTCAGGTTCCAGAAGCTGAGCGGCAGGAACAGCGCGCCGTCGCCGTTCTTGACCGTCGGAAAGCCGAACTGGGCGTCGTTGAGACCGGTGAGGTCGCGGGCCAGCAGGTCGGAATCCTCGGTCGGACGCGGGGCGGCCAGGTCGGCCTTGTGGCCCAGCAAGGCGCCGACCACGGTCTCGCCGGGCAGATGGTAGATGGCGCTCCAGCCGGTGGTCAGCGGCGCGGCGGCCTTGGCCGGCGCGACGGGCGTGATGGGGCGGACAGGGGCGGCCGGCTTGGCGGCGGCTTTCGCGGGGGCGGGCGCCGGCTCGGGCGCGGCGGCCGGAGCGCTGGGCACCGCGCGGATCTCTTCGGCGGTGATCACCTGCACGTGGCCCGGCGCGCCGGAATAGCCGCGGCCGGCCATCAGGCCCGCCAGTTCGCCTTGCGACAGGCTGGCGAACTGCAGCACGGCGTTCTCGTCGCCCTCGAAGGTCATGAGACAGACCTGGCCGCTCTTGCGGCCGGGGAACAGCGAGGTCTCCAGCTCAATGGCTAGGGCCTGCATCTCGGTAGGATCAAGCTGCTCGGCCTTGGTGTCGGCCAGCACGAAGGCCAGGGGCGCGACGACGCCGTAGCGGCGCGGGGCCTTCCAGCGATGCTTGAGATAAAGGTCGGCCGCGACCTCCACTTGGGTGGGGGGGACGCTGGCGCCCGCCGTCTCCGCGGCGGTGAGCAGGATACGCAGGCAGGCAATGGCCGTCATGGTCGTCAATCTGACGGCCAATGCTTGGCGAAATCCTTACAAAGCAAGGATAACGTCGGTTTTTCTTATTTCGCGCAGGTATAGGTGCGGCAGGTTGTCGCGATAGCCGGAAGCTCTACCTGACGACGACCCGCCGCGACAGGCTCAGACGAAGTCCTCGCTGAGGCGGAACTCAAGGCGCTGCTTGACGCCCGGCCAGTCGAAATCGGTGATCGAGAACACGGCCGTGTCGCGCACGTGGCCGGTCCAGGTGATCTTGTGGCTGCGCAGCACGCCTTCCTTGCTGGCGCCCAGCTTCTCGACCGCGGCCTGGCTGCGGGCGTTGCGGACGTCGATGTTGAACTCCACGCGGATGACGCCGGAGTCGAAGGCGTGGCCCAGCAGCAGGCGCTTGGACTCCGGGTTCACCGGGCCCGAGCGGGCGCTGGGGTGCAGGAAGGTCGAGCCGATCTCCAGGCCCTTGTGCAGGCGGCGGATGTTCAGATAGCTCGAGGTGCCGACGATCTTGCCGTCCGACTTGCGGCGGATGGCGAACCCGATGCGCTCGCCCCGGTCGCTCTCGCCCAGCAGGGCGCCCCACCAGTCCTCGAAGCCCTCGCCGCAGCCGTTGACCGACATGATCTCCCAGCTTTCGGGATCGCAGTCGATGGCGCCGCGCAGCTCGTCGCGCAGTTCGGGGGTGACGGGCTCCAGCCGGACGTAGCGGCCTTCGAGGGGCTTGATGGTCAGGTTCATGCCGGTGTTTTCCGTCAGGAGCGGGCGCGTGACAAGCCGCCAGGCGAGGATCCGGCGCCGAAGCGGCGGGATCGTTCAAAATGGTCCCGCATCGCCCGCTTGCCGCGCCCGTAAACTCGGTGTTACAACTCCTTCAAACAAGTGTTTGAACCAGGGATCGGGAACGCCATGGACTTCGACATCTCTCCCCGTCAGCGGGAATTCCTCGACCGGGTGAACGCCTTCATCGAGGAACACGTGCGGCCGGCGATCCCGACCTACGAAGCCGAGATGGACGTTCCCGCCGACCAGCGCTGGAAGGTCGTCCAGGTGCTGGAGGAGCTGAAGGGCAAGGCCAAGGCCGCCGGCCTGTGGAACTTCTTCATGCCGCCGCACAGCGGCCAGGTGCATGTCGACGACACCTTCGAGTTCGAGGGCGTGCAGCTGACCAACCTCGAATACAGCCTGATCGCCGAGCAACTGGGCAAGATCGGCTTCGCCTCCGAGGTCTTCAACTGCTCGGCGCCCGACACCGGCAACATGGAAGTGCTGATGCGCTACGGCACGCTGGCGCAGAAGGAGCGCTGGCTGCGGCCGCTGATGAACGGCCAGATCCGCTCGGCCTTCCTGATGACCGAACCGGAGGTGGCCAGCTCCGACGCCACCAACATCGAGACCCGCATCGAGCGCGACGGCGACGACTACGTGATCAACGGCCGCAAGTGGTGGAGCTCGGGCGTGGGCGATCCGCGCTGCAAGGTCGCCATCGTCATGGGCAAGACCGATCCGACCGCCTCCACCCACCAGCAGCAGAGCCAGATCCTGGTGCCGCTGGACGCGCCGGGCATCGAGGTGGTGCGCATGCTGCCGGTGTTCGGCTTCGACGACGCCCCGCACGGCCACGCCGAGGTGATCCTGAAGGACGTCCGCGTGCCGGTCGAGGACGGGCTGATCCTGGGCGAAGGGCGCGGCTTCGAGATCGCGCAGGGCCGCCTTGGCCCCGGTCGCATCCACCACTGCATGCGCACCATCGGCGCCGCCGAAGTGGCGCTGGAGAAGATGGTCAAGCGCCTGATGACCCGGAAGGCCTTCGGCAAGTACATCTCCGAGCAGTCGGTGTGGGAGCAGCGCATCGCCGAGGCCCGCATCGACATCGAGATGTGCCGCCTGCTGTGCCTGAAGGCCGCCGACATGATGGACAAGGCCGGCAACAAGGCCGCCCGGCTCGAGATCGCCATGATCAAGGTCGCCGCCCCGCGCATCGCGCTCAAGGTCATCGACGACGCCATCCAGGCCCACGGCGGCGGCGGCGTCACCACCGACTTCGGCCTGGCCAAGCTCTATGCCGGCATCCGCACCCTGCGCCTGGCCGACGGCCCCGACGAGGTGCACTGCCGCACGATCGCGCGGATGGAATACGCCAAGTACGGCGACCTGGCCTTCAAGCAGAAGGCCGAGCGGGAAGCCGCCCTCCACGTGCCGGGGATTCGTTAGCGCCGATCCCTCTCCCCTTGCGGGAGAGGGTGGCCTCCCGGAGGGAGGTCGGGTGAGGGGGTGCACGAACAGAAACGCTGCGACGGCTGGTCAGCTGTCGCGGCGTTTTTGATGTCTGAGAGACCCCTCATCCGTCGGCTTCGCCGACACCTTCTCCCGCAAGGGGAGAAGGATCAGAACCCCGGCGCGACGATCGCCCGCGCCTGGGTCTCGTCGCAGCGGATCTGGTCGATCATCAGCTCGATGCTGTCGAACTTCAGTTCCGGGCGCAGGAAGGCGATCAGCTGGGTTTCGATGACCTGGCCGTAGAGGTCCTCGTCGAAGTCGAACAGCCAGGTCTCCAGCCGGGTCTCGACCTCGCCGGTGGTCGGATTGTTGCCGAGGTTGGCGACGCCCGGGATCACCCGGCCGTCGGGCAGGCGGGTGCGGGTGGCGTAGACGCCGAGCTTGGGCACCACATAGTCGACGATCTCGACATTGGCGGTGGGGAAGCCCAGCTGGCGGCCCAGCTGCTGGCCGCGCCGCACCACGCCCTCGATGGCGAAGGGGCGACCCAGGATCCGGGCGGCTTCCTCGGGCTTGCCGGCCCGCAGGGCCTCGCGCACGCCGGTGGACGAGAACTTCTCGCCGTCGCGGTTGGCCACGGGCTCGGCGACCGAGACCGAGAAGCCCAGCTCCTCGCCATAGGCCTTCATCGCCTCGGGGCTGCCGGTGCGGCCCTTGCCGAACGAGATGTCGAAGCCGACGGCGACGTGGCGGATGCCCAGGCCGTCGTGGAGCACGCGCTCGGCGAAGGCCCGGTCGTCCAGCGTGGCCATCTCGAAGTCGAACGGCAGCAGGTAGAGGAAGTCGACGCCCAGGTCGCTGAGCAGGCGGGCCTGCTGCTCGACCGTCATCAGCCGGAAGGCCGGCTCGGTGGGGCGGAACAGGCGCCGGGGGTGCGGATCGAAGGTGACCACGCCCAGCGGGACCTTCAGTTCGCGCGCGGCCCGGGCGGCCTCAGCGATCACCTGCTGGTGGCCGCGATGGACGCCGTCGAAATTGCCCAGCGCCACGGCCGCGCCCTTCTCCTCGGGCGCCACGTCCTTCCAGCCGTGGACGATCTTCAGACGCACGCGCGGATCCATGCTCAGGCGCCCTTCTTCGGAACCAGGACCACGGCCTCGCCGTCGACCACGGCCTTCTTGCCGACGATGCAGGTGGTGGAGAGGGTGACGCGGCCCTTGGCCTCGTCGATGGCGGTGACCGCCACCTTGACCACGACCGTGTCGCCGATGCGCACCGGCCGCTTGAAGTTCAGCGATTGCGACAGATAGACCGCGCCGGGACCCGGCAGGCTGGTGCCCAGGGCCGCCGAGATGTAGCCGGCCGACAGCATGCCGTGGGCGATGCGCTCGCCGAAGCTGGTGGTCGCCGCATAGTCGGCGTCGAGGTGGACGGGGTTGGTGTCGCCGGTCACGTCGGCGAAGGCCTGGATGTCGGCCTCGCCCACGGTGCGGCTGAGTTCGGCGCTCTGGCCGACGCTCAAGTCCTCGAGAAAGAGACCCATGCGATCCCCGATCCTGCGTTCTTATTGCTCTTAGACGGGCTTTGTAGCGCGCCGGGCGGGGTTCACCAGACCAGATCGGCGATGGCGTGGGTCGCGCCGACGCTTTCGGCGGCCAGCAGCTGGGCCACGGCCTCGGGCGACAGCAGGCCGTCGGCGCCGATGGCCTTTTCGCCATGGATGCCCTTGGCGATGAACAGGCACGCCAGCTTCTGGTTCTCGGCGCCCAGCACGTCGGTGATGACGCCGTCGCCGATGCACAGCACGCGCGAGCGATCCACCGGGCCGCCCTTCAGGCGCTCGGCCTGGGCCAGGGCCAGGTCGTAGATCGCCGCGAACGGCTTGCCGGCCATCACCACCTTGCCGCCGAGTTCCTCATAGAGGTCGGCCAGGGCGCCGGCGCAGTAGATCAGCTTGTCGCCGCGCTGCACCACCCGGTCGGGATTGGCGCAGATGAACAGCAGGCCGCGATCGGCGGCGATCTTCAGGCGGTCGCGATAGTCCTCGGGGACTTCGGTCTCGTCGTCATAGAGACCCGAGCACAGGATGAAGTCGGCGTCTTCGCAGCCGGCCAGCGTCAGGTCGAGGCCCGCCCACAGCGGCGCGTCGCGGTCGGGGCCGACCTTCCAGACCTTCTTGCCGGCCTGGGGCGTCAGCAGCGAGCGCGTGGCGTCGCCGCTGGTCACGAAGGCGCTCCAGGCCTCGCGCTGCACCTTCAGGCCGTCCAGCTGCGACAGCACGTCGGCCGAGGGGCGGGGGGCGTTGGAGATCAGCACCACCGGGCCGTGGTCGCGGTTGAAGCGCTCCAGGGCGTCGCAGGCTTCCGGGAAGTTGCGCACCCCGTTGTGGATCACGCCCCACACGTCGCAGAGCACAACGTCGTAGCGGTCGGTCAGGGCGGAGAGGCCGGCGGGAAAGTCGATCATGGCAGGGCGGGTACCGGGCGAGAGTCCGAGCGTCAATGGCGGGCGAGCGGCGAGCCGGAGGGCGCACAGCCGCGCTTCGCATGTGGTGATCACCCGTCAAGATATCAACAGCTTCTGTTGATAGGTATTTCGCCCAAAATGGGAAGTAACGCTGTTCGTTATTATAGGTAATTTATCTACGGAATTTAATAATTTGCGATTCACCTTACAATAAGAAATGGCGACTATTTCTCATCGGCAGGGGGGCAGCGGAAGAATTCCGAGCCTATTTTGTAAGTGAGTTAGTATAGTGCGTAACGTTGCTAAGAAGTCGGCTCTTTTCTGCTCGGCCGTCGTGATCTCGATCTTTGCCGCTCAAGGCGCTTTTGCTCAAACCACGGCCGGCACCGGCGCGACCGCCACGGGCTATGACACCGCCGCCGTCGGCGAGTACGCCACGGCCAGCGGCGACTACGCCAACGCCCTGGGCGCCAGCGCCACGGCCAGCGGCTATCACGCCCTGGCGATCGGCCACGGCGCCGTCGCCAGCGGCACGGCCGCGATCCAGATCGGCGCGCACGGCGAGGCCTCGGGCGAATACTCGACCGTCGTCGGCAACTATTCCTCGGCGACCGGCGACTACAGCTCGGTGCTCGGCGCCTACGCTTCCGCCACGGGAACCAACAGCGTCGCCATCGGCTACGGCTCGGTCGCCGATGAAGACAACACCGTCTCGGTCGGCACCTCGACCTCGACCCGCCGCATCACCAACGTCTCGGACGGCGTCAACAGCACCGACGCGGTGAACCTGGGGCAGCTGGAAAGCTACAGCGCCTCGACCCTGTCCAGCGCCAACGCCTACACCGACACGGCCGTGGCCAGCATCACCTCGACCGCCAACACCTACGCCGACACGGTGGCCGCCGCCGCCGTGACCACGGCCAACAGCTACACCGACACCGTCGCGTCCCAGACGCTGACGACCGCCAACGCCTACACTGACACGGCCGCCGCGGCCGCGGTGACGACGGCGAACAGCTATACCGATACGGCCGCCGCCGCCGCCGTGACCACGGCCAACGCCTTCACCACGGCCACCGCCGCCACGACCCTGAGCTCGGCCAACGCCTATACCGACACCAAGGCCGCCGCGACGCTGACCGCCGCCAACGCCTACACCGACTGGCGCGTCGACACCCTGGCCACCCAGATGGACAACCGCATCAACGAGGTCTCCAGCCGCCTGAACGGCGTGGGCGCCATGAGCTCGGCCATGTCGATGATGGCCGCCAACAACGCCGGCCAGGGCGCGGGCCTGACCAACCGTCTGGCCGTGGCCGTCGGCGGCTATCGCGGCCAGGGCGCCATCGCCGTGGGCTACTCGCACAACAGCCGCGCCGTCAGCTACAACGTCGGCTTCTCGGCCACGGGCCGCGACGTGATGAGCGGCGGCAGCGTCGGCTTCGCCTGGTAATCTGCCCGGGTAACCGGAGCGCAGAAGCGTCAGCCACGCAGAAGGCGTGAAACGACAGGGCCCCGGAGCTTGCTCCGGGGCCTTTTCGTATCGAAAGCGGGGGTGTTTCCCCAAACGCCCTCCGAGTCCGTCTCTCCCCGCGAAGGCGGGGACCCAAGCTGACTTTCAGGAGGGGGCGCGGTTCGGGACCGGGCGGCGGGTTCGGCTTGGATCCCCGCCTTCGCAGGGATGCTCGGAGGTAGGTGGCGGAACTCCGAATGCGGCGCGTCGTCAAGCCGCGTCGTGGAAGATCACGCCCAGGGTGCGCCGCGTTCCGGATCGCACCTCGCTGACGCCGTGGCGCAGGATCCGGCGATGGACGCCGCGCGAGCCCTCCGCCGGCCGTTCGCGCACGGCGAATATCACGCCCTCGCCCTGGGCCAGGGGCACGACCTGGGCGGCCGACTGCTGGCGGGGGCGCTGCTCGACCAGCACGAACTCGCCGCCCTCGAAGTCGCGCCCCGGCTGGTCCAGCAGGAAGGCGGCCTGCAGGGGGAAGACGTGCTCGCCGTAGAGGTCCTGGTGCAGGCAGTTGTAGTCGCCCGGGCCGTAGGTCAGCAGCAGCGGTGTCGGCCGCGCCTGGCCCGCGCCGTGACAGCGGTCGAGCATGGCGTCCAGGTCGCCTGGAAAACGGCGCTCCTCGCCCAGCCGCTGCATCCAGCCGTTGGCGATGCGGGCCAGCGGCGGATAGAGGCCGGCCCGCAGCTTCTGCACCGTGTCGGGCAGCGGATAGGCGAAGTACTTGTACTCGCCGCGCCCGAAGCCGTGGCGGGCCATGACCACCCGGCTGCGGAACGGGGCCTCCTCGGCATAGAGCCCGGCCAGGCGGCCGCAGGTCTCCGGCGTCAGCACCGGGCCCGTGGTCGCCCAGCCGCGGGCGTCGAGTTCGGCGGCGATGCGGGTCCAGTCCAAATTCACGCTGCGGCGCCTTCCCGGGCCAGCAGGGCCTGCTTGCGCTCGACGCCCCAGCGATAGCCGGAAAGCCCGCCGTCCGAGCGCACCACCCGGTGGCAGGGCGTCAGCACCGCGACCGGATTGGCCCCGCAGGCCTGGGCCACGGCCCGCACGGCCGAGGGCCGGCCGATGGCGCGCGCAACTTGCGCGTAGGAAGCGGTGGTTCCGGCCGGGATGTCGCGCAAGGCCTTCCAGACGGCGCGCTGCAGGTCGGTGCCGCGCTCGTCGAGCGCCAGGGGGAGCGCCAGGTCGCCCGGGCGGCCGCTGTCGATGGCGGCGACCAGGGCGGCGAGGGCGGGGCCGGCGGCCGCGTCATCCTCCAGCAGGCGGGCGCGGGGGAAGCGGGCGGCCAGGTCCTCGCGCATCTCCGCGCGGTCCCATCCCATGATCAGCAGGGCCAGGCCCGTTTCGGAGGTCGCGGCCAGGGCCAGGCCCAAGGGCGTGTCGCCGAAGCCGTAGCTGAGGGTTTCGATCGGCTCGTCGGGCCGGCAGCGCAGGCAGGGACGCAGGCCCGCCGCCCGGGCGGCCTCGCGGGTGTCGTAAAAGGCGACGTTCTTGCGCAGGGGGCGTCCCGAGCAACTGGGGCGGCAATAGACGCCGGTGGTGCGCACGCCGCAGAAGAAGGCGCCGTCGGCGGCGCGGTCGCGGCGCTCGATCGCCGCCCAGCGGGCGTCGTCGGTGGGGTAGGCGGAAGGGGAGTGGGCGGTGGTCATGTCGGGCTCCTTTCGGATCTGAGCCCACCATCGCGCCGTCGCTGGCGCCCGTCATTCCGATGCTTGCGGTCTCAGCGTTCTTCCGCGGTGGCCGTGCGATGGCCGTAGCTGAGCACCCGCGTGGCGATCCAGTTGTCGCCCTCCTGCTTCCAGACGATGACGAACTTGGCGATGCCGGCGCAGCCCTGGTCCTTCTGGCAGAAGCGGTGCTCGCCCTCCTCGACCGCGCCGAAGCCCTTGATCGGATAGATGCGCAGCGTGCCGGGGACCAGTTCGCGCCGCACCTTGCCGCAGATGTACTTGCGGGTGTTGTTGATCACCGACTGGCGCTCCCAGGTGACGCCGCCCTCGTCGTGGTAGAACTCGACGTCGGGCGCGAAGGCCGCGCCGAAGGTTTCCAGGTCGCAGGCGTTGTAGGCGTCGAAGACCCTGCGGTCCTGGGCCGTGATCGTCTCGGTCAGCGATGGCTCGGCCGCCCATGCCGCGCTCGCTCCGCCCATCGCCGCCAGCAGCGCCGCCGCCATCATCGCCTTGCGCATGATCCCCTCCTTGCACGTTCGGGAGGAGCTTGGCTGGGCAGGGGAGAAGAGCCGAGTGAATTCCGGCTCATGACGCAGGCTTAATGCGAAACCGCCGCCCGGTGGCCCGGACGGCGGTCGAAGGGGATCAGTTTTCTGGAAGGCCTACCAGTTGGCGGCGCGGCGGCGCAGCGGGGCCTGGACGAAGTCGGCCGGCGGGGCGGTCTCGGCCAGGACGGCGTCGCGGATGGCCCGCGGCTCGCCGAACAGGTGGCCTTGGCCGTAACCGATGTCGAGATCGAGGATCTCGGCGATCTGGCGTTCGCTTTCGACCTTCTCGGCGATCACCTCGACGCCGTAGCGGCGCATCAGGGCGGCGAAGTCGGCGGCGTTCAGGTCGGGCAGCGAGCTCAGCACCAGCTTGCCGTCCTGCTCTTCCAGCTGCTCGAGGATCATCTCGGCGCCGACCTTGACGAACTTGACGTCGGCGCGGGCCAAATCCTGGAAGTCGAGGTCCAGATCGACGATCTTGTCGAGGCTGAACTGGAAGCCCAGGCTCGCCAAGCGGGCCATGTGGCGGGCCTCGACCGGGCCGCGCTGGTTGAAGGCGGTCTGGCCCAGTTCGAAGATCAGCGAGCCGGCCAGGTCCTTGTGGCCCTGCAGGAACTCGAGGAACTGCGGGAAGAAGCTTTCGTCGGCCAGGCTGGCCAGCGAGATGTTGCAGAAGATGCCGACCTTGCGGTCCTGCTTGGCCAGGCGGCGGACGATCTGCACGCAGCGGAACAGCAGCAGGTTGTCGATGGCCGTCATCAGGCCCTCGGACTCGGCGACGGCCAGGTACTCGGCCGGCATCATCACGCGGCCGGTCTCGTCGCGCAGGCGCGAGAAGCTCTCGTAGAAGACGGTGCGGCGCTGGGGCAGGCTGACGACCGGCTGCAGGTAGAGGTCGACGCGGTTCTCGGCCAGGGCGTCCTGGACGATCTCCAGCATGGCGTTGACCGGGGCGGCGACGCGGGCGTTGGCGCTGGCGCTGTGACGGGCGGCCGCGACCTGATGGGTCAGCTGGCTTTCCAGGCGCTCGCTCATGCGCTGCATCAGGTCTTCGAGCTGGTGGACCTCGCTGGTCAGTTCGGCCGAGCGCTTCTCGGCGTCCTCGGCGACCGTCTCGACGAGGTTGGTCATGCGCGCGTCGATCTTCTCGATCTGCTCGACCAGGATGGAATGGGCCTCGCGCACGGTCTCGATGTCCAGCTTCAGCTGGGCGTTGTCGAACACGTTGCTGATGATGCCGTGGAACGCGAAGCACAGGCCCAGCGACCCGATGAAGGCCGAGAGGCCGACAGCGGGGGTCGCACCCATGCGCCACAGCAGCAGGGAGACGATCAGAGCCAGGCAGAGATAGGCGCCGGTCAGAAGAGCCAGCTTTAGCCTTCGCATTTCAGGTCCCTACGAATCGCTTGCAAAAATTAATGCAACCGCTGCGGCCTTGAGTCGAATAGATTAACGCGGCTGGGCCATTACGCCGCGCATCCCCTGTTGATTTTTTTCGAGACCGCCGTTCGCGGCGGCCATCCTTTCGTCGACAGTGGCGGTTAGGGCTGATAACCGTTCGCAAGTTTTCGCCGCGAGGCCCCAGATGACCGACGCCGTCCTCACCGCTGACGCTTCCGTAGCTTCCGACGCCCCGACCCGCGCCCTGAGCACGGCCGCGCGCGGCGAGAAGGGCGTGATCGTTGCGGTGCGCGGCGAGACCGGCGCGCCCGAGGCGGTGGCCGCCGAGGAGCTGGAGCGCCGCCTGCTGGAGATGGGCTTCGTCGAAGGCGCCCGTATCGAGATCCTGCAGGAAGGCCTCTTTGGCCGTGATCCCATCGCCGTGCGGGTGGACGACACCCGCGTGGCCCTGCGCCGCCGCGAGGCGCGCGCCGTGACCGTTCAGTTCGACGGAAAGACGCTTTGACCGACACCGCTATCCGGCCCTCGCGCATCGCGCTGGTCGGCAATCCGAATTCCGGCAAGACCGCGCTGTTCAACGCCCTGACCGGGGCCCGCCAGAAGGTCGCCAACTACGCCGGCGTCACCGTCGAGCGCAAGGAAGGCCAGCTGGTCACGCCGGGCGGCCGCACCGTCAGCGTGCTCGACCTGCCGGGAACCTACAGCTTGCGCGCCCGCAGTCCGGACGAGGTCGTCACCCGCGACGCCGTGCTGGGCCGCCTGGCTGGCGAGACCGCGCCCGACGTGCTGGTCTGCGTGGCCGACGCCACCAACCTGCGTCTCGTCCTGCGCCTGGTGCTCGAACTGAAGCAGGTCGGCCGGCCGTTCGTGCTGGCCCTCAACATGTTCGACATCGCCCAGCGCCAGGGCCTGCGGATCGACGTCGAGCAGCTGTCGCGCGAGATCGGCGCGCCGATCGTCACCACCGTGGCCACCCGCAAGCGCGGCCTCGACGAGCTGCTGACCCAGGTCGACACCCTGACGCTGACCCACTCGAACGCCGTCGACAACACCTGGCGCGAGCCGAGCGCCGGCGAGATCCGCGCCGCCCACGCCGAGGCCCAGCGCATCTTCAAGGCCTGCGTGCGCCCGCCCGAGCGTCCCGACACGGTGACCGGCAAGATCGACTCGGTGCTGCTGCATCCGGTGGCGGGCCTGGCGATCCTGTTCACCCTGCTGTTCGTGATGTTCCAGGCGGTGTTCACCTGGGCGACCATCCCGGCCGACGCCATCGACGGCGGCTTCGCCGCGCTCGGCGCCTTCGTCACCGCCCACCTGCCCGAGGGGCTGCTTTCCAGCTTCATCGCCGACGGCCTGATCGCCGGCGTCGGCAGCGTGCTGGTGTTCCTGCCGCCGATCCTGATCCTGTTCTTCTTCATCCTGCTGCTGGAAGACAGCGGCTACATGACCCGCGCGGCCTTCCTGATGGACAAGATCATGGGCGGGGCGGGCCTGCACGGCCGGGCCTTCATCCCGCTGCTGTCGAGCTTCGCCTGCGCGATCCCGGGGATCATGTCCACGCGGGTGATCGACAACAAGCAGGACCGGCTCACCACCATCCTGGTGGCTCCGCTGATGACCTGCTCGGCGCGGATCCCGGTCTACACCCTGATCATCGGCGCCTTCATCCCGCGGACCACGGTCAACGGCCTGTCGCTGCAGGGCCTGGTGATGTTCGGCCTCTACGCCGCCGGCATCGTCTTCGCCCTGCTGGTGTCGTTCGTCATCCGCCGCATCTTCTGGCGGGGCACGGTCGAGCCGTTCATGATGGAGCTGCCGACCTATCGCTGGCCCGAGCCGCGCAACCTGCTGCTCAACCTGTGGACCCGCGCCAAGATCTTCCTGAACCGCGCCGGCCGCATCATCATGCCTCTGATGGTGCTGGTCTGGGTGCTGTCGACCTTCCCCTATCCGCCGGAAGGCGCGACGGGGCCGGCCATCGACTACAGCATCGCCGGGCGCCTGGGCCATTTCCTGGCCCCCGTCATGCAGCCCATTGGTTTTAATTGGCAAATGACCGTGGCCCTGATCCCCGGCATGGCGGCCCGCGAGGTCGCCGTGGCGGCGCTGGGCACGGTCTACGCCGTGGGCGGGGCCGACGGCTCCACCGACGCCCTGTCGGCCACCTTGAACAGCCAGTGGTCGCTGGCCACGGCCCTGGCCTTCCTGGCCTGGTACGTCTTCGCGCCGCAGTGCATGCCCACCCTGGGCGTGGTCAAGCGCGAGACCAACAGCTGGATCTGGCCGACCGTGATGTTCGTCTACATGGTCGCCCTGGCCTACTTGGCGGCCTTCGTCGTCTACCACGTGGCCGTGGCGCTCGGGGCGGGGTGAGTCGTCGAGCGGGCGAGGCCGTGTTAGGCTTCGCCCATGACGATCCAGTTCGACATCGCCAAGCTGAACAGCCTGGATGAACTCCTGGCCGTGATCGATGCGGGCGAGGACATGACGCTCGTCCGCGACGGCAAGGTCATCGCGACGGTGAATGTCGAAAAGAAGCCAGATGCCGCCGATACGCCCAAGGCGCAGCGCCGGTTGGGGGTGTGGGAGCATCTCAATCTGGACCTGCCGCCTGACCTCTTCATCGGTCCCGATCCCGAGATCGAAGCCTTGATGGACTAGCCCATCTTCCCGCGGAAGTAGGCTGATCAGGTCTGGGGCGTGGAATGCGACTGCTGATCGACACTCACGTCCTGATCTGGAGCCTGAGCGATCAGGCGAGGCTTTCGCCGGTGGTCTCCGCGGCGATGCTCGATCTGGACAACGAAATCTTCGTCAGCGCCGTGTCGATGTACGAGGTGCTCTACAAGCGGCTGAGGGCGCGTGGAGCGCCTCTTGAGCGCATGCCGGTCGATCTTGAGAAGGCGGTGGAGGATCAGGGCCTTTCCTGGCTGCCGATCCTCCCTGGTGATTGCGCGACGGCCGCAGCGCTGCCGTACCATCACCGTGATCCGTGGGATCGCATCCTGATCGCGCAGGCGAAGCTTCGCGACCTCCACCTCGTCACCGTCGACGAGGCCGTGTAGGCCTACGACGTCCCGATCCTCTGGTGATCCGACGCGCCTGGAGCTTGCTGATCAGCAAGCTCCAGATTCAAATACTTGGAGCGCGCCTGGGCGGGTTAGCCGCATACACCTAACCCTGGCGCGCCTAGCGCGTCGGGACCGGGACCTCGCCGCGGTAGTCGTAGAAGCCGCGGCCGGTCTTCTTGCCCAGCCAGCCGGCCTCGACGTACTTCACCAGCAGCGGGCAGGGGCGGTACTTGCTGTCGGCCAGGCCTTCGTAGAGCACGTTCATGATGCTCAGCACGGTGTCCAGGCCGATGAAGTCGCCCAGCTCCAGCGGGCCCATCGGATGGTTGGCGCCCAGCTTCATGGCGGTGTCGATGGCGTCGACCGTGCCGACCCCTTCGTACAGCGTGTAGATCGCCTCGTTGATCATCGGCACCAGCACGCGGTTGACGATAAAGGCGGGGAAGTCCTCGGCGTTGCTGGTGATCTTGCCCAGCGACTTGGCGAAGGCCACGGCCGTCTCGTAGGTCGGCACGTCGGTGGCGATGCCGCGGATGATCTCGACCAGCTTCATCAGCGGGACGGGGTTCATGAAGTGCAGGCCGATGAACCGCTCGGGACGATCGGTGGCCGAGGCCAAGCGCGTGATCGAGATCGACGAGGTGTTCGAGGCCAGCAGGGTGTCGGGCTTCAGGTGCGGCTGCAGGCCCCGGAAGATGGCCTTCTTGAGTTCTTCGTTCTCGGTGGCGGCCTCGATGGCGAGGTCGGTCTGGCCGATGGCCTCGATGGCCTCGGCGGCCGAGATGCGGGCCAGGGCGGCGTCGGCCGCGGCCTGGTCGATGATGTTGCGGGTGACCTGGCGGGCGAGGTTCTTTTCGATCAGGGCCAGGCCCGCGTCGATACGCTCGCGCGAGATGTCGTGCAGGCGGACGTCGTAGCCCGCGAGAGCGCAGACATGGGCGATGCCCGAACCCATCTGACCGGCGCCGATTACGCCGACCGTCTTGATATCAACCATGAAAATCCAAGCCTTCGCTCACGATCGCGCAAGCTCCCGGCAGGGCGCGCTGTACCGTCGCCGAAGTTCTAGCACGAGGAACCGCACGCTCGCCAAGGGCTTTGCTGCGCCGCAAACGTCGGGCGAGCGACGTTCCCCGTCCTGTTCCCGGATTATCCGCCTGTCGGAAGGCGTCAGGCGATCAGTTCGGGGTCGTTTCGTCGCAGCCAGGCGGCGGCGTAGGAGCACAGCGGAGTGATCCGCATGCCCTCGGCCCGGGCCACCTCGGCGACCTTGACCATCAGGCGGCCGGCGGCGCCGGTGCCGCGCAGGGCGGGATCGGCCTCCACGTGCGGGATGACCAGGCGATGGCCGCTGCGCTGGTAGTCGGCGAAGGCGATCAGGCCGTCGACCTCCAGCTCGTAGCGGCTCTTGGCGGGGTTGTGGCTGAAGAGGTCGTCGCTCATGGGCCTGAAACGCGAAAGGGGCGAAGGTGGATGCAGCGCAGCATCACCTTCGCCCCTCACATGGCGTCTAGGCTTGAAGGATCAAGCTCAAGCCCGCAGCTTGCCGCCCGCCTTCTCGACCGCGGCGACGACCTTGGCCGACAGGGCCTCGATCTCGGCGTCGGTCAGGGTGGCGTCGCGCGGCTGGACCAGCACCTCGATGGCCACCGACTTGAAGCCCTCCGGCACGCCGGGGCCCTCATAGACGTCGAAGACGCGGGCCGAGGCGATCAGGGCCTTGTCGGCGCCGGCCGCGGCCTTGACCAGGTCGCCGGCCGCCTTGGCCTTGTCGGCGACGAAGGCGAAGTCGCGGCTCAGCGGCATCAGGGCCGAGGGGCTGAAGGCCGGCTTGGTTTTCACGGCCTTCTTCTTCGGCTCGGGGATCGCCTCCAGGGTGATCTCGAAGCCGTAGACCGGGCCGGCCACGTCCAGGGCCTTCAGCACGGCGGGGTGGATCTCGCCGAACTCGGCGATCACCGCCTTGGGGCCCAGTTGCAGGCGGGCCGAGCGGCCGGGATGCCACCACGACGAGGCCGAACCTTGCGCGGTCTGCAGCGAGGCGACCGGCGCGCCGATCTCCTCCAGCAGGTTCAGCAGATCCGTTTTGATCGTGAACACGTCCTCGGCCGAGCGCTTGTCCCAGGCGCGCGGCGGGCGCGGGGCCAGGATGCCGGCGACGACCGTGCGCTGGTCCTTGGGACCGTCGCCCAGGAACACCGGGCCGACCTCGAACAGGGCCGCGTCCGGGAAGCCCTGGCGGGCGTTGCGGCCGGCGGCCTCGATCAGGTTGGGCAGCACCGAGGGGCGCATGCAGTCCAGTTCCGAGGCGATCGGATTGGCCAGCACCAGGGCGTCGGCGCCGCCGCCGAACAGCTGGGCCGTGGCGCGGCTGGTGAAGCTCCAGGTCACGGCCTCGGCGTAGCCGGCGGCAGCGAGGGCGCGACGGGCGGCGCGGGCGCGCACCTGGCGCGGGGTCAGCACGCCGCCGACGGCGCGGGCGACCTCGGGCAGGGGCGTCGAGGGCAGGGCGCCGTAGCCGGCGATGCGGGCCACTTCCTCCACCAGGTCGGCCTTGCCATGGGCGTCGCGGCGGAAGGTCGGCGGAGTCACGCAGACCACGCTCTCGGCGTGGGTGGCGAACTCGGCGACGGGCACGTCCTTGGGCGGCTCGACCTTGAAGCCCAGGGCCTGGAGGATCTCCAGGCTCTTTTCCGGCGCGATCTCCAGACCCGACAGGGCCTGCACATAGGCCGGGTCGAACAGGATCGGGCCGGGCGCGGCCGGGGCCTCGCCGGCGACGACGACTTCCGAGGCCTCGCCGCCGCACAGCTCCAGGATCAGCTTGGTGGCCAGGTCCAGGCCCGGAACCACCGAGCCGGTGTCGACCGTGCGGGCGAAGCGGTACTGGGCGTCGCTGTTGATGCCGGTCTCGCGGCCGGTCTGGGCGATGCGGATCGGCTCGAACCAGGCGCTCTCGACGAAGACGTCGACGGTGGCTTCCGAGCAGCCGGTGCTCTCGCCGCCCATGACGCCGCCGAGGCCGATCGGGCGTTCCCCGCCGGCGTCGGCGATGACGCACATCGACGGGGTCAGCTCGTAGGTCTTGCCGTCCAGCGCGATCAGGTGCTCGTCGCCATTCAGGCCGTGACGGCCCAGGCGGGTCTCGATCTTGGTCCCCGACAGCAGGGCCGCGTCATAGACGTGCAGCGGCCGGGCGCGGTCGTACGAGATGTAGTTGGTGATATCGACCAGGGCCGACTTCGGATTGATGCCGATGGCCTTCAGGCGGTCCTGCAGCCACTGCGGCGAGGGGCCGTTCTTGACGCCCTTGATCAGGCGGCCGGCGAACACCGGGCAGGCCTCGCCGTCGACTTCGATGGCGATCGGGCAGGGGAAGGTTCCGGCGATCGGCGCGATCGACAGGTCCTTCAGCTTGCCCAGGCCCGTGGCGGCGAGATCCCGGGCGATGCCGGCGACGCCCAGCCAGTCGGGACGGTTGGGGGTGACCTCGAAGTCGATGACGGCTTCCAGGCCCAGCGCCGTGGCGGCGGGCGTACCCACGGCCAGGTCGCCGGACAGTTCCAGAATGCCTTCCGAACCGTCGTCGGCCTCGAGCTCGGAGCCCGAGCACAGCATGCCGTTGGAGACGACGCCGCGCACCGGCTTCTCGACCAGGGTGACGCCCAGGCCCGGCACGTAGGCGCCGATCGGAGCGTAGATGGTTGTCAGGCCGACGCGGGCGTTAGGCGCGCCGCAGACGATCTCCTTGCGGCCGTCGATCGTGTCGACCTGACAGACCCGCAGGCGGTCGGCGTTCGGGTGCTGAACGGCCTCGACGATCTTGGCGACGCTGAAGGCGGCCAGCTTGGCGGCCGGGTCGGTGACGTGCTCGACCTCGAGGCCGGCCATGGTCATGGCGGCGACCACCTGGGCGGCGGTCGCTTCGGTGTCGAGGTGATCCTTGAGCCAGGAAAGGGTGAACTTCATTGCGTGGTTTCCAACGCCAGGATCTGCTGCAGGAAGGTCTCGGGGCCGGTGAAGCCGACCGCGAAGAACTGGCAGCCGATGAAGGCGCAATCCTTGAAGGGTAGGGCGCCGATGACCTTTTCACCGGCCGGGCGCAGAACGAGGTTGGCGATGTCGCCGCCGTGGAAGCCGAAGTTGGTCGAGTCGAAGGTCACGCCTTCCAGCGCCAGCATCACCACCGGCCCGTGCAGGCGGCAGTTCCTGAAGGTGCGGCCGGCGACCATGTTGACGCCGCCCTGAAGCTGGGCGCGGAACAGGTCGATCAGCGAGATCTCCAGGTTCTCGAAGACCTTGGCCGAACCGTCGATGGTCGGACGCGCGTTCATCAGCTGAGCCCCGAGGCGGGGTTCGGCGCGGCGAAGCCCGAGAAGCCGTAGTGGGCCAGCCAGCGGCTGTCCGACGACCACATGTCGCGCAGGTCCGGCATGCCGTACTTCAGCATGCCCAGGCGATCGACGCCGACGCCGAAGGCGAAGCCCTGGTACTCGTCCGGATCGATGCCGCAGGCGCGCAGCACGTTCGGGTGAACCATGCCGCAGCCCAGGATCTCGAGCCACGACGTGCCCTGGCCGATCTTGATCTCGCCGCCCGAGCGGTCGCACTGCACGTCCATCTCGGCCGAGGGCTCGGTGAACGGGAAGTGGTGCGGGCGGAACTGGGTGGTCACCGCGTCGGTCTCGAAGAACCGCGCCAGGAAGGTCTCCAGGGTCCACTTCAGGTGGCCCATGTGGATGCCTTTGTCGATCACCAGGCCCTCGACCTGGTGGAACACCGGCGTGTGGGTGGCGTCGTTGTCCACGCGATAGGTGCGGCCCGGCGCGATGATGCGGATCGGCGGCTTCTCGCTGACCATAGTGCGCACCTGCACGGGGCTGGTGTGCGTGCGCAGCAGCATGCGTTCGCCGTCTTCCTTCCGATTGAAGAAGAAGGTGTCGTGCATCTCGCGGGCCGGGTGCTTCTCGGGGAAGTTCAGGGCCGTGAAGTTGTGGAAGTCGTCCTCGATGTCCGGACCTTCGGCCACGGCGAAGCCCATCTCGGCGAAGATCGAGACGATCTCGTCCATGGTCTGCATGGTCGGGTGGACGGAGCCCTTGCGGCGATAGGGGCCGGGCAGGGTGAGGTCGAGGGTCTCGCGGGCCAGGCGCGCATCGAGTTCGGCCGCTTCCAGCGCGGCCTTCTTCTCGGTGATCGCCGACTGCACGCGGTCGCGCAGGGCGTTGATCGCCGCGCCGCGTTCCTTGCGCTCGTCGGGGCTCATCGCGCCCAGGGTCTTGAGCAGGCCCGAGATCGAGCCGGTCTTGCCCAAGGCGGTCACACGGACGGCGTCGAGGGCTTGCAGGTCGGCCGCGCCGGCCACCTGGGCCAGGACGTCGGATTCGAGGGTGTTGAGATCGGTCATGACGGGGTTTCGTCTAGGCGGTTTTGACGTCGGGTGGAACCGGATAACGCGCAGCAAAAAGCCCTCCGGCTCGCGCCGGAGGGCTTTTAAAGGATCGTTCGAGCGGTGAGGCTCGGAAGTTCCTTAGGCCAGGGCCGCGCGAACCTTGTCGGCGATGGCCTTGAACGCGACGGCGTCGTTGCCGGCGATGTCCGCCAGGACCTTACGGTCGATCACGATACCCGCCACGTCCAGGCCGTGGATGAATTGCGAGTAGGTGAAGCCTTCGGTGCGGGCGCCGGCGTTGATGCGCTGGATCCACAGCGAACGGAAGGCGCGCTTGCGCACCTTGCGGTCGCGGTAGGCGTACTGGCCGGCCTTGTCGACCGCGGCCTTGGCCGTACGGATGGTGTTCTTGCGGCGGCCGTAGAAGCCCTTCGCCTGTTCAAGAACCTTCTTGTGCTTGGCGTGGGCGGTGACGCCACGTTTAACGCGAGCCATGTGTCAGCGCTCCTCTTAAAGGCCGTAGGGCAGGTACGAACGGATGGTCTTGGCGTCAGCCTCGCTCATCACCTTCGTTCCGCGGTTTTGGCGGATGTACTTGCCGTTGTGGCCGATCAGGCGGTGGCGCTTGCCGGCGACGCCGGCCTTCAGCTTGCCCGTGGCGGTGATCTTGAAGCGCTTTTTGGCGCCCGACTTCGTCTTCAACTTAGGCATTTCGCGTCAGAGCGTTTAACGGCCCTGTCCTCTGGATAGCGAGACGAACCGCCATGGCATGCCAAATTGGCCAGGCGGTTCCGGAAAGGCGGGGTGAATACGGGAACCCCGGGTGAAAAGCAAGGCCTGGCGGACTCTTAGTCCCCAGGCCCTTACGGCGCGGCCTTGGCGCGGCGGCCCACCGTCACCGCCAGGGCGACGGCCGGCACGGTCAGCAGCGCCCCGAACCAGTACGGGCCGGCCATGGTCAGGCCGAACAGGGGTCCTGCGATCATCGGACCGCTCATTCGCGCCAGCGAGCCGCCGGCCATGTTGAGGCCCAGCATCGCCCCCTGCTGGTCGGGCGGCGTCGCGCGCGAGATCAGGGCGGCGATGCACGGGAACACCAGCGACTGGCCAAAGGCCGTCAGGCCCACGAACAGCGGCACGAAATGGCCGCTGGGCACGAACGGAGTGATCGCCATCGACAGGCAGATGATGGCCAGACCCGTGGTCAGCACCTTGGGCTCGCCGTAGCGGCGGGCCAGGCGTCCGGTCAGCACGCCCTGGCCCAGAGAGGCCACCACGCCGATGACGGCGAAGCACAGCCCCACCTGCTGCGGGCCCCAGCCGAAGCGGGCCGAGGTCCACAGGCCGAAGATCGCCTCCATGCCCGAGAAGGCGGCGGTGGAGACGAAGGTGACCATCAGCACGCGCGACAGCACCGGATGGGCGAAGGCGGCCTTCAGGGCCTCGCGTCGAGGCGGCGGGGGCGGGGCGTCCTTGCGGGGCGCGCGGCTCTCGACCACGAACAGGAAGACGCCCAGCGAGGCCGCCGCCGCCAGGCCCGCGGCCACGAACAGCGGGATCTGGAAGCCCAGGCGTCCGGCGTCCGGGTGGGCCAGCAGGCCGCCCAGGGCCGGGCCGACCACAAAGCCGGCCCCGAAGGCGCTGCCCAGCAAGCCCATGCGCCCGGCCCGCTTCTCGGGCGGGGTGACGTCGGCCATGTAGCCCTGGATCGTCGAGATGTTGCCGCTGGCCGCGCCGCTGAAGAAGCGGATGATGAAGGCCACCGCGATGGTCGGGGCGAAGGCCAGGGCCACGTACGACAGGGTGTTGGCCAGGATGGTGACGATCAGCACCGGCCGCCGGCCGATGCGGTCGCTCAGGCGTCCCCAGAACGGCTCGGCCAGGAACTGGCCCAGCGAATAGGCCGAGAACAGCGCCGTCACCTGCCACGGGCTGGCGTTCAGCGCCTTGGCGTAGAAGGGCAGCAGCGGGATCACCAGCCCAAAGCCCACCAGGTTGATGAACACCACCAGCAGCAGGACGTAGAGGGCGCGGGAACTGTGTACGGGCGCCGGCGCAGGGACGGGCGCGGAAATCGTGGACATGACGGGAACCTTCGAGGCGGCTCCTCTACGCCCGATAGCCCGGAAAAGCGACTGAAATGTCAGTTTCCGGATGCAGACGATTCGAAGCGGAGGCGCCGCTAGGCGGCCGGGCCCTCGTCCGCCCGCGTCACCAGGATGGACTTGGCCTCGAACCTGGCGTCGCCGAAGGTCGCGGCGAACGGCGCGTCGGCGGCGTCGCGGCCGAAGCCGATGGGGACCAGACCCGCCAGCGGCGCGCGGCGGGTGGCGTCGAAGGTCCGCCAGGCGCCGTCCAGATAGACCTGGAACACCGCGTGGAAGTCGGCCGGCCGAAGGTCGAGCGCGTAGCACGAGACGAAGCGGGCCGGCATGTCGAGCGCCCGGCACAGGGCGACGCCGATGTGGGCGAAGTCGCGGCAGACGCCCTTGCGGTCGACCAGGGTGTCGATGGCTGAGGTCGCGTCGCTGCTGGTCCCGGCCTCGTAGGTGATGGTCGCGGCGATCCAGTCGGCGATCGCCTGCACCTGGCCCAGGCCCTGGGGGCGGGCGCCGAAGGTCTGGCGGGCGAAGGCGGTCAGGCGGTCGGACGGGCAGTAGCGGCTGGGGTTCAGATAGGGCAGCACGGTCGCCGGCAGGTCGTTGACCACGGCCCCGCCGATGAAGTCGCGATGATCGACCAGCGTCTGGCGCTCGACCGTCGCGACATAGCCGATATCCAGCGGCCCGGGCTGGGCGAGGAAGCGGATGAAGCGGTTGCCGGCGAAGGCGTCGACGAAGAAGTCGGCGCTCACGCCCGGCGGCAGCAGAATGGTCTCGTCCAGCACCGCCTGGTCGGCGCCGTCGGCGGCCTGGATCGCCAGGATGAAGCTGGTGGGGGTCCGCACCTCGTAGCGCAGGCGGCAGTCGATCGAGAGACGCATCGCGCGGGATTCCAGGCTGGAGCGGAAGGTGGCGTCGCTAAACGCCCGACGTCGTCATTCGGACCCGCGTCGCCGCGCGAGCGTCTTCGGCGTCGGCCAGGTCGCTCCAGGTGCGGGCGGCGTGCTCGTGCTTGGCCTGGACGTGGGGCAGGGCGCACTTGCCGGCTGCTTCGAGCGCGGCGGCGGCCAGCGCGCGGTACTCCGGCGCGCGTAGGGGATGTCTCAAGGGGGAAGCTCCTCGCCGGGGGCGAAGTCCGAGGCGGGCTCCACGCTTCATCATATGGGGCCGAACGGCGCCGAAAGCGAGCGGGCGCGGAGAAGGGGGCGAAGATCGTTGTGGCGCCTCGATGTCCTTTTCTGTCCGCTCTTCGTCCGGCAGCTTCCTTATTCGCCTTGAAGGGCGTGCGTAGCTTGCGGCATCGTCATCGCCACGGAGCAACGTAAATGTCCGCCGCCACCGCCCTGATCGTCGTCGACGCCCAGGATTCCTTTCGCCAGCGCGCCTCGTGGGATCCGGCCGTGGCCGGGGTCTATCTGGAGCGCCAGCAGGCCCTGATCGACGGGGCCAAGGCCAAGGGCCTGCCGGTCGTGCAGATCCTGCACGTCGAGGAAGAAGGGCTGTTCAGCCTGGCCTCGGGCCATGTGCGCACGGTCGAGGGGCTGTCGTTCGAACCCGACGTCACCTTCCACAAGCCCGCCCACAGCGCCCTGGCCGGCACCGGCCTGCTGGTCTGGCTGATCCGCAACCGCATCGGCAAGGTGATCGTCAGCGGCATCCGCACCGAGCAGTGCTGCGAGACCACCACCCGCCATGCCTCGGACCTGGGCTTCGCGGTCGACTACGTCACCGAGGCCACCCTGACCTTCGACATGACCGACCGCCATGGCCGGGTCTTCACCGTCGACGACATCAAGGCCCGCACCGAGCTCGTTCTGCACGAACGCTTCGCCCGCATCGCCACCGTCGAGGAGGCCCTCGAAGCCGCATGAGCCAGCCGCCCGCCGTCATCCCAGTCTTCGTCGTCCTGCCGCCGCGCACCCTGCTGCTCGACGTGGCCGGACCGCTGGAGGTGCTGCGGCGGGCGACGTTCGAGCCCGGCGCGCCGGGCTTCGTGGTGACCTATGTCGCCGCCCGGTCGAGCGTGGAGAGCTCCATCGGCCTGACGCTGGCCGGGATCCAGCCCTTGCCCGACGCCCTGCCGGACGGGGCGCTGGTCATCGTCTCGGGCAATGTCGATCAGGTGCTGGGCGGGCAGGGGGCTTCGGCCGCGGACGCCGGGGACGAGGCCGCCATCGTCGCCTGGCTGGCGCGGGCCGTGCGGCCGGGCGTGACCCTGGCCTGCATCTGCTCGGGAAGCCTGCTGGCGGCGCGGGCGGGGCTGCTGGCCGGCCGGGCCTGCACCACCCACCACGTCTGCACCGAGGAACTGGCCCGCCTGGCGCCCAGCGCCCGGGTGCTGGAGGACCGCCTGTTCGTCGAGGACGGCGAGCGGCTGACCAGCGCCGGCGTCACCTCGGGCGTCGATCTGATGCTGCATCTGGTGGCCCGGCTGCGCGGCCCGGCCCAGGCCGTGTCGATCGCCCGCCAGATGGTGGTCTATCTGCGCCGCGGACCGTCCGACCCGCAGCTGTCGCCGTGGCTGGAGGGGCGCAACCACGTCCATCCGGCCATTCACCGGGTGCAGGACGCCATCGCCGCCGATCCGGCCCGCGACTGGAGCCTGGAGGTCCTGGCCGACCTCGCCGCCGCCAGCCCGCGGCACCTGTCGCGGCTGTTCAACGCCCACGCGGGCATGAACCTGACCGACTACGTCAACCGCCTGCGCCTGGCGCTGGCCAGCGAGATGCTGTCGGCGACTCGCCTCGACATGGAAAGCGTCGCCGAGCGGGCCGGCTTCGCCTCGACCCGCCAGCTGCGTCGCGTCTGGGGCCGCCACCACCCCACGCCGCCCAGGGCGGCGCGGGCGCGTTCCAAAGCGCTCTAGCGTCCGTCAGTTCGCCGGATTGTACTGCTCGACGAAGGCCACCGCCTCGGACAGCATCCGCTGGCGCGTGTCCTCGCGGGACATCCAGTGGTCCTCCTTCTGCAGAGGCACGAAGCGGTAGGTCTTGCCGGCGGCCTTCAGGGCGTCGGCCATCTTCTTGCTCTGCTCGAAGGGCACGACGCTGTCGTCCTGGCCGTGCAGCAGCAGGATCGGGGCGTCGGCCCTGGCGGCCAGGCGCAGGGGCGAGCGCTGGAGGGCCAGGTCCGGGTTCTTGTCGACGCCCATGAACCGCCGCCAGTAGCGCACCCCGGCCTTGTCGCCGTCCGAGGTCTCCTCGGTCAGCATGCCCTTCAGGTCGGAGACGCCGCTCACCGAGACGGCGCAGCGATAGACGCCCGGATCCAGCGTCGGGCCGGCCAGGGCGGCATAGCCGCCATAGCTGGCGCCCATGATGCAGACGCGCCTGGGATCGATGATCCCGTCCTTGGCCAGCCAGCGCACGCCGTCCGAGAGGTCGGTCTGCATCTTGCCGCCCCACTCGCCGAAGCCGGCGTCGCGGAAGGCGCGGTCCTTGTTGTTCGAGCCGCGGAAATTGACCCGCAGCACGGCGTAGCCGCGCGAGGCCAGGGCCTGGCTCCACCAGTCGAAGCCCGGTTCATCGTGGCTTTCGGGACCGCCGTGGGCCAGCACGATCAGCGGCAGGGCCTTGGGATCCTTGCCGCGCGGCAGGGTCAGATAGCCGTCGAGGTCGAGCCCGTCGGCGGCCTTGTAGGTGATCTTCCGGACCTCGGAGAGGTCCTCGGCCCGCAGGTCCGGATAGGCCGCGCCGATGCCGGTGATCCTGGGTGTCTCGCCGCGGAAATCGACCAGGTGGTAGGACCCGGCGTCGCCGGCGGTCTCGACCCGCACGATCAGCCGGTCCATGGCCGCGTCGAAATCCTTCAACTCCAGGCGGCCGGGTGGAAACAGCGGCAGGACGGCCGACCAGCGCTCGGCCAGGCGGCGGTTGAAGAAGGCGTAGCGCGGATTGTCGCCGCCGTAGGCCAGGGCGATCAGGGCCTGGGTACGGCGATCGAAGATCAGGCGATCCGCGCCGGGGTCGGCCTTGATCGTGCGGCTCGCGCCCTGGGCGTCGACCTCGACCAGCGCCTGGCGGCCGTCGGCGCCGGCGTCGGTGACCAGCAGGCCGGTCCCGTCGCGGCCCAGGCCCACCAGGCGGGAACGGCCGAAGCGCGAGCTGTTCTCATAGACCTTGCGCCAGCCGCGCCCGTCCGCGATCTCGACGCGGAAGGCGCCGGATTCGCGATCGTAGACGCCGCGACCCAGCGGCGCGCCGGCGGCCGAGACCGTCCAGTCGCGCACCTTGCTGTGACCCTCGGTCACCGAGCGGACCTTGCCGGTCGCCGTATCGATCTCGAACAGCGCTAGGCCCGAGGCGTTGCCCTGGTAGGGCACGGTCATGAAGGCGGTGGCGGCGACGCCGGTCTCGCGGATATCGGGCATGCCCATCGCGCCGCCGATCAGGCCCAGCATCGGCTTCAGCAGCGGGCCGACCTTGCCGGTTTGCACGTCCAGGGTCTGCGGGATCAGCCACTCGGTCAGGTCGGTGTCGTAGTCGTAGAGCGTGGCCGCCGAGGTCGTGCCGACGATCACCGAGCGATCGCCGGCCCACAGCAGATCGCGGACCTTGGTTTCGCCCACCCCGGCCGAGGCCAGCGTCTTGCCGGTTCCCAGGTCATAGGCCGACACCGTTCTCAGCTCGCCCTTCTGGGCCAGGAAGGCCAGCCGCTCGCCGCTGCTGGAAATGACGACCTCGTCGATCGCGGGCAGGCGACCGTAGGCCGCGAGCGGCGCGGCGGCGGCCGCGCAAAGGGATCCCGCCAGGACGGCAGCGGCCGTCAGGCCGGTCAAGGCAACACAACGCATAAACTTCCCCCGAAGCACAAAGGGCGCATCGCATGGCGACGCGCCCTTTTCAACGTTAAGTCGATCTTGCGTTGCGGTGGAGAAAGGCCTGTCCGCTTTTTCAGCGCGCCGCCGTCGTCTGGGCCGGGGCGGCCGGGTCGGGCGGATTGTGCTTCTCGAGGAACTGAACGGTGGCGTTCAGCATCTGCTGGCGGCTGGCGCCGCGCGACAGCCAGTGGTCCTCGCTGGCCAGGGTGACCAGCTCGGTCGGCTTGCCGGCCCGGTTCATGGCGTCGGCCATGATCTTGCTCTGCACATAGGGAACGACCGTGTCGTCCTTGCCGTGGATCAGCAGGATCGGGATGTCGATCTTGTCGGTCAGCTTGGCCGGCGAGATCGCCGCCAGGTCGGGATCGCGGATGCCGTCGGCGCCCATGAAGCGCAGCCAGTAGCGCAGGGTCGAGTTGTTGCGCGACAGGTGGCGTTCCTGGTCGTCCTGCAGCATGCGCTTGAGGTCGGCCGGGCCGGCCACCGACACGGCGCAGCGATAGACGCCGCGATCGAGCGCCGCGCCGGCCAGGGCCGCGTAGCCGCCGTAGCTGGCGCCGACGATGCAGACGCGCTTGGGATCGGCGATGCCCTGCTTCTCCAGCCAGCGGACGCCATCCGACAGGTCGGTCTGCATCTTGCGGCCCCACTCGCCGAAGCCGGCCTTGATGAAGTCCCAGCCGAAGCCTTCCGACCCGCGGAAGTTGGGCTGCAGCACCGCGTAGCCGCGCGAGGCCAGGCCCTGGGCCCACCAGTCGAAGCCCGGCATGTCACGGCCTTCGGGACCGCCGTGCGGCAGCACCACCAGCGGCAGGTTCTTTGGGTCCCGGCCCTTGGGCAGGGTGAGGTAGCCGGTGATCTCCAGGCCGTCGGCGGCCTTGTACTTCACCGGGCGGACCTCGGCGATGTCGGCGGCGGTCAGGTCCTTGTACTCGTCGCCGATCCACGAGGCGGTCTTGGCCGTCATGTCGACCAGGGCGTAGGCCGGGCCGTCGGTCGGCGAGTCGACGCGGACGACCACCTTGGTGCGGTCGGCCGACCACGAGGACAGCGACACCCGCGAGCCGGCGAAACCCTTCTCGACGGCGTTCCAGCGCGACTGGTCCTTGGGATCGAAGAAGACGTAGCGCGTCTTGTCGCCGACCAGCGACACTCCGCCGATCAGGGCGTCGTTGCCTGGGTCGCGCAGCAGGCCGTCGAACGGAACCTCCATCGGCACGTCCACCTGCGCGCCGTCGGCGGCGTATTCGCGATAGACGGTCTCGTTCTTGTCGTTGACGCGGGCCACCAGCACCGACTTGCCGTCGCGGCCCAGGCCCGAGACGCCGTAGGAGCCCATCGGGCTGACCGCCCGGTCGACGATGGTCCAGCCCTTCGGACCCTTGATGCGCAGCACCCAGGTTCCCTTGCTTTCGTCGTACTGCGACTGGGCCAGCGGCACACCGTCGCCGCCGACCAGCCAGTCGTCGGTGTCTTCCGAGCGCGCCTCGATCATGCGGGTGCGGCCGTTCTTCACATTGACCGCGAACAGGGTGTTGCGGCCGAAGTTGTCGACGAAGTGGATGCCCTGCACGAAGGCCGTCGGCGCGCCGTCGACCGAGCGCAGCGAGGCGGCGCTGAGCACGACGTTCATCGAATCCGGCTGGTTGTCGAGCAGCAGGCGCGCCTTGTCGGTGTCCAGGTCGTACAGCGAGGTCATCCAGTACTCGCGCTTTGGGCCTTCCAGCCCGACGACGCTGGCCGTCGACGAGACGGTGACCAGAAGGTGCGAGGCGTCGGCCCACTGCACCCAGCGCAGCTTGTTGTTGCCCATCCGCAGGGCCTTGAGCAGCTTGTTGTCGGTCGCGTTGTGGATGGTCAGCACGCGCTGCTCGCCGTCGGTCAGCGACACCGCCAGGCGCGTGCCGTCCGGCGAGATCTCGACATCCTCGATCGTCGGCAGCTTGCCGTAGGTCGACAGCGGCGCGGCCTTGGCCTGGACGCCAGACAGCAGAGCGGTCGCGCAGATGGCGATCGCGAAATCCTTGATACGCACGAAACTACAGCCCCCAGAAAGGTCCCCGGGGTCAATATAAGCTCTACCTTGCCGGGAGGTCGAGCGGGGCTGCGCGAAATCAGCGCTGCGAGCGGATCCAGCCGGTGAGCGACAGGCGCGGGCCCGCGGCGTGCGGCGTGACGTAGGTCACGGCGTGCTTCTGGGGCACCCGGAAGATGTTGAGGGCGTTGAAGCTGGGCGTGTAGCCCTCGGCCACGTGGCCGTCGCCGTCTAGGAACAGCAGCAGCCCGCCCCAGTCGGCCCGCCAGTTCGGCGTCAGGTTGAGGACATAGGCGTAGAGGCGGTTCTTGCCGTCGGCGTGGTCGTCGTGCTCGGTCAGGAAGTGGCCGGGGCGATAGCGGGTGGCCTGGCTGTCGCAATAGACGGGACGGTCGTCGCCGGTCAGGTCGCGCACGAAGTCGAGGAAGGCCTCGCCGTTCAGCAGGTCGTAGGCGGCCTCGACCAGCCGGCCTTCGCGACGGCCGGCCTCGACCTCGTCGCTGACCCGGAAATTGTCGAACCGGAAGCCGAAGCCGTTGCGGGTTTCCTCGGCCACCTGGCGATCGAGCGCCAGATCGTCGGCGGGCGACAGGGCGCCGGGGCCGTCCAGCGGCAGGTTCCACAGCTTCTTGCCGACGCCGACCACGCCGCTCCACGGCGTGTCCAGCGTCAGGGCCGCGTGCAGGCGGGCGGCCGAGTCGGCGGTCAGGAACCCCGGCACGTGCAGCCGGCCGTTGGCGGCGAAGGCGTCGCGCCAGGCCCCGGGCGTCAGGCCGGGGTCCAGGGACAGGGGAGCTTGCTGGGCGGGTTGGGGCATGGACGATACCGGAAACGAAAAACGCCCCGGTGGTGACCGGGGCGTCTTCGAAGATAGAGCCGAAGCTTAGCGGGGCGCCAGGATCATGATCATCTGACGGCCTTCCATGCGGGGCTCGTACTCGACCTTGGCGACTTCCTCGAAGTCGGCCTTGACCTTGAGCAGCAGCTTCATGCCGAGTTCCGGGTGAGCCATTTCACGACCGCGGAAGCGCAGGGTCACCTTGACCTTGTCGCCTTCCTCGAAGAAGCGGTGCATGGCTTTCGCCTTCACCTCGTAGTCGTGGATGTCGATGTTCGGGCGGAGTTTGATCTCCTTGAGCTCGACCACCTTCTGACGCTTGCGGGCCTCGTTCTTCTTCTTCTGCTCCTGGAACTTGAACTTGCCATAGTCCAGAATCTTGCAGACCGGCGGGTTCGCGTTCGGAACGATTTCGACCAGGTCCAGGCCAGCCTCTTCGGCCGCTTCCATGGCGGAGGCGGTCGGCATCTCGCCCTGCTTCTCGCCGTTCTGGTCGATCAGCAGCACGCGGGGGACGCGGATTTCATCGTTGATACGCGGTCCATCCTTGACGGGCGGCGCTTGCATGGGACGGCGAATAGGGGCGGCTCCGGAATTGTTGTAGAGGATTTCGCGCGGCGCCCATGGGGCGTCGCGTTCAGATGATATATGACGCCAGACACGGGCGCTATCAAGCGCTCGCCGCGACAAGACCGTTCCACGACCGCGGATAAGTGGCGAAAGGGACGGCGGGACGGGAACGCGATCGGGACGGGACGCCGTTTTCCCTTCCTCCAGACGCGACTCGACCCTGCCTTGACCGCCGCCGCCCCCGATATGCCCACCACACGCCATACGCCCATCGAGGACATCCACGCCCTGCTGATCGGCACGAGCTTCATCGCCGTGGGCCTGACCCTGCTGAAGACGGCGGGGCTGGTGACCGGCGGGATCGCCGGGATCGCCCTGATCATCTCCTATCTGGGCGGCTGGCCGGTAGGGGTGGTGTTCTTCGTGCTGAACCTGCCGTTCTACGTCTTCGCCCAGCGCGCCCTGGGCTGGACCTTCACCCTGAAGACCCTGGTGGTGAACATCCTGCTGACCGGCCTGACCCTGGCCCTGCCGCACTGGCTGAAGCTGCAGGGCGTGAACCCGGTGTTCGCGGCGGTGTTCGGCGGCACCATCATCGGCATGGGCATCCTGGCGCTGGCCCGTCACCGCTCGTCGGTCGGCGGCGTCGGGGTGCTGGGCCTGTGGCTGCAGGAAAAGCACGGGATCAGCGCGGGCAAGGTGCAGATGGCCACCGACGTCCTGGTGGTCGGCGCGGCCTTCATGGTGGTCAGCTTCGACAAGCTCTTGCTGTCGATCCTGTCGGCCGTGGCTCTGAGCATCGTCATCATCGCCAACCACAAGCCGGGGCGCTACGCCGGCTACTAACGTCCCGACTACTGACGACGATGTCGACAGGCCCTCTGTTCGAGAGCGGCCGGAACTGGCATATGACGCTCCGTAAAGCTCAAGTTAGCGCTAACATAACAATGGGTTCCCGATGACACGTCCCGTCCTGGCGACCGCCCGCGCCCGCGTCGAACTGCTGCCGCAGGTGGGCGGTTCGATCGGCCGCTTCGTGTTCGACGGCCGCGACGTGCTGCGCCCGACGCCGGAAGGCGCGACCGACGCGCTCGACGTCGGCTGCTTCCCGCTGGTCCCGTTCTGCAACCGCATCCCCCATGGCCGCTTCTCGTTCGAAGGCCGCGAGGTGACCCTGGCCCCGAACCTGGCCGGCCATCCGCATCCGCTGCACGGCCAGGGCTGGCGCGCCGCCTGGACGGTCACCGGCCTGTCCGACACCCGCGCCGTCCTGACCTACGACCACGCCCCGTCCGACTGGCCCTGGGCCTATCGCGCCGAGCAGATCCTGGTGCTGTCCGACGAGGGGCTGCGCATCGAACTGTCGGTGACCAACACCGGGACGGAAACGATGCCGGCCGGCCTTGGCCTGCACCCCTATTTCGCCGCCCGTCCGGGCGAGACCCTGCAGGCCGGCGTCGACGGCGTCTGGATGGTCGACGCCGACGTGCTGCCCACGACCCACCACGACGGCGTCTGGATGCGCGACTGGACGGCCGGCGCGCCGACCGCCACCGACAGCCTGATCGACAACTGCTGGACCGGCTTTTCCGGCAAGGCCGTGCTGTCGGCCCCGGGCGGGACGTCGACGACCATCGAGGCCTCCGACAACTGCCGCTGGGTCCACGTCTATTCGCCGCCGGGCGCCGACTTCGTCTGCGTCGAGCCCACCGCCAGCCGTCCCGACCCCTTCGGTGAAGGCGAGACCGGGATCGTCGCCCTGGCGCCGGGCGAGACGACGTCGGTCTGGATGACCCTCAAAGTCGCATGATCGCCGACCTGCTGGATTTGCGCCGGATCAAGGCGCGCTGGGCCGACGCGGGCTTGAATGGCGCGATGAGCGCCCCTCCGCCCGCCCGTCCGCTGGTGGTCGTCGTCGAAGCCGACGCGGCCCTGCGCGAGGCCCTGGCCTTCGCCCTGGAGACCGAGGGCTACTGGATCCGCGCCTTCGCCGGGGTGGACGAGGCGTCGCTGTCGGAGATGATCGCCGCCGACTGCCTGGTGCTGGACGTGGATTTCCTGGCCCTGGCGGCCCTGCGCGGCAAGGGCGTGCGCACCCCCGCCGTGCTGCTGGCCGACGGCCCCGTCGACCTCTCGGCCGCCGACGCCCTCTGGGCCGGCGTCGCCCACAAGCCCCTGATCACCGACGCGCTCAGCCTGCAGGTGAAGAAGGCGGTCGGGGCTTAAGTTCCCCACCTCCCAAACTACCCCGTCATTCCCGCCCCCTATCCGCCCGTCATTCCCGCCCTTGTGGCGGGAACCCCTCTGTCAGCCGCAAGGGCGGGAGGGGCGGCGTGCTCGGCACGCCGCTGGCGCTTCACATGCGGGCGGAGCCAGGGTTTCCCGCCACAAGGGCGGGAATGACGGGAGTTGGGGGAGGGGGGAGTTCGCTCCTTCACCCCCGAAACGCCGGCCGGATCACCTGGATGAAGTTCCTCAGCGCCGGGCTCGGCGTCTTCGTGGCCGCCAGGCTCAGCCGCGCCACGGGGCTCTGGCCGGCGATGTCGCGGTAGGCGACGCCCTCGACGGCCAGCTGACGCATGGAGGCCGGCACGATCGAGACGCCCAGTTCGGCCGCGACCAGCACGATCACCGAGGTCATCTGCGGCGCGGCCTGGCCCATCACCGGCTCGACGCCGGCGGCGCGGAAGGCTTCGACCGCCGCGTCATGCACCGTGGGGCCCAGGTGGCGCGGGGTCATGATCAGCGGTTCGTCCTTCAGCAGCGACAGGTCCACCGGATCGGAGGCCGCCGCCGGATGGCTGGCCGGCAGGGCGGCGATCACCGGCTCGTCGACCAGGTCGTGCACGGCCAGGCCCTCGAGGTTCACCGAGCCCGGCCGCAGGAAGGCCGCGTCCAGCGCGCCCTCGGCCAGGTGTTCGGAAAGGTGGGTGCTGTTGCTCTCGGTCAGCGACAGCTCGACCTCCGGATAGAGCCGGCGATAGGCCCGCACCGCCGTCGAGACCACCGGATGCAGGCTGGCCGAGCCGGTGAAGCCCAGCCGCAGGGAGCCGGTCTCGCCGCGCGCCGCCCGCCGGGCCAGCACGGCCGCCGCGCCGGCCTGGTCGGGCAGGGTGCGCACGGCGGCGTGGAAGGCCTTGCCCGCCTCGGTCAGCTCGGCCCCGCTGGGAATGCGGCGGAACAGCTGCACGCCCAGTTCGGTCTCCAGGTCCTTGATCTGCTGGCTCAACGGCGGCTGGCCGATGCCGACCCTGGCGGCGGCGCGCGTGAAGTTGCGCTCCTCGGCCACGGCCAGGAAGTAGCGGATGTGGCGCAGCTCCATGTCATCTCCAAAAGCGATCAAGAAAGCCTTCGCCATATATTGGACTATGGGGCGGCCGACTTCTAGATCGACGCCATGACCGCCATCGCTCCCACGACCGATCTTTCGCCGCCGCGTATCGCCGCCGGCACGGCGCGGTTCCGGCGCATGTCGCTGGCCCTGTTCCTGGGCGGCTTCTCGACCTTCAGCCTGCTCTATTGCGTGCAGCCCCTGATGCCGACCTTCGCCCGCGATTTCGGGCTGACCCCGGCCCAGAGCTCCCTGGCCCTGTCGCTGAGCACCGGGGCGCTGGCGGTGGCGATCCTGCTGGCTGGGGCGGCGTCGCAGAGCCTGGGCCGCAAGGGGCTGATGTTCGCGTCGATGAGTCTCGCGGCCCTGCTGAACCTCGCCGCCGCCTTCGCGCCGTCCTGGCCGATGCTGCTGCTGGCGCGGGCGGCCGAGGGCTTCCTGCTGGGCGGCGTGCCCGCCGTCGCCATGGCGTATGTGGGCGAGGAGATGGAGCCCCGCGACCTGGGCGCGGCCATGGGCCTGTACGTCGCCGGAACGGCCTTCGGCGGCATGGCCGGACGGGTCGGCATGGGCCTGCTGGTCGAGGTCGGGACCTGGCGCTCGGCGATGGCGACGATCGGGGCGCTGGACCTGCTGGCCGCCGCCGCCTTCTTCCTGCTGCTGCCCCGCTCGCGCCATTTCCAGCCGACCCCGGCCCGCGCCGCCCAGGCCGCCGCCTGGGGAGCGGCCCTGGCCGACCGGCGGCTGCTGGCCCTGTTCGCCGTCGGCTTCTGCCTGACCGGCGTCTTCGTGACGATCTTCAACTACGCCGGTTTCCGGCTGGAGGACCCGCCCTATGGCCTCAGCCAGGGCCAGACCAGCCTGATCTTCCTGGTCTACGCCTTCGGGGTGGTCGCCTCGTCGACGGCGGGCAAGCTGGCCGACCGCTGGGGCCGGCGCACCCTGCTGAGCATTGGTCTCGCTGTCATGCTGGCGGGCGTGGCCCTGACCCTGCCGGCCGGCCTGCCGTGGATCGTGGCGGGCGTGGCCTTGGTCACCATCGGCTTCTTCATCGCCCACGCCGTGGCCAGCGGCTGGGTCGGCGCCCTGGCCGGCAAGGCCAAAGGCCAGGCGGCGGCGTTGTACCTGCTGTTCTACTATGTAGGCTCCAGCTTGGCCGGCTCGGCCGGCGGCGGCTTCTGGCGCGCGGGCGGCTGGTCGGCGGTGGCGGGTTTCACCACCGTGCTGGCCGTGGTCGCCGGCGTCCTGGCCCTGCGTTTGAAGGAGACCCGCCATGGCTGATCTCGCCCCGCTCGTTCTCCTGCCCGGCCTGCTGTGCGACGCCCGCCTGTGGCGCGAGCAGGTGCTGGCCCTGCACGACGTGGCCGATATCCAGGTCGCCGACCTGACCCTCGACGAAAGCGTCTCGGCCATGGCGCAGCGCGTGCTGGCCGCCGCGCCCGAACGCTTCGCCCTCGGCGGCCTCTCCATGGGCGGCTATGTCGCCTTCGAGATCCTGCGCCAGGCCCCCGAGCGGGTGACGCGGCTGGCGCTGTTCTCCACCAGCGCCGCCCCCGACAGCCCCCAGCGCGCCGAGCAGCGCCGCCGGGCCATGGCGGCCGTGTCGGTCGGACGGTTCCTGGGCGTGACCCAGCAGATGATGCCGCAGCTCCTGCCGCCCTCGCGGCTGAACGATCCCCTGGCCGGCGAGGTCAAGGCCATGGCCGGCCGGGTCGGCGGCGAGGCCTTCCTACGCCAGCAGCAGGCGATCCTCGGCCGCCCGGACTCGCGTCCCGGCCTGGCCGACATCCGCGTGCCGACCCTGGTGGCGGTGGGCGATCTCGACCGCCTGACGCCCCCGGCCGAGTCCCAGGCGATCCACGAGGGCGTCGCCGGCTCGACCCTGCACGTCTTCGCCGACTGCGGCCACCTGCCGGCCATGGAGCGGCCCGACGAGACCACGGCCCTGCTGCGCGCCTGGCTGATGGAGGCCTGAGATGAGCGATCCCAACCGCCTGGCCGTCTACGGCACGCTGGCGCCGGGCAAGCCCAACCATCACCACTTGGCCGATCTCGTCGGCCAGTGGAGCGCGGGCGTCGTCACCGGACGGCTGGTCGCCCAGGGTTGGGGCGCGGATCTCGGCTTTCCGGGGCTGGTGCTGGATCCGGCCGGCGTCGCCGTGCCGGTGCAGGTGCTGACTTCTGACGATCTTCCGGCCCACTGGCCGCGCCTGGACGCCTTCGAGGGCGAGGGCTAACGCCGGGCGCTGGCTGCGGTGACGACTGACGACGGTGAGGTCGAGGCCTGGATTTACGTGCTGGCCGACTGACGGCTGGGGCGGATCGACATCCCGTCGTGCAGGCGGTCGGGTGTCGAAATAGATTACGCTTGTAGATTTCAAGGTCTGTTCGTAGGCTCCCGCAAAACGACAGGGGGAGCGCCATGCGGCAGTCTTGGTTGGTGGGTCTGGCGGCGGCCCTGGCGCTGACAACGGGTTCTGCGGCTCAGGCGTGCTCCCCGGCCTACGGCTATGTCCGGCCCAGCAATTTCGAGCTCGTGCAGATCGCCGAGGCCATCGTCGTCGCCACGCCGGTGTCCGCGCCGGCCTCCGCTCCGGAGGCGCCGCCCTTCGACTGGCCGATGCGCGTGCGCGTGACCGAGAGCCTGAAGGGGAACCTGAGCGGCGAGGTTGATGTCAGGGGCGTGATGCTGGGGCGCACCGTGCGCAGCGATCCGAGCGACGTCACCTTCTCCCACCCCGAAGGCCACAACGGCCCGTGCAACCGCGTCACCCTGGCCAAGGGCGGCAGCTATCTGCTGATGCTGGGCCGTCGCGGCGAAAGCCTGGGCGTGCTGCCCTATGCGTTTTCGCGCGTGAACGAAGACTATGCCGGTCCCGACAGTCCGTGGTCGCGGATGGTGCGGACCTATCTCGACATCCAGCGCGATCCGGATCCGATGGCTCGGCTCGCCCGGCTGGAGGCCCTGAAAGCCCAGCTCGACGCCAAGCCCGATAGGACGGCTTACGAAACGGCGCTAGCCGGCGACATCGGCGGCCACCTGGGCTCGATCTCGCCCTGGAAGCCGACGCCGTTCCTGCTGGCCGCCTATGACGACCTCAAGGCCGGCCGGCCGCCGCGCTACGCGCCGCGGGATGCGGCCTTCGACGCCGAGCAGTCCGAGGCGGGGGCCCTCACCGACCTCCTCATGGCCCAGCTGACCGGAGACCGGCCGCCGCCGGCCAAGCCCGTTCGCGACCCGCGCGAGACCGCCATACTGGAAGCGCTGATCGAGGAAGGGCACGCCGACGCCGCGCCGGTCTTCGAGCCGTTCCTGCGCGAGGACGCCTCGCTCGCCGACCTCGACATCGGCCTGCGCTTCCTGGCCGCCAACGGCCAGTACCGACGGGCCTACGACCTGATCGAGGCGCGCTTTCCGGCCCGCCTGGCGGCGGCGACGTCCGCCGAGGAGGCCCAGGCCCTGCTGCGGCTGACGGCGGAGGTGCAGGAGGATCCCTACGGCGGCGAGCCGCCGCGCTGGCGCGCCGATCCGTCGGTCGAGGCGCGCTGGCCGCGCTTTTCCATGGCCCTGGCGACCGAGGCCAAGAAGCGCTTCGACATCGACGCCGACTTCGTGGAGGGCCCGAAGGTCCTGCTGGGCGCCGACTATCGCGCCAACCCGGCCTTGACCCTGATGCTGTCGGGCCATCTTCGCGAGATCACCGACTGGGCCACGGCCGAACTGGTCCGGCCCGAGACGCTGGCCCCTCCGACAGCCGGGGAGGCCGAGGATCGGCTGGCCCTGCCGCTGGATATCACCATGCGCTGGTCCGGCGTCTCGGACGACAAGCGGGAAGAGGCGGCGGTGACGCAGGTGTTCTGCGCCGGCCCCGGCCCGCGCGCGGCGCTGATCCGCGCCTGGGGACGGTCCGGCGGTTCCTTCAGCATCGACTTCGCCAAGCGGATGGCGGTCTCGCCCGCGCTCGACGCCGGCGATCGGACCCTGCTGGCGCAGGCCGCCGAGGCGTGGAAACGCAGGGCGGCCAAGGAGGCGTACGACGGCCGGGAGCCCGACGATCCCGCACTGACCAGGCTGCTGAAGGCCGAGGTCCCCAGCGCCAGGGAGATCAGGCCGCTGAAGCCGATCCGCTGCCCGGCCGCTTAGGTCGGATCGACATTCAGCCGTTCGCGACCTTCAAATCCGTGTCTCCCCGCGAAGGCGGGGATGCTCGGTGAAAATGAGCTCAGGTCGGTAAATGTCGATCCGTCCTAGGGCGAGATCAGCCCCTGACCGACAACGTCATCCGTACCAGGGCGGCCAGGTTGTCGGCGTGCATCTTGCTCATCAGCTTGGCGCGGTAGATCTCGACGGTGCGGGGGCTGATGCCCAGGTCGCGGGCGATGATCTTGTTGGGCTGGCCGGCCACGACGCCGTCCAGCACCTGGCGCTCGCGCTCCGACAGGGTCTCGATGCGGGCCAGCACCTGGGCCTGGTCGTCGCTGACCGCCGGCTGGGCCGGGGCGGCGCTGGCCAGGGCGCGTTCCAGGGCCGCCAGGATGCGGGCCTCGGAGAACGGCTTTTCGATGAAGTCCACCACCCCGTCGCGCATGGCCTCGACGGCCATCGGGATGTCGCCGTGGCCGGTGATCATCACCACCGGCAGGGCCGAGGCCTCGGCGCGCAGGCGCTTGACCAGTTCCTGGCCCGACATGCCGGGCATGCGCACGTCGGTGATCACGCAGCCGGCCTCGGCCGACGGCAGAGCGGCCAGGAAGGCCTGGGCGTCGGGATAGGTGCGCACCCGGAAATCGGCCGTCTCCAGCAGGAAGGCCAGGGAGTCGCGGGCGTCGGCGTCGTCGTCGACCACGTGCACAACGGCGTCGCTCATCGGGTGGTCTCCTGCTCGGTCTTGTCGGCTTGGTGCGAGGTAGGTTCTGGGGCGGGCGGCAGGGTGAAGCGGAAGATCGTGCCGCCGCCGGGATTGGCGTCGGCCCAGATGCGGCCGCCGTGGGCCTCGATGATCGAGCGCGAGATCGACAGCCCCACCCCCATGCCCTCGGCCTTGGTGGTCATGAACGGCTCGAACAGCCGGGCGCGGAATTCGTCGTCGACGCCCGAGCCGGTGTCGGCCACGGCCACCTCGACGACGCCGTCGTCCTGCCGGCGGCTGGTCACCGACAGGCGGCGGACGGGCCGGCCGTCCATGGCCTCGACGGCGTTGCGGATCAGGTTGACCAGCACCTGCTGGATCTGCACCCGGTCGGCGAAGACGGCGTCACAGGCCGGGTCCAGGGCGATGCTGACCTCGGCCTGGCCCTCGCGCACGCCGATCAGGGCCAGGGCCCGGGCGTCGTCGACCAGTTCCGACAGGCTCTCGACGTCGCGCTCGGTGGCCCCGCGGCGGACGAACTCGCGCATGCGATGGATGACGTCGCCGGCCCGCAACGCCTGGTCCGAGGCGCGGTCGATGGCGTCGCGCACCTTGGCCTGGTCTTCGGGGCGGCCGCGGTCCATCAGCCGGCGCGAGCCGGTCAGCAGGTTGGCGATGGCCGACAGCGGCTGGTTCAGCTCGTGGGCCAGGGTGGTGGCCATTTCGCCCATGGCCGTCAGCCGCGAGACGTGGACCAGCTCGCCCTGCAGCTCCTGCAGGCGGCTCTCGGTGGCGTGGCGCTCGGTCAGGTCGCGGATGAAGCCGGTATAGGCGCGGGTGGGGCCCTTGGTCTCGCCGACCGCCAACTCCATCGGAAAGGTCGTGCCGTCGCGGCGCAGGCCGGTGACGACCCGGCCGATGCCGATCACCCGCTTGTCGCCGGTGCGCTCGTAGCGCTCCAGATAGGCGTCGTGGGCGCTCTGGTGCGGCTCGGGCATCAGCATGCTGACGTTGCGGCCGATCACCTCCGGGGCGTTCCAGCCGAACAGGCGCTCGGCGGCGGGGCTGAACGAGGTCATGATCCCGCGCGGATCGATCACCACCACGGCGTCGGGCACGGTGTCGAGCACCGAGCGCAGGTGGTCGGTGATGTCGGCCATCCGCCGGCGGGCGGCGTGGAACCAGCCGCCGCCGATCGACATGCCCACGCCGATCATCAGGAACACCAGGCTGGAGACGGCCGTGGCCTGGTCGGGCTGGGGCGAGAAGGTCAGGAACCAGACCATGGCCGAGGCCAGGATGGTCGCCACCAGGCCGGGGATCAGTCCGCCCAGCGCCGCGCTGATCAGCACCGACGGCACGAACAGCAGGAAGGTCGCCGGGGCGGCGTAGCGGCTGGGCAGGGCGAAATAGAGCAGGGCGCAGCCGGCCACCAGGCCGGCGGCGGCCATGAAGACGCCGAGGCGAAGCTCGCTGTACAGCGGCGCGGGCGGGCGCTGGGGCGCGGCCATGATCGTCTAGAGCGTCGCCGTCGTGGTCATGGGGGCGCTTATAGCCGGTCCGGCGGCCGGCGACACCGTCTCGACAGCGACTGTCCGTTCACAGAGCGCCAGCGGCGCTTGCCGATGGCTGACCAGCACCAGGCCCTGCCCCGTGGCGCGCAGGCGGGCGTCGAGCCGCGCCACGACCCGGGCCTCGGTCGCCGCGTCCAGACCCTCGGTCGGCTCGTCCAGCAGCAGCCAGGGCGCGTCGCGCAGCAGGGCGCGGGCCAGTGACAGGCGCCGGCGCTCGCCGCCCGACAGCCGCTCGCCGGCCTCGCCCAGCCAGGTGTCCAGGCCCTGCGGCAGGGCGCGGACGCGGTCGGCCAGGGCGGCGTCGTCGAGGGCGGCCCACAGGGCCTCGTCCGAGGCGGCCGGCGCGGCGAGCTTGAGGTTCTCGCGCACCGTGCCGGCCAGCAGGGCGGCGTCCTGCGGGGCGTAGGCGAAGGCTTGGCGCAGGTCGGCAGGCGAAAGGCCGGCGCCGTCCACGCCGCCGAGCGCGAAGGCGTCGGCGGGGGCGTCGCGCAGGCCCAGCAGCTGTTCCAGCCGGGTGGTCTTGCCGCAGCCGGTGGGGCCGACGATCGCCAGCCGTGCGCCGGGCGCGAGGTCCTGGTTCAGCAGGCGCAAGGCGGGGCGACTGGCGACGGCGGGCGTGGCGGTTTCCGGGGCATGCCGCAGGATGGCGTCCAACCGCTCGCCGGCGGCCTCGGCGGCGCCGTCCTGCTCGAAGGCCCGTGCGATGGGGGCGGCGGCCTCGATGGCCATCACAGCCGCCAGGGCGGCCAGCGCCGCCAGCGGAGCGCCGGCCGGGGCGGCCAGGGCCAGCACGGCGGCGACGGCCAGGCCCGTCAGCGCGCCTTCCAACAGGGCCAGCACGCCCTGCGCCCGCACGGCGCGCACCTTCAGGGCGTCGAGCCGGCCGCCTAGCTGCGCGATGCGATCGAGGGCCGGACCTTCCGCGCCATAGACCTTCAGCTCCGGCGCGGCGGCGGCGAAGGCGGCTAGGGCCTCCTTCAGTTCGCCAGCCGCCGTCTGGATCGCAGCGCCGGCGGGCGCGCTGAGCTTGCGGGTCAGCACGCGAGCGAGGATCAGGTGCAGGGCGACGGCCAGGGCGATGGCGACGGCCGGGCCGATACCGGCGATGGCCGACAGGGCCACCGCGAGCCCGACCCCGGCCGCCGCGCCCCAGGGGGCGGACAGGCGCACGAAGCGGGTCTCGACGGCGTCGACGTCCTGCACCAGGCGGGCGGCGGCCTCGCCGCGCGAGACGGCCAGGGCTTCACGCGGCGGGGCGGCGGCAAGGCTGGCGAACAGGCGCGGGCGGATAGCGGCCAGGGCGTCCAGCGCCGCGGCGTGGCCCTGCAGCCGCTCGCCGTAGCGGGCGCCGGTGCGCAGGATCGCCAGCAGGCGGATCATGGCGCTGGGCAGCAGCACGTTGAAGGCCTGCGCGGTCGCAAGGCCCGCGACGCCGGCCAGGGCCGCGCCGGTGATGAACCAGCCCGAGAGGCCGAGCAAGGTGGTCGAGGCCGCGCCGACCACGGCGGCGCAGGCGGTGGCCAGGATCAGCGGCCGGGCCTGCCGACGGCGCTGCTCGGCGACGAGTTTCGAGAGCGGGCTCACAGGCGCACCACCTGGTCGGCGACGACGGCCAGGGCCTCCGAATGGGTGGCGATCAGGGTCGTGCGGCCGGCGGCGGCCTCTCTGATCGCGGCGATCATCGCGGCCTCGGCGGCGGCGTCGAGATCGGCGGTCGGTTCGTCCAGCAGCAGGATCGGCGCGGGCTTCAGCAGGGCGCGGGCGATGCCCAGCCGCCGGCGCTCGCCGCCCGACAGTCCGCCGCCGCGCTCGTCCAGCGGCGCATCCAGACCGCCCCGGCGGTCGAGCAGGTCGGACAGGCCCGCGCGACGGGCGGCGGCTTCGAGCTCTTCGCGCGAGGCGTCGGGGCGGGCCAGGGCCAGGTTGTCGGCCAGCGACCCGGCCAGCAGCAGCGGCGACTGCCCGGCCCAGGCTAGGTCGGCGGCGAACGATCCGACGGCCGACAGCTTCGCGTCGCCGACCCGCACCTCGCCGGCGGTGAGCGGGGCAAGGCCCGTCAGCAGGTTCAGCACGGTGGTCTTGCCGCAGCCGCTGGGGCCGAGCAGGGCGGTGATCGTCCCACCGGCGGCGATCAGGTCGAGCCCTTCGAACACGGCCGCCTCGCCGCCGGCATAGGTCACCCCGACGCCCTGGAAGCGGATGTTCGGCGCCTTCGTCAGGGCCAGCGGCGCGGCGGCCGGGGCGGGCGTGGGCAGGCGGGCCAGGGTCAGGGCGGCGGCCTCGGCGGCCTGGCGGTCGTGATAGGCGGCGGCCAGCTTGCGCATCGGGGCGTAGACCTCCGGCGCCAGGGCCAGGGCGAAGAAGGCCCGCTTGAGGTCCAGCGTCTCCGGAACCGGGAAGGGCAGCAGCCGCAGCAGGTTGAAGCCGCAATAGACCGCCACCAGCGCCACCGACAGGGCGGCGAAGAACTCCAGCGCCGCCGACGAGAAGAACGCCACGCGCAGCACCGCCTGGGTCCGCTTGGAAAGGTCGAGCGCCGCGCCGGCCAGGCCCGCCGTCACTCGCCCCTCGGCCTGGAAGGCCAGCACCACCGGCAGGGTCTGCACCCGGTCGAGGAACAGGCTGGACAGCCGCTCCAGGGCCAGGAACTGCCGGCGCGAGGCGTCGGCGGCGGCCATGCCGGCCAGGGCCATGGCGGCGATGAAAGGCAGTAGGGTGAAAAGCTGGATGCCGGCGCAGACCGGGCTGGCGACGGCGGTCAGGGCGATCAGCAGCAACGGCGCGATCGCCGAGGCGCCGCGGGCGGGCGCAAAGCGCGAGACATAGCCGTCCAGCGCCTCGACGCCCTCCATGACAGCTGTGACGGCGGCCCCGCCGCGCGGCGCGCCGGGCGCCAGCAGCGAGGCGGCGGCTTCGCGCCGGGCGTGGGCTTTGGCCTGGGCGGCGGCCTGCGCGCCCGCCTTGCCGGCCTGCGCGGCCATCGCCCCGCGCGCCAGGGCCGAGCCGAGGGCCAGCGCCAGGAAGGGCAGGGCCTCGTTCAGGCTCCGCGTCAGGGCGTCGATCCCGAAGGCCAGGCCCGCGGCGAAGCCCGCCGCCCCGACCACGTCGGCCAGCCGCCACAGCACCGCCGATCGCCCGCCGTTCGCGGTCGCCTTGTTCAAGCCGCGCAGCCACGGGCGCGCGAGCGTGAGGATCTCGGTCTCGACGGGGGAGCGGGCGGTCATGAGCGGGGTCTAGCGCTCCATCGGAGGGCGGCCTTGATCGGGATCAAAGACCCCTTCCGCCGACACGCCTAAGGCGAGATGCTCGTCCGGCGCGACCGATCGCCGTTCGACCCCGGAGCTACCCATGGATCCCGCCGTCGTCGATTTATCCCGCCTGCAGTTCGCCCTCACGGCCCTGTACCATTTCCTTTTCGTGCCCCTGACACTGGGGCTGTCCTTCATGCTGTTCATCATGGAGGCGGTCTACGTCATGACCAAGCGCCCGATCTGGCGCACGGTCACCAAGTTCTGGGGCACGCTGTTCGGCATCAACTTCGTCCTTGGGGTCGCCACCGGCGTCACCATGGAATTCCAGTTCGGCATGAACTGGGCCTACTACTCGCACTATGTGGGCGACATCTTCGGCGCCCCGCTGGCCATCGAGGGCCTGATGGCCTTCTTCCTCGAGGCCACCTTCGTCGGGCTGATGTTCTTCGGCTGGGACAAGCTGAAGCCGGTGACCCACCTGCTCGTCACCTTCCTGGTGGCGCTGGGCACCAACCTGTCGGCTCTGTGGATCCTGATCGCCAACGGCTGGATGCAGAACCCGGTCGGCGCGGCCTTCAATCCCGACACGATGCGGATGGAGGTGACCGACTTCAAGGCGGTGATCTTCAATCCCGTCGCCCAGGCCAAGTTCGTGCACACCGTCAGCGCCGGCTACACCATCGCCGCCGTCTTCGTGCTCGGCGTCTCGGCCTTCTACCTGCTGAAGGGCCGGTGGACGGGCGTGGCCAAACGGTCGATGACCGTCGCCGCCGCCTTCGGCTTGGCGTCGGCCCTGTCGGTCGTCGTGCTCGGCGACGAGAGCGGCTACGCCCTCACCGACAACCAGAAAATGAAGCTCGCGGCTCTGGAGGCCATGTGGGAGACCGAGCCCGCCCCGGCCGGCCTGACCGCCTTCGGCATCCCCAGTCTCGCCGACCGCAAGACCCACGCCGAGGTCAAGATCCCCTATGTGCTGGGCCTGATCGCCACGCGCAGCATCGACAAGCCGGTCGAAGGCATCTTCGAACTGGTGGCCTCGGCGCAGGACCGCATCGAGCACGGCGTCGTCGCCTATGACGCGCTGGAGAAGCTGAAGGCCAATCCCAAGGACATCGAGGCCCGGGCCGTCTTCGAACTGAACCGCCGCGACCTCGGCTACGCCCTGCTGCTCAAGCGCCATGTCGACGACCCGCGCACGGCCTCCAAGGAGCTGATCGCCAAGACCGCCTGGGACACCGTGCCCAACGTGCCGGTGATGTTCTGGGCCTTCCGCATCATGGCCGGCACGGGCCTGCTGATGATCGCCCTCTTCGCCACCGCCTTCGTGCTGGTCACCCTGCGCAAGCATCACACCAAGTGGTTCCTGCGACTGGCGGTGCTGGCCATCCCGCTGCCGTGGATCGCCACGGAGCTGGGCTGGGTGCTGGCCGAGGTCGGGCGTCAGCCCTGGGCCGTCGACGGGGTTCTGCCCACCTTCCTGTCGCCCTCCAGCCTCAGCGTGCCGCAGCTGCTGGCCAGCATCGTCGGCTTCACCCTGCTCTACGGCGCCCTGGCGGTGGTCGAGGTCGGGCTGATCCTGAAGACCATCAAGAAGGGTCCGTTCGCCGAACAGGAAGCCTTCCCCACAGACACTGGCCCAACAGCCTCCGGCGCGCCTGTCGCCGAAGCCGTCGCCTAAAGGAGACCAGATCATGGAACTCCCCCTCGACTATCCGACCCTCCGCCTGATCTGGTGGGGCCTGCTGGGCGTGCTGCTGATCGCCTTCGCCCTGACCGACGGCTTCGACATGGGCGTGGCCGCCCTGCTGCCCTTCGTCGGCCGCAACGACGACGAGCGGCGCACGGTGATCAACACCATCGGCGCCACCTGGGAAGGCAACCAGGTGTGGTTCATCACCGGCGGGGCGGCGATCTTCGCCGCCTGGCCGATGGTCTACGGCGCCACCTTCTCCGGCTTCTACCTGGCCATGTTCCTGGTGCTGTCGGCGATGATCCTTAGACCCGTCGGCTTCAAGTACCGGTCCAAGCGGCCGGAGGCCAAGTGGCGCTCGTTCTGGGACTGGTCGCTGTTCATCGGCGGCTTCGTGCCGGCCCTGGTGTTCGGCGTGGCTGTCGGCAACGTGCTGCAAGGCGCCCCGATCAAGCTCGATAGCGACCTGCGCAGCACCTATCACGGCTCGTTCTTCGAACTCTTCACGCCGTTCACCCTGGTCTGCGGCCTGCTGTCGACCAGCATGCTGGTGCTGCACGGCGCGGCGTGGCTATCGGTGAAGGCCGAGCGGGGGCCGATCGTCGACCGCGCCCGCAAGTTCGGCCTGGTCGCCGGCGTCGCCAGCATCGTGCTCTTCGCCCTGGGCGGCCTGCTGGCCAGCAAGCTCGGCTTCCGCGTCGAGGGCGTGGTCGATCCGGCTGGCCCGTCCAACCCGCTGCGCGCCACGGCCGTGGCGGCCCCGGGCGCCTGGTTCGACAACTACGTCCGCTATCCGTGGATGGTCATCGCCCCGGTGCTGGGTTTCGTCGGCGCGGCCTTCGCGACCTTCGGCCTGCTGAAGCGCCAGGAAGGCCTGGCCTTCGGCGGATCCTCGGCCTCGGCCGCGGGCATCATCGCCACCAGCGGCCTGTCGATGTTCCCGTTCATCCTGCCGAGCACGGTCGACGCCCATTCCAGCTTCCTGGTCTGGAACGCCTCGTCCAGCCACTCGACCCTGTTCACCATGCTGGTCGTGGTGGTGCTGCTGCTGCCGGTGGTGCTGGCCTACACCGCCTTCGTCTACCGGGTGCTCTGGGGCCGCACGAGCAGCGCCGCCCTGAAGACCGACCCGGCCCTGTACTGAGGAGATCGCGCTATGTGGTATTTCACCTGGATCCTCGGCCTCGGCCTGGCCCTGGCCTTCGGCGTCCTCAACGGCGTCTGGTACGAGTTCAACCTCACCGACGAGGGCGACACCGGGGCGTCGGAGCCCTGAGCCACAGCAAGGGAGGCCCGGGAAACCGGGCCTCTTTTCATAGGAACCTCCCCCTGTGGGGGAGGCGATCGCGCAGCGATCGGAGGGGGGAGTGGTTGATGACTTTCAGCCGCCTCGGAAGCTGAAAACGGCCCCCCACCGGCCTTCGGCCGCCTCCCCCAGAGGGGGAGGTTTTAAGCTTCCACCAACTCCGGCTCCGCCGCGTCGAGCCGTACGCCCGACCAGCGCTCGACCGCGCCGATCAGCTCCATGGCCGAGATCGGCTTGCCGATGTGGCCGTTCATGCCCGCCGCCGCCGTGGCCCCGACATGCTCGGGCAGGACGTCGGCGCTGAGCGCGATGATCGGGGTAGAGCGGTTGGCCGAGATCGGTCCACGGATCGCCCGGGCGGCGGCGAAGCCGTCCATGCCCGGCATCTGAAGGTCCATCAGGATCAGGTCGAACGGCCGGTCCGACGCCATCAGCACCGCCTCGGCGCCGCTGGCCGCCTCGATCACCTCGTGGCCGATCGCCTGCAGCATGGCCCGCACCAACTCGCGGTTGGCGTCGACGTCGTCGACCACCAGCACCTGGGCGGCGGGACCCTCCACCGAAGCCGCCCGCGTCGGCGCGGCGCTCGCGGCCAGGTCGGCCGGCATGGCGCGAACGTGGAAGCGGAACACCGAGCCGCCGCCGTCTGCGGGGACCATCTCGATGTCGCCGCCCATCAGCTCGACCAGGCCCTTGCAGATCGACAGGCCAAGGCCCGTGCCGCCGTGCCGGCGGGTGTGGGAGCCGTCCACCTGCGAGAAGCGCTGGAACAACCGCGCGCGCTTGTCGGCCGGCACGCCGCAGCCGGTGTCCGACACCGCCACGTGCAGCAGGCCGTCGCGGAAGGCGGCGCTGATCCGCACCTCGCCGGTCTCGGTGAACTTCACCGCATTGCCCAGCAGGTTGACGGCGATCTGGCTCAGGCGGCCGGCGTCGGCGTTGAGCACGGCCGGCGCGTCGGGATCGATCTCGACGACCAGCGCCAGGCCCTTGGCCCGGGCCTGCTCGGCGAACATCGCCGCCAGGTCGTCGAGGAACGGTTCGAGCGCGAAGGGCGCGGGCGAGAGGGCGACGTGGCCGGCCTCCAGCTTGGAGAAGTCGAGGATGTCGTTGACCACGGCCAGCAGGGCCTGGCCGGCGGTGTCGACCCGGCGGACATAGGCGTCGGCCGTCGGCGGCAGGTCGTCCAGCTCGCCCAGCAGGGCGGTGAAGCCATTGATGGCGGTCAGCGGGGTGCGGATCTCGTGGCTCATATTGGCCAGGAACTCGGCCTTGGCCTCGGCGGCGGCCTCGGCCTGCAGCTTGGCGTCCAGCAGGGCCGCCTCGCGGGCGTGGGCCTCGGTGACGTCCATGACCGCGCCGAACAGGGTGACGACCTGGCCGTCGGGACCCAGCTCGGCCGCGCCGTGGCAGACCACGTGGCGCAGCGCGCCGTCGGTGCGGGTCAGCCGCAGGCTCGTCTCGAACGGCTCGCCGGTGACGGCGGCCGAGCGGAAGCGGGTCTCCAGGGCGTCGCGCTCGGACGGGTCGAAGAAGGTCAGCTGCTCGGTCAGCCCCGGGGCGACGCTTGCCGGCTCCAGGCCGAAGATCCGGAAGACGCCCTCCGACCAGGTGATGACGCCGCTGGCGATGTCGGCCCGCCAGTGGCCCACCCCGGCCATGGTCTCGGCCATCAGGGCGATGCGGTGGGCCTCGCGGATGGTGCGGGCGTCGGCCTGGGCGCGGGCCTCGGCCTCGGCCAGGTCGCGGCGGGCCCGATGCAGGTCGACCTGCACGGCGCGCAGCGCGCGGAACACGACGTAGGTGGTGGCCAGCACCGTGGCCAGCCGCCAGGGCTGGTCGGCGCGGATCAGGAAGACGGCCGCAACGGTCTGCACCAGCAGCATCGCCGCCAGCATCGGCGACATGTTGATCGCCAGGCGCCGGGGGCGGGCGTAGTCGCGGACCACGATCTCGAACATCACCACCCCGAACAGGGTGACGCCGAAGGTCTGGGCCGCGCCGGTCTCGAAGAAGGTCAGGTAGAAGGCCGCCGCGGCGTAGCCGGCGCTCTGCAGCCAGGAAAACAGGGTCCGTCCCGGCGGCAGGTTCCGGTGCTCGGCCAGCGCCAGGACCGCCATCACCGCCAGCCAGGCCAGGGGCGGGATCCAGGGCGAATAGGGCAGGGTGGCGGCGCAGACGGCGATGCAGAAGGCCAGTCGCGCGGCCAGGCCGTTCACCCGCGAGGGCGAGGCCAGCAAGGTGTCGCACAGCGCCGCCAGGCGACGGCGTCGCCTCGCCCGGTCGTCGTGGTCCTTCGGATTGACCGTGCTCATTCGGGTTCCCGACGCTCGCTATGTCGGGAACCCTACAGGTCAAGCTTTGAAGGAAGGGTTGAGCATCCGCTTACCACATCCTTCAGGTTTCTCAGGCGCGCTTGATCGCCTTCACCGCCTTGGCGTGGTCGCGGATGATCGAGACGGTCGAGGCGTCGGCGTCGAAGATGCCGAACAGGCCCTGCTCCTCCTGCGGCGGATCGCCGACATAGGAGCGGTCGCCCTTCTTGAACCAGGCGTCGGCGTGCTGGGCGCGGCCCTCGCCGTTCCAGGCCCAGAAGTTGACGCCGGCGATCGGGCCGCCGGCCTTCATGTCGGCTTCGACCTCGTCGAACACCATCTTGTAGAAGCGGTCGCGGAAGGTGACCGGCGAGCCGGGCGCGAAGGCGCGCTCGTCGCGGATCAGGCCGAACTCCTCGATGGTCAGCGGCTTGCCCATCCGCTTGGCCAGGGCGATGTGGCGGCGGATGTAGTCGCGCGAGCGCGCCTCGCCGGCCTCGTAGGTCGAGGGCTGGTCGGTCATCGAGATCCAGCCCCAGTTGTTGGGCCAGACGTGCAGGGTCAGGTAGTCGATGGCCGGGGTCTTGTGGCTCTCGGCCACGCAGGCCTCGCTGCCCAGGCACCCCATGTCGCCCTCGCTGCCGCTGGACACCAGGTGGTTGGCGTCCAGGCTCTTGATGAAGCGGGCGGTGCCGTCGATCCAGGCGTCATAGGCGGGGCGGTTGACCTTGCCGAACTCTTCGCTGCCGGCCGGGCGCGGCTCGTTGGCCAGCTGCCAGGCCATGATCGTCGGATCGTCGCGATAGGGCTTGCCGGTGACGGTGCTGGTGCGGCCGACCAGGGCCTTCACATAGTGGCGGAACAGGGTGTTGGCCTTGCCGTCGGAATAGAAGCGCGCCGAATAGTCGGCGAACTGCGGCCAGGGGTGGGCCGGGTCGCCTTGCTGGAACCAAGTGCCGTTGCCGGTCCAGTTCAGATAGGCCGGCATGCCGCCCGACCAGTCCCAGAAGTTGTTGACGTAGATGACGGCCTTCATGCCGCGCTTGCCCATCTCGGCCAGCAGCACGTCCAGGCCCTTCAGCAGGTCCTGGTCGTAGTCCTCGCCCGGGCCGCGGAAGGTCGGATCCAGCGCCACCTTGGCCGGCGAACGCTCGCCCGCCCCCAGGACGCGCAGGTTGGTGACGCCCAGCGATTGCAGCTTGTCGAGCTCGCGGGTCAGCCGCGCGCGATCGCCGAACGCGGCCGGAACTCCCAGCCAGGCGCCGTACCAGAGATTGGCCCCGACGAAGCGATAGGGCTTGCCGCCCAGGGAAAGGCGGCCTTTTTCGACCTTCACGAAACCCGGACGGGCCGCGGCCAGGGTCGGAACGGCGGCCGAACCGACCGTCAGGCTCGCCGCGCCGGCGGCCAGGATCGCGCGTCGCGAAAGCATTCCCGGTGTCTCCCCACTTGTGATTTGCCGGGACGTTAGCGGAGCGCCTCGGGGCCGGTCCAGCGATTAAATAAATTTGATGAAGTTATTCCGCGCGCCCTTAGTCGGCGTGCTTGTGAGGCGCCTTGGCGGCGTGGGCCACGGTCCAGTCGACGACGGCGGCGATGGCCGTGGGGGCCAGGGTCTCCTCGATCTCGAGATATTCGGACGGCGCGCCGGTGGTCGCCGTCTGGAAGAGGTGGTTGAGGCCGGGCAGCACCAGCGTCGTGGCGTCCTTGTTGTCCGCCAGGGCGGCCTTGATCGCCGGCAGGTTCTGGGCGGCCGAGACCTGGGTGTCCTTGTCGCCGTTGAGCGCCAGGACGGGCGCGCGGACCTGGCGCAGGTAGACGGCGGGATCCAGGGTGAGGAAGGTCTTGAACCAGGGCGAGGCGAAGCGGCCGAACGCGGCCTCGACGGCTTCCGGCGGCATGCCCTTTTCGCCCAGCGCCGCGATCAGGCGGGGCTTGATCCTGGCCGGGTCGGGCTCGGCGATGACGGTGTCGGACGCCGTCTGGATCAGCTGGGCCTGCTGCTCGGCGGCGGCCGGCGGGGCGCCGCTGGCCACGGCGATGTCGTGGCTCTGGGTGCGCATCACCTGGGCGCCCGGCACGCCGGTGCCGGCCATCAGCACGACGAAGGCGATCCGGGGGTCCTTGGCCGCCACGATCGGGGCGATCAGCCCGCCCTCGCTATGGCCGATCAGGCCGACCCGGTCGGGGTCGATGTCCTTGCGCTCGCGCAGGAAGGCCACGCCCGCCGCCACGTCGGTGGCGAAGTCCAGGCTCGTCACGGTCTTGATGTCGCCGGCCTGCGAGCCGCCGACCCCGCGGTCGTCGACCCGCAGCACGGCCACGCCCTTGCGGGTCAGGGCGTCGGCCAGCACCAGGAACGGCTTGTGTTCGAACAGGGTCTCGTCGCGGTCCTGCGGCCCCGAGCCGGTGATCAGCACGGCGACCGGAAAGGGACCCTGGCCCGGCGGCAGGGTCAGGGTCCCGGCCAGCTTCAGGCCAGAGGCCGGATTGACGTAGGACACCTCTTCGGCGCGGTAGGGGAAGGGCGGCTTGGGCGTCTGCGGCCGCCGGACAGGCGCGACCGCCGGCGGGGTGCGTCCCATGCTCAGGGGCAGGCTGGCGCCGCCCTGCAGCCAGTTCCCGGCGAGGGTCTTGCCGTCGGCCGACAGCTGGCCCTCGAACGCCGCGGCCGGCATGGTCAGCACCAGCCGGGCCTTGCCGTCGGCGAAGCTGGCGGTCGCCTTCAGCCCCAGCGCGCTCTGGGCCGGGCTGTCGACGCTGGCCGAGCCGTCGGCCTTGACGTGGAACACCAGCGGCAGCTTGGTCGGCCCGGCCTGCAGCGTGCCGTACCAGTCGCCGACGATCGGCTCGACCTGGGCGCTGGCGATCGCAGGGGCGACGAACAGGGCGGCGGCGAGGGCCACGGATCGCAGCAAGCGCATGGTTGTATGGTCTCCAGGAAACTCTCCCGAAGATTGCGCATGCGGGCGCCGCGTCGTCTACCGTTGCTCCAGCCCGTGCCAGATCCGGGTGATGGTCACATGCTGGCCTTTGACGCGATAGCGAACGATGTAGGCGCTGCGGCCGAAGGGTATGTTGATCTCGCGGGTGGTCGGACCGACGACACGGCCGCGAAGAGGGCTTTCCTCTAGGCTGGTCGCGGCTTGGGCGATTTGGGCGCTCAGTCTGTCGGCCGCGCGCGGACTTTGTTCCCTTAGCGTGGCGTCCAGGCGGGCGGCGTCCCGGCTCGCTCGAAGCGTGACCGCGACCGTGTAGGTCAACGACGGCCGAGAAGTTGGGCGCGGAATTCTTCCAGCGAGATGGTGGGCTCCTCGCCGGCCTCTACGGCGTCGGCGATCGCCTCGTCTATGGCCGGATCGGGATCGATCGTCCTGGGCGGCAGGTCGTCCAGCCCGGCCTCGATCAGTTCGCGCGCGTACTCGGCCGGCGAAACGCCCAGCCGCTCGGCGACCGCCGCCAATCGGGCGGCCTGCTCTTCGTCGATGTGGATGTCGAAGCCGTCGGCCATGGGCGAAGGGTCTCGCCCATGGCCGGGGTCGTCAAGGTCAGAGATTGAGCAGCGCCGGGTCGCCGCCCTGGGCGGTGATGTTGACGCTGAGCGCGCGCTCGACGGCGAAGCGCAGCAGGGCGTGGGGGCCGCCGGCCTTGGGACCGGTGCCCGACAGGCCCTCGCCGCCGAACGGCTGCACGCCCACGACCGCGCCGGTCATGCTGCGGTTCACATAGGCGTTGCCGGCCGGGACCAGGCGCACCACCTCGTCGGCGAAGGCCTGGATGCGCGAGTGCACGCCCAGGGTCAGGCCGTAGCGGCGGGCTGCCAGGGCGCCGGCGACCGTTTCCAGGTCCTCGGGCTTGTAGCGCACCACGTGCAGGATCGGGCCGAACACCTCGCGTTCGAGGAAGTCGGCGGCCGGGATCTCGGCCAGGACCGGCGCGAAGAAGGTGCCGGCGGCCGGGGCCTCCAGGGCGTGCAGCACCTTGGCCTCGCGCTTGAGGCGCGCCAGGTGCTTTTCGAGCGCGTCCTTGGCGTCGGCGTCGATCACCGGGCCGACGTCGGTGGTCGCGTCGGCCGGATCGGCCACGACTAGGGCGTCCATCGCGCCCTTCAGGCCTTCGATGATGTGCTCGGCGGTGTCGGTCGGCAGGAACAGCAGGCGCAGGGCCGAGCAGCGCTGGCCGGCCGAACCGAAGGCCGAGACGATGACGTCGTCGATCACCTGCTCGCGCTGCGCCGTCGTGTCGACGAACATGCCGTTGAGGCCGCCGGTCTCGGCGATGAACGGCACGATCGGACCTTGCCGTTGGGCCAGCGTCTGGTTGATCCGCCAGGCCGTGTCGGTGCCGCCGGTGAAGGCGACGCCGTCCAGGCCCTCATGCGCGGTCAGGGCCGCGCCGACGGTCTCGCCGCGACCGGGCAGCAGGGCCAGTAGGCGCGGGTCCAGGCCCGCGGCGTGATAGAGCTTCACCGCCTCGTAGGCGATGACCGGGGTCTGCTCGGCCGGCTTGGCCAGCACGGCGTTGCCGGCGGCCAGGGCCGCGGCGATCTGGCCGGTGAAGATGGCCAGCGGGAAGTTCCACGGGCTGATGCAGACGAAGACGCCGCGACCCGCCAGAGCCAGCGTGTTGGTCTCGCCGACCGGACCCTTCAGCACCTCCGGCTCGCCGAACTGCTTTTCGGCCAGCACCGCGTAGTAGCGGCAGAAGTCCACGGCCTCGCGCACCTCGGCGATGCCGTCGGCCAGGGTCTTGCCGGCTTCGCGCGACAGGATGGCGATCAGGCGTTCGATATTGGCTTCCAGGGCGTCGCCCATGGCGCGCAGCACCTTGGCGCGAGCGACGCCGCCGGCGCGGTCCCACTCGCCCTGGGCGGCGCGGGCCAGCTTGAAGGCCTTGTCGATCTGCGGGATCTGGGCTTCCGACACCGCGCCGACCACGCGGCCGGCGTCGACCGGCGAAACCACCGGCAGCGGCGGGCCGCCGGCTTCCAGCTTGCCGCCGATCAGCGGGCCCGATTGCAGCGGGGCGGCGTCGATGGCGGTGACGGCGGCGGCCAGGCGGTCGCGGTCGGCCTTTACGGAGAGGTCCAGGCCCGCGCTGTTCTTGCGGCCTTCGCCATAGACCTCGATCGGGGTCGGGATCTTGGCGTGGCGGTCGGGATGGGCCTCGACCGTGGTGATCGGATCGACGACCACCTTCTCGACCGGCACCCGCTCGTCCAGCAGGGCGTGCACGAAGCTGGTGTTGGCGCCGTTCTCCAGCAGGCGGCGCACCAGGTAGGGCAGCAGGTCCTCGTGCCCGCCGACAGGGGCGTAGGCGCGCAGCGTGATGCCGTCATAGAGGTCGTCGGCGGCCTTGTAGAGCGCCTCGCCCATGCCGTGCAGGCGCTGGTGCTCGATCTTCACGCCGGCGTTCTTGGCCATGCGCACCACGGCCGCCAGGGTGTGGGCGTTGTGGGTGGCGAACTGGGCGTAGAGGTGCGGCGCGGCCTCGATCAGGGCCTTGGCGTTGACCAGGTACGACAGGTCGGTGGCGGGCTTGGTCGTGAACACCGGATAGTCCGGGCGGCCGGCGACCTGGGCGCGCTTGATCTCGCTGTCCCAGTAGGCGCCCTTCACGAGGCGCACCATCAGGCGGCGGCCGGTCTCCTGCGACAGGGCCGACAGGCGGGCGATCACCTCGCCGCAGCGCTTCTGGTAGGCCTGAACGGCAAGGCCCAGACCCTTCCACTCGCCCAGGGCCGGCTCGCGGCACAGCTTGTCCAGCAGCTTCAGCGACAGGGCCAGGCGGTCGGCCTCTTCGGCGTCGATCGTGAAATTGATGTCGTACTTCGCCGCGATCAGGGCCAGGCGCAGGGTGCGGGGATAGAGCTCTTCCCACACGCGCTCTTCGTGCGTGGCCTCGTAGCGCGGGCACAGGGCCGACAGCTTCACCGAGACGCCGTGGCCCTTTTCCGGACCGGCCTTGTTCGACAGCTTGCCGACCGTCTCGATGGCCGCGGCATAGGCCTTTTCGTAGCGCTCGGCGTCGGCGGCGGTGCGGGCGCCTTCGCCCAGCATGTCGAACGAGCACATCGTGTCTTCACCGGCGGCGCGCTTGATGGCGGCCTCGATGGTGCGGCCCAGCACGAACTGCTCGCCCATGATGCGGATGGCCTGGCCGACGGCGGCGCGGATCACCGGCTCGCCGACGCGGCCGGCCAGCTTCTTGATGAAGCCCGGCAGGTCCTTCTTGGCCTCGTCGTCGGGCTCGACGATCTTGCCGGTCAACATCAGGCCCCAGGTCGAGGCGTTGACGAACAGGCTGTCGCTGCCGCCCAGGTGGCTGGCCCAATCCGCCGAGCCGATCTTCTCGGCGATCAGGCGGTCGCGGGTGTCGTCGTCGGGGGTGCGCAGCAGGGCCTCGGCCAGGCACATCAGGGCCAGGCCCTCGCGGGTGCCCAGGCTGAACTCCTGCAGGAAGCTTTCGACCACCCCCTGCTTGCGGACGCTGCGGCGGGCGCCGCGCACCAGGGCCTCGGCCTCGGCGCGCACGGCGGCGCGGTCTTCGCTCGACAGGGCCTGGGCGGCCAGCAGGTCGGCGATCACCGCCTTCTCGTCACGGTACTTGCCGTCGTCCAGGGAGTCCCAACCAGTCATGACGCTTCCTCAGAGATGATTTATCGTCGCTGTAACCTGGGTCTGATCGAAGGTGCTTCGTTTGTTGGCTCTGGCTTCCGTATCCTGTTCGGCGTAAACGACGAAAAACGTCTTCCGCTCCAAAGGGCCGAAAACCTCCGCGACAGGGCGTCGCGACCGGCATGGACGCGGGTCGGCGAACGCGGGTCAGGAGGGGCCCAAAGTGGAGGGAAAGAGAGGAAGAGGGAAGGGGAGCACTGGAAGGGACGCGTCTCGGGGGGACTCGCGCGTCCCTTCCGCTCGTCGCCGGCGCTGGGGGATGCGCGGCGATGGTTTCCCGCCGAGCGGGAGGTCCAATGCGAAGCGCGCCGACTGGGGGAAGCGGCGGGGGGAAGCTTCGCTAGGACGATTGAGGGTGTAGGCCTCTTCGCTCCGAAGGTGCTTTGTTTGTTATCGGTATTTTCAAAATTATCTTCGCTGAAAGTGACGAAATTCCATGTCCGCTCTAGATGACACCGATCGCCGACTGTTGCGCGTGCTTCAGGCCGACGGCCGGATCACCAACGCCGAGCTGGCCAAGCGCTGCAACCTGTCGCCGGCCGCCACCTTCGACCGGGTGCGCCGCCTGCGCGAGCGCGGCTTCATCACCGGCTACGCGGCCCTGCTCGACCCGGCCAAGGTCGATCGCGCCCTGCTGATCTTCGTCGAGGTGGTGCTGGACCGCACGACCGGCGAGGTGTTCGAGGACTTCGCCGCCGCTGTGCGCCGCGCGCCCGAGGTGCTGGAGTGCCACATGGTGGCCGGCGGCTTCGACTATCTGATCAAGGCCCGGGTGCGCGACATGGACGCCTATCGCAGCTTCCTGGGCGACATCCTGGTCAAGATGCCGGGCGTGCGCGAGACCCGCACCTATGCGGTGCTGGAAGAGGTCAAGAGCACGGTTCAGCTGCCGCTCTGAGCAGGGCCAGGTTGGCGCTGTTGGCGGCCAGGGCCTCGCGCAGGTCGGGGCGGTCGGGCAGGCGGGCCTCGACGGCGCCGTTGGGCGCGCGGACCACGAAGCCGCCGGCCTCCAGCTTCAGCAGGTGGCGGCGGGTGGTCTCGATCGGCATCCGCAGCGAGCGGGCGACAGCCGTCAGCCGCACGGGGCCGCCCTCTTCGCCCGTCAGCCGCAGCACGGCCAGGAACACGAGGCCCCGCAGCACGTCGCCGTCGAACACCGACCATAAGAGGCCCGCGCTGCGCAGCAGATAGTCGGCCCCCGCCTCGAGATCGCGGCGCGCCGGCGCCGTCTGATTGGACATCGCATCCCCCTCTGGAGAAGACGACGTCCCACGGCGCGGCGGCCGCTACTTTGATCGCGATCAAGGCGCAACCAGCGTTCTTCAGTCATCCGGAGGCCATGTCACCGAGTTCAGCAGAATCGCCGCGATGAGCGCGCCCGCCGAAGACGCGCCGTCCTTCTCCGGCGAGGACATCGTCCGCCTGTTCGCCGCCACCTACCTGCCGCTGTGCCGCACGCTGGAGGAGGCCGGGGCGCTGGACCCAAAGGCCCTGTCGCGCGACATCGCCGCCCGCATCGGCCCCGACCGCGACGAGCCCTGGGCCATGCTGGCCGCCGCGCTATGCAAGGTGCTGGACGGGGAGGGGCGTTAGCCCCGCCCGCCCGGGATCAGCCGCAGGGCGGGTTTCGGGCGCGCATCCTGCGCAACCCGCGCCCGGCGCAGCACGATCTGCAACGCCTCGACCGTCGCCGCGCTGGGGCTGTCCTTGCCCGGCCGTACATAGAGCGACATGACGTCGGCGAGCCGCGCCCGGTCGATCACGCCGCAGGTCTCCAGCCGCTCGCACAGCGGCAGGTAGGTGGCGGCGAACAGCTTGATCAGGTCCGCGCCGGTGAACCGCACCACCTCGTCCGAAGTCTGCTCCCCCGCCATCGCCCCGCTCCCCTCAAGCGGCCCGAAGGTCGGCGTCGTCGTCGCGGGTGCGGAAGAGGCCGATGCGCTGGGCCAGTTCGGCGGCTTCGGCCTTCAGGGCGTGGGCGGCGGCGGTGGTCTGCTGCACCATGGCCGCGTTCTGCTGCACCACCCGGTCCATCGCCCCCATGGTGGTGTTGACCTCGCCCAGGTTCATGGCCTGGTCGTTGGCCGAGCGGGCGATAGCGTCGATCTGCAGGTCGATCTCGGCCACCCGGGCGACGATCCGGCGCAGGGCCTCGCGGGTCTTGCCCACGCGCTCGACGCCGGCGCTGACCTGGCGGCTGGAGACGTCGATCAGGGCCTTGATCTCGCGCGCCGCGTCGGCCGAGCGCTGGGCCAGGGCCCGCACCTCCTGCGCCACCACGGCGAAGCCCTTGCCGGCCTCGCCCGCCCGCGCGGCTTCCACCCCGGCGTTCAGGGCCAGGAGATTGGTCTGGAAGGCGATCTCGTCGATGACCGAGATGATCTGGCCGATCTGGCCCGACGAGGTTTCGATCTGGGTCATGGCGTCGACGGCCTCGGTGACCACCGGGTCGGACAGCTCGGCCTCCTCGCGGGCCCGGGCGGCGGCGGCGTTGGCCTGGCGGGCGTTCTGCGCGGTCTCGTTGACCGTGGTGGTGATCTGGCCCAGCGCCGTGGTGGTCTGCACCAGGCTGGCGGCCTGGTCCTCGGTGCGGTTGGCCAGTTCGTCGGAGGCGCGGCTCATCTCGGCCACCCCGTCGCTCATGCTGGCGGCGTTGCCGGAGATCTCGCCCAGGGCGGCGCGCAGCTTGGCCAGCGCGTCGTTGAAGTCCTGGCGCAGCGGCTCGTACTGGGCGGCGAAGCGGGTTTCCAGCCGCCAGGTCAGGTCGCCCCCGGCCACCTGGCGCAGGGCGCGGGCCAGGGCCTCGACCACTTCCGTCTGCTCGGCCTCCATCACCTGCTTGAGCCTGGCGCGTTCGGCGTTGGCGCGGTCGCGCTCGGCGCGTTCGGCCTGGGCGGCGGCGTTGGCCGCGTCGGCGGCGCGGGCGGCGGTCTCCACCGCCTCGGTGCGGGCCGTGACGGTGACGAACAGGCGCGAGACCCCGGCCGTCAGCCAGATCAGCGACCAGGCGGTGGCGGCGGTCATGCCGACCCGCAGCACGATCGCCAGCAGGCTCTCGTCGGCGGCCAGGCGATGCGGGGCCAGCAGCGGCGCCAGGACGTCGAGGCCGACGAAGGCGGTCGCCGCCAGGGCCACGATCCGCCAGTCGCCATAGGCCACCAGCAGGGCCAGCGCCGCCAGGAAGGCCATGCGGGCGACGTCCTGCTGGGCGCTTCCCTGGAAGGCCAGCACGAACAGCGTCACCTGCCCCACGAGAGCCAGGGCCGCGCAGGTCCGCTGCAGCAGCGTGTCGCGCCACAGGCAAAAGGCGGCCAGGGCCATCACCGCCAACGCGGCGGCGCAGGCGAAGGGCAGGGCGACCGGCGTGCCGGCGACGAAGCCCGCGGCCGGCACGACCGCCGCCATGGCCGTCACGCAGGCGACCACCAGCTGGCCGCCGACCCGACGCTGCGACTGGATGCTGTCAAACTCGATCAAACGCACGGCCCGCCTCCGATATTCCGGTCGGAAGATCGATCATCGGCGTTAATCGGCAGTAATCGAGTCGTTTAAATCCGGCGTACTCCAGATACGTACCAATACGTATCCAACTTTCGAGATTACATATTCTCAAAATGGGAAAGCAACGGCGCCGCGTTATTTCACTGCAATCGGCGTCGTTCTTCCGAGAAGCAGGCATGAAAAAGCCGCCCGGGCCAAGGCCTGGGCGGCTCGTTCATTCAGCGATGCGTGACGCCCTTAGTGGCTGTCGCGCGGCAGGCCCTTGGTCTGGGCGATGCGCTGGTACTTCACGGCCGGCTCCAGCACCGCGCCGGTGTCCATCTGGCCGACGATGGCGCGCTGGATCTCCTGCCACGGGGTCTGGCTTTCCGGGTACTTGTAGCCGCCGGCCGCTTCCAGGTCCTTGCGGCGCTGGGCGACTTCCTCCGGCGTGATCAGCACGTCGACGCGCGACTTGCGCAGGTCGAAGCGCACGCGGTCGCCGGTCTTCAGCAGGGCCAGGCCGCCGCCGGCGGCGGCTTCGGGCGAGGCGTTGAGGATCGAGGGCGAACCCGAGGTGCCCGACTGGCGGCCGTCGCCGATGCAGGGCAGCTGCTTGACGCCGCGTTTGATCAGGTAGTCGGGGGCGCGCATGTTCACGACCTCGGCCGAGCCCGGATAGCCGATGGGGCCGGCGCCGCGCATGAACAGGATCGAGTTCTCGGTGATGCCGACCGACGGATCGTCGATGCGGTGGTGGTAGTCTTCCGGACCGTCGAACACCACGGCGTCGCCTTCGAAGGCGTCCGGATCCTCGTCGTTCGACAGGTAGCGGTCGCGGAATTCGCCCGAGATCACGCTGGTCTTCATGACCGCCGAGTTGAACAGGTTGCCGCGCATCACGACGAAGCCGGCGCGCTCGACCAGCGGGTTGTCGAAGGTGCGGATGACGTCGGCGTCCTCGATGGTCGCGTCGCGGCAGGCGTCGCCCATGGTCTGGCCCGAGACGGTCAGGGCGTCTTCGTGGATCAGGCCCTGCTTGATCAGCTGGGCGGTGACGGCCGGAACCCCCCCGGCGTGGTAGTAGTCTTCGCCCAGGTACTTGCCGGCCGGCTGCAGGTTGACCAGCAGCGGCACGTCCTCGCCCTTCTCCTGCCAGTCGTCGACCGTCAGCTCGACGCCGACGTGACGGGCCAGGGCGTTGAGGTGGATCGGGGCGTTGGTCGAGCCGCCGATCGCCGAGTTGACGACGATGGCGTTGAGGAACGCCTCGCGGGTCAGGATGTCCGACGGCTTGAGGTCTTCCTTGACCATGTCGACGATGCGCAGGCCGGTCAGGTAGGCGTTTTCCTGGCGGTCGCGATAGGGGGCCGGGATGGCGGCCGAGCCGGTGAGCGACATGCCCAGCGCCTCGGTCAGCGAGTTCATCGTCGTGGCCGTGCCCATGGTGTTGCAGAAGCCGGTCGACGGGGCCGAGCTGGCGACCAGCTTGATGAAGCCGGCGTTGTCGATCTCGCCGGCGGCCAGCATCTCGCGGGCCTTCCAGACGATGGTGCCCGAACCGGTGCGCTCGCCCTTGTGCCAGCCGTTCAGCATCGGGCCGACCGACAGGGCGATGGCCGGGATGTTCACGGTGGCGGCGGCCATCAGGCAGGCCGGGGTGGTCTTGTCGCAGCCGATGGTCAGCACGACGCCGTCGATCGGATAGCCGTACAGGGTCTCGACCAGGCCCAGATAGGCCAGGTTGCGGTCCAGGCCCGCGGTCGGGCGCTTGCCGGTTTCCTGAATCGGGTGGACCGGGAACTCGATGGCGATGCCGCCGGCCGTGCGGATGCCTTCACGCACGCGCTCGGCCAGCACCAGGTGGTGGCGGTTGCACGGCGACAGGTCAGAACCGGTCTGGGCGATGCCGATGATCGGCTTGCCCGATTGCAGTTCTTCCAGGGTCAGGCCGTAGTTCAGGTAGCGCTCCAGATAGAGCGCGGTCATGTCCACGTTGTCGGGATTGTCGAACCAGGCCCGCGAACGAAGGGTGCTGGGCGCGGACTTGGTGGTCATGACGGTCCTGTTTTTCCTCGGTCGATCCAATCGGGATCGCCTCGCCGGGCGAGGTTTATACTATTTGTCTGACTATACCGCCGGGCGGGGGTCGTCAACGACCGCCATGGTGGCGACCAAGGCGGCGGAAGGTCGCGCGCCTTCAAGGCCTTGCGAGCGGCTCGCAAGTGCCTGAATGGCGCCGGCGAGCCGATGATAGCGGTCACATTATATAGCGCCGACGGGTGTTCTGCCACTGATGACGCTGTTCAGCGACCTTAGCGCGCGGCAAATGTCTGAGCAATTGGGGGAGCCGCCCCTCCCGTAAAATCCCCGCGAAACCTGATCCCTCTCCCCTTGCGGGAGAGGGTGGCCTCCCGAAGGGAGGTCGGGTGAGGGGTCTCTCAAACCTCGAAGCTGCGTACGGCGGTCAGGCCGGGTGAGGCGTCCCGAGTTTGAGAGACCCCTCATCCGTCGGCCTTCGGCCGCCACCTTCTCCCGCAAGGGGAGAAGGATCGCTGACGGGGATCGAGCGCCGTCAATCCCCGGCGGCCTCGCCAAAGACCCCAACCAATCCAGTCCCTTACAACTTTCTCAGCGCTCTGGATCAGACGCGTTCAACCCCGCTGCATAATCAGAGCTGTCCCGTCGCAGGGAGAGGGCGCAAGGATCCGGCCCGAAGCGTGCGACGGCGATGCGATCGAGCGGGGCCGCCGGAGCTGCGTGAGCAGGGCCGGGCCAGGCTTAAATGAGGATGGGGGACGTAAACCCATCCATCGGGAGCTTGCCTAAATAGGCTCCCGCCCGTCCGAGGGTCCGCTCCGGCGCCTTCTGTCTGCACGCGATGGCTAGCGAAGCTCACAGCCCGGTTCCGGGGAAGGCATACGCCGAAGGGGGTGAAAGGCGGAAGAGGCCTGCGCGCCCCGGCCTGAGGCACAACGATCGCGCGGGGCGTCCAGCTTCGTCGAAACGGTATTCAAACTCACAGCTCCGGGCGAGGCCCGGACGCCCCGCGCCCTCTCCATCACCTCAGCGGTTCACCGCGTGAGCACGAAGCCGCGCGCCCAGGAACCTCCCCCCCTGGGGGAGGCGGCCGAAGGCCGGTGGGGGGACGTTTTCAGCTTTCGAGGCGTCGGAAGGTTCGCAAAAACTCCCCCCTCCGATCGCTGCGCGATCGCCTCCCCCACAGGGGGAGGTTCCTCGCGAACAGCCGCCACCTTCTCCCGCAAGGGGAGAAGGACCATTCCGTAAGCTCCCCGTTTGACACCCACGCCCGTCACGCTATTTGTCTGACTAATGAACGGGCCGCCGACGCGGTTCTCTCCATCGCCAGGTGTTTCGTCCAGATGACCATCCGCATCGCCATCGTCGGCCTGGGCAAGATCGCCCGCGACCAGCACCTGCCCGCGATCGAGAAGGACCCGCGCTTCGAGCTGGCCGCCGTGGCCAGCCGCAGCGCCGGCGTCGACGGCGTGCCGCACTTCACCGACCTGGCCGAGCTGCTGGCCTCGGACGTCGCCTTCGACGCCGTCGCCCTCTGCACCCCGCCGCAGGTGCGCCACACGATCGCCCGCCTGGCCATCGACGCCGGCAAGCACGTGATGCTGGAAAAGCCCCCGGGCGCGACGCTGAGCGAGGTCGAGGACCTCAAGGCCGCCGCCGCCGAAAAGGGCGTCACCCTGCAGACCACCTGGCACTCGCGCTACGCCACCGCCGTCGCCCCGGCCCAGGCCTGGCTGGCGGGCAAGACCCTCCAGTCGGTGCAGATCAACTGGAAGGAAGACGTGCGCGTCTGGCACCCGGGCCAGACCTGGATCTGGCAGGCCGGCGGCCTGGGCGTCTTCGATCCCGGCATCAACGCCCTGTCGATCGCCACCGTCATCCTGCCGGCCTTCTTCCTGGAGAAGGCCACCCTGCACGTGCCGGAAAACTGCCAGTCGCCGGTCGAGGCCCAACTCTCCTTCGTCACCGTGACCGGCGCCCCGGTTCGCGCCGAGTTCGACTTCCTGCAGACCGGCCCGCAGAGCTGGGACATCATCGTCCAGACCGACGGCGGCGAGCTGAAGCTCTCCCACGGCGGTTCGCGCCTGTGGATCGACGGGCAGCTGAAGCACGAAGGGCCGGACGAGGAATATCCGGGCCTCTACGCCGCCTTCGCCGAACTGATCGAAGCCGGCGACTCGGACGTCGACGTCAGCCCGCTGCGCCATGTGGCCGACGCCTTCCTGCTGGGCGAGCGGGTCATCGCGCCGGCCTTCATCGAATAGTCTCGGCGGGCCATCGAATAAGCGATGGTTGCGCTAACATTGACCTGACAAAATGCGGGGGAAGGGCCTATATGCGGGCCCATTCCCGTCCGCCAAAACCGCGAGCGCCGTCATGACCGAACTCCGCAGCCTGAACCCCGCCACGGGCGAGCACTTCGGTGACGTCTTCCCCGAGCCGACCGCGGCCCAGATCGAGGCGGCCCTGGCCGCCGCCGACGCGGCGTTCGACGTCTATCGCGAGACCGACCTCGAGACCCGCGCGGCCTTCCTCGAAGGCGTCGCCGCCGAGATCGAGGCGATCGGCGACGCACTGATCGAGCGCGCCATGGCCGAGACCGGCCTGCCGCGCGCCCGCCTGGAAGGCGAGCGCGGCCGCACCACCGGCCAGCTGCGCCTGTTCGCCAAGACCGTGCGCCAGGGCGACTTCCTCGGCGCCCGCGTCGACCCGGCCCTGCCCGAGCGCAAGCCGCTGCCGCGCGCCGACCTGCGCCAGCGCTTCATCGGCCTGGGCCCCGTCGCCGTGTTCGGCGCCAGCAACTTCCCGCTGGCCTTCTCGACCGCCGGCGGCGACACCGCCGCGGCCCTGGCCGCCGGCTGCCCGGTCGTGTTCAAGGGCCACCCGGCTCACCCCGGCACCGCCGCCCTGGTCGGCGCCGCCATCAGCAAGGCCGTCGAGAAGGCGGGCCTGCCGGCCGGCGTGTTCGCGCTGCTGACCGGCCAGACCCACGAACTGGGCGGCGCCCTGGTCAGCGACTCGCGGATCAAGGCCGTCGGCTTCACCGGTTCGCGCGCCGGCGGCGTCGCTTTGATGAAGATCGCCAACGCCCGTCCCGAGCCGATCCCGGTCTATGCCGAGATGAGCAGCGTCAACCCGGTGGTGCTGTTCCCGCACGCCCTGGCCGCCCGCGCCGAGGCCCTGGGCGCGGCTTTCGTCGGCTCGCTGACCATGGGTTCGGGTCAGTTCTGCACCAACCCCGGCCTGATCCTGGCCCTGGAAGGTCCCGACCTCGACACCTTCATCGCCTCGGCCTCGGCCGCCCTGGCCGCCGCCCACCCGCAGGTCATGCTGACCCCCGGCATCTTCGGCGCCTATGAGCAGGGCGTGGAGAAGCTGGGTTCGCGTCCGGGCGTCACCGTCGCGGCGCGCGGCCTGGTCGGCGAAGGCTGCAACCAGGGCCAGGGCGCCCTGTTCGTGGTCGATGCGGCGACCTTCGCCGCCGACCCGGCCCTCAGCCATGAAGTGTTCGGCTCGTCGTCGGTCGTCGTCCGCGCCCCGGACCTCGCCACGCTGGCCAAGCTGCTCGAAGGCCTGGAAGGCCAGCTGACCGCCACCCTGCACCTCGACGCCGAAGACGCCGAGGCCGCTCGCGGCCTGCTGCCGATCCTCGAGCGCAAGGCCGGCCGCATCCTGGCCAACGGCTGGCCGACCGGCGTGGAAGTGGCCCCCGCCATGGTCCACGGCGGCCCGTTCCCGGCCACCTCGGACGGCCGCTCGACCTCGGTCGGCACCCGCGCCGTCGAGCGCTTCCTGCGCCCGGTCTGCTACCAGGACCTGCCCGACGTGCTGCTGCCGCCGGCCCTGAAGGAAGCCAACCCTTGGGGCGTCAAGCGCGCCGTCGACGGCGTGCTCTAAGCCAGTCGGTCCGGTCAGGACCCAAGGCTCTACTAAGTGAAAGCGCGCGGCGGCTTCGGCCCCGCGCGCTTTTTCTTTGCCGTTTCAGGGCGTGGACGGTCTGCAACGGCTCTGGAATCGCCTGGTGCGCCCGAGCGGCCTTTTCTTGCGCGGACGTCGGAATAACGGCGGCTTTGGGCCGGGAACGGCAACACTTCGGAGGCGAGCCGGCGCCCTGGCGACAACCTTCCGGGCCGTTTGAAACGGAAGTGTATCGGCGTGAGCGTCGCCGTAGCATGACGGAAATTTCATAGACACGCCTGGGCCATGCACGGCCCCTAAGGCTCGGAGGTTCCATCAGGCGGGTCCTCCATGTCGCGTAAGCTTCTGATCTTGTCGGCCGCAGCTCTACCGATGCTGCTGCACGCCGGCGGCGCCGTCGCCGAGACCGAGATCACCAGCAGCAGCCGCACCAAGGCGGTCGCGACCTCGACCGCCAACGACGGCGCGGCCGACGACGTCAAGATCACCAGCGACGGCGTGATCACCTACGCCTCGGAAGGCGCGATCGCCACCGTCGACAGCAGCAACACGCTGACCAACAACGGCACGCTGCAAAGCACCGACATCTCCAACTCGACCGGCGTCCTGATCAACGGCGGCCTCACCTCGACGGTGACCAACGGCGGCACGATCTCGCTGACCGAGGACTACGACTACGAGGACACCGACAGCGACGGCGACTACGACGGCCAGTTCGCGCTGGGGACCAATCGCTACGGCGTCCACCTGACCGGTTCGGGCGACTTCATCGGCACGATCGAGAACTCCGGCACGATCACCATCGAGGGCAACGACTCGATCGGCATCATCCTGGAATCGTCGGTGATCGGCGACATTCTCAACTCCGGCTCGATCTCGGTCACCGGCGATGACGGCTACGGCATTCGCAACACCGCCAGCGTCACCGGCGACATCGTCAGCGACGGCTCGATCAGCGTGCTGGGCGCCAACAGCGTCGGCCTGGCGGTCAACGGCGAGGTCGACGGCTCGGTGATCGTGCAGGGCTCGATCACCGCCACCGGCTATCGCTACACCAGCCGCTACACCGATCCCGACGACGAGGCCCTGCTCGACGCCGACGACCTGCTGCAGGGCGGCTCGGCCATCCAGGTGACCAGCAACGTCACCAAGGGCTTGGTGCTCGACGCCCCGCCCACCGACACCAACGACGACACCACCGACGATGAGGACGGCGACGGCGTCGAGGACGACGAGGAAGGCACGGCCTCGGTCGCGGTCTATGGCGGCGCGCCGGCGATCCAGATCGGCTCCGACACCCAGACCGTCACCCTCGGCTCGGCCGGCGACGGCATCTACGACTACGGCCTCGTCATCCGCGGCTCGGTCGCCGCCTACGGCATCCACCCGGGCGTGGCCGCCACCGGCGTGCAGATCGGCGGCTCGGCCGGCTACGAGACCTTGGTCACCAACGGGATCAACCTGGAAGGCTCGATCACGGCCAGCGCCTACGAGGCCGACGCCATGGGCCTGCACCTGACCTCGGGCGCCATCGCCAGGATCCTCGACAACAGCGGCGGCCTCTCCAGCTCGGTCACGGCCGAGGGCGACTCCGCCGCCTACGCCCTGCTGATCGACGCCGGCGCGACCATGACCACGGTCAACAACAGCGGCACGATCCTGGCCACCCTCTACGGCGAGACCGGAACCGCCAACGCCATCGTCGATCGCTCGGGCACGCTGACCACGATCAACAACACCGGCACGATCGCGGCCTACCTCACCGCCACCGACGACGACTACGACCTCGACGACGACAACGACGACGCCGACGACGAGGTGGTCACCGGCAAGGCCGTGGCCATCAACCTGCAGGCCAACACCACCGGCGTCACCATCACCCAGACCGGCGTCAACGACGGCGACGATGGCGACGACGACGTAGCCGACACCGATACCGACGGCGACGGCGTGGACGACGCCGACGAGCCGACGATCATCGGCCAGATCCTGCTGGGCTCGGGCGCCGACACCATCAACCTGCTGAACGGCACGCTGTACGGCGAGATCTCGTTCGGCGACGGGGCTGACGTCTTCAACATCGACGGCGGCGCCTACGCGGTCACCAAGCTGAGCGACAGCGACGGCCAGCTGTCGATCAACATCGGCGACGGCGGCCTGCTGCTGACCAACACCAACACGATCAACGCCACCAGCCTGACCCTGGGCGCGGACGCCAAGCTGGTGTTCACCGTCGATCCGGCGGCGGGCACGGCGACCCAGCTGGTGGTCGACACCGCCACCATCGCCAGCGGCGCGAACCTGGGCTTGGTCTTCAACAACCTGCTGACCACGGCCAGCACCTTCAAGGTGATCTCGGCCGGGACCCTGAGCGCGGGCGAGATCGACCAGGACCTGCTGGGCGATGCGCCCTACCTCTACGTCGCCAGCGCCTACACGCAGGACAACGACGTGCTGATCGACGTGCGCCGCCGCACGGCCGCCGAAGCCGGCATGACCCGCGGCCAGGCCTCGGCCTACGAAGCGACGTTCGCCGCGCTCGGCGACAACGACGACATCGCCGGCGCCTTCCTCAGCCAGTCGACCGCCGATGGCTTCTACAATCTCTACAACCAGATGCTGCCCAGCACCGGCCAGGGGATGTTCACCACCCTGCAGGCCGTGCAGCAGCAGGTGTCGGCGGCTACGGCCGTGCGTCCCGACGGCGCCGACCGCTACGGCCCCGACAGTGTCTGGGTGCAGGAGATCAACAGCTTGGTGCGGATCCAGAACGGCGAGAACCTGGGCTCCGACACCAAGGCCGTCGGCCTGGTCGCCGGTTACGAGGCCATGGGCGACGCCGGCGGCGCGCTGGGGGTGACCCTGGCCTTCGTCAGCATCGAGGAAACCGACACCGCCGCGACGGTCGGCGAGGAGACCGACGGTTCGCTGTTCCAGGCCGGAACCTACTGGCGCCGTTCGATCGGCGGCTGGCGCCTGAACCTGGGCGGCGGCGCGGGCTACATCCGCTTCAACGGCGATCGCAGCTTCATCAGCGGCGACGTCGACAGCGACGGCGTGGCCGACGTCGTCGTCCGCAACACGGCCTCCTGGAACGGCTTCACCGCCAACGCCTTCGCCGGCGTCGGCTACGAGGCGACCTTCGGCGCCAACTACATCCGTCCCGAGACCCGCCTCGACTACGTCTACATGTGGGAAGGCGAGCGCAAGGAGCACGGCGGCGGCTCCGGCTTCGACCAGACGGTGGCCTCGCGCAAGTTCAGCAACCTGTCGGGCGATGTCGGCGTCGCCTTCGGCCGCCAGTTCGGCAAGGAAGTCTGGTTCAGGCCGGAAGTCCGCGTCGGCTACCGCAAGACCCTGGCCGGCAAGTACGCCGACACCACGGCCTGGTACGCGGGCGGCACGCCCTTCACGATCCTGGCCGACGACGCCACCGACGGCGCGGTGACCCTGAACGTCGCCCTGCGCGCCGGTTCCGACCTTTCCTATTTCGCCCTGGAGGGCGGGGCCGAAGCGTCCCGTCGCCAGACCCGCTATTCTGCCCGGCTTGTCGGCCGGGCGATGTTCTGAGAACGCCCGTGAGACCCCGCCTGCTCATCGTCGATCCCGATATCGACTCCCGCGCCGCCATCACCGCCCTGCTGGGCCGGTTCGACCTGGAAGTGCTCGAGGCCGCCTCGGCCCGCGAGATGGACCAGATCCTCGGCCGCACCCAGATCGAACTGGTCGTGATGGACATCCTGCTGCCCGACGAGGCCGGCCTCTCGGTCTGCGCCCGTCTGCGCCGCCTCAACCCCGCTCCGGGCGTGGTGGTGGTCAGCGCCGTCGACGACGAGAGCGACGTGGTGGTCGGCCTGGAGATGGGCGTCGACGACTACATCGCCAAGCCGTTCCGCCCGCGCGAGACGGCCGCCCGCATCCGCGCCGCGGTCCGCCGCCGCCAGGCCTATCGCGCGCCCGAGCCGATCGCCGCCCCGCCGGTCTATCAGTTCAGCGGCTGGCGCCTGAACGTCGCCACCCACGAGCTGTTCGATCCGCGCGGTGAGTCGGTGAACCTGTCGTCGGCCGAGTTCCTGGTGCTGTGGACCCTGGTCTCCAAGCCCCAGCAGATCCTGACCCGCGACCAGCTGCAGCAGGGCCCGCCCGAGGCTCGCAGCAAGGCCCCGCCGCAGCAGATCAACGTCACCATCAGCCGCCTGCGCAGCAAGCTGCGCCGCGCCGAGGGCGGGGCCCAGATGGTCCGCACGGTCCGCCACGCCGGCTACATGTTCGCCCCGCGCGTGGACCGCGTTCACGCGGATTGATGATCCGAGGAACCTCCCCCTGTGGGGGAGGTGATCGCGAAGCGATCGGTGGGGGGAGTGGTTGCAAGGTCGGCCACTGCCCCGGAAGTTGAAAACGTCCCCCCACCGGCCTTCGGCCGCCTCCCCCAGAGGGGGAGGTTCTCCAGCTACTTCTTCCGAACGAAGATCAGCGTCTGGTCCGGCGGGCCGGGTTTGCCGTCGACGTCCTGCTCGACCAGCAGGGTGTCGGGAGCCGACAGGGCCACGCGCATGGTCTGGCGGCGGCCGGTCTCGCCGTGGGTCATCACCGCCACGCTGGACTGGCCCGTGCGCTCGACGCTGAGGGTCACGAAGTTGAAGTTGACCACGGCCCGCGTCGGCGAGCCGTCGAGGCCCGCGTCGGCGAACTGGATGGCGGCCACGCCCTCGTCGTCCTCCTCGACCAGGGTCCAGGCGATGAACTTGCCGTCGTCCTTGGTGATGTCGAGCTCGCCGCTCAGCGGCGCGGCGCCGGTCAGGGCCTCGTTGAAGTGCGAGCGCGGCAGGTCGAGCATCCACTTGCCGCCGACGCCCAGAGGACCCGTCCCTTGAGCGGCCGGCGCCTGGGCGAGGGCTGGGGCGGCGAGCAGCAGGAGACCCAGGCCCGCGAGCGCGGATGCGACTTTAGCTTTGGCCATGACCGATCTCCTTGACGATAGGTCAATGTCGGGTGGCGAGATCGGTTCGTCCAGAGGTCCGGCGTTTTTGGAGCTCGGTGTTTTTGGGAGCCGCCGTTCCGCCAATTGTGGATTGCCAATCGGCGGGCGCGGTCGCTCTGGTCGGCGGACTGCAAGAATCGGAGCCTCGCCCATGCGCCGCCTGTCGCGTTCGATGTCGCGTTCGATGTCGCGTTCGCTGTTGTTCGCCGCCTCGCTGTTCGCCGCCGGCGCGCTCTACGGCCCCGAGGCCGATGCCGCCGAGAAGACCGACACCTCGGTCAAGGCCGTGCAGAAGATCGTCGGCGGGGCCGGCTTCAAGGCCGCCGTCCAGCAGCTCGACGCTGACTATGACCGCACCGTCGCCGACATCGTCACCCTGACCGAAATCCCCGCGCCGCCCTTCAAGGAGGAAAAGCGCGCCAAGGCCTATCTGGAGATGCTCAAGGCCGTCGGCCTGACCGACGTCGAGATGGACGCCGAGGGCAACGTCATGGGCGTGCGGCCCGGGACGGCGACCAAGGGCAAGGGTCCGTTCGTGGTCATCGCCGCTCACCTCGACACCGTCTTCCCCGAAGGCACCGAGGTGAAGGTCAAGCGCGAGGGCACGAAGCTGTCGGCCCCCGGCATCGGCGACGACACCCGCTCGCTGGCCGTGCTGCTGGCCTATGTGCGGGCGCTGGACGTGGCCAGGATCAAGACCAGGTCCGACATCCTGTTCGTCGGCAATGTCGGGGAGGAGGGGCCTGGCGACCTGCGCGGGGTGCGCCACCTCTTCACCAAGGGCAAATATCAGGGCCGGATCGGGGCCTTCTTCTCGATGGACGGCTCGGATCCGTCGCGCATCGTCGATCGCGGCGTCGGCTCCAAGCGCTATCGCGTCACCTTCAAGGGCCCGGGCGGCCACAGCTACGGCGCGTTCGGCGTGGTCAACCCGATGACGGCCATGGCCCAGTCGGTGGTCGACCTCTATGCGGTCAAGCCGCCGGCCGATCCCAAGACCACCTATTCGGCCAGCGTGGTCGGCGGCGGCACCTCGGTGAACTCGATCCCCAACTCGATCTTCATGGAGTTCGACATGCGCTCGGAGAGCGCCGACGAACTGGCCAAGCTGGACAGGACGCTGGTGGCCATCCTCGACAAGGCCGTGGCCGGCGAGAACGCGGCCCGCTCGACCAAGCCGGGCGAGGTCTCCTACGAGGCCAAGGTGATCGGCGAGCGTCCGGCCGGCGGCACGGATCCGAAGGCGGCGATCGTCACGGCGACGGCCGCGGCGGCCTCGGCCCTGGGCTTCACCCCCACCCATGAGGCCTCCTCGACCGACGCCAACCTGCCGATGAGCCTGGGGATCCCGGCCGTGACCATCGGCTCCGGCGGCAAGGGCGGCCGCGCCCACGCCCTGGACGAATGGATCGACGTCGAGAAGGGCGAAAGCCTCAAGGGCATGCAGGTGGGTCTCGCCGCCCTGCTGGCCGTGGCGGGGGTGGAGTAGTTTTCGAGGCCCTCCCCCTGAAGGGGGAGGTGGCCCGGAGGGTCGGAGGGGGAAGATACTGCTGACGTCGAGGCGGTTGCTGGCTCACAAGCCACATCCCCCTCCGTCGGCTTCGCCGACACCTCCCCCTTCAGGGGGAGGGTCTTTGGCTAAGCCCGCTGGTTCAGCGTGATCGCGGTGGCGCTGTTGTTGTAGGCCGAGCCGTGGGCGCTGGGGCCGTAGCCGGCGGCTTGCGGGCGCTGGGCGGCGATTTCGTTGGCGACGGCGCGGACCAGGCCCTCGGTGACGGTCTTGGCCGCGGCGATGGCGCGCGACTGGCGGGCCAGAACGGCGTCGAAGGCCTCGGTGGCGCGCACCAGGCGCATGCGGCGCTCGGGCGTGGCGGCCTGGACGACGGCGACGTTGCCGCGCACCCGCGCCGACTCATGGCGGTAGATGTTGGCGAGCTTGGCCGTCTCCTCGACGTGGCGGGCGGCCTCGTGCGGGCGACGGGCCTCGAAGGCGGTGGCCTGCTTGGCGATCAGGTCGGTCAGGCGCTCGGTCAGGATGATCAGCTGTTCGACGCGCTCGTCGGCTGGACTCATCATTGGGCGACCTCCTGCAGGCCTTGCATCTTGAGCATTTCGCGTTGGACCGAGGCGGCGATGCCGACGCCGCCGGCCTTGGACACTTCCTTGGCCATGGCGTCGGTCAGCAGCGAGCGGAACATCTCCTCGCCCTGGCCGCCGCCGAACGGTTCGGGGGTCTTCACGCCCTCGAACATCGACTGCATCATCGACGACAGGAACGAGGCCTCGAACTTCTGGGCCGTTTCCTTGATCTTGCCGCGCTTGGCCAGTTCGGTGGCCGAGGTCGCGCCGGTTCCGGAGATGGCCGAATAGGCGTCGACGGCGCTGGCGGCGGAGGAGAGGGCGCTCATCACATCACCTCGATGTCGGCTTGCAGGGCGCCCGCGGCCTTCACGGCCTGCAGGATGGTGATCATGTCGCGCGGGGTGACGCCCAGGGCGTTGAGGCCGCCGACCAGGCTCTTCAGCGACGCGCCGCCGCCCAGCGTGATCAGCTTCTTGCCCTTTTCCTCGTCGATGTTGATCGTCGACTGCGGAACGACCTTGGTCTGGCCCTGGCTGAACGGGGCCGGCTGGCTGACGGCCGGGGTCTCCTGGACCGAGATGGTCAGGTTGCCCTGGGCGATCGCCACCTGGCTGATGCGGACGTCGTCGCCCATCACCACCACGCCGTTGACCTCGTCGATGATCACCTTGGCCGGGCCGTCGGGCTCGACTTCCAGGTTCTCTATGGCGGTGATGAAGCTGATCATGTCCATGCCGTTCGGCGAGCGGATCGCCACGACGGTGGGGTTCTGGGCCTGGGCGCAGCTGGGGAACTTGATGTTGATGGCGTCGGCGATGCGGCGGGCGGTGGTGAAGTCGGGGTTGCGCAGGGTCATGCGCAGCTCGCTCATGGCCACCATCTGGAAGCCGGTCTCGCGCTCGACGTCGGCGCCGGCGGCGATGCGGCCGGCGGTCGGGACGCCCCGGCTGATCGAGCTGCCCGAGGCGCCGCCGGCCGAGACGGCGCCGGTCTGCACCTGGCCTTGGGCGACGGCGTAGGTCTGGCCGTCGGCGCCTTGCAGCGCGGTGACCATCAGCGTGCCGCCTTGCAGGCTCTTGGCGTCGCCCATGGCCGAGACCGAGACGTCGATCTTCGAGCCGGCGCCGGCGAAGGCGGGCAGCTTGGCGGTGACCATGACGGCCGCCGCGTTCTTGGCGTTGAGGTTGGCGTCGCGGACGTTGACGCCCTGGCGCTCGAGCAGCGATTCCATGCTCTGCTTGGTCATCGGCGCGTTGCGCAGGCTGTCGCCCGTGCCGTTGAGGCCGACGACGATGCCGTAGCCGATCAGGTGGTTCTCACGCACGCCCTCGAACGAGACGATGTCCTTGATCCGCGACTTGGCGGCGGCGGGACCGGCGACGACGGTCATGGCCGCGAGGGCCAGGCCGGCGAGAACGGAGCTGAAAAATGAACGACGCATGGATTTCCACATCGAAGACGCAATTCCGTCGCGGCCCATGCCAGAACCGGGCCAACGGAAAAGATGAGGAAAATCAACGAAAAGGGCGGGCAAAAACGCCTGCGACAATCCTGTCCGGCAGATTCTGCCCGGCATTAACCATACCGCAAGCGCCGATCTCGAATATGGGCTCTCATCGGGGAGCCCGACTCCCTATATGTAGGCGTACGAGACCAGCTTTGGAGCGACGGTCGTCATGAAGGTTTCGAGCTCGGGAGGCGTGGGCGCGGCTGGCGCATCACGCGCGCGGCCGGCGGGCGGCGGGTCGAACTTCGCCCTGCCCAGCGTCGGCGGCGCCAGCGGCGTGGCCGGGACGGCCGCGGCCGGCGGCCTGGCCGGCGTGGGCTCTCTGGACGCCCTGCTGGCCCTGCAGGCCAACATGGACCCGATGGAGCGCAAGCGTCGCGCCATCCGCCGGGCCGACGACATCCTGGACATTCTCGACGGCCTGAAGATCGCCGTGCTGGACGGGGAGGTCTCCTCCAGCACCATCGACAAGCTCAAGCGCGCCGTCCGTGAGCATCGCGAGAGCGTCGACGATCCGAAGCTGCAGAGCCTGCTCAACGAGATCGAGACCCGCGCGGCCGTCGAAGAGGCCAAGCTCTCCGTGGCGCAAGGCGCGTGAGGAGCGGCGGGATGGAACCTCGACCCCATTCCCGCGATTTTATTGCCCCGGCCGGCGCGGCGAAGCTCGTCGCCCCCGTGCAGCGTCGCCGCCGTGTCAGGCAGGCGCGCGCGCCTGAATGCACCGCTCATGCGACGTTCATTGAACGGGGCTATCGTTTTGGTATAAGCACACCGCCCGCTGAGGGCGGAGTTCATCGGGGCGTGAGGCGTTGATGCAGACGGCCACTGTTCTTAAGGAACCGAATACGTATCGTCCTTCCGAGGACGAGCCGTTCATGAATGAGCGGCAGCTCGAGTATTTCAAACAGAAGCTGCTGACCTGGAAAGAGGAAATCCTTCGCGAATCTCGCGAAACGGTCTCCCATCTCCAGACCGAAACTGAGAACCATGCCGACCTCGCCGACCGGGCGTCGTCGGAAACCGACCGGGCGCTGGAACTTCGGACCCGCGACCGGCAGCGGAAGTTGATCTCCAAGATCGACCAGGCGTTGCGCCGCGTCGAAGACGGCAGCTACGGCTACTGCGAAGAGACCGGCGAGCCCATCGGCCTGGCCCGTCTGGACGCGCGTCCGACCGCCACCCTGAGCCTCGAGGCCCAGGAGCGTCACGAGCGTCGCGAGCGGGTTCACCGCGACGACTGAGGTCTCGCAGGTCTTATCCTGATGTGTTTTGCGACGGCCTCGCTTCATGAGCGAGGCCGTCTGCGTTTCTGCCCGAATTAAGTCCAAGCTTGCTGCTTTTCACGGCGACGGGGGAATGATCTTCTCCCGCCCGTCGAGGGCCGTTGAGCGGGGGAAGGTCCGCGCCTACGGCCGCTCGAAAGCCCCTTTCAGCGAGCCGCGTCCATGCGCCTGTCCCGTCGTCATCTTCTTCTCTCGGCCGCCGCCGGCGCCGCTGCTTCCGGCCTGCCGGCTTTCGCCGCGACGCCCGCCAAGGGGCCGATCACCGATCCGAAGCTGGCCAAGCTGCTCGACGCCTTCGTCGACGAGATGCTGATCGACCAGCCCGAGGCGGCCACGGGCCTGGGCCTCGACAAGGGCGCCCGCGCGGGGCTGAAGGCCAAGCTGTCGGACAGCTCGACCGCCGGCCGTCGCGCCCAGGTCGCCGCCTATGCCGATCGCGCGGGGCGCATCGCCGCCATCGACCCCAAGACCCTCAACCCGCACGACCTGACGATCCGCGACACCGTGCTGGCGGCTCAGAAGATCGGCGCCGAGGGCGCGGCCTTCAGCTACGGCGGCGACTTCGCCAACCCCTATGTCGTCAGCCAGCAGGGCGGGGCCTATTCCTTCGTGCCGGAGTTCCTGAACTCGCAGCACGGTATCGAGACCGCCGCCGACGTCGACGCCTATGTCTCGCGCCTGGCCGCCTTCGCCAAGGTGGTCGACCAGGAGAACGGCCGCATCGCCGAGGACGTCGGCGCCGGCGTCATCCCGCCGAGCTTCATCCTCGACAACGCCATTGGCCAGCTGACCGAGATGCGCGCCCAGAAGGCCGCCGACAGCCGCATGGTCGGCTCGTTGGCCGAGCGCGCCAAGGCCAAGGGCTTGGCCGACCGCGCGGGCGATGCGACGAAGATCATCGAGGGCGAGGTCTATCCGGCCCTCGACCGCCAGATCGCCGCCTTGAAGGCCGCGCGCGACAAGGCCGACGACAAGGCCGGCGTCTGGAAGCTGCCGCAGGGCGAGGCCTATTACGGCTGGGGCCTGCGCTACAACACCACCACGACCATGGGCGCCGAGGAGATCCACGCCCTGGGCCTGGAGCAGGGCCGCGAGATCGCCGCCCGCATGGACGTGCTGCTGAAAGGCCAGGGCCTGACGCAGGGCACGGTCGGCGAGCGGGTCACCGCCCTGACCAAGGATCCGCGCTATCTCTATCCCGACACCGACGCGGGCCGCGCCGACCTGCTGGCCTATCTCAACGACCGCATCGCCGCCATCCGCCTGCTGATGCCCAAGCTCTCGCGCCTGGGCCTGAAGGCCGACGTGATGGTCAAGGCGGTGCCGAAGGAAATCCAGGACGGCGCGCCGCAAGGCTATATGAATTTCGCTTCGCTCGACGGCTCGCGCCCGGCGATCTACTACATCAACCTGAAAAACATGGGCAATTGGCCCAAGTTCAGCCTGCCGACCCTGACCACCCACGAGGCCATTCCCGGCCACGCCTGGCAGGGCGCGTACCTGGCCGAGCGGGCCAGCCAGATCCCGACGATCAGCTCGCTGATGGGCTTCGGCGCCTTCGTCGAGGGCTGGGCGCTGTATGCCGAGCAGATCGCCGACGAGGCCGGCTACTACGAGGGCGACCCGCTGGGCCAGCTGGGCTACCTGCAGGCCCAGCAGTTCCGCGCCGCCCGCCTGGTGGTCGACACCGGCCTGCACCACAAGCGCTGGACCCGCGACCAGGCGGTGGAGTTCATGACCTCGACCACCGGCCGCGCCAAGCCGGCCATGGTCAGCGAGGTCGACCGCTACTGCGCCAGCCCCGGCCAGGCCTGCGCCTACAAGATCGGGCACACCGAGATCCTGCGCCTGCGCGAAAAGGCCAAGGCGGCGCTGGGTCCGCGCTTCGACCTGCGCGACTTCAACGACGCCGTGGTCTCGACCGGCGGCACGCCGCTGACCGTGCTGGGCGAGGTGGTGGATCGCTATGTGAAGACGACGAAGGGCTGATCCTGATCCCTCTCCCCTTGCGGGAGAGGGTGGCCTCCGAAGGAGGTCGGGTGAGGGGTCTCTCAGAAGCAAGACGCCGCGACAGCCGATCAGCTGCCGCGGCGTTTTTCGTGGGGGCGACCCCTCATCCGTCGGCTTTCGCCGACACCTTCTCCCGCAAGGGGAGAAGGATTTCACCACATCGTCGCCGCCGCCCTTGCGGGCCAGGCCTCGTCGTAGGCTGGGCCGCCGACCTCGCCTTCGGTCACCGCCGCCAGCATGGCCCCGGCGCTCGGGATGGTCTTCGGGTCGACCTGGCTCTCGGCCTTCCACAGCCCCGAGCGCATCACCGCCCGGGCGCATTGGAAATAGCACTCCTCGATCGTGACGATCAGGGCCGTACGCGGCGCCTTGCCCTCGACCGTCAGGCTTTCCAGGAGCGCCGGCTCGACGCTGATCACGGCCCGGCCGTTGACGCGGAAGGTGGTGCCCGAGCCGGGGATCAGGAACAGCAGGGCCACGCGCGGGTCGCGGACGATGTTGCGCAGGCTGTCGATGCGGTTGTTGCCGCGGCGGTCGGGCAGGACCAGCGTGCGGTCGTCGGCGATGGTCACCAGGCCGTGGGCGTCGCCGCGCGGGCTGCAATCCAGGCCCTCGGGTCCCACCGTGGCCAGGGCCAGGAACGGCGAGGCTTCGACGAGCGCGCGATAGTGCGGGGTGAGCCGGTCGCTGACCTTGACCGTCGAGGCCGGAACCGGGGCGGGGCTGTAGATCGCCTCCAGCGCCTCGAGCGTGTCGATGATCGCCATCCGCCGTCCTCCCCATATCCGAGAGGGAAGCTAGCAGGCGTAACCCGGCTCGTCAGGCCCGGCTGTCGAGGGCCTGCTGGCAGGCCTCGGCCAGGCGCCGGGGCGAGATCGGCTTGTCGACGATGGCGCGGCGGGCGTTGGCCAGCTGGTCGGCGTTGCCGGTGACGAACACCGTCGGGATGCGGCCCAGCTTGGCCTCGATGGCCTCGACCGCCTCCAGTCCCGTGCCGCCGATGATGCGGAAATCGGCGGTGATCAGGTCGGGCGCGCGGGCCAGGGCGCAACTGAGCGCTTCCTGCGGGCTGTCGGCGATGTCGAAGCTTGAATAGCCCTGGGCGGCGAGAAGCGCCTCGACCTCGAGGGCGATGAGGATCTCGTCCTCGATAATGAGCGCGTGGCCTTGGGACCTTGTCACTGCACTTACGCCAATCCGCTGTCGTCCCTGACAAGACTACAACCCGAACTTTCAGGCTGCGCCAATCGAATTCGCGCTTGGGTTTTCAGAAATGTGTCTCTGCACGCACGAACCCTCACGGGCGCGTGATGGCGCCGCCCGTTCCGCGAGAGCCGCTGGGGGCGGTTTCCCTCGCGAGCCGAAAGCCTCTATTCAAACGGAAAACAGAAAACATCGCAGGAGCGCCCAAACCCCATGTCGTCCCAGCCCCTCGTCCTCACCGAAAAGCGCGGCCACGTCGCCATCCTCACCCTCAACCGCCCCGAGGCGCTGAACGCCCTGGGCGCGCCGGGCGACGGCGACCAGGTGGCGGCCGCCTGCGAGGCGATCAACGACGACCAGCAGATCCGCTGCGTGATCCTGACGGGCGCCGGCAAGGCCTTCTCGGCCGGCGGCGACGTCAAGGCGATGAAGGCCCGCGAGGGCGCCTTCGGCGGCAACGGCGTGGCCGTGCGCGACGGCTACCGCAAGAACATCCACCGCATCGTGCGGGCCATCTACGGCCTGGAGGTCCCGTCGATCGCGGCGGTCAACGGCGCGGCCATCGGCCTGGGCTGCGACGTGGCCTGCATGACCGACATCCGCATCGCCGCCGACACGGCCAAGTTCGGGGTGACCTTCCTGAAGCTCGGCCTGATCCCCGGCGACGGCGGCGCCTGGCTGATGCCGCGCACCGTCGGCATGAGCCGAGCGGCCGAACTGCTGTTCACCGGCGACGTCATCGACGCGGCCAAGGCGGCCGAGTGGGGCCTGATCAGCCGCGCCGTGCCCTCGGGCGACCTGATGGGCGAGGCCCTCGCGCTCGCCGAACGGATCGCCCAGCAGCCGCCGCACGCCTTGCGCATGGCCAAGAGTCTGCTCAAGCACGGCCAGACGGCGAGCTACGACACCCTGATGGAGATGAGCGCCGCCGCTCAGGCCATCGCCCACCACACCGAGGACCACATGGAAGGCGTCGACGCCATTCTCGAAAAGCGCCAGCCCACGTTCCGGGGCGCCTGATCATGGGCAAGGAGGCGCGGGCCTGGGGCCAGCTCAGCGACGGCGAAAGCGACGGCAAGCTCCTGTGGGAGCCGCCCAAGCTGATCTTCCGCGGAGCGGTGCGCGGCATCTACCAGGGCCACGCCCTGCGCGGGATTCGCACCGAGGGCGACGACATCGTGCTCAGCGACGGCACGCGCTTCACCCTCGATCCGGGCCAGGCGGACAAGTGGGTGCACGCCATCCTCAATCCGCCTTCGCGCCTCGACAAGCTGGGTGTGAAGCCGGGCATGAAGGTGGTGGTCGACGGCGTCGACGACGAGGCGTTCCTCGAGGAACTGGCCGGCCGGGTCGAGGTCGAAACCGGCACGGCGGAAGACTTCGAAGAGGTCGACCTGCTGTTCCTGGCCGCCGACGACCTGGCCGAGCTGGACCGGCTGGAAGACATTCAGGGCGTGCTGGCCGAGAAGGGCGCGATCTGGATCGTCTCCCAGAAGGGCAAGAGCGCGCCGCTGAAAGACACCGACGTCCTGGGCGCGGCTCGCGGCGTGGGCCTGTCGGACACCAAGGTCTGCGGCTTCTCGGCCACCCACACGGCGCTGCGGTTCGTGGTGCGGAAGGGGTAGGGGTCCCTCTTTTGCCCGTCATTCCCGCCACAAGGGCGGGAATGACGGGAAGAAGGATTGCGCAGCTCTTGTACGACGGAGCCGGATCATGATCGTCGGACGTCGCGCCGGCCTTTTCGAAATCGCCTTCGCCCTGCGCGGCTCGATCCTGCCCAGGATCGCGGGGCGGCTGGTGGTGCTGCTCCTGATGTCGGTCGCGGCCGTGCTGGTGGCCCAGCGCTGGCCGGCGGCGCTGGAGCGCTTGAGCGCCGTGCCGTTCACCCTGATCGGCCTGTCGCTGTCGATCTTCATGAGCTTCCGGAACAACGCCTGCTACGACCGCTGGTGGGAGGCGCGGAAGCTGTGGGGGCAGCTGATCATCGCCGCCCGCAATTTCGCCCGGCAGACGCAAGGCCTGCCCCAGCCGGCGCGCGAACCCCTGCTCCTGGGCCTGGCCGCCTTCGCCGGCGGGCTGGCCGCGCGCCTGAGGGACGGCGACGAACAGGCTGCGATCACGCGCTGGCGCGACCTGCCGGCCCTGGCCGCCGCTCCCAATCCGACCGATGCGATCCTGGCCGCCGTCGGCGCCGACTGCGCCCGGCTGCAGGGCGAGGGGCTGCTGACGCCGATCCACCTGTCGGTCCTGGAGGTCCAGCTGACCGAGCTGGGGCACGTGCAGGGCGGCTGCGAGCGGATCAAGACCACGCCGCCGCCTTTCTCCTACTCGCTCATGCTGCACCGGACGGCGCACGTGTTCTGTCTGATGCTGCCGTTCGCCCTGGCCCACGCCCTGGGCTGGTGGACGCCGGTGCTGGTGCTGCTGACCGGCTACACCTTCTTCGGCCTCGACGCCCTGGGCGACCAGCTGGAGGACCCGTTCGGCCTGGAGGACAACGACCTGCCGCTCGACGCCATGGTGCGCACGGTGGAGCGCGACCTGCTGTTCTCGCTGGGGCGCGAGGACTTGCCGCCGGTGATCGAGGCGGAGGGGTATCGGCTGACCTAAATCCTTCTCCCCTTGCGGGAGAAGGTGGCGGTCGAAGACCGACGGATGAGGGGTTGCACGAACGAAAACGCCGCGACGGCTGATCAGCTGTCGCGGCGTTTCATTTCTGAGAGACCCCTCACCCGACCTCCGTCGGAGGCCACCCTCTCCCGCAAGGGGAGAGGGATCTTAGAACCGCTGCTTGCAGCCCTGCTTCTGGTGCACCCCGCGCAGGAAGCCGCGGCGGGCCAGGCCCGCGTCGCCGAGGGCTTCGAGGTGGCGGTCGGCGGGCGCCGCGCCGGAAATCTCGCGCACCAGGCTGCGGAACGGGATGATCGAGTTGATCAGCGTCTTGCCGCCGGCCTCGGCCAGCTTGCCGGCGCGGTTTTCCTTGTACTCGTTGTCGGTCTTGTAGTCGGGGCCCAGCACCTCGTTCAGGCGCTCGATCTCGACCGTCAGCTTGGCGCAGCTCTTCAGACCCTTGAGGCTGTAGGGATCGGCCAAGGCCTCCTCCAGCACCGGCGGGATCTTCTTCTTCGACAGGCCGACGTCGCGCACCGGCTGGGTGCCGATCTCCATCGACTTCTCGCGCCAGCCGTCGGGCCGGCCGTCGCCGTCGGAGTCCTTGGCGGGCGGAGGGGGCGGCTTGCTGGCCGTGGCGGTGGTCGGCGCCTTGGCCGGATAGCTCGGCTGGGCGGTCGCGCAGCCTGTGGCCATGAACGCCGCCGCGCCCAGGACCGCCATCGTCGTCAAAGTCGCGCGCATCGCACCCCCGCATCCTGCTGATCGCCCATCATAGGCTGATGAACGCTGATCAGGAACGGCAAGCTGGGCCTTGGGTTCCGGGATGAGGGGCGACCTTGCAACATAAGGCCGCCTTCCTGGGCCTTGTGCCCAGGATCCAGCGTTCCGCCTGCTCAGACCTTTCAAGAACGATCAAGGTCTGAGCGGTCGCTGGCATGGGCCCTCGCCACAAGGGCGAGGGAGGCGGGTTTTGTCGTGGGAGGCGTTCGGGACCTACGCCGCCGCCTTGGCCTTGCGCCGCCCGAACCGCATCACCCCGTCCTCCAGCTTGCCCAGCCTCAGGGCGGCCAGGTCCAGGGCGTAGTTCTGGTGCACCTTCCACGGCGTCTTGGTCCCCTGCTTGGGGAACTTGTCCATGGCCCGCTGGACGTAGCCCGACGAGAAGTCGAGCCAGGGAACGGCCTCCATGTCCGGCTGGTCGAGATGGGGCATGCACCAGTCGGCGCCGGCGCGGTCCATGTGGGTCAGCAGGCGGCAGACATATTCGCTGGTCAGGTCCGCCTTCAGCGTCCAAGAGGCGTTGGTGTAGCCGAAGGCCGAGGCCAGGTTCGGCACGTCGCTGAACATCATGCCCTTGTAGCTGAAGCCCTTGGCCAGATCGACGGACCGGCCGTCGACGACCACCTCCATGCCGCTCATCAGCTGCATGCGCAGACCCGTGGCGGTGACGACGATGTCGGCGGGCAGGGTCTGGCCCGACTTCAGCAGAAGACCCTCCTCGGTGAAGGTCTCGATCTGGTCGGTGACCACCGAGGCCGAGCCGGCGCCGATCGCCGCGAACAGGTCGGCGTCGGGCACCAGGCACAGCCGCTGGTCCCAGGGATTGTAGCGCGGCGTGAAGTGGGTCTCGACGTCGTAGTCCTTGGGCAGCTGCTCGCGGACCAGATCGATCAACTGCTGCTTCACCTTGGCCGGCTTCTTCCGGGAGAGATTGAAGAACAGCATGGTGATCAGCACGTTCTTCCAGCGCGTGATCCCGTAGGCGGTCATGGCGGGCAGGCGCTTGCGCATCCAGTTGGCCAGGCCGTCCTCGGCGGGCCGCGAGACCACATAGGTCGGCGAGCGCTGCAGCATCGTCACATGGGCTGCGGTCTTGGCCATCTCGGGCACGATGGTCACCGCCGTCGCGCCGCTGCCGATCACCACCACCTGCTTGCCGGCGTAGTCGAGATCCTCGGGCCAGTGCTGGGGGTGGACGATGCGGCCCTGGAAGCGCTCGGTTCCCTCGAAGTCGGGGGTGTAGCCGGCGTCGTAGGCGTAGTAGCCGGCGCACATGTAGAGGAAGCCGCAGCTGATCTTCACCGTCTCGCCGGTATCGAGCCGCTCGGCCTCGACGGTCCAGCTGGCGGTCTCGCTGCACCATTCGGCGCGGCGCACCTTGTGGCGGAAGCGGATGTGTTCGTTGACGCCGGCTTCGGTCGCGGTCTCGCGCACATAGTTCAGGATCGACGGGCCGTCGGCGATGGCTTTCGCCTCGCGCCATGGCTTGAAGGAATAGCCCAGGGTGTACATGTCGCTGTCCGAGCGGATGCCCGGATAGCGGAACAGGTCCCAGGTGCCGCCGATGGCGTCTCGAGCCTCGAGGATGGCGTAGGTCTTGCCCGGGCAACGCCGCGTCAGGTGATGGGCTGCGCCGATCCCCGACAGGCCCGCGCCCACGATCAGGACGTCGAAGTATTCGGCCGTCATCAGTGTCTCCGTCCCCGTATGGCGGTCCGGTTGGTCCGGACGCTGTCTTCAAGTGAACGATGTTCACCAGCAAACGTCCGTTTGGACGCTGCGTCAATCGCGGCGTCGAAACCGGAGTCGGTTTTCATTGCGCATGGTCCTGCTCGCCAAGTATGCGGAGAGCATGTCCTTGCGTGACTTCGGCCTTCTGGTGCTGGTCTGCCTGATCTGGGCCAGCAACAACATCGTCTCCAAGATCGTGGTCGCCCACTGGGGCGTGCCGCCGCTGTTCTACGCGGCGGTGCGGTTCGGCCTGGTCGCGGCGGTGACGCTGCCATGGCTGCTGCCGGCGCCGCGTCCGGCCTGGCGCATGCTGGCCGTGGGCGTGCTGATGGGGGCGGGCGGTTTCGCCTTGCTGTTCATGGGCTTCAAGACCGCCTCGCCGTCGGCCGCGGCGGTGGTGGTGCAGGCGGGCGTACCCTTCACCACCCTGCTGTCGGTGCTGATGCTGGGCGAGAAGATCCACTGGCGGCGCGGAATCGGCATCGCCCTGACCCTGGCCGGCGCGCTGATCGTGATCTGGAACCCGCACGGCTTTTCGCTGTCGGTCGGCCTGTGGCTGATCGTGGCCTCGGCCCTGGCCGGGTCGCTGGGCGCGGTGATGATGAAGCAGATCGAGCGGGTGAAGCCCTTGCAGCTGCAGGCCTGGGTGGGTTTCACCTCGGTGTGGATCCTGGCCGCCGCCAGCTTCGCCATGGAGCCCGGCGCTTCGGCCAAGGCGTTCGAGGCCGGCTGGCCGTTCGTCGCCGCCGTCGCCTATTCGGCCCTGGTGGTGTCGGTGATCGCCCACACCGGCTATTACGGCCTGATCCAGCGCTACGAGGCCAACCTGATCGCTCCGCTCACCCTGATGACCCCGCTGATGACCATTGGGCTCGGTGTCGCCATCACCCACGACCATTTCGACCTGCGCATGGGGATCGGCGCGGCGCTGGCGCTCGCGGGCGTGCTGATCGTCGCCCTGCGCAGGAACCAGGTGACGCCGCTGCTGATGCTTCTCAAGGACCGCTCCCAATGACCATCGTCGAGGCCCCGTCGCCCAATTTCGACGCCCGCAAGGCCGTGCCCGACACCGTCGTGCTGCACTATACCGGCATGGAGAGCGGCGAGGCGGCCATCGAGCGCCTGCGCGATCCCGAGGCCAAGGTCAGCGCCCACTACGTGGTGGAAGAAGACGGTCGGGTGTTCCGCCTGGTGGCCGAGGAGCGTCGCGCCTGGCACGCCGGCGCGGCCTTCTGGAAGGGCGTCAAGGACATCAACTCGTCCTCGATCGGCATCGAGATCGTCAATCCGGGCCACGAGTTCGGCTATCGCGCCTTTCCCGACGTCCAGATCGCCGCGGTGATCAACCTGCTGGCCGATATCCGCTCGCGCTGGACCATCGACGACGACCGCATCATCGGCCATTCCGATGTGGCGCCGGCCCGCAAGATCGATCCGGGCGAGCTCTTCCCCTGGAAGCGCCTGGCCGAAAGCGGCCATGGCCTGTGGGTCGAGCCGCCGTCCTCGCCGGGCGCGCCGCTGGGCCGGGGCGAGCAGGGCACGGGCGTCTTCGCGTTGCAGGCTGGCCTGACCCGCCTGGGCTTCGACTGCGCCCCGTCGGGCGAGTACGACGAGTGGACCGAGACGGTCGTCGGCGCCTTCCAGCGCCATTGGCTGCAGAGCCGCTTCGACGGCGTCGCCGACGGCGAGACCCGGGCGCGGCTGGTGGGCCTGCTGCGGGCCGCGGCGGGCGCCTGATGCATCCGGCCAAGGCTTTCCACCTCGAGGATCGCGCGCGGCTGCTCGCCTTCCTCGCCGAGCACTCGTTCGTCACCCTGTGCGCCAGCGTCGCTGGCCGGCCGTTCGCGGCCCACGCCCCGGTGGTGGTGCGCGACCTGGGCGACGACGGCCTCTTCCTCGACTTCCATCTGTCGCGGGCGAACGCCGTGGCGGGCGCGGTGGTCACCGGCTTCTCGGCCGTCGCCGTCGCCATGGGCCCGCACGCCTATGTCAGCCCCGACTGGTACGGGACAGACGATCAGGTCCCGACCTGGAACTACGTCTCCGTCGAGGCCGAGGGTTTCGTCACGCCGCTGTCGGAGGCCGAGACGATTGTCCTGCTCGACGACCTGTCGGCTCAGGAAGAGGCGCGCCTCCTGCCCAAGCCGATCTGGACGCGGGACAAGATGACGCCCGCGAAGTTCGACGCTCTGCTGCGCGGCATCGTCGGCGCGCGCCTGCACGTCGAGCGCCTGGAAGGCACGTTCAAGCTCGGCCAGAACAAGCGCGAGGCCGAGCGGGCGGGCGTGATCGAAGCGCTGGGCGATCACCCGGTGGCGGGGTGGATGCGGGGCGCGGGCTAGGCTCGGCCTGTCCCATTTCTCCCGTCATTCCCGCCCTTGTGGCGGGAATGACGGGAGGTGAAGGGAGGGCGCGCACGGCGCATCGGTCATTGACCTTCCAGCCCCGGCGCCGCAAACAGCGCGCGGACCAGATGGCCGGGCGATCGCGGTATCCCGTAAGGGAATCGAGGAAAGTCCGGGCTCCACGGTGACAAGGCGGTGGGTAACGCCCACCGGGAGCGATCCCAGGGAAAGCGCCACAGAAAGCAAACCTCCTCCCTACGGGGCGGGAAGGGTGAAAGGGTGGGGTAAGAGCCCACCGCGGACCTGGCGACAGGGACGGCATGGCAAGCCCCGCCTGGAGCAAGACCGAATAGGGATCCCGCGCCGGTTCGCCGGCTAGGTCGTCACTGGCCGAGAGGATCCGGGTTGGTCGCGAGAGCCGTCCAGCAATGGGCGGCCAAGAGGAATGATCGTCGCGTCCCTGTTCACAGGGGCGGCACAGAACCCGGCTTACAGGCCGTCTGGTCCATAAATTCCACCGCAATCCCAAGCGACTCCCCGGGCCCCGAAATGGGCCCGGATGGGCCGCGTCTGTGCGCGGGTCTGTGGATAAATATCGGGTTGTCTGTATGTTCCGAAATTAACCATTTCATGCGGTCTGATATTACCGCTAGCGCCTTTGAATTCCTGACGAAATGGCCTCTGGTGTCATTGTTTCCCAGTTCATCCCATGTTAACCCATTCGGGCCGGATCGATCCATGGCGGGGCGACGGCTTTTGAGGTTGGCGGGGTGTTCCTCTCGACGTTCGAGAAGCAGCTGGACAGCAAGCGGCGCATCGTTGTGCCGCAGGAGTTCCGCGCCGCCGTCTCGGGCCCGTTCGACGGCATCTTCTGCTTCCCCTCCATCGAGGCCGACTGCCTGGAAGCCGGCGGCAAGGCCCTGTTCGACCGCTACCAGTCGGTGATCGACGAGCTGCCCTTCGGCGACCCGGTGCGTTCGGCCCTGGAGACCAGCGTCCTGGGCGGCATGGCCAAGCTGTCGTTCGACACCGCTGGCCGCATCACCCTGCCCGACGTCCTGTGCGACACCTTCGGCCTGACCGACGACGTGACGATCGTCGGCCTGGGCGAGCGCTTCCAGATCTGGTCGCGCGACGCCTTCCAGGCCCATCGCGCCGCCCAGCGCGAGCTGGCCCGCGACGGCCTGGCCGCCCTGCGCGCCCAGCAGCGCGTCGCGCGCCTGGGAGGCGCTGCATGAGCGCGGCCCCGCACATCTCGGTCCTGCTGGGCGAAGTGGTTCAGGCGCTCGACGCCAAGCCGGGCGACATGGTGCTGGACGGCACCTTCGGCGCCGGCGGCTACACCCGCGCGATCATGGCGACGGGGGCCTCCGTCACGGCCTTCGATCGCGATCCGACGGTGCAGCGTTTCACGGCCGACCTTTCCGCGGCGGATGGTCGCTTTCGGCTGATTCAGGACCGTTTCTCGCAAATCAGCGCCTATTTTCAGGACGCGTCGGTCGACGGCGTAACCCTGGATCTTGGCGTCTCATCCATGCAGCTCGACGAAGCCGAGCGCGGCTTCTCCTTCATGCGCGACGGTCCGCTGGACATGCGCATGGGCGATGACGGCCCCACGGCTGCCGATCTCGTCAACACCCTGGACCAGACCGAACTGGCCCGCATCCTCTATGTCTACGGCGAGGAGCACGCCTCGCGCCGCGTGGCCAGCTTCATCGTCCGGCGTCGCGCCGAAGAGCCGTTCACCCGCACGCTGGACCTGGCGGCCGTGATCGAGCGCGCTCTGGGCGGCCGCAAGGGCGCCAAGGTGCATCCGGCCACGCGCTCGTTCCAAGGCTTGCGCATCGCCGTCAACGACGAGCTGGGCGAACTGGAAGCGGGCCTCGCCGCCGCCGAGCGCGCGCTGAAGCCGGGCGGCCGCCTGGCCGTGGTGACCTTCCATTCGCTGGAAGACCGCATCGTCAAGAATTTCCTGGCCGAACGCGCCGGTCGCACGCCGGGCGGCTCGCGCCACGCGCCGCCGACCGCCGCCGGCGCGCCGCCCAGCTTCCAGCTGATCTCGACCAAGGCCATCGCGCCGGGCGAAGCCGAACTGGCCGCCAATCCTCGCGCCCGTTCCTCGAAGCTGCGCGCGGCGATCCGCACCGAGGCCCCCGTCTGGGAGGCCTCGGCATGAGGATCTCGGAGGCCTTCAATCGCCGCGTGCGCGGCTTCCGCGTCGTCGATCTGGTCGGCGTGGGCGTGCTGCTGACCCTGGTGCTGGGCGTCTACATGGCGAAAGCCTTCGCCGGTCGCGAGCGCGCCGAGATCGCCTCGGTCGAGCGCCAGATCGAGGAAGAGCGCGTCCAGGTCCGCCTGCTGCAGGCCGAGGTCGCCCACCTGGAGCAGCCGCGCCGCATCGAGTCCCTGGCCCAGGCCGCGCAGTTGGCTCCGATCGCAGCCGATCGCGAGACCAGCGAAGACGCCCTGATCGACGTCGCCCGTCGTCCTGCCAAGCCGTCCAAGTCCGCTGCGGCCCCGGCTCCCGCGCCGAGCGAGGCCCTGGCCGGCGCCGACGCGCCCGACGGCACGACCGACCAGCCGGACGAGGAGGCTCCGCGATGAGCCTCGCCAACCTCGTCCCGCAAGGCGGCGGCCCGGCCTGGCGCTGGGTCGTCGAACGCGTCTGGCGTCTGGAGCACGCCTTCGAGCGCTCGCGCGCCGCGGCCAAGCCGGAAGACGACACCAGCATCCGCATCTTCTTCGTCCTGGCCCTGTTCGCCTGCGCCTTCATGGTGCTGGCCATCGGCGCCACCTGGGCGGCGGTGTTCTCCAATCCCAACAAGAACAGCGGCTATCTGGCGGCCATGGAGGGCGCGCGCGGCGACCTCGTCGACCGCGAAGGCAAGCTGCTGGCCGTCGACCTGACCCACTACGCCCTCTACGTCGATCCCAAGGAAGTCTGGGACGCCAAGGCCACCCGCGCCGCCCTGGGCAAGGCCCTGCCGCAGGTGCCGGGCAAGCGCCTGGACAAGGCCGTGTTCGGCGAGCGCCGCGCCTTCCTGCTGGGCGGTCTCGATCCGGCCCAGAAGGACGCCATCTTCAACCTGGGCCTGCCGGGCGTGGAGTTCGAGGAGCAGGCTCGCCGCGTCTATCCGCTTGGCGTGTCGGCCGCGCACTTCGTCGGCTTCGTAGACGGTGGCGGCAAGGGCCTGGCCGGGGCCGAGGGCGCCCTGAACGACGACATCCACACGGCCGCCGCCAAGGGCGAGGGCGCGGCCCCGATCGCCCTGTCGATCGACCTGCGTGTCCAGGCCGCCCTTGAGGACGAGCTGCGCAAGGCCGCTCTGGAGTTTCAGCCCAAGGGCGCCGTCGGCATCGTCACCAACGTCCACACCGGCGAGATCCTGGGCCTGGCCAGCTATCCGGACTTCGACCCGAACGATCCGGGCAAGGCCAGCGACGACGCCAAGCTGAACCGCGCGGCCGCCGCCGTCTACGAGATGGGTTCGACCTTCAAGGCGTTCACCGTCGCCATCGGCCTCGACACCGGCGTGGCCACGCCGAGCTCGACCTTCGACGCCCGCGAGCCCTACAAGCTGGGTTACCGGACGATCCATGACTACCACGCCGCCCGGAAGATCCTGACCCTGGTCGAGGTGTTCCAGCACTCGTCCAACATCGGCACCGCGCGCCTGGCCGAAGGCATCGGCGCTCAGCGCCTGAGCCAGTATTACGGCAATCTGGGCCTGACCAAGCCGGCCAAGGTTGAACTGCGCGAGTCGGCCCGTCCCCTGACCCCCAAGAAGTGGGACATCGACGCGGTGGCCTCCACCTCGTTCGGTCACGGCATGAACGTCAGCCCGCTTGCTCTGGCCAGGGCGTTCGGCCCGCTGCTGAACGGCGGCACCGTGCCGCCGCTGACCATCCGCAAGCTGCAGCCGGGCGTGCGTCCGGAAGGCGCGCGGGTGCTGTCGGAAGAGACTTCGCAGCAGATGCTGCAGATCATGCGCGCCAACGTCACCGGCGGCAGCGGCAAGTCGGCCGACATCAAGGGGCTGAGCGTCGGCGGCAAGACCGGCACCGGCGAGAAGTACGACCCCTCGATCCGCGGCTACAACCACCAGCGCCAGGTCTCGTCCTTCGCCGCGGTGTTCCCCACCGAGGGGCCGATGGAGGCCGACCGCTACTTCGTGCTGATCCTGATGGACGAGCCGCACGGCACGCCCAAGACCTTCGGCTTCTCGACCGGCGGCTGGGTCGCCGCGCCGGCCGCCGGCCGCGTGATCGACCGCATCGCGCCGTTCCTCGGCGTGCAGCGCCGCACCGACCTTCTCACCATCGCCGGCGGACAGCCGAAAGCCACGACGCCAGGGGCGGGACTTTGACCAAGACGCTTTCACAGATCCTGCACCGCTCGTTCGACGCGGACCCGGCCATCGCCGGCGTCACCGCCGACAGCCGCAAGGTGCGTGAGGGCTTCCTGTTCGCCGCCCTGCCGGGCAGCAAGGTCGACGGCCGCAGCTTCATTCCGGGCGCCATCGCTTCGGGCGCGGCTGCCGTCCTGGCCCCCGACGACGTGACCGGTCTTGCCGTGCCCGTGGCCCACGCCGGCGACATCCGCCGCGCCTACGCCCTGGCCGCTGCCGAGTTCTGGGCGGACCAGCCGGCCACGGTGATCGCGGTCACCGGCACCAACGGCAAGACCTCGGTCGCCGGCTTCGCCCGCCAGATCTACGCCCTGCTGGGCAAGACCGCCGCCAGCATGGGCACGCTGGGCGTCGTCGTCAGCGCCCCGGGCGCTCCGGACCAGCAGCTGACCCCGCCGGGCCTGACCACGCCCGACGCGGCCGACGTCGCCGAGATGGCCGCCAAGCTGGCCGCCATGGGCGTGACGCACCTGGCCGTCGAGGCCTCGTCGCACGGCATCGACCAGCGCCGCCTGGACGGGCTGAAGATCAGCGCCGCCGGCTTCACCAACTTCACCCAGGATCACCTGGACTATCACGGCACCATGGGCTGCTACCGGGCGGCCAAGCTGCGCCTGTTCGAGGCCCTGCTGCCGCGCGGCGCGACCGCCGTGCTCAACGCCGACAGCGACGCCTTCCCGGCCTTCGCCGCCGCCGCCGTGACCTCGGGCGAGACCATCCTGTCGGTCGGCGCGCAAGGCCAGGGGCTGAAGCTGGTGTCGCGCGAGCCGACCCCGTGGGGCCAGTTGCTGAAGATCGCCACCCAGGACCGCGAGTTCGAAGTGAAGCTGCCGCTGGCCGGCGACTTCCAGGCGTCGAACGTGCTGGTCGCGGCTGGCTTGGTGCTGGCCACCGGCGAGGATCTGGACGCCGTGCTCGCCGCCTTGGAAAAGCTGGAAGGCGCGGCTGGCCGGCTGCAGCGCGTCGGCAAGGGCCGCGGCAAGGGCGAGGCCTATGTCGATTACGCCCACACCCCCGACGGCCTGGAGACAGTGCTCAACGCCCTGCGCCCGCACGTGCGTGGCAAGCTGGTGGCCGTGTTCGGCGCCGGCGGCGACCGTGACCGCACCAAGCGTCCGCAGATGGGCGAGATCGCCGCCCGCCTGGCCGACGTCGCCATCGTCACCGACGACAATCCGCGTTCGGAAGACCCGGCCAGCATCCGCGCCGCCATCCTCGCCGCCGCCCCGGGCGCGCGCGAGATCGGCGACCGCCGCGAGGCCATCCGCGCGGGCGTCGCCCTGCTGGAAGACGGCGACGTGCTGGTCGTGGCCGGCAAGGGTCACGAGCAGGGCCAGACCGTCGCCGGCGTCGTCCATCCGTTCGACGACGTGGCCGAGACCCTGAGCGCGCTGGAGGCCGTCGATGCCTGAGGCGCCGCTCTGGACCGCTGAAGAGATCGCCGCCGCGACCGGCGGGACCGTCGCCGGCGACTTCGCCGCGACCGGCGTGTCGATCGACAGCCGCACGGTCGAGCCGGGCGACCTGTTCGTCGCCCTGGCCGGGGTGCGCGACGGCCACGAGTTCGTCGCCCAGACCGCCGCCAAGGGCGCGGCCGGCGCGCTGGTCTCGCAATCGGTCGCCACGCCCGCCGTCGTCGTCGCCGACACCTTCACGGCCCTCGAAGCGCTGGGCGTCGCCGCCCGCGAGCGAGCGCCGCAGGCTCGTCGCGGCGCCGTCACCGGGTCGGTCGGCAAGACCAGCGTCACCCGCGCCGTCGAGGCCGGTTTGCGCCGCGCCGGCAAGGCCCACGCCTCGGTGAAGTCGTACAACAACCACATCGGCGTGCCCCTGACCCTGGCTCGCATGCCGCGCGACACGCAGCGGGCGGTGTTCGAGGTCGGCATGAACCACGCCGACGAAATCACCCCGCTGTCGAAGTTCATCCGCCCGCATGCGGTGGCGATCACCACGGTCGGCCCCGTGCACCTGGAGAACTTCGCCGAGGGCGAGATCGGCGTCGCCAAGGCGAAAGCCGAGATCTTCGACGGGCTGGAGCCCGGCGGCATCGCCGTGCTGAACGCCGACAACCAGTGGTTCGACCTGCTGAAGGCCGAAGCCGAGAAGGCCGGCGCCGTGGTGCGCAGCTTCGGCCGCGACGGGACCAGCGCCCGCCTCGTCGACTTCGTGGTCGAGGGCGCCGGCGCGACCGTCGTCGCCGAGCTGGACGGCGAGGCCGTTTCCTTCCCGATCCGCCAGACCGGCGTGCACTGGGGCCCCAACAGCCTGTGCGTGCTGCTGCTGCTGGAGGCGCTCGGCGTCGATCGCGCCACGGCGCTGGCGGCCCTGGCCGAGTTCGCGCCGATCGAAGGCCGCGGGGCTGAGCAGACGGTGGCCGTCGAGGGCGGCGCGTTTACCCTGGTGGACGAGAGCTACAACGCCAATCCGGTGTCGATGCAGGCCGCCCTGGCGACGCTGGGCGCGCGCAAGGTCAAGGGGCGCCGCATCGTCGCCCTGACCGACATGCTGGAGCTGGGCCCCGACAGCCCGCGCTTCCACGCGCAACTGGCCGAGCCGATCGCCCAGGCCGACATCGATCTGGTGTTCTGCGCCGGGCCGTTAATGATGTCGCTGTGGAACGCGCTTCCAGAGACGCGCCGCGGCGGCTATGCGGACGCCGCGCCCGAGCTGGCGCAAAAGATCGTAGCGGCCGTAGAGCCGAACGACGTGGTGATGGTGAAGGGGTCGAACGGATCTCGGGCCGGCGCTATCGCCGCCGCCCTGTCCGCGCTCGGCCGGCGGGAACAAGTCTGATGCTGTATTTCCTCTACGAATGGCTCTCGCGGGGCGGTCACGAGCACGTTCCGGTCCTGAACCTGCTGAAGTACCTGACCTTCCGCACCGGCATGTCGATGCTGACGGCCTACATCGTGGCCGTGGCCATGGGCTCGCGCTTCATCCGCTGGATGAAGGCCAAGCAGGGCAAGGGCCAGCCGATCCGCACCGATGGCATCGAGCGCCACGTGCTGGAGAAGTCCGGCACGCCCACCATGGGCGGCTTCATGATCCTGGCCGGCCTGTTCGTCGGCTCGCTGCTGTTCGCCGACCTGCGCAACGTCCACGTCTGGGTGGTGCTGGGCATCACCGCGGCCTTCGGCGTGCTGGGCTTCATGGACGACTACGCCAAGGTCACCAAGCAGACGACCGCCGGCCTTAGCAGCGGCCAGAAGCTGGTCGCCCAGTTCATCGTCTCGATCATCGCCGCCGTGGTGCTGATCCTGTTCGCGCCGAAGTCGCCGATGACGCCGGGGCTCGAGACCTCGGTGGTCTTCCCGATCCTCAAGAACCTGGTGATCAACCTGTCCTGGTTCTACGTGGCCTTCGCCGCGATCACGATCGCGGGCTTCTCCAACGCCGTGAACCTGACCGACGGCCTGGACGGCCTGGCCATCGTGCCGGTGATGTTCGCCGCCTCGACCTTCGGCCTGATCGCCTACCTCGTCGGCAACTACAAGTTCGCCGACTATCTGAACCTGCACTTCGTGCCGAGCGTCGGTGAGCTGGCGGTGCTGTGCGGCGCCATCATCGGCGGCGGCATGGGCTTCCTCTGGTATAACGCCCCGCCGGCCAAGATCTTCATGGGCGACACCGGCTCGCTGGCCCTTGGCGGCGCGCTGGGTTCGATCGCCGTCTGCGCCAAGCACGAGCTGGTTCTGGGCATCGTCGGCGGCCTGTTCGTGGCCGAGGCCCTGAGCGTGATGATCCAGGTCGCCTACTTCAAGAAGACCGGCAAGCGCATCTTCCTGATGGCGCCGATCCATCACCATTTCGAAAAGCTGGGCTGGGCCGAGAGCACCGTCGTCGTCCGTTTCTGGATCGTCGCCATGATGCTGTCGTTCGTCGGCCTCGCCACGCTGAAGCTACGGTAAGGGGGAGGGCGCGCGATGATCCCGGTCCGTGGGTTCGAAGACAAGACGGTGGCGGTGTTCGGCCTGGGCCGCACCGGCCTGACGGCCGCGCGCGCCCTGATCGCCGGCGGCGCCAAGGTCGCCCTGTGGGACGAGAAGGAAGCCAGCCGCGAAGCCGCGCGGGCCGAGGGCCTGCCGGTCGTCGACCTGTCCACGGCCGACTGGAGCGCCTTTTCCGCCCTGATGCTGTCGCCGGGCGTGCCGCTGACCCATCCCAAGCCCCACTGGACCGTCGACAAGGCCAAGGAAGCCGGCGTCGAGATCCTGGGCGACGTCGAGCTCTTCGCCCGCACGGTCAACGCCGCGCCCGAGCACAAGAAGCCGAAGATCATCGCCATCACCGGCACCAACGGCAAGTCGACGACCACGGCCCTGATCGGCCACCTGTGCCAGCAGGCCGGCCGCGACACCCGCGTCGGCGGCAACATCGGCGCCGGGATCCTGGGCCTGGAAGACATGCACGGCGGCGCGGTCTACGTGCTGGAGCTGTCGAGCTATCAGCTGGACCTGACCTCCAGCCTGCACGCCGACGCAACGGTGCTGCTGAACCTGTCGCCCGACCACATCGACCGCCACGGCTCGATGGAAGGCTACATCGCCGCCAAGCGCCGCATCTTCCTCAACCAGGGCAAGGGCGACACGGCGATCATCGGGGTCGACGATCCCTGGTGCCAGCAGATCTGCACCGAGATCACCGCCGCCAACCGCCGCACCATCTGGCCGATCAGCGCCGGCAAGGCCATGGGCCGGGGCGTCTACGCCCTGCAGGGCGTGCTGTACGACGCCACCGGCGAGCGGGTCACCGAGATGGCCGACCTGCTGCGCGCCCGCAGCCTGCCGGGCCGCCACAACTGGCAGAACGCGGCCGCAGCCTACGCCGCCGCCATCGCCATCGGCATCCCGCCGCAGCAGGCGGTCGAGGGCCTGATGACCTTCCCGGGCCTGGCCCACCGCATGGAGACGGTCGGCAAGATCGGGCGGGTCGCCTTCGTCAACGACAGCAAGGCCACCAACGCCGACGCCGCCCGCCAGGCGATGTCGAGCTATCCGAAGTTCTACTGGATCGCCGGCGGCGTGCCCAAGGCCGGCGGCATCGAGGATCTCCAGGACCTGTTCCCCCGCGTGGCCTGCGCCTACCTGATCGGCCAGGCGGCCGACGCGTTCGGCAAGACCCTGGACGGCAAGGCTCCGATCAAGCAGTGCGGCGACATCGAGACCGCCGTCGCCGCCGCCCATGCCGACGCCGCCGCGACCGGCCAGGACGCCATCGTCCTGCTCTCGCCGGCCTGCGCCTCGTTCGACCAGTTCGCCGACTTCGAAGCCCGGGGCGAAGCCTTCCGGGCGGCGGTCAACGGGCTGCTGGCGAAGCCGAAAGCCAAGCGGGCCTAGGCTTTTGATCCCTCTCTCTTTGAGAGAGGGAGGGGCCCATGGCGAAGCCATGGGAGGGTGAGAGGTAACAAACTCACCGAATGAAACGCGGCCTGACGGCTGCGCGCGTTCCTGTGGACGCTGAAACCCCTCACCCTCCCACCGCTGCGCGGCGGGCCCCTCCGTCTCCCTATGGAAGAGGGATTCAGGTTTACGCTTGTAATAATCTCGCTCGCACCCTCATGTAACTACGTCTGTAGTTTTCATGTGGGGCGAGAGTGAGCAAGGTGAAGACATGGCTGCGCCGGGGCGCGGTCGGGCTGGCGGCTTTGACCGTGGCGGTCGTGGGCGGGGCGGCGGGGACGCGGGCCTTCCTGCAGCACCAGACGGCCGAGCGGCTGCGGATCGACACGGAGAAGGGCGTCCAGGAAAGCGGCTTCGTGAAGCTGCCCAGCGGCGAGCAGTGGGTCGTGGTGCGGGGCGAGAACCGCGACAACCCGGTGCTGCTGGTGGTGCACGGCGGCGGGGCGGCGACCTCGCTGTTCGCCGAGGACTTCAAGACCTGGGAGAAGGACTTCACGGTCGTGCACTGGGACCGCCGCGACCACGGCAAGAGCCTGGCGCACGCCGGAGGCCGCATAGACCCCAACCAGGGCGTCGACAGCTTCGTCGCCGACGGCCTGGCCCTGACCGAGCAACTGCGGGTCCGGCTGCACAAGCCGCGCATCGCGCTGCTGGGCTGGTCGTGGGGCTCGCGCGTGTCGCTGACCATGGCGCACCTGCGGCCCGACCTGTTCTCGGTCTATGTCGGCACAGGCCAGGCGGTCGACAACAGCGGCCGCGACCGCCACGTCTACGACCACATGCTGGCGGTGGCGAAGAGCGGCAAGCATCCCGAGCTGCTGGCCAAGCTGACCGGCCTGGGGCCGCCGCCCTATGATCCGCCCAGCCGCTGGAAGGAGGTCGACGACCTCGAACCGATCTACCTGAAGACCGAAGGCCCCAAGAGGACCGACGGCCAGCTCTACGCCCAGGCCCTGGCCATGCCCGACTGGAGCCTCAAGGACCTGCTGACCTACAAGGACGGCGGCAGGATCATCCGCCGCCAGCGCGCGCTGGCCGTCTACCTCGCCAACAACGACTGGAAGGCCGCGCCCCTGGGCAAGGACTTCGCCATGCCGATGGTGCTGATCCAGGGCGAGTACGACCATCCCGACTTCGTGCGCCCCTGGTTCGACGACCTCAACGCGCCGAGCAAGGACCTGGTGGTGCTGCCGGGCACGGGGCACGCCGCCATCCAGATGCAGTCGGTCCGTTTCGGCCAAGCCCTGCACGATCACGTCCTGCCCCTGGCCAAGGCGCGGGAGTATCCCGAGTTCACGGCCAAGCCTGTGGAATGATGGAAAAATTTCCGGCGGTCGCGATTTCGTCGCGGCCGTCGGCAAGACTCGATTAACCGTAACGGCCGACTCTTGCCCCCATGCGCCAGCAGACCGCCCACGCCTTCGCCCGGACCGACCGCTCGCCCCTCGGGGTGTGGTGGTGGACGACCGATCGCTGGCTGCTGGGCGCGACCGCGATCCTGGTCACGGTGGGCGTCCTGTTGTCGTTCGCGTCGAGCCCCGCCGCGGCCCAGCGGATCGGCATCGACGACCAGTTCCACTTCGCCATCCGCCAGCTGGTGTTCGGCGTCGGGGCGGCGACGATCGTGCTGGCCGTGTCGATGCTCAGTCCCAAGGGCATCCGGCGGGCGGCGTTCTTCATCTACATCGTCTCGATCGGCGTCATGGCGGCCCTGCCGTTCATCGGTCACAGCGCCAAGGGCGCGGCCCGCTGGCTGATGATCGGCGGCTTCACCTTCCAGCCGTCGGAATTCATGAAGCCGGCCCTGATCATCCTGGTCTCGTGGATGTTCGCCGAGGGCCAGAAGGGCGAGGGCGTGCCGGGCGTGTCGATCGCCTTCGGCCTCTATTTCATCGCCGTGGGCCTGCTGCTGATGCAGCCCGACGTCGGCCAGACCGTGCTGATCACCATCGCCTTCGGGGCCGCCTTCTGGATGGCCGGGGTGCCGATCTCGTGGATCATGGGCCTGGGCGCGGTGGCGCTGGGCGGCCTGGGCTCGACCTATTTCCTGTTCGACCACGTGCACGCCCGCGTGCAGAAGTTCCTCAGCCCCGACCAGGCCGACACCCACCAGGTGACCCGCGCCGCCGAGGCCATCCACGCCGGCGGCCTTTTCGGGCGCGGCCCGGGCGAGGGCGTCATGAAGCGCCACGTGCCCGACCTGCACACCGACTTCATCTATTCGGTCGCGGCCGAGGAGTACGGCCTCGTCTTCTCCCTGGCCCTGATCAGCCTGTTCGCCTTCGTCGTGGTGCGCGGGCTCTACAAGTCGATGAAGCTGGCCGACCCCTTCGAACAGGTCGCTTCGGCCGGTCTTTTCGTGCTCCTGGGCCAGCAGACGTTCATCAATGTCGCTGTGAACTTGAACATGATCCCGACCAAGGGCATGACCCTACCGTTCATCAGCTACGGCGGCTCGTCGATGCTGGCCATGGGATTGACCCTGGGGATGGCGCTGGCGTTGACCCGCAAGCGGCCCGGGTCCTATGGCGGCGGCGGGCCGTTCGGCCAGGCGGGGGCCTTCGACTGAAGGCTCCCGGGTTAGGGAGACTGCAGTTGCGTAACCTCTTGACGCGTCCCTCCATCCGTTTCGCGGACCAGGCCTGATGAGCGGCAAGCTGGCGATCGTCGCCGCCGGGGGCACCGGCGGCCACATGTTCCCCGCCCAGGCGTTGTCCGAGGCCCTGATCGCGCGCGGCTGGCGCGTGGTGCTGGCCACCGACGAACGCGGCGCCTTCTACGCCGACAAGTTCCCCGCCGAGGAGCGGCTGGCCCTGTCGGCCGCCACGGCCAAGGCCAGCGACCCGATCGGCATGGTCAAGGCCGGGGTCGCGGTGTTCCAGGGCGTGATGCAGGCCAAGCAGGCCTTCGCCCGGCTGAATCCGTCGGTCGTGGTCGGCTTCGGCGGCTATCCCGCCCTGCCGGCCCTGCTGGCGGCGCTGCTGGAAAAGCGCCCGACCGTCATCCACGAACAGAACGCCGTGCTGGGCCGCGTGAACCGCTTCCTGGCGCCCTATGTCGGCGAGGTGGCCTGCGCCTTCCCGACGCTGGAGCTGGCCAAGCCGGCCGTGAAGGCCCGCGCCCACGTGGTCGGCAGCCCGGTGCGTCCGGAGATCCGCGATCTGGCGCAGACCCCCTACCTGCCGCCCGAGGTGCAGCTGCGCATTCTCGTCACCGGCGGCAGCCAGGGCGCGCGCCTGTTGTCGGAACTGGTGCCCGAGGCCGTCGCCAAGCTGCCCGAAGAGATGCGCGGCCGCATGAAGGTGTTCCAGCAGGCTCGCGCCGAGAGCATGGAGCACGCCCGCAAGATCTATCGCAACGCCATGGTCGATTGCGAGGTCGCGCCGTTCTTCCGCGACATGGCCGGCCGCCTGCGCCAGAGCCACCTGGTCGTCGGCCGGGCCGGTTCGTCGACCTGCTGCGAGTTGGCCGTGGCCGGCCGTCCGTCGATCCTGGTGCCGCTGAAGATCGCCGCCGACGACCACCAGCGCTTCAACGCCAAGCTCCTGGAAGAGGCCGGCGGCGCGGCGGTGTGCCTGGAGGACGAGCTGACGGTCGACGCCCTGGCCGGCGCCCTGAACGCCCTGCTCAAGAACCCCGACCGCCTGGCCCGCATGGCCCAGGGCGCCCGCTCGGTGGCCGCGCCCGACGCGGCGGAGAAGCTGGCGGACCTTGTGGAGCGCACCGCGCGTTAAGTATCGCACGTCCAGTCGGGAACATGCTTAACCGCGCATTAAGCAACGCGCCCCAAACCGGACATGAAAGCCTGTGACAGTGCCGACACGTTAGAGCTTGCCTGATCCTGGCTAACGCCAGGACCAGATCAGCAGGTTCTAAAGTCAAATACGAGAGCGTGGCGGTCGCCGAAACCGCCTACACTTTCGGCTGTCACGCTCTAGCCTTGCGAGAAAGACACATGGACCGTCGCTCTCTGATCCTCTCTGGCATGGCCTCGGGCCTGACCTCCGTGGGCCTGGGCGCCTGCGCCAGCACCTCGCAGCCGCATAATCCCGGCCCCGATGCGCCGACCTACGACACCGGCGCGGCCGCCACCTATTCGGCCGACGAGATGATCCGGGCCACCTCCGACTTCCTCGGCGTCACGGCCGAGAGCGCCGGCGCGGCCATCGAGCGGATCTTCCGCGAGCGCGGCCAGCCCACCGGCTACATCGCCGGCGAAGAGGGCTCCGGCGCCGTGGGCGTGGGCCTGCGTTACGGCCGCGGCCTGCTCTACATGAAGAACCGCCCCACCCAGGAGACCTTCTGGCAGGGTCCGTCGATCGGTTGGGACTGGGGCGGCAACGCCAGCCGCGTCTTCACCCTGTGCTATAACCTGCAGTACCCGGACGCCATCTTCCGCCGCTTCCCCGGCGTCGAGGGCAGCGCCTATCTCGTGGGCGGCCTGGGCGTGAACTACCAGAAGGCCGACACCATCGTCCTGGCCCCGATCCGCGCCGGCGTCGGCCTGCGCCTGGGCGCCAATGTCGGCTACCTGGCCTACAGCCGCCAACGCAACATCCTGCCTTTCTGATCCTTCTCCCCTTGCGGGAGAAGGTGTCGGCGCAAGCCGACGGATGAGGGGTCTCTCAGACGCAAAACGCCGCGACAGCTGAACAGCTTTCGCGGCGTTTCTGTACGTGCGCCTCGCATCACGGCTAGTGCTTGGTCACCTTGCTGTTCAGCCAGTCCATCACCGCCAGCAGCACGCCCGAGACCACGAACGACAGGTGCACCACCACCAGCCAGAGCAGGCGCGGCTGGTCGAGCGGGACCTGGGGTTCGGTCAGCTTCAGGAATGACTTGAGGAGGGCGATGGCCGAGATCGCCACGATCGAGGCGATCAACTTCATCTTCAGGCCCGAGAAATCGACCGTGCCCATCCAATCGGGGCGGTCCTCGTGGCTGGCGGTGTCGATCTTGGAGACGAAATTCTCGTAGCCCGACAGGATGACGATCACCAGCAGGTTGGCCGCCAGCGACAGGTCGATCAGCGACAGGGCCAGCAGGATCGCGTCTTCCGGCTTCATCGACAGCACGTTGGGCAGTTCGTGGAACAGCTCCTGGAAGAACACCACGATCAGCGCGGCCAGGGCGACCACCAAGCCGACATAGAACGGGGCCATCAGCCAGCGCGATGCGAACAGGCCGCGCTCCAGCAGGGTCTCGATCACGGGCTTCTTCATGCGTCTCTCCGCAGTGGTCCCCCGACCAAGCCTAGCTAGGCTTTTTGACGGGCGCGCGTCATCCGGTTTCGACGCCCCCGGGGGCGCGGGGCGGGAGCCGGTCTTCACCGACGACCTCAGTCGTCGGTGAAGTAGTCGGCGACAGCGGCCTCGAGCGTCTCCATCCGGAAGCCCGGCGTGGAGGCCCGGTTCAGCGCCCGACGAATCTGCCACGCCGAGCGCCCCACATGAACGCCCATGCCGCGCAGTTCGGCGACGACCGCGTCGCGGGTCGCTTCGTCGACGGCCTTGTTGTTCTGCAGGCGGGCCTGGTCGAGCCGCCAGCCGAAGAAGGCGTCGGGCGTCAGCTCGATCACCGCGCCCGGGGCGGGCAGCCACTCGTAGATGGCGCTGCGCTCGTCCAGGGCGTCGTCGACATAGCCGGCCAGGCAGTTGCGATAGCGGCGGGCCGCCTCGCGGATGGCCGCGACGGTGGCCAGGGGCTTCAGCCGCTCGGTGCCCGGATGCGGGGGCTTGGGCATCTCCAGCCGGAAGTCGTCGGCCACCAGGGCGAACAGAGCCCGGGCGTTGGCCGCGCGGTTCCAGGCGGCGATCCGCTCGGCCAGCACCGGCGGCGACAGCCGGCGCGACAGCACGGCGTGCGCCTCGGCCAGCAGTTCGGCCTGGGCCGGGCTCATCCGCACCGCGCCGACGCCCTCGGCGCGCACGCTGGCGGGCAGGGCGGCCAGGGCGCGAACTTCGTCCAGGCTGATCGTCCCGGCGTGGCGCAGGCGCTTGGCGGCCGCGGGTTCGGCCAGCAGGGTCAGCAGGACGCGATAGTCGGCGGCCGGCCAGGCGATCTCGCCCAGATGCTCCAGCGCCCGGCGCAGGCCCTCGGGGGCGGGATCGACGACCCGCCGCACGATCTTGCGCAGCGGTTCGTCGAGCAGGCGGGCGACGTCCAGCGGCGCGGCGTCGCGCGGCTCGATCGCCAGCATCAGGCAGACGAGGTGGCGACGCGCGGCGGGCGCGGTCAGGAACGGCGTATGGGGCGCGGGCCACAGGGTGGACAGCGTGTCGGCGTAGTCGGGCGTGATTAGGCGCAGGAGGGGTGAGGCCGTCAGGGACGGGCCGGCCAGAGGCAGGACGGACATCGAAAAGCTCCGGACGCGGCCGGAGCGGCCGCGATCAGCGGTTGGAAATCGTGGGGCGAAGGGCCGGGCGCGCCTTGGTCGACGCGCGCCATTCCGCCGGCATCGGCGGCTTCAGCTGTGCGACGAGGAAGGTCATGCGGCGGTTCGGCTCCGGAGACTGATCGGGAGCGGGCTGATCCCACGAGGCGCGGGTGATGCGCAAGACCGGCGTTCGCCGATTCCGCGCATCGTGTGGTTGCTGTGGCGCTTGGGACACGCCAGGGGCGGCTTTAGCCCGCGTGCCGCACGACGTAGCGGAAGAGACGCGTCTCGCCCGGGGCCAGGGTCACGCGCCAGGCGACCTGGCCCTGGCGGATGTCATGTTTCGCGGGCTCTGACACCACCTTGAAGAACTCGACGTCCGGGTCGTGGCGGATCTCGAAGGTGACCGGGATCGACTTGTCGTTGGCCAGGTCAACCTCGTAGGTGCGGCGGACCATGGTCTTGCCGGCCCGCTTGTCCTCGACGAGGCGCGGGCGGGCGCGGACGTCCATGCCCTCGCCGATGACGAGGTCGGCCGGTTCGCCCACGGCGACGTCGCGCACGGCCTGCTCGCCGGCGAAGGTCGGCAGGCCGCCGACCGTCTCCATCACCGACAGGGCGCCGGAGGGCAGGGGCTTGCCCAGCCCCTCGGCGGCCTTGTTGTCGAGGCGCAGCACGACCTGCGGCGGGTCGGTCTCGTCGCCGTCCGCGTAGTCTTCCCAGGGGCTGACGGGCACGACGTAGAGCCGCTGATAGCGGACGTCCTTCAGGTCGAGGAAGGCCATCTGCTTGGTCTGGCGGGCGGCCACCGTCACCGGCTCGGGCAGGGTGTAGAGCTTGTAGTCGCCGAGATCCGACTGCTCGGCCAGGGCCCGCTTGCGGGCGCCGGTGACCACGACCGACTCCTCGACGGCGCGGTTGGCGGACATCATGACCGGCGCGGCCATAGGCGGGGGAGGCGGCGGCGGTGGAGGGGGCGGGGGCGGCGGCGGCGCGCCATGGGTGGTGGTGTCCATCGGCCAGCAGGCGCGGCTGGCCCGCGCCACGCGCGGCTTGGGCGTATTGACCGGCACGCGCGAGAGTTTGCCGGCCACCAGCTGGGTTGGGGCGTCGGCGAAGGTCGAGCCGGAGCTGTTCATCACGGTCAGCCAGCCCAGCAGGTCCAGGGTCTTGCCGTCGGGATTGAGGGTGGCGACGTAGTCGGCCTGCCAGTTCACGCCAATCGCCAGATAGGTCAGGGTCAGGCGGTAGTCGCCGCCGGTGGGCACGTCGACCAGGGCCGACAGGGTCGGCTTGCTGGAGAGGCCGTCGGGCGCGCGCTCGAACACCAGGCGCTCGGGACCGCCGGAGCAGCCCAGGGCCTCCACCCCGTCACTGGTGCGGACCATCAGGCCGTCCGGGCCCTGGATCAGGGTGGCGTCGACCGTCACCTGGCGGCCGGTCTCGCGGCTGGTGCGCACCACCTTGACCGGCTGGTCCAGCGAGCGCTCGACCAGGGTTCCTGGGCTGAGCAGGGCGTAGTCGTAATTGCGCTCGACCGAGCCCTGCGGCAGGCCCTCGATGGCCGCGCTCTGCGGGATCAGGCCCTCGGCGACGCCGTCGAAGCGCAGCACGTGGCGGCCGGCCGGCAGCGCGACCGTGCGGGTCTCGCTGACCATCACCAGCCCCTGCTCGGCGGCGCGCTGCTTCTCCCAGGGCGACAGCGTCTGCACCGGCCCCTGGCCGTCGCGATAGAGGGTGACGGCTACGGCTTCCGGGGCGGCCGAGGGGATGGTGTCGGCGTGCGCCGCGAGGGGCGTGCAGAGCAGGGCGAGGGCGAGCATCAGACCCTCCCCCCGAAGGGGGAGGTGTCGGCGAAGCCGACGGAGGGGGGAGCGATCGCCGTCTTCAGCGATAGCGCTCACATCCGCAGGGACTTCCCCCTCCGGCCCTCCGGGCCACCTCCCCCTTTGGGGGGAGGGTCTATCCGCGCGGCCCATCAGCCTCACCAGCCGTTGTCCACCGTGAAGGTCAGGACGGTCTCGCCGTTGGCGGGGACGGGCACGCTCCAGCCCAGGGTGCGGGCGTCGATGCGGCGGCTGGGCAGGCTCTCGTCGCTGACCTTGCCGTCGCGCAGCAGGCCGGCCTGGCGCAGTTCGACCGTCACGGCGTCGGGCCGGGCGTTGCGCACCACGTACTTCATGACGTAGCGCGAGCGGGTCTTGGACAGCTTCTCCTGCGAGACCAGGGTGGCCTGGCTGGAGACGTCGAAGGCCTCGCCGGTCTTGATCGACAGCTCCGAGCCCGCCGAGGTGTGGCCGATCTGGTTCTCGCCGATGAACTTCGGGTCGCCCGCCTGGTCGCGCATGTAGACGCGCATGGTCCCGGCCGGCAGCTGGTCGCCCAGGCCCTTGAGCTTGGAATTGCTGAACTGGATGGCGGTGATGGCCTTCTGCGGGTTCTCGTCGCTGGAGAAGCCGTACTCGCGCACCTCGTAGACCTTCTGCGCCGGCACGGCCTGGGCGCTGAGGAAGCCGACCTGCTTGTTCTGGTTGGCGGCGATCGTGGTCCGCTCGGGCAGGGGATAGATGTAGTAGTCGGCGATGCGCTCGCGGCCGCTGCTCTCGGTCCCGGCCGAGACCGAGCCGCGCACGCCGCCGCCGCCGCCGTTGAACTGGTTGACGTTGCCGGCCACCAGCTGGGTCTGGGCGTTGTCGAAGGCGGTGCCGGAATTGTTGCGCAGGGTGATCCAGCCCTGCAGGTCCAGCGCGTTCTTCTTCTCGTCGAACAGGGCGACATAGTCGGCCGCCCACGACAGGCCCGAGGTCAGGTAGCTGAGCGTCACGGGCGTGGGGCCGGCCTTGTCGGCGTTGACCGTCACCGACAGGGTCGGGCGCGCGCGCAGGGTCTCGGGCACCTTGTCGAAGATCACCCGGGTGGGCACGCCGTCGTCGCGCAGCACCTCGATGCGGTCGCCGATCTTCAGCACCACGCCCTCGTTGGCGGCCAGCACCGTGGCGGTCTCGGTGGTCTCCTTGCCGTCGCCGGGATTGGTGCGGACGATCTTGATCTGCCGCCCGACCGCCTTCTCCATCAGCTTGTCGGGGGTCAGCAGGTCGTAGTCGAAGTTCTGCTCGACCACGCCCAGGTTGGGCGACGACAGGCTGACGGTCTCGGGCCGGATGGCGGCCGAGACGTCCTTGAACTCCAGCCGCTGGCGGCCGGCGGCGACGTCGATCGTCCGCTGGTCCTGAACCAGCGCCAGATTGTTGTTGTAGATGGTGACCGAGACCTTCGGCGGCGATGCGGTCTGGACGGGGGCTGTCTGAGCGTGGACCGCGGTAATGGCGGCGGTGGAAGCGGCGGCCACGCAGACGGTGGCGAACAAGGCGGCCCGAAGCATCGGCGCGACGTCTCCCTACTCTCTTTGCGGCCACGGTTTCACGGCTGCGCGGGAAAGTCGAGAGATTATGGGTGTAAATTTATATACCCTTCTCCCCTTGCGGGAGAAGGTGGCGGCCGAAGGCCGACGGATGAGGGGTCTCTCAAACCCGTCGGCTTCGGCGCCCGGTCGATCGGCTGTTGCGGCGGGGAGGTCTGAGAGACCCCTCACCCGACCCGCTTCGCGGGCCACCCTCTCCCGCAAGGGGAGAGGGGCGTCAGCGGCCCCACACCTGCGCCAGTCGCCGGTCCCGCCCGCACCCCGTGCGGTAGAGGTGGTACTCCACCGAATTGTTCCTGGCGTAGTCGCGGTGATAGGCCTCGGCCGGCCAGAAGGTCGCCAGCGGCAGGATCTGGGCCTTCATCGTTCCAGTCTTCAGGCGCTTGGCGGCTTCGGCGCGCGAGCGCTCGGCGGCGGGGCGCTGCTCGGCGTCGACGAAGACGGCGGGGCGATAGGAGGGGCCGCGGTCGCAGAACTGGCCGTCGTCGTCGGTCGGATCGACCAGCTTCCAGTAGCGCTGCAGCAGGAAGGCGTAGGGCAGTTTGGCCGGATCGTAGGTGACGCGGACGGCCTCGTAGTGGCCGCTGCGCTCGCTGGTCACATCGCGATAGGTCGGGTTCTTCACGTGGCCGCCGGTGTAGCCGCTCTCGACCTTCACGACGCCGGGAATGCCCCGCATGTCGTTCTCCATGCACCAGAAGCAGCCGCCGGCGAAGACGGCGGTCCTGGTCGGAGCGGCTAAGGCGATGGCCGGCGCGGCGACCAGCAGGGCCAGGAGGAGGATGAGGCGGCGGATCATGGGGCGGTCCTTTCGAAGGCTCGACATAGATACGGCCAAGCGAGCCGAAAGGTTTAGAACGCGCCTACCGCCAACCGTGACCGACGCCGCGCACCGCCGGGACCGCCGCCAGGCGCGCCGCGAGCGTATGGGCCCGGTCGTCGCCCTGGTCGTCGATCTCCAGGCGAATGGCGATGTCGGCCCCCTCGGGCTGGGCGGTCAGGGCGCGCAGGCGCACCTGCTGCACGCTGGCCACGCCCAGCACCCGCATCAGGGCGTCGGGCGTGTCTTCAGCGGTGACGAGGAAGAGGCGCCGTTTGTCGTCTTCCGGTTTGAGAAGGCTCAAGGCCGCACCCACTGATGTTCCACGCTGGCCGAGTTGACGCCGGGCCAGGCGGCCAGGTCACGGGCGAGGAGGCGGGCTGCCTGGTCGCCCAGGTGGCGCACGCGCAGGGAGGCCTCGACCAGCTGGCCGACGGGCTTCAGGGACAGGTTGCACAGCTCGGCGCCGCTGTCGGCCAGGCTCTGGCGCACGGCGTCCAGCGCGCTGGGGGCGTCCTGGGCGCAGAGGAACAGCTGGTGGACCGTGACGCCGTCATGGTCGCTGTGGAAGGCGGGTGGGGAAGGCAGGTAGCTCATGTTCGAAGATCCTTTGAGTTTTTGAAGGACCGTCGGATCGCGCAACGAAAAAGCCCCGCTCCTTTCGGAGGCGGGGCTTTTTCAGATCTTGCGATCCTTCGGCTTGGTTTCTGGGGAACCCTTGTTCCCTAGTCTGCGCGCCGTCTTTGCCCCGTCCGTACCGGCACGGTTTTAATCTGGGTAATCTTCGACATCATGGCGCACCACATCGCGACGCCGGCGGTGAGGCCAGTCGTAAACAGCGCGATGGTGGTGAGGTTCGACAGCATGAGGTCGGAAGGGTTCCAGTAGGCTTGCACTAAACAGGTAACGCTTGCGGGCCCGCCGCGCAAGGTCTTGCCGCGCGACGGGCCTTAATGCCGCGGATTGGGCAGATTTTAGGCGAGCTCGATGGCCATGGCGGTGGCCTCCCCGCCTCCGATGCAAAGCGAGGCCAAGCCGCGCTTGGCGTTGCGGGCCTGCAGGGCCGAAATCAGGGTGCACAGGATACGGGCGCCCGATGCGCCGATCGGGTGTCCCAGGGCGCAGGCGCCGCCGTTGACGTTCAGCTTGTCGTCCGGGATGCCCAGTTCCTTCTGGGCGATCATGGCGACGACGGCGAAGGCCTCGTTGACCTCGAACAAGTCGACGTCGCCCACGCTCCAGCCAGCGCGGGCCAGGGCCTTGCGCATGGCCGGCACGGGGGCGGTGGTGAAGAGACCGGGCTCATGGGCGTGGGCGGCGTGGCTGACGACCGTGGCGACCACCGTCAGGCCCAGGTCCTCTGCGATGCTTTTCCGGGTCATGACCAGGGCCGCCGCGCCGTCGCTGATCGACGACGAGTTGGCCGCCGTGATCGACCCGTCGCGGGAGAAGGCCGGGCGGAGGGTGGGGATCTTGGCCGGATCGGCCTTCAGCGGCTGCTCGTCCTTGTCGATCGTCTCGACGCCCTTGCGGGTGGTCACCGTCACCGGCGCGATCTCGGCGGCGAAGGCCCCGCCCTCGACGGCGGCCTTGGCCTTGAGCAGGCCGCGCGTGGCGTAGTCGTCCATCGCCTCGCGGGTGAACTGGTAGTCGGCGGCGGTGTCCTCGGCGAAGGCGCCCATCAGCTTGCCGGGGGAATAGGCGTCCTCCAGGCCGTCCAGGTACATGGAGTCCCAGATCTGGTCGTGGCCGATGCGGGCCCCGCCGCGGTGCTTGGCCATCAGGTAGGGCGCGCCCGTCATGCTCTCCATGCCGCCGGCCACGATCACGTCGGCGCTGCCGGCCAGCAGGGCGTCATGGGCCATGATGGCGGCCTGCATGCCGCTGCCGCACATCTTGTTGACCGTCGTGGCCTCGACCGACTTGGGCAGGCCCGCGCCCAGGGCGGCCTGGCGGGCCGGAGCCTGGCCGAGGCCCGCCGGCAGTACGCAGCCCATGATGATCTGGTCGACCTTGTCGCCCGAGAGCCCCGCGCGCTCCAGCGCCGCCTTGACGGCCGTGGCGCCCAGTTCCGTGGCCTTCACCCCGCCCAGCGCGCCCTGAAAGCCGCCCATCGGCGTGCGGGCGAAGCCGGCGATCACCACCCGATCGGCGTGCTTGGACATGGATGAACTCCCAACAGGTTTGTTTTGCGGTGGAATAGGCCCCGGATCGGTCGGCCTGCGCAAGCGGCTTGCTTGGATCTTTCAGAACCAAGAAGCGGCCGGCGGCGGAAGGGCGGCTCCCGTCGTCGGCCGGTCAGTCGAGCAATGAACCGAGAGAGTCAATTGCGATTAGAAACCTACTCTGGTTCGTACTCAAAAGCAACGGCCCTTGCATTCCCTGGCGGAACGCCGCACTTTCTTCCGTATGGGTCGCACCGCCGATTACAGTCACCAACGCTGCGCCATCGCCGCCACCCTCGAGGTCGTCGGCGATCCCTGGACCCTGCTGATCCTGCGCGACGCCTTCCAGGGCGTGCGGCGGTTCGAGCAGTGGCAGGATCGCCTGGGCGTGGCCCGCAACGTGCTGGCCGCCCGGTTGAAAAGCCTGGTCGGTCACGGGGTGATGGAGACCCGCCGCTATTCCGAGCGGCCGCCGCGTCATGAATATGTGCTGACCGCCAAGGGGCGCGACCTGTCGGCCGTGCTGCTGACCATGGCCGAGTGGGGCGATCGCCACGTCTATGGCGTGGGCAATGGCCCGGTGCGCTTCGTGCACAAGGCCTGCGGCTGCGACTTCCATCCCAAGCTGGCCTGCGAGGCCTGCGGCCAGGTGGTCGACAGTCGCGACCTGTCGCGGGTGATCCACGAGGGCCAGTCCCCGACCGTGGGCGAGGCGCTGGACGCGGTCGCGGTGAAGACGGCGGCCGAGTAGGGCGCGGCCGCCTTCGCGATTTTCAGTCCTTGCCCTCCATCGCGCGGCGCAGGCTCGCCGGGCGCATGTCGGTCCACACTTCTTCGATGTAGCGTAGGCAATCGGCCTTGGAGCCGCGGAAGCCCGCATCGCTCCAGCCCAGCGGCAGTTCGCGGCCGACCGGCCAGATCGAATATTGCTCCTCGTGGTTCATGACCACGACGAACTGTTCTTCGCCGCTCATCGTTTCCCCGCCCCTTGATGCATTTGCTGGCTCGAAGGCTCGGTCGGCGGGCGATGGCTGTCAATCGCCATGGGCGAGCCGCGCGGCATCGCGCCTCGTGGTTGCGGCGGCGGCTTTCGGCGCGAGGCTTTGCTGGGGGTAAGTGCGGCGCGTCCACAGCCAAGTTAACGGCAAGGCTTGAAGGGCGGGAACGCGCGCGAAACGAATCAGGACCGAATCGCTGACTCGGTCCGATTCGGGATTTGTTCCCTACAAGCTATTGTAGCTTAACGACGATTAACCACAACGGCGTTCCGTGGAGGGCGCTTTGCTTGCCTGTCCCTAACGTCCGTTGTTCCCCGCGAAGGCGGGGACCCAAGCGGGCTCTCGGGAGGTGGCGCGGTCGTGGGCCATCCACGGACTCGGCTTGGATCCCCGCCTTCGCGGGGATGCTCGGTATAGAGTGTCGTGAATGTCGGTCAGGATCGGGGGCTACTTCGCCTCGGCGGGGCAGGTGGCCGACAGGCGCTTGGCGTTCATGACGCCAGCCAGGGGCAGGCCGTCGACCGTCTTCAGCTTGATGTCGAGCTTGAAGCTCTCGGGGGTGTAGGTCCCCTTGGCGTTGACCGGGGCCGCGCGGCCCTTCTTGTCGGTCCAGGTTCCCTTCAGCGCGATCTTGCCGTCGTCGACCTGGTTGGTCGTGTACTCGCACTTGTAGCGGCGCGTGCAGATGCCCTTGGAGAACTGGGCGGCGTCGGCCTGCTTGATGCACTTGTCCTCGCTGCCGACCGGGATGATGCCGATGCGGTAGCTGTATTCCCAGTGGCCAGGCAGAATCGTCGTCTTCGGCGCGGCGGCGCTCGCCGGGGCGGTCGCGGCGAATCCCACGGCCAGGGCGGCCAGGGACGCGGCGAGAGCGGTGGCGGCGAGGGCGGTCGGACGCATGCTTTGGAACTCCTTCATGGCCGTGCATATAGGAAGTAGCAGATGAACCGCGCTTGAAGGCGGGGTGATGGCGAGGCTCAGGGCTTTGCCGCCTTGACTCCGCAAGGCTCCATCGCCTATATCGCCCCCTCTCGCGCGGCGGACCTCGGTTCGGAAGCGCGCCTGACATTATGTTCGCGGGGCCTTCGGCTTCGCCTAGCCCAAGGTACTCGTCATGTCGCGCCGTTGCGAACTCACGGGCGTCGGTCCGATGATCGGCCACAACGTGAGCCACTCGAACATCAAGACCAAGCGCCGCTTCCTGCCGGCTCTGTCGCCTGCTTCGCTGCAGTCGGACTCGCTGGGTCAGACCTTCAAGCTGCGTATCAGCAACGCCGCCCTGCGCACCCTCGACTTCAAGGGCGGCCTGGACGTGTTCCTGCTGGGCGCCAAGGACGAGCAGCTGTCGCCGCGCGCCCTGAAGATCAAGGCTCAGGTCAAGGCCAAGGCCAAGGCCGCCGCGCAAGCCGCCGCCTAAGTCTTTCGGTCCTCCGGGGCCGATACGAAAAGCCCGCCGAGTTCGCTCGGCGGGCTTTTTCGCGCTTGGGCCGCCTGGTCGGAAACGGCGACCCGGGATGCGGGACGCCGTCCGCAGCGCTATTCCAAGGGCAGGAACAGCTCGACCACCACCTCATGCACCGGCGCGTTCGGCGGGAACGAGAAGTGCCGCTGGCAGTAGATCGGGAAGTCCCGCGCCTCCTCGCCGCTGGCCGGCAGCCATTCGCGATAGAGATAGAGCGCGGCGGGCTCCAGATTGTGGGTGTCGTGCGTGACCCGCAGCACCGCGCAGCGCCCGCCGGGAATCTCGCCGGCCTTCATCACCTCGTCGTCGGGATCGATCGGCCGGTCGGTCCCGATGCACAGGTCCATGCTGTAGTCGGCGGGGTTCTCAGGGATTCGCTCCGACCGGAAGATGTTGAAGGTCGAGTTGGTCTGCGGCGACAGGCCGGCGGCCTTTCGCCAGGCGATGAACCGCTCGATCGAGGCGCTCAGCGTCGCCCGGTCGCCGCGATGCTCAATGATCGCCACCGGGGTGGGCGGCACGTCGCGGATCGTCACGTCATCATAGTCGTAGGTAACCTGCATCAGCTTGCTCCTGGCGTTGTCCATCGGCCCGAAGGCCGCAAGCCACGGCGCCCAGTCGGGCGCCTTGCGGAACGAGGAGGGCGACTGCTTGAACCTGCGCCGAAAGGCGCGGGCGAAGGCGTCCGGCGCGTCATAGCCGGCGTCCAGCGCGATCTGCGTGACGCTCTGGGCGTCCTCGGCGACCAGCTGGCGCGAGGCGCGCTTCAGGCGGGCGAGCTGGACGTAGCTGTGCACGGAGAGCCCGAAGGTCGCCATGAACTGCCGGTGGAAGTGGAACTTGGAGAAGGCCGCCACGCGGCTCACCGTCTCCAGGTCCAGCTCGCCGTCCAGATGCTGGTCGATATGGTCCAGCACCCGCTGCATCCGGGCTGTGTAGTTTTCGAGCGCCGCCTTCATCGTCCCCCGTCTCCGTGGCGCGGCCAGTTAGCCGTCGGCCGCCGGATCGTGCTCGACCGATCTTGCGGTTTGTAGGGCGCGTAGAGGAGGGGGGCGGTCTCAGACCGAGATGTTGACCAGCGTGCCGGCCAGTTCGCCCGTGGCCTGGCCGAGGGCCGCGCCGGCGGCGGCCGTGGCCTTGGCGTTGGTCTGCGCCACGGCCAGCTGGGTCAGGTCGACGATCGGCGGCGAGGCCTCGCCCGAGGCGGCGGAGCGCGGCGGGGTGTAGCGGGCGGTGTTGGCGGTGGAAACCTGCACGGCGACTCCCTTCCAGGCTGCAGCGCAATCTGGTCTCCAAGCCTTAAGCGGGCCTGACCGAGCATGGTTAAGGCGGCCGGCGAGCGTGCAGCAAAAAGCCGCCGTCGCTGGGCGACGGCGGCTTCTGAAGCCTCGGGGAGGCTGGTCGCCTTAGCGGGCGGCCAGTTCCAGGGCCTTGGCCGGGTTGGCGGCGTTGTAGGCGGTCAGCTCGGGGTTGGCGAGCTTGGACACGGCGTCGTTCACCGACGAGCGGACGCAGGCCGGGTACAGGTACATGGCCAGCGACTCGCCGCGGACGTCCTGCCAGCAGACGGTCGAGGCGGCCTTGACGATGTCGGCGCGGACGTCGGCGGCGGCGCGGCCGGCGACCTTGACGCGGACTTCGGCGGCGCCGGCCGGAGCGGCGGCCAGCAGGGCCAGGGCGGAGAGAGCGAGAGCGGCGGAGCGGATCATCGGACGGATTCCAGTCGGGTGCCTGTCACAGGCGGTTGAAGCGATCGCTTCCCGACGCGTTCCTCTGGTGACTGGTCCAGGATCTCGCCCGCTCTGTCACCGGATGAAAGCTGTAGCTCACTGCCGATCAGTTATCAACGATTATATTGTCGCAACCGACAGGCGAAGTGTTTGATTTCACGCGCTTGTTACCGGTGTCAGTGTTCGCTCTGCGGACAAGCAAAAGCCCGCGGAGCGGGGGCTCCGCGGGCTCTGGTCCCGATGGGGCTGAAGCGGTGTTCCGCTTAGCGGGCCGAGGCGGTCTTGATCAGACCGTTCGGGCGCCATTGGGTCTTGTCGTAGGCGGTCAGGGTCGTGCTGCCGACCTTTTCCACGGCGGCGCGGGTCACGTCGCGGATGCAGTAGGGCAGGACGTCGGCGCCGTAGGTGGTCGAGTCCGTGTCTTCCTTGCACACCGAGGTGGCGGCCTTGACGATGTCGGCGTGCACGGCGGCGGTGGTGCGGCCGGCGACCTTCACGGTGACTTCGCCGGCGAAAGCGGCGGGGGCGCTCAGGAGAGCGATGGCCGAAGCGGCCAGAACAAACACACGTTGCATGATCTTGATTCCGGAAAGGGGGTTGGGGTCAACCTCCTCCCGATGCGTTCCTCTGACGGCCGACCGGATCTCGCCAGTTCGTCGCCGTCACGTTCTAAATACAGTGACAACGCTGTCATTCCAAGCGGATTTTTGACTTCCGACGTCAAATTTTTGCGACGCCCGCGAACGCTGCATGCCGGAAAGGCATGATGTACGGCAAATGAGCACCTAAAACTCGTTAGTTTCAGGTGAAATTATCCCTTTATGCTGCGATGCGGTGAGGGTTTGGCCTACCCCGGTGCGATAGCCTGGGGCAGCCGTCCTTTCGACGCCGCGCATCGAGGTCGAAGCCTCCAGGGCGCCTCGATGGGTGTCCGCTTAGCAATGCGAACATTGTAATATTTATATCGTATAAGATATTTGACATAAATCGTAACAATGTGCCTCTCTGCGCCAAGGCGCGACGGACTCAGATCGCGCGCAGCGAGGAGGGACTGCGATGCGGACCAAGAAAGAGCGCCTCAGGGCGTATGGGGGAGCGGCGGCGATCGCCTTGCTCTCCGGGCTGGCGGCGGCTCCGCTCGCCTCGGCCCAGACCACGACACAGACGCCTGCGGGCGCCGAGGAGGCCTCGACGGTCGACGCCGTGGTGGTGACGGGCTCGCGGATCAAGCGGCCCAATCTGGTCTCGGCCAGCCCGATTACCGTGGTCGGCGGCGACGAGGTCAAGCTGCAGGGCGCCACCTCGATCGACAGCGTGCTGAACCGCCTGCCGCAGTTCACCGCCGACTCCAACGAGAACGGCTCCAACGGTTCTGACGGCACGGCGCGGGTGAACCTGCGCAACATGGGCTCCAGCCGTGTGCTGGTGCTGGTCGACGGCCAGCGGATGCTGCCGACCGAGGCCGCGGACGTGAACTTCATCCCCAGCGCCCTGGTCGACCGGGTCGACGTGGTCACCGGCGGCGCCTCGGCGGTCTACGGCTCGGACGCGGTGTCGGGCGTGGTCAACTTCATCCTGCGCAAGAACCTCGACGGCCTGCGCCTGGACGCCCAGTACAGCCTGGCCCAGCACACCAACGACGCCGACTATCCGCGCTCGCTGATCAGCCAGGCCAACTACAAGCTGCCCTCCAAGCACGTCACCGACGGCGAGAAGATCGACGTCAACCTGGCGATCGGCATGAACGCGCCCAGCGGCAAGGGCAACGTCACCTTCTATGTCGGCTATCGCGAGATGAAGCCGGTCACCCAGGACAGCCGCGACTATTCGGCCTGCGGCCTGAACCTGACGGGAACCAACAGCAACGCCCTGGTCTGCGGCGGCTCCAGCAACAACGAGTACGGCCTGTTCACCCTGCTCAGCGGCCCCAACGCCGGCCAGACGCTGAACAACACCAAGGACGGCGCCAAGACCTGGGTCCCGTACGACAGCTCGTTCCTCTACAACTACGCGCCCACCAACTACATCCAGCGCTCGGACTCCCGCTACACGGCGGGCGCGTTCGCTCACTATGAGATCAGCCCGGCGGTCGAGGCCTACGGCAGCCTGATGTTCATGGACGACCACACCTTCTCGCAGGCCGCGCCGTCGGCGCTGTTCCAGGGCACGACGTTCAAGATCAACTGCGACAACCCGCTGATGTCGGCCTCGCAGGCCGCCACCCTGTGCGGCGCGGCCGCCGGGACCAACGTCAGCCAGGACACCTTCATCGGCTATCGCCTGACCGGCCCGGGCAGCTCGCCCCGCCGCGACGACCTGCGCCACACCGACTACCGCATCAACGCCGGGCTGCGCGGCAAGCTGGCCCAGGGCTGGACCTACGACGCCAGCTTCCTGTTCTCGACCGTCATCCTCGACGAGAGCTACAAGAACAACGTCGACAACGCCAAGGCGATGAAGGCCCTGCAGGTGGTCAATGTCGGCGGGACCCCGACCTGCAAGTCGGTGATCGACGGCACCGATCCCAACTGCGTGCCGATCGACGTCTTCAAGTACCAGGGCCTCAGCGCGGCGGCCTACAAGTACCTCTACGCCCCGACCTTCACCCACGGCGTCCAGCGCGAGAAGGTGCTCAGCGCCTCGCTGAACGGCGATCTTGGCCAATACGGCCTGAAGACCCCGTGGGCCGAAGACGGCGCGGCCCTGGCGCTCGGCGTCGAGCATCGCCGCGAGGAACTGAAGTTCGAGGCCGACGCCCTGGCCCAGGCGGCCGGCACCAAGGAAAGCAGCGGCGCCTTCAGCGTCAGCGAGCTCTATGGCGAGGTCGACCTGCCGCTGGTGCAGGACGCGCCGTTCATCAAGGCCCTGTCGCTGAACGCCGGCTACCGCACCTCGAAGTACGACTATCTCGACGACCGGGTCTCGACCTACAAGGTCGAGCTGCAATACGCCCCGACCTCCGACGTGCGATTCCGCGCCAGCTACAACCGCGCCGTCCGGGCGGCCAACATCAGCGAGCTCTACGCGCCGCAGGGCCTGGGCAATGTCGCGGCGGTGGATCCGTGTTCGGGTCCGACGCCCAAGGCCAGCGCCGCGGCCTGCGCCCTGACCGGCGTCACCGCCGCCCAGTACGGCAAGATCCCCGACTGCCCGGCCGAGACCTGCGTCACCCAGGGCGGCGGCAACCCGAACCTGAAGCCGGAAGTGGCCGACACCCGCACCGCCGGCGTTGTGCTGACCCCCAGCTTCCTGCCGGGCTTCTCGATGTCGCTCGACTACTTCGACATCTATGTCGACCAGTACATCGGCGCGGTCGACGCCCCGACGGTCATCAACCAGTGCGTCCAGACCAGCAATCCGTACTTCTGCAGCCTGTTCCACCGCGACCCGACCTCGGGCGTGCTGTTCGGCGAGCGCGGCTACATCATCGCCACCAACCAGAACACCGGCTTCCTGCAGACCTCGGGCCTGGACGTGACGGGCGAGTACCGCCTCGACCTGTCGTCGCTGGGCAATTACGGCGACGTCGACTTCAGCTTCGTCGGCACCTACCTCAACAGCCGCAAGATCGAGCAGCTGCCGGGCCTGGGCGCCTATAACTGCAAGGGTCTTTTCGGCCCGACTTGCGGCCAGCCCAACCCGGCCTGGCGCCACCAGATGCGGGCCACCTGGAACCTGCCCTGGATCGCCGCCTCGCTGTCGGCCAACTGGCGCTATTTCGGCTCGGCCGACCTCTCCAGCAACGACAGCAACCCGTTCCTGCAGGGCGACTACGTCGAGATCAACCGCAAGATCAAGGCGTACAACTACCTGGACTTCGCGGCCACCTGGAAGGTCCGCGAGCAGCTGACCCTGCGCGGCGGGATCAACAACGCCTTCGACAAGGATCCGCCGGTGATCGCCGCGGGCCTGCTGTCCTCGTTCGGCAACGGCAACACCTATCCCGGCGTCTACGACCCCATGGGCCGCACGATGTTCGTGGGCTTGACCATGGACTTCTGACGACACCTAGCGGGGGAGGGGGCGCTGGCGCCGTCTCTCCCGAGCTTCTCCCCAACTCAAAAGCCGCCGACGCTCCCAGCGTGGCGGCTTTCTTTTTGGGAGCTAGGGAGGGCTCCGGGCCGAGAAGCCAAAGATGTTTGTCATCCCGGCCGCAGCGAAGCGGAGCGCCGGGACCTCCCACGGTTCCGACACTGCCGACGTGGGAGGTCCCGGCTCTACGGACCGCTGACGCGATCCTTCGGCCGGGATGACAAGCTTGGGGGAGCGCGACCGGGCGCCGTCCCGTTCTCAGCGCCTCTTCTTCCTCGGCGGCGGCGCAGGGGCCGGCGGCGCGGGCGGGGGCGGAGTCCAGTCGAAGGCCAGCAGCAGGGTGCGCTGGTTCATGTCGCCGCCGTTGTCGTCCGACAGCAAATAGACCCGCGTCGCGCCGTTCGGGCCGGCGGCCAGGGCGATGCCTTCGAAGTTGTCGCGGGTCAGGGCGCCTTCCAGGGTCAGGCTGGCCAGCGGGTACTGCTTGTTGGCCGGGGTCATCGGGTCGGCGATGAAGCGCACCTGGGCGCGCCAGCCGCGCACCGGATCATAGGCTCGGTGCAGGGTGGCCAGGGCCTTGCCGCCGAAGGCCGTGAAGCCCGACAGGCCCCAGGTGAAGTCGATCGGCGACTGCGGCGGGATCGGCTGGCAGCTGCTCGACAGCCGGCACAACCACACCTCGCCCTCCTCGCCGCCGACGAGATAGGCGTCGGGGCCGGCGGCCGGATAGGCGGTCAGCGCTTCCATGCCCTCGTTGTCGGGGAAGACGGTGGCGGGCTTGGGGGCGACGGCCGGGCGGCTCCACAGGCCGGTGGGCGAGACGGCGTAGCGCCAGATGCGGTGATCGCGCTCGAAGCTGACCAGGCGCTCGCCATTGGCCAGGCGGGTCAGGCCCTCGGCGTCGCCCTCGGTCTTGCCGCGCAGCCCCTGGCCGTCGACCCCCAGCAGGGGCGAGAGCTTGCCGTCGGTCAGGCCGATCAGCCGGCCTGCATCGTCCAGCTGAAGTCGCGCCGAAAAGCGGTCGCCGTCGTCGCTGACGGCCTCGACGCCGTCTCCGTCGGTCAGGATCAGGTCCGACAGGCCGTGCAGCCGGCTGGTGTCGGCGCTGGTGATGGCGATCCCGCCGGCGTAGACGAAGTTTCCGACGGCCGTCTGGTTCGGGTTCGAGGCGTTCAGTGGCACGGGCGTGACGGTCAGGCCGATCTCGGGGCCGACCTTGACCGGGGCGGCGGGCGTGACGACGGGCGGCGGCGGCGCGGGCTTGGGTCCGCACTGGGCCAGCATGCCGCTGGCCAGGCCCAGGGCGATCAGTCCGCGCAGTCCGATCACGCCGAAACCTTGCGCGCGGCCTTGGGCGCCTGGGGCACGACGGTGGGCGGCGGCGGCAGCAGGCCGCGGGCGCGCACGGCGGCGCGCGGCTCCTCGCCGAACAGGGCGGCCAGTTGCTCGACCAGCACCCCGCCCAGCTGCTCGACATCGACGATGGTGACGGCGCGGCGGTAATAGCGGGTGACATCGTGGCCGATGCCGATGGCGATCAGCTCGACCGGGCTCTTGCCCTCGATCTCGGCGATGACCTGCCGCAAGTGCCGCTCCAGATAGTGGCCCGAATTGACGCTCAGGGTGGAGTCGTCCACCGGCGCGCCATCGGAAATCACCATCAAAATGCGGCGGGCTTCGGGCCGGCCGATGATCCGCTGGTGCGCCCACATCAGGGCCTCGCCGTCGATGTTCTCCTTCAGGAGACCCTCGCGCATCATCAGGCCCAGGTTCTTGCGGGCTCGTCTCCAAGGCGCATCCGCGGCCTTGTAGACGATGTGGCGCAGGTCGTTCAGGCGGCCGGGCGAGGGCGGCTTGCCGGCCTTGATCCACTCGTCGCGGCTGGTCCCGCCCTTCCAGGCGCGGGTGGTGAAGCCCAGCACCTCGGTCTTGACCCCGCAGCGCTCCAGCGTGCGGGCCAGGATGTCGGCGCAGACGGCGGCGACCATGATCGGCCGGCCGCGCATCGAGCCGGAATTGTCGATCAGCAAGGTCACGACCGTGTCGCGGAACTCCTGGTCCTCCTCCTGCTTGAACGACAGGGGCGCGGTGGGGTCGATGATCACCCGCGTCAGGCGGGCGACGTCGAGCATCCCTTCCTCGAGATCGAAGGTCCAGGCGCGGTTCTGCTGGGCCAGCAGGCGGCGCTGCAGCTTGTTGGCCAAGCGCGAGACGACGCTGGAGAGGGCCGAAAGCTGCTGGTCGAGATAGGCCCGCAGGCGGGTCAGCTCGTCCGGATCGCACAGCTCCTCGGCCGAGACCACCTCGTCATAGGCCGTGGTGAACACCTTGTAGGCCGGCTCGCCGCCCTTGTCGGCCGACGGATCGGGACGGGCCGGCTTGGCGCCGTCGCCCATGTCGGGCGCCTCGTCGCTGTCTTCCGGCTCGCCTTCCTGCTCGGACTGGACGATCTCCTCGTCGCCGGCCTGGCTTTCGCGGTCGGAGGCCTCGCTCTCCTGCTGGGAGGAGCCGTCGGGCTGCTCGCCTTCGCCCTCGCCCTGGTCCTCATCGGAATTGTCGGTCGGCTTGTCGTCCTCGCCCTCGTCTTCGTCCGACGCCTCGGTGGCGTCGTTGACGTCGTCCCCTAAGTCGAGGTCGCGCAGGATCTGGCGGGTGACCTTGGCGAAGGCGGCCTGGTCGTCCATGGCCGCGACCAGCCGGTCGAGGTCCTTGCCGGCCTTGGCCTCGATGTCGGCGCGCAGGATGTTGACCAGGGCCTTGGCGCCATCGGGCGGGGCGTCGCCGGTCAGGCGCTCGCGGGCCATCAGGCCCAGGATCTCGGCCATCGGGGCCGACTGCTGGTCGAAGGCGACGGCGCGGGTCAGGCCCTGCTTCTCCAGCCGGGTCTCCAGCACGGTGGCCAGGTTGGCGCGCACCCCGCCCAGTGCATTGGCGCCGATGGCCTCGATGCGGGCCTGCTCCAGCGACTCGTAGATCGCCTGGGCGTCAGGCGCGGCCGGACGCGAGCGGGCGTGGGTCGATGGGTCGTGGTGGGCCAGGCGCAGGGCGATCTGGTCGGCCATGCCGCGCAGGCGGGCGGCCTCCGGGCCCGAGAGATCGCGCGGCGGATGCGGCAGCACCGCCCGGTTGCCGACCAGGCCCGGCGACTCGCCGGAAAACACAATCTCGAGGTCCGGCGTCTCGGCGAGCGAGCGGGCCGCGTGCGCCAGGGCGCGCTTGAAGGGTTCGGTCGGGTTTTCGGGCTTGGAGGCCATGGCTTTGGAGTTAGCGGCGCGGGCCTCCGAAGACAAGGAACGACGCGCGCCAAGGCGACGTTGTTGCGCTGAAGCCTGCGCTGAGCAGGCCAAGTGCAAGGAGCTTTCCCATGCTGAAATGGGCCCTGATCTTCGCCGTGGTCGCCATCATCGCCGGCGCCCTCGGCTTCACCGGCATCGCCGGCGCCGCGGCCGGCGTCGCCAAGATCCTGTTCTTCCTGTTCCTGGTGGTCTTCCTGGTCGTGCTGGTGCTCGGCCTGGGCGTCTTCAAGGGCGTGACGGGGAAATGATCCTTATCCTTCTCCCCTTGCGGGAGAAGGTGTCGGCGAAGCCGACGGATGAGGGGTCTCTCAGACACAAAACGCCGCGACAGCCGATCAGCCGTCGCGGCGTTTCCGTTCGTGCGACCCCTCACCCGACCCGCTTCGCGGGCCACCCTCTCCCGCAAGGGGAGAGGGGAGGCGTTTTTACCTCCAGCCCTTCCCCTGCGCCTCGACCAGCGCCACCAAGTCGCCCATCGTCAGGTTCACGTCGGCTAGGTGCAGGCCCCAGGCATTCAGCGGCATGCCCATGACCAGCAGGTCGCCGGGGATGTCGTCGACGCGCGGGTCGGCCGGGTCGCCGTGGACCTTGATCGCCAGGTAGTCGTAGGGGCCGCTGGTCTTGCACTCGGCCGTGACCAGGCCGGGGACGCTGACGAAGGTCGTGGTCAGGTCCTTGCCCTTCACCCACGGCGTCTTGCGCGGCGCGCCGGCGATCGTCTTGTCGCTGAAGTAGCTGTGCAGCGGCGCCTCGCCGCCGGCCAGGGCGGCGGGGTTCACGCAGGCGGCGCGCTTGTCGCCCTCGGCCTTGCCGAAGAAGGCCGGCGCTTCCGGCGGGCTGGAGGCGCGGAACGACACGTAGGTGACGATGCAGCCGGTCTGGCCGGGCTTGCGGCACATCTTGATTGAGCCGTAGGCGTCGGTCGCCGGTTCGACCATCGTGTTCATGCCGATGATCAGGGCCGAGACCAGCTGCTTCTGCACCGGCTTGCCGTCGATCTCTTCGGCCAGCAGCCGCAGCAGCACGCGCGAGCCCTGCGAGTGGCCGATCAGCACGACGCCGCGACCCTTGTTGTCGCGGGCCAGGTAGTCCTTCCAGGCGTCGAGCACGTCGCCATAGGCGAGGTTCTCGTCCCCCGGCGAAGGCTGGCCGCGCATCACCTGGCGCAGCGCCGCCAGGGTCACCTGCCGATACATCGGCGCGAACACCCGGCAGGCCTGGCCAAAGCGCGCGGCCTGCTGCTCGGCGACCGTGGTCTCGGCCGGGTCGATGCTCATGTCGCTGTTGCCGCCGGGATCGGTCGACACGGTCGGATAGACGTAGAAGCAGTCGATCTGGGCCTTCGGATCGGCCTTGAACGGCTCGACCCTGGTGGACCCGTCGGCCGAGACGACGGTGGCCGTCTGGTCCTGGGCGCAGGCGTCGGCGCGACCGGGCCGGCACAGCCAGGCGGCGTCCTGCGTGTAGTCGTTCTTCGGCTGCGGACCGGCGGGCGCCGGCTGGGCGCAGGCCGCGCCCGCCAGGCTCATGGACACCGCCAGCGCGGCCCAGATCGTCTTGCTCATTTCCACCCCGTTCCATCCCCTTGGGCCGCGAACGGCCGTTTGAGGCGGAGGATGGCGTGTGGCGGCGGAGGAGGGAAGGGCAGAAAGATGCTCCCCCTGAAGGGGGAGCTGTCGCGGAGCGACTGAGGGGGAAGTGATCACGGCGGCTCAGCAGCCGCTTCCCCCTCCGGCCCTTCGGGCCACCTCCCCCTTCAGGGGGAGGGTCTTAGAGACCCGGCACGATCGCCTTGAGCCGCGCTTCGCCGGTCAGCGCTTCATGGTGTGGCGGACCCATGCCGTCGGGCGGCGAACCGCCTTGCGGGCCATTGGGGAAGCCGCCAGGGGGCGGGCCAGGCGGGCGGCCGTTCGCGCCGCCAGGGGGCGGGCCCATTCCACCAGGAGGCGGACCCATGCCGCTGGGGGGCGGACCACCGGGACCGCCGGGGCCGCTGCCAGGACCGCCCATGCCCGCGTCGTCCTTCCAGTCGGCGGCTGGATCGACGCCCAGGACGAGAGCCAGGACGTAGCCGTCCTTGCCTTCCTTGACGCTGGCGACCATGGCCTCGCCGCCTTGCAGGGCGATGCCGTCGTGGCGGTTGAAGGTGTCGCGCTGGCGCGGGCGCTTATAGGCCGGGACGTTCTCGTAGAGATATTCCGACAGGGCGTCGGGCACGAACAGCTGGGCGGTGAGGGCGGTGCGGGCGTCCAGGTGCACCTTGATGTGGATGTGCGGGGTGCGGCCCTCGTACCAGCCGGGCCAGATGGTCTTGAAGGCCACCTTGCCGGCGCTGTCGCTGATCTGCGCCCCGCGCAGGAAGGTCGCGCCCTTGGCGGCGGTCTTGTGGTCGTCGCCCTGGCCCTCGTAGCCGGAATAGATGCCCTGGGCGTCGCAGTGCCAGATATCCACCCGCGCGCCCTTCAGCGGCCGGCAGGCGCCGTCGACGACGGTCAGGGTCACGGTCACCGGCGCGCCCTTCTTGCCCTCGGTGATGTCGGCGCGGTCGAGCTTCGGGTCGAACCAGTAGGGGCCCTGGGTGACCTGCGGAGTGATGGCGCAGACGCCGTCCGCAGCCACCGCCGGGCGCGAGCCCACGGCGACGGCGGCGAAGGGAACGGCCCCGGCGAGAGCCAGCAGGCCGCGACGGCTGGGAGAAACGGTGGTGGGCATCGGCGCTCCGAAACGAGAGGCCGCTCTTCTGACCGGACGATTGTGCCGGCGTATGTCCGGTTCTTGCGGGATTGCAAACCTGGCGGCCGCAAGTGGGGCGGCAGGCGCGAGGAACCTCCCCCCGTGGGGGAGGCGGCCGAAGGCCGGCGGGGGGACGTTTTCAGCTTTTGAGGTGTCGGCCGATGTCCCGCAAACTCCCCCCACCGATCGCTGCGCGATCGCCTCCCCCAGAGGGGGGAGGTTCCCAAGATTACAGATACTTGCTCAGGCTCAGCGACGAGAGCGTGCTGATCATCGAGTACATGGCCTCCAGCTGGGTCTCGTACTGGGTGGCCAGGACGGCGGTTTCGGCCAGGTCGGCGTCCTTGAGGTTGGACGACAGGGTGTCGATGCTGTCGATCTTGGCCTCGTTGCGCGAGGTCAGGTCCGACAGGGTCGAGGCCTGCAACGAGACCTGCTCCTGCAGCGAGCCGACGCCGGTCACCGCCTCGCTGACCATGTCGTAGGCGCTGGAGATCACCGTGGTGTCGCTGGGCGAGGCGATGACCATCTTCAGGGCGCGGGCCAGCTCCTCGAAGGCCGAGGAGTCGGCGGTGACCGACAGGTTGATGGTCTGGCCGTCGGTGGTGGTGAAGGTGCGGCCGGCGCTGGAGCCCTGGTAGTAGTTGGTGTCGGCGACGCTGGTGTCGGCCGTCGGGTCGTAGTCGGTGTCGCTGTAGTCCACGGCGGCGGCGTCGCCGGCCGTGCCCGAGAACAGGTAGACCCCGGCCGAGTTGCTGTTGAGCAGGGCCTGCAGGTCGTTCAGCCAGCTGGTGGCGTACTGCGTCATGGTGTCGGCGTCGGTGGTCGTGCTCGACAGCATCGAGGCCAGCTGGCTCTTGATGGTGGTGGCCAGGTCGGCGATGTCGCCCAGGGCCGAGTAGGCGGCGTTGACATAGGCCGTCGCGGTGCTGGCCGCGCTGTTCTCGGCCGTCAGGGCCGCGCTCTGGCTGGACAGGCGCAGCAGGCTGCCGGTGTCCTTGCCCAGGCCCCCATAGGTGGTCGACTTCAGGCCCGAGGCGGTCTGGGCCTGCTGGTCGGCCAGCTTGGCCTGAACCTTCAGGCTGGCCGTCAGCATGGTGTTGGAGTGGTTGAAGGTGGCGATGCGGCTGATCATGGTCAGCTCACCATGCTGATCAGGGCTTCGAACAGTTCCTTGGCCATCGAGACGAGCTGGGCGGTGGCCTCGTACTGCGACTGGTAGGTCGTCAGCAGGGCCAGCTCCTCGTCGACATTGACGGCGGTGGTGTTCTGCAGCCGGCTGGTGGCCGCCTCGTAGGTGGCCTGGGCGGTCTCGGAGCTGGTGGAGGCGTCGGAGACCAGGGTCGCCGCGCCGGCGACGAAGCTGGCGGTGTAGGACGACAGGGTGACGGTCTTGGCCGGCTGGTCGCCGGCCGCCGCGAAGGTCAGGGTCCCCGACAGCATCGAGCTCAGGGCGTCGACGGTGGTGCTGTCGGAGGTCGAAAGGGCGCGGTCGCCGGCCGACAGCGTGGTCGAGGTGTCGAGCGCGCCGGTGGCCAGCAGGCTGTAGTCGTTCGCCAGCTTCGACGAGATCGAGATGTCGGCGGCGGTCGAGCCCGAGAACAGGTCGTTGAAGCCGAAATAGTCGGAGACGCCCTGGGCGTCGTCGCCGACCGAGGCGCCGATGTCGCCCAGGACCACGCCGTTGGCGCTGTCGTCGGCGGTGATCGTCAGCTTGCCGTCCGTGCCGATGCTGGCCGACAGGCCGTCGATGGCGTCGAGGGCGTTCACCAGGTCGTCGACGCTGGAGTAGGACGACAGGTCCAGGTCCTCGGTCGAGATCGTGGTCCCGCTGGAATTCACCACGGCCACCCGCAGCGTGCCGCTGGCCGAGAAGCCGTCGCTGCCCGACACCGCGCCGGCGCTGGTCAGGGTGGTCGGCGCGGGCGTGGCCGAGCCGGCGTTGGTGATGGCGTTGACTTGCGAGATCAGGGTCGAGGCCATGGCGTCCAGTTCGGACTGCTCGTTCACGAGCGTCTCGTCGCGCAGGGTGATCAGCGCGCCCAATTGGCCGGAATCGACGCTCTCGGTGATGTCCTTGCCGTTGAGCATGACGCCCGAGATGGTGTCGGGATAGACGCTGGTCGCGCCGAGCGCGCTGGAGGCGGTGTAGCTGAGCTTGGCCGCGGTGGTGCCCAGCAGCTGGTCGCCGCCGGTGGTGTAGACCACCAGCTTGTTGTCCGACGTCGTGTAGCTGCTGATGCCGATCAGGCCCGACAGGGTGGTCAGGGCCGAGTCGCGCTGGTCCTGCAGGCTGGTGACGTCGCCGCCCTGGGCGGTGACCGTCGAGATCTGGTCGTTCAGCGAGGCCAGGGTCGACAGGGTCGAGTTGATGGTGTCGACCGTCGTGGAGATGTCGGTGTTGGCCTGGGTGCGCAGGTCCTGGATCGAGGCCGACAGGCCGCCGATGCTGGCCGCCAGCGACGAGGCGGCCGAGACCACCGAGGCCTTGGCCGTGTCGCTGTCGGCGCTGGCCGAGAGCGAGGTCAGGGCGCTGGTGAAGGTGTCGAGCAGGCTGGAGAGGTCGCTGCCGGCGTCCACCGAGCCGAGGGCGGCGTCGTAGGACTGCATGTAGCTGTCGATCGTCGAGGCGTAGCCCGCGCCGGCCGCCGTCTTGACCACGGTCTTGGCCAGATAGGTGTCGGCGGCCCGCTGGATCGTGGTCGTCGAGGCCGAGTTCAGCGCCGTCGTCGCGGTCGAGCTGACGCTCTTGCGCGTGTAGGTCAGGTCGTCCGCGTTGGCCACGTTGGCGTTGGCCACCGCGATCTGCATCTGCGTGTTGGACAGCGCGGACGAGGCGGAGCTGATGATCGACGACAGCGACATGGCGCTAGTCCTTGCGGCGGCGGTGGTCGCGCAGGGCCCGGACGCTGCCGCGATAGCCGGCGGTGGCGCTCAGGCCGCGCGTGACGGCCTGGATGCGCTCGCGGCTCTCGGCCATGTCGGTCTCGATCGCGGCGACGCGGGTTTCCAGCACGGTCTGCACGTCGTGCAGGTTCGACAGCATCAGCAGGCGCTGGTCGTCCGACAGGGCCGACAGGCCCTCGGCGATGCTGCGCGCCAGGGCCCGGGCCTCCTCGACCGACGAGACCACCGGCGTGTCGCGGTCCCGGCGCGCCTTCTGGGCGCGGGTATGCAGGCGTTCGATGGTGCCCATGGCGCTCACCGCACCGCCTGGATCAGGGTGTCGAACATGTCGCTGGTGGCGCTGACGACCTGCGAAGCGGCCGAATAGGCCTGCTGGGCGATGATCATCTTGTTGAACTCGGTGGCGGTGTCGGTGGTCGAGCCTTCGAGGGCGCTGGCCACCAGGCTGCCGGAGCTGCCTTCGCCCGGCAGGTTCAGGTGCACCTGGCCGGCGGCCGAGTTCTCGTCATAGACCGTGCCCGAAACGTGGGTCAGGCCGTTGGGGTTGCTGAAGGTGGCGACCGGGATCTGGTAGATCGCCAGGCTGACCCCGTTGTCGAAATTGGCCGTGACCAGGCCGCTTTCGTCGATGGTGATGCCCGACAGCTCGCCGTAGTTGGCGCCGTCCTGCTCGAAGGTCGGGCTCAGCGACAGGGTCGAGGAGGTCGAGGCGAACTGGGTCAGGCCGTCGGTGCCGCCGGCCTCGCCGAGATCCAGGGTGATGGCGCTGTCGGCGGCGCCGGTGGAAAAGCCGCTGATCGACAGGTCGACGGGCGAGGGGTCGGTCGTGGCCAGGCTGCCGTCGGAATTGAAGGTGACGGTCACCGTGCTGGGGCTGATCGTGCCCGAGGTGGTCGAGCTGTCCGACGTCAGGGTCGGATCCGACAGCTCCAGCGTCCAGGTGTTGTCGCCGGTCTTGGTCCAGGTCTGGCCGACGGTATGGCTGACGCCCAGGGAGTCGATGATCTCCATGCTGGTGTCGTAGCTGTCGCCGGTGACCGTATCGGCCGGCAGGTTGGCGGCCATGGTCACCGTCGAGGTGGCCTTGGCCGTGCCGCTGATCGAGTCGAGGTTGATCGCCGACAGGCTGGTCAGGTCGCTGGTGTTGGACGTCAGGATGTTGCCGTCCGAGTCCGTCGCGTAGCCCATCAGGTAATAGCCTTCGCTATTGACCAGATAGCCGTCGGAATCCGTCGAGAAGCTGCCGTTGCGGCTGTAGACGAGCGCGCTGCCGGTGTCGCCCGGATCGGCCGCGACCACGAAATAGCCCGAGCCGTCGATGGCGACGTTGGTCGAGACGCTGGTCGACGAGATCGTGCCGGTGACGCTCAGCGCCTGGCTGGTCTTGGCCACCACCGAGCTGGTCGAGGTGTTGGAGTTCATCGCGCCGCTGACCAGCGACTGGAACGAGACCTCCGAGGTCTTGTAGGCCGTGGTCGAGGCGTTGGCGATGTTCTCGGAGATCGCCGACAGAGCCACGCTCTGGGCGGTCAGGCCGGAGACGGCCGTGGAGAGGGCGGAGGAAAGGCTCATCTCGGCTCGCCCTTATTCGCTTTGCGAGGCCAGCAGCTGAACCTGGGTCAGCAGCGACGAGAGGTTGTCCGACATGCTGGTGGTCGTGTCGGACAGGGTCGACATGGTGTCCGCCAGCGAGGTCAGGGTGTCGTTGGTGCTGATCTGCTGCTCCAGCGAGGCGTAGCTCGCCAGCTGGCTGGTGAACTCGGTCGGATCGGTCGGATCCAGCGGGTTCTGGTTGGTCAGCTGGGTCATCAGCAGCGACAGGAAGTCGGTCGTGCCGAGCTGCAGCGTGCTCGACGAGCTGGAGGTGCTCGTGGTGCTGGCGGTGCTCGTCGTCGAAGAGACGGTGGTCATGGAGAGATCTCCGGTGAAATCGGTCCGACGCCCTGGGCGCCGATCGATGGGTTCAACGGAGGCTCCGCCGCGGATGGGGCGGTTTATTTTTGGAGGGGTGGGGAAGGGCGTGTTTGTCGCAGGCTCGGCCTAGGCCGCGGGGCATCCCCGGGCCGCCATCCGCGCGGCGAGCAGTTCGACCGCCTCGCGGAAGTCGGGCGACGGCGGGGCCGTGAAACCCAGCGGCGGCTTAAGGTATCGGCAGCGCTCGGCCAGTTCGTCCGCGCTGACGCCGCCGCGCGCCAGGGCGGCGGCCATGAAGATCTCCTGCGCGCCGCCGTTCAGGTCGGGCCACAGCTGCCCGGACGGGGCGTCGTAGATCGCGGGGGAGGCGGCCGGCGGCGGCGAAAGGCGCTGCGGCGTCTCGCCGGCGGCTTCGGCCAGCAGGGCGTCGCTCGCCGTCCGCAGGGCCGCGACGGCGGCGTCGTGGGTCAGCAGCTCGCAGGCCGCCTTGGCGGGTTGCGACGACCAGGCGCCGCAGGTCGGGTCGAAGCTCGCGCCCGCGCGCGCGTACGTCTTCATGCGGGCGATCGAGGCCGCGGCGGCCGCGCGCTCGCCGGCCGGGGCCGTCGCCGCGTAGAGGCTGGCGAAATAGAGGTAGCGATAAAAGCCCAGCGCCCGCCAGCCACAGGCCGAGCGTGGGACGATGTAGATTTCCCTGATTTCGTCCGGCGTATCCGGCCGCGCATCGACCCACTGCGGGCCCACGCGGTCGCCCACCGTCTGGGGCGGGCAGGGCGCGGCGGGGGCGAGGCGGGCGACGGCGCGTTCGACCTCCTTCAGGCTGGGGGCGCCCGCCAGGTCCTGGCCCCGCAGCCGCCGCTCGGCCCACAGGGCGATGTCCGGCACGCGTGCGCGGCAGGCGCTGTCTTGTATGTCCGGCTCGCAGCGCAGGATGTCCGCTCCCTTCAGCGGCGCGATCTTGCCCGACTGGACGTTGCGCCCGGCCGGAAGCCGGTTGGCGGCGTAGATCAAGCGGCTTTGCCGATACTCCACGTCGAGATCGGCGGTCGCCGCCCGGGCGAGGGCCGGCGCCGCCGCGAGCAGCAGAAGGGCCAGCCGGCCGGCCGCCCATAACGCGCGTCTCGATGAAGCCTGGCCCATGCCGCCCCCGTCGTCTGGCGCAGGGTGACGCGATCGGCGGATGAAAATCAACTCCAGGCGGTGCACGGCCGCCTTTCCGGCGCCTGCGCGCGGAGGGCGAAAAGAAAAACCGCCCCATCGTCGGGGGACGTCCCGTTCAACCCGTCGAAGCCAGGCCGTCAGAACGGCGGACAGCTTCCCGGCCGGACTCTCCCCCGGACGGACTCCAGACAGAGAACCGGACTAGAACATGCCAGTTATCTCCACCAACACGGCCGCCAACACCGCCCTGCGCTACCTGAACAACAACTCGGCTGCGCAGAGCGAGTCCCTGGCGAAGCTGTCGAGCGGCTCGCGGATCGTCAGCGCGAAGGACGACGCCTCCGGCCTCGCCATCGCGACGTCCATGAACGCCGACGTGACCGTGCTGAACCAAGCCGCCACCAACGTGACCAGCGGCACCTCGGTGCTGAACACGGCGGACGGCGCGCTGTCGAACATCGCCGACATCCTGCAGCGTATGAAGTCCCTGACGGCCCAGGCCCAGTCGGGGAGCTCGAGCTCTGACGACATCAGCTACATCGACGCTGAATATCAGCAGCTGCTCGAGGAAGTGGACGACATCACGACGTCGACCACCTTCAACGGCATCACGCTTCTGGATGGCACGAGCGACTACGGCTCCACGGGCGGCGTCGACTTCATGGTCGGCACCTCGTCGAGCGACGTGATCTCGGTGAAGCTGGGCGACGCGGACACCGCCGCGCTGCTGATCAGCGGCACCTCGATCACCTCGACCTCGGCGTCGGGCCTGATGGACAAGATCGACGACGCGATCACCGACGTCTCGAAAATGCGAGCCGACGTGGGCGCCACCCTGTCGCGTTTCGAATTCCGGGGCGACGTGATCTCGACCTCGCTCGAAAACCTGGAGTCGGCCGCGTCGGCCATCACCGACGTGGACATCGCCAGCGAGCAGACCAACTTCACCAACGCTCAGACCCTGACCAGCGCAGCGATTTCGGCCCTCAGCCAGGCCAACTCGATGAGCCAGTCGCTTCTGAAGTTGCTGCAGTAGTCGGCTCAACCTGGAGCGTGACAGCCGAAAGTGTGTGCGGTTTCGGCGCCCGTCACGCTCCAAGTGCTTGGTTGAGAGCCTGCTTGTCCGTTTCGGATGTCTCATCCGAAACGGGCAGGCTCTCGACGGCGCGGGCCCGCTCGCGTCGTCCTGCAGACTGGGCGGGAGGATTCTCTGGATCCTCCCGCCGACTTTCCGGACATCGCCATGACGACGACCAGCACCGTCTCGACCTCGGGGTCGACGACCTACCTGACCGGCACGATCTCGGGGCTCGACACCGACTCGCTGATCGAGGCCGCCGTCGCGCAGAAGACCGCGCGCGCCGACACCATCGACGCCAAGGTCACGACCAACGAGACCAAGATCGCCTCCTACCAGGAGCTGCAGACGCTGCTGCAGGCGGTCTCGGACTCCATGGAGTCGCTGGCCTCGACGACCTACAGCTCGGTCTCGACCACCACCAACGCCTTCGACGAGAAGAGCGCTTATCTCACCGCCTCGGACGGCACCGACGCCACCGACGTGCTCGCGGTCAGCGCCGACGCCGACGCGGTAGCGGCCTCCTACTCGATCACCGTCACCCAGCTGGCAAAGGCGATGAAGGTGGCCTCGACCGCCCAGACCGCCGACACGGCCCTGGGCAAGGACGGCGTGTTCTCGCTGAACACCACCGACGGCACGGCCGCCCAGATCACCGTCACCTCGGACATGACGATCGAGGACCTGGCCGACGCCATCAACAACGTCAGCAGCGACACCGGCGTGGTCGCCACCCTGATCGCCAGCTCGACCGGCACGCGCCTGGTGATGTCGACCAGCGACACCAACCAGGAGATCACCCTCTCCACGGTCTCGGGCGACGACATCGGCCAGAGCATCGGCCTGACCGACAGCGCCGGCGACTTCTCCAACGTGCTGCAGGAAGCCCAGCCGGCCATCGTCACCATCGACGGCGTCGAGATCGAGAGCGACAGCAACGAGCTGACCGACACCATTCCGGGCCTGTCGATCTCGCTGCTGCAGGCCACCTCGGGCCAGACCATCACCCTCGACATCGAGGCCAACTACGACGACATCAAGACGGCGATCACCGACTTCATCACCGCTTACAATTCGCTGCGGTCGTTCGTCGTCACCAACCAGACGGTCGGCTCGGACGGCACGGTGTCGGACGACGCGGTGCTGTTCGCCGACAGCATCCTGCGCGACGTCAACCGCCGGCTCAGCGACATGCTGGGCGGGACCGCCGGTTCGGACGACGAGCTGACCGACCTGTCGGCCCTGGGCGTCACCATCAACGCCGACAACCAGCTGGAGCTGACCGACGAGACGACGCTCGACAACCTGCTGCTGACCGACCTGTCGAGCGTGGCCAAGTTCTTCGAGACCGGCTTCACCAGCAGCAACAGCAATCTCAAGCTGCTGAAGAACGACACCACCGTCTCGTTCGACTTCGACATGCAGGTCAACGTCACCGACGGCGCGATCTCCAGCGTGTCGGTGAACGGCGACTCCAGCCTGTTCACGATCTCCGGCAACCGGATCATCGGCGCGACCGGCTCGATCTACGAAGGCCTGTCCTTCGCCCTGGCCTCGCCGACCACCGGCACGATCTCGGTCGAGATCAACCAAGGCTTCGCGAACATGATCACGAGCCTGATCGACGACTACGCCAACACCTCCAACGGCGTGATCCAGCAGCGGATCGAAAGCCTGGAGACGGTCAACGAAGACCTCACCGACCAGTCCGACCAGATCCGCGACGACGCGGAGACGTACCGGACCAAGCTGATCTCGAAATACTCGGCGATGGAGACCGAACTCTACGCCGCCCAGATCCTCCAGCAGCAGATCGCAGCCATCTTGGGAGCCGACAGCAGTGACGACGACTAACCAGGCGCTCAGCGCCTACGCGGCCTCCAGCCGCCTTACCGCCAACCCGCGCGACGTGCTGGCTTCCGTGCACGAGGAGCTCTACCGCGCGATCGCCTCGGCAAAATTCGCCCATGAGCAGGGCAAGCTGGATCAAATGTGCCGACACGCCATGCGGGCCACCCAGATCCTGACCGCTCTGTCGACGACGCTGGATTTTTCGGCGGCCGGCAAGGACGGCGTAACGTTGCGGAAATTCTACCAATACGTGCTCGACGGCCTGCTTCGCGCCAGTCGCAGCAAAGATGTGTCCAATGTGTATCAAATCGTACTGGACTTGTTGCGCCCGTTTTGCAAAGAACTGCGTTCTGAAAAATAGCAAAGTACCGATAGTATCGGAAATGTATCGATCAAATACAGTAATGTAGTTATTCGATATATGGCATGCTGTTTGCCTGTTTCATTGCGATACAGCGATGGAGGCGAGTAATCGCCATGGCGAATTCAGCGACGATTGCGACGACGGGCGAGTTTGGTCTGTCTGACGTGCGCTCTGACGAGGAGCTGTTCCTGGCCTGCCGCGACGGCGACCAGACGGCTTTTCGGGTTCTGGTCGATCGGCACCTGCGCATGGTGCGGCGACTGGCGCTCAACGTCCTGGGCGACGTTCAGGAGGCCGAGGACGCGGCCCAGGAGGCATTTATTGCCGCCTGGCGCGCCCGCGAGCGCTGGACGCCGGAAGCCCGGTTCTCGACCTGGCTGCACCGCATCGCCGTCAACAAGGCCATCGATCGTCGCCGGGTCCGCAAGGCGACGCCGGAATCCCAGGAGGTCATCACCCGCCTGGCCGACGCTGAAATCCAGGCGCCGGCCCAGGCCGACGCCCTCGCCAATCTCGAACGCACGGAGACCGCCAAGACGCTTCAGAAAGCCCTCGACAAGCTTCCCGACACCCAGCGCCAGGCGCTGACCATGTTCTATTTCGAAGAGCTCGACGTCGGTAGAATCGCCGACGCCATGGACTGTTCGGAACAGGCGGTGCGCTCGCTCCTGAAACGGGGCCGGCAAACCCTCAAGACTCGACTCCAGAAACAGAAGAAGATCTGTGGCTATGGACCTGAAACTATTCGAAGCCCGGCTGAAGGCGCTGGGACCCGCGCTTGACCGCTGGCCGCCCGACGAGGCGGAGGCGGCGATCGCGCTGATGTCGACCTCGGAAGAGGCCCAGGACCTGTTCGCGACCCTGACCGCCGAGGATCTCGGCGTGTTCGACGACCCCGGCGGCGACCTGTCGGCCCTGGCCGACCGCATCGGCAAGGCGCTGTAGGGGAGGGCGGCCGCGTCCGCGCGCCTTGAAGCCGTCGTCATCGGCGGCGCATGCTGGGCGTCCTGCAACGCAAGGACGCGCCACATGCTCTTTCGACGCTCGATCCCCGCCGTGCTGCTGCTGACCCTGGCGGTCGCGACGCCGGCCCTGGCCCAGCCGTCACGGATCGACCCCGAGAAGGAATACTCCCCGGCCTACGACCGCTGCCTGAACAGCGGCGACGCCCTGAAGGGCGTGACCGTGGCCATGGCCGGCTGCACCAACGCCGAACTCCAGAAGCAGGACGCCCGCCTCAACCGCGCCTACAAGGCGGCCATGGCCAAGCGCTCCAAACCCCGGCAGGCCGGCCTGCGCAACGCCCAGCGCGCCTGGATCAAGCGTCGCGACGCCGAGTGCCAGCAAGACCTGACCGGCGGCACGATCGACATGCTGAACATCGGCGGCTGCCACCTGAGCATGACCACCGTGCGCGCCGTGGAGCTGGAGCGGATGGTCAAGGCGCGGCGGTAGGAACCTCCCCCTCTGGGGGAGGCGGCCGAAGGCCGGTGGGGGGAAGTTTTCAGCTTCCGAGGCGGCGGGTGATTTCGCAATCACACCCCCCAACCGATCGCTACGCGATCGCCTCCCCCACAGGGGGAGGTTCCCGCCGCGCGCACCCCCTCCCGAATTTGCGCCTACGCAAAAACCCTTATGCGCGGCCCCCGAATTTACCCCTACGCGGAGAAGGGGGAATGTGCCGGCGTCACGGGGCGGTCTCCCCACCGCCTCCTTCCTCCCCGGGAGCCTCCGATGCTGTCGCCCCTCCGTTTCGAGCCCGCCTCCGCCCAACCGGCCCTGCCGGGCGTCTCCGCCGGCGTCATCCGCTACGCGGCCGGCGAGGAGATCTTCGCCGAGGGCGACGCGGCCGATCAGGTCTATGAGCTGGTCGAGGGCACGGTGCGCACGGGCCGGCTGCTGCGCGACGGCCGCCGCCAGATCGACGCCTTCCACTTCGCCGGCGAGGCCTTCGGCTTCGAGGCCGGCGACATCCATCGCACCACGGCCGAGGCCGTCGGCGACGTCACCGTCCGCATCGTCCGCCGCCGGGCGCTCAGCGACCTGGCCGCCCGCGACGGCGACGTGGCCCGCAAGCTCTACCAGGTCACGATCGCCGGCCTGCAGCGCAGCCAGGACCACGTGCTGATGCTGGGCCGCCGCAGCGCCTGCGAGCGGGTGGCGGGCCTCTTGCTGCTGCTGGCCGACCGCAAGGGCGAGGCCGCCTTCGATCTGCCGATGAGCCGCCAGGACATGGCCGACTATCTGGGCCTGACCATCGAGACGGTGTCGCGCACCCTGACGGCCTTCCTGCAGGAAGGCCTGATCGCCCTGCCCACCGTGCGCCACGTCGAGCTGCTCGACCGCGACGCCCTGGAAGCGCTTTGCGAATAGGCTTGGGCGAATAGCAGAACGGCCTCCCCGCGGATGCTGGGAGGCCGTTCGACAATCTTCGAAGTCTCGTGAGGCGGATCAGGCCGCCGGCAGTTCGCCCATGGCGCTCTGCAGGTAGTTCTGCTCGCCCAGCGACTTGATCAGCGACAGCTGGGTTTCGAGGTAGTCGATGTGCTCCTCGGTGTCGTTGAGGATCTCGCGCAGCAGTTCGCGGCTGATGTAGTCGCGGGCCTGCTCGCACTGCACGATGCCAGGGACCAGCAGTTCGCGGTTGAACAGCTCGATCGACAGGTCGGCGGCCAGGCACTCGGGCACGGTCTCGCCGATCTTCAGCTTGTGCAGGTCCTGCAGGTTGGGCAGGCCCTCGAGGAAGAGGATGCGGTTGATCAGCTTGTCGGCGTGCTTCATCTCGCCGATCGACTCTTGATAGACGATTTGGCCGAGGCGCTTGAAGCCCCAGTTGTCGTGCATGCGGGCATGCAGGAAGTACTGGTTGACGGCCGTCAGCTCGTTGGTGAGCACAGCGTTGAGGACGCGGATAACGCCGGGATCGCCTTGCATGGCGGCCTCCTAAGGTTCGAGTTCGCCCGCACCCTTAAGCTGCTTTTCAAGCGCTTCAACAGTAATGTCTGCAAGTGTTTCGCAGCCTCACAGAAAAGCGTGAGAGTGCTTCGCGGTTACTGGAAATCGGCGACTTTGCGTCGCAAGACGCCTTATTCGGCGGCGAAAGCCAGAGCTTCACGGGATTCCTGAATCATCTGGCGCATCTCGCACACGCACTTGGCGCATTGGGCCTGGCAGCCCTTGTGGCGGAAGATGTCGGCCGGACGAGTCGCGCCCGCGTCGATCGCGGCGCGGACTTCACGCTGGCGGATGCCGTTACAATTGCAGACGTACAAGGAAAGAACGCCCTACCGAATGATTGTCATTCTCATCTAACAGTTTTCCACCGGTTTGCAACTGACTCTCAGTCGAGTTCGCAGCGGCGCGTCGTCACAGTAGAGGGGGCGCGCGGAGTAACGGCTGAGGGCTTGGCTCCCCTTTTCCCGAGCTTCCCCGCGAAGGCGGGGATCCAAGCTGAGCCGGCGGATCTGTCGCGGCGCAGCCTCATCCTGAAAGTCGGCTTGGGTCCCCGCCTTCGCGGGGATTTGACGGTGTATATGGGGCCTATCGGAGAGGGCCTTCCGGGCAAAGGCTCCCCCAAAGTCGCGCTCGGCCCCAAATCGGCGTAAAGGCGGCGCATGACGCTCGACTGCCGCCTCTATCTCATCACCCCGCCGTCCTTGCCGGACTTGGCCGACTTCGGCCGCCAGCTGGCCCGCGCCCTGGAGGGCGGCGACGTGGCGGCCCTGCAGATCCGCCTCAAGGACGTGTCCGACGACGTCGTGGCCGCCGCCGTCGCGGCCCTGGCGCCGATCGCCCGCGCCCGCGACGTGGCGGTGATCCTCAACGACCGTCCGGATCTGGCCGCCCGCCTCGACTGCGACGGCGTGCACGTGGGGCAGGGCGATACGCCCTATGCGAGCGCCCGCAAGCTGATGGGCAAGGACCGCATGGTCGGCGTCACCTGCCACGACAGCCGGCACCTGGCCATGGAGGCCGCCGAGGCCGGGGCCGACTACGTGGCCTTCGGGGCCTTCTTCCCGACCACCACCAAGGACGCCCCGATCGTCGCCGAGCCCGACATCCTGTCGATCTGGCAGGAGACGATGGAGGTCCCCTGCGTGGCCATCGGCGGCATCACCGCCGCCAACGCCGCGCCGCTGGCGACCGCCGGCGCCGACTTCCTGGCCGTCTCGGGCGGGGTGTGGGCCCATCCGGAAGGTCCGGACGCGGCCGTGGCGGCGCTCAACGCGGCGATCGCCGAAGGGCTCGCCGCCCGGGTCTAGGTCTGCATAACGGCGTTCTCTTGCCGTGGTTGTGCGACAGGCATAGCCTCCTCCCCAGCGAACGATAAACGGGGAGGGACCGCCATGAAGAAGCGGCTCGTAGCGTGTTTGCTTAGCGTACCCATGCTCGGCGCGAGCATGGTCTTTGGGGCGATGCCGGCCCTGGGAGAGAGCTGGAAGCCGGCCCCGGGCGAGGCCAAGACCTATTACGACGCCGATTTCCTGCGGGTGGACGAAAGCTCCGGCCTCGTCGTGCTGCGCATCGCCGAGGGCAAGGGCGCCGGCGGCCCTTACAAGTCGTGGCCGGCCGGCAAGGGCCCGATCATGATCTTCGCCCTCGACTGCGCCGCCGACAAATGGATGGACCTCGGCATGGACTTCGCCGGCGACAAGGGCCTGCCCAAGAACTGGCGCAAGGAAGCCAAGCTCGACGACATCTCCGGCGCCGCGGGCAAGGCCGGCAAGATGGCCTGCGAGACCAAGGACACCCTGCCCAAGGCGACGCTGCCTTGAAGACCCCCTCTCCCCTTGCGGGAGAGGGTGGCCTCGCGGAGCGAGGTCGGGTGAGGGGTCTCTCAGAACTTCAAAGCTGCATGCGGCTGTGAGGCCGGGGGGAGCGTCTCGATTTTGAGAGACCCCTCATCCGTCATCCTTCGGATGACACCTTCTCCCGCAAGGGGAGAAGGGTTCTACGCCTGCACCCGCGCCAGCTTGTCGGGGTTGCGCATGGTGTAGACGGCGGCGATGCGGCCGTCGACGATGTCCAGGCCCATGGTCTGGAACACCACGCCGTCGTGGGCCATCACCACGCCCGGCTGTCCGTTGATGCGGGCCAGGCGAGCGGTCGTGCCGTCGGGATGGGGCCACTTGCGGGCGATGCCTTCCAGCAGGCGCACGGCATTGTCGAGGCCGAACACCGGGTTCATGGTCGCCGAGACTTTGCCGCCGCCGTCTGCGTGCATGACCACGTCCTTGGCCAGTAGACCGCGCAAGGTGGCCGCGTCGCCGCTGAGGGCGGCCGCGACGAAGGCCTCGGTCAGGCGGCGCTCCTCGTCGGCGCTGGGCTTGTAGCGCGGCTTGCCGGCCTTGACGTGCTCGCGGGCCCGGGCGGCCAGCTGGCGCACGGCGGCCTCGGAGCGGTCCAGGGTGGCGGCGATCTCGGAAAAGGGCGTGTCGAACACGTCGTGCAGCAGGAAGGCCGCCCGCTCCAGCGGGGTCAGGCGCTCCAGCGCCAGCAGGAAGGCGACCGTCAGGTTCTCGCCCAGGCCGAAGGTCTCGTCGGCATCGACCAACGGCTCGGGCAGCCATTCGCCGACATAGAGCTCGCGCCGGGCGCGGGCCGACTTCAGGCGGTCCAGGCACAGGCGCGAGACCACGCGGTTGAGAAAGCCGGCCGGGTTGCCGACCTCGGCCGTCTCGACCTCGCGCCAGCGCAGCCAGGCGTCCTGCACGACATCCTCGGCCTCGGCGCGCGAGCCCAGCATGCGATAGGCCAGGCCCGTCATGGCGGGGCGGCGGTTTTCGAAGACGGCGTCGGCGGCGGTCATGATCAATCCCTCGGTTGCGCCGACAGGACGAGGCGACTGCGCCAGACGTGACATGGCCGCGAAGTTTTTTCGCGCCAATTCCGCTTACGCCGCCGGGTGGGGATCCCCGGCGGCGTGGCGGGCGGATTTACTCCGCGGCGGTGCTCGCGGCCGAACGCAGGGCGGCGTAGTCGGCGCGGGCCTGGCCGAGGGTCTCGGTCACGCACGAGGCGTAGTTGGGGTGGCGGCTGCTCTTCAGGGCGATCGTGCACACCCGGCGGGCGGCGCGGGTCAGCTCCTCGCTGACGACGGTCGAGGACTTGCCGGTCACCGACACGCGCTGCGAGGCGCCGCCCAGCAGGGTCTCGGCGGCGGCGGGTTGAGCCAGGGCCAGCAGGGCGGCGGCAGCGGCGGCGATCATGGGGAACTTGGTCATGTTGGTCGTGGTGGTCGTGTTGGTCATGTGGGTCATTGGGGGAGGACTCCTTCTATGCGCGTAGTTTGCGCGCGGCCTGACCCCTCGCTTTGCGCTGGATCAATTGCCGCTCTTAAAATTGACCGATCGGTCCCCTTTTTCAAGACACGCAGGGTTGACCGCGACAATTCGCCCCGTCTTGCCTTCGCGCGGCGCCGCGTCTAGGTTCCGCGCCCGCTCTTTCCCACTGTCATCGTCCGTCTCCCGCCGCCGCGCGTCCGCGCGTCGGTACAGGGAATTCCATAGGATATCCGCCCGTGCCCACGCCTTCCGCCCTTCTCAACGTGATGATCGACGCCGCGCGCAAGGCCGCCCGGGGTCTGGCCCGCGACTTCGGCGAAGTCTCCGAGCTGCAGGTCTCCAAGAAGGGCGCGGGCGACTTCGTGACCAACGCCGACCTCAAGGCCGAGCAGACCCTGTTCGAGATCCTCAGCAAGGCGCGTCCGGGCTACAGCTTCCTCGGCGAGGAGCGCGGCCTGATCGAGGGCACCGACAAGACCCACACCTGGATCGTCGACCCGCTGGACGGCACCACCAACTTCCTGCACGCCATCCCGCACTTCGCGGTCAACATCGCCCTGCAGCGCGAGGGCGAGGTCGTCGCCGGCGTCACCTACAACCCTATCACCCATGACCTGTTCTGGGTCGAGAAGGGCAAGGGCGCGTTCCTCGGCGCCGAGAAGCGCCTGCGCGTCGCCGCCCGCAAGCACATGGACGAGGCCGTGCTGGCCACCGGCGTGCCGTTCATCGGCAAGCCCGGCCACGGCCAGTTCCTGAAGGAGCTGCACCAGGTCAGCCAGAAGGTCGCCGGCGTGCGCCGCTTCGGCGCCGCCGCGCTCGACCTGGCCTGGGTGGCCGCCGGCCGCTTCGACGCCTTCTGGGAACGCAACCTGAAGCCCTGGGACGTCGCCGCGGGCGTCCTGATGGTCCAGGAATCGGGCGGCAAGGTCTCCACCATCGAAGAGCACGGCGACCCGGTGGAAGGCTCGTCGATCCTGGCCGCCAACCAGGACCTGCACCCGCTGGTGCTGAAGGCCCTGCACGCGGCGGGCTGAGGCTTCGAGCGTTCGATTGGAAGAGGGCTCCGGGACGAGGTTCCGGAGCCTTTTTCGTATGCGGATCGCTTTCTCTTTCCCCGCCTCCCTCGCCCTTGTGGCGAGGGCCCATGCCGGCGGCTGCTCGGACCTGGGTCGCTCTGCTGGGATCTGAGCAGGATCAGGCATGGATCCTGGGCACGAGGCGCAGGAAGGCGAAGAGGGTGGCCAAAGGGCCGCGACCCCCTCGCCAAACCGTCACATCCGCGCGCTAATCAGCGGCCATGACCCTACTGACCCGCCGCGCCATGACGACCGCCGCCCTCGCCGGCACGATGGGCGCCAGCATGATCCCCGCCATGGTCCGCGCCGGCGTGCGCAAGCCGATCGTCATCGCCCACCGCGGCGCCTCCGGCTATCGGCCCGAGCACACCCTGCTGGCCTATAGCCTGGCCATCGAGCAGGGCTGCGACTTCATCGAGCCCGACCTCGTCGTCACCAAGGACGGCCACCTGGTGGTGCGCCACGAGAACGAGATCGGCGGCACGACCGACGTCGCCAGCCGTCCCGAGTTCGCCGCCCGCAAGGCGACCAAGACCATCGACGGCGAAAGTCTGACCGGCTGGTTCACCGAGGACTTCACCCTGGCCGAGATCAAGACCCTGCGCGCCCGCGAGCGGCTGCCGCAGCTGCGTCCGGCCAGCGCCGCCTATGACGGCCAGGCCCAGGTCCTCACCTTCGACGAGGTGGTCGCCTTCGCCCGCTCGGAGAGCAAGCGCGTCGGCCGCACGATCGGCGTCTATCCGGAGATGAAGCACCCGGCCTATTTCGCCTCGGTCGGCCTGCCGATCGAAGGCCGCATGGTCGAGGCGCTCAAGCGCAACGACCTCAACTCCAAGACCGCCCCGGTGTTCGTGCAGTGCTTCGAGGTCGGGCCGCTGAAGGCCCTGCGCCTGAAGACCGCCGCCCGCCTCGTCCTGCTGGTCGCCGGGCAGGGCGGCCCGGCCGATCTGCCGGCCGTGAAATACGCCGACCTCGTCACGCCCGAGGGGCTGAAGGGCGTGGCGGCCTATGCCGACGGCCTGGGTCCGGAAAAGACCATGGTCGTGCCGCAGGACGCCCAGACGCTCTTGCCGGCCACCTCGCTCGTGAAGGACGCCCACGCCGCCGGCCTGCTGGTGCATCCCTGGACGGTGCGGGCCGAGAACTACTTCCTGCCAGCCAGCTTGCGGAAGGGCGATCCCGCCGCCGCCGACTTCCGGGCCAAGGCCGGCGATGCGAACGCGGTGCTGAAGGCGCTCTACGCCGCCGGCGTCGACGGGGTGTTCAGCGACTTCCCTGACCTGGCTGTCGCCGCCCGCGGCTGACCCGTCGTTAGGCGAGACGGACGTTTCTATCGGCCCGCCGCGTCATTCGTCACACGCGAGCGTTGCAAAGGCGGCATGCTGGCCTTCCAGACCGGGAGGCCTTCATGTCCGAACCGTTCCAGCTTTCCCTCGCCCCACGCCAGCTGACCCAGACCATCAATCCGTGGTCATGGAGCTTCGGCGACTTTTCCCTGTTCACCGTCAATCTCGGCACGTCGGGCAAGCCCGAGGTCGAGGCCCGGGTGCTCGACGAGGTCGGCAGCTACGGCCGCCAGATCGGCCGCATCGGCGAGGCGCTGGAGGTGCTGATCGACTGGGCCGAGAAGCAGGACCCCGCCCTGGTCGGCACCCCCGCCTTCGAGGACCTGCGCAAGCAGCTGCTCCACGTCTCCCTGATCAAGGAGCAGGAGACGGCGAAGGCGGAGAGCTAGCGATCTTCCAGCGTGTGCCAGACGCGCAGGATGAAGACCGCCGCGTCGGTGAGTTCGTAGCGTAGCTCATAGCCGCCGACGATCAGCCGCCGAACCTCGCGCGGTGCGAACTCCGCGAGCCGTTCGCCCAGTCGGGGCGTCGCCAGCAGGCGTTTCGGCGCGGCGACCAGTTCGCGGACGGTGCGGGCGGCCGCGCGCGGATTCACCTCCGCCAGGAAGGCATGGAGCCGTGCGAGGTCGGAGGCTGCCTTGCCCGTCCAGACTAGACGCATCAGCGCGGGTGCGTGTCGGCTTCGAGGCTTTCAGCCCAGGCTTCCATTGCGGCCTGTTCCACCAGGCGCCCGGCGTCGACGTCGGCAAGGCCTTCCAGGGTCATCGCCCGAAAGCGCTCCTCACGATCCGCCCAGGCGGCCAGGGCCTGACCGACCACCCAATCGGGAGACCGGTCCATGCGCACCGCCATCTGGTCGATCTGGTCGGCCAGCGGGGCAGGAACCTCGACAGTCAGGACCTTGGTGTTCACGGACATCTCCGAACCTGGATGGCCAGCATAGCCCATGTGGCCCTGCCTGCGAACAGTCCGTCCGAGCCTTACGCCGCCTCCACCCCGAACTGCAGCCGCGCCAGGCGGGCGTAGAGGCCGCCGCGGGCCACCAGCTCTGCGTGGGCGCCTTCCTCGACCACGCGGCCTTCCTCCATGACCACGATGCGGTCGGCCTGCAGCACGGTGGCCAGGCGGTGGGCGATGACCAGGGTGGTGCGCCCGCTCATGGCCGCGTCCAGGGCCTGCTGCACCAGCCGTTCGTTCTCGGCGTCCAGGGCGCTGGTGGCCTCGTCGAGCAGCAGGATCGGGGCCTGGCGCACCAGGGCGCGGGCGATGGCCAGGCGTTGGCGCTGGCCGCCCGACAGGGTCTTGGCGCGCTCGCCCACCGGCGTGTCGAAGCCCTGGGGCAGGGCGGTGATGAAGCCGGTGGCCTGGGCCGCCTCGGCGGCGGCGCGGGCCTCCTCCTCGGTGGCGTCCTCGCGGCCGAAGCGGATGTTGTCCATGGCCGAGCCCGAGAACAGCGGCGAGTCCTGGGCCACCAGGGCCATGGCCGCGCGCACCTCGGCGGGCTCGGCGTCGCGCAGGTCGACGCCGTCCAGGCGCACCGCGCCGCCCTGAGGGTCGTAGAAGCGCAGCAGGAGGCGCAGGACGGTGCTCTTGCCCGCGCCCGAGGGGCCGACCAGGGCGACGGTCTCGCCGGGCCTCACGGTCAAGCTGAAGCCGTTGAGCGCCGGCAGGTCGGGGCGGCCGGGATAGGCGAAGGCCACGTCCTCGAAGGCGATCTCGCCGCGCACCGGCGACGGCAGGGTCCTGGGCGCTTCCGGCGGGGCGATGCCCGGGCGGGCGTTCAGCAGGTCGGAGATGCGGTCCATGGCCCCGGAGGCCTTCTGCACGTCGCCCCAGACCTCACCCAGGGCGCCGACCGAGCCGGCGGCCATCACCGCCAGCATGGCGAACTGGGCCAGGGTTCCCGGCGTCATCTCGCCCGACAGCACCATGCGCGCGCCGAACCACAGCAAGAGGGTCACGCCGCCGAAGGCCAGGGTCATGACCAGCACCGTCATGCCGGCCCGGGCGCGGATGCGGCGCACCGAGGCGTCGTAGGCGGTCTCGACCGCCGAGCCGAACCGGCGGCCGGCCTCGCGCTCGCGCACGAAGGCCTGGACGGTGTCCAGCGCGTCCAGGCTCTCGCCGGCATAGCCCACGGCGTCGGCGAAGCGGTCCTGGGCGGTGACCGACAGCTTGCGCACCTTGCGGCCGACGAAGAACATCGGGGCTAGCACCACCGGCACCATCAGCACGATGAAGCCCGCCAGCTTGGGGCTGACCACGGTCATGTAGCCCAGGCCCCCGATCAGGCTGAGGGTGTTGCGCAGGGCGATCGAGGCCGAGGCCCCGACTAGCTGGTCGATCAGCGAGACGTCGGCGGTCATCCGCGACAGCACCTCGCCGGTGCGGGTCTTGAGGAAATAGGCCGGGTCCAGGGTCAGGACATGGTCGTAGAGCGTCCGGCGCAGGTCGGCGACGACGCGCTCGCCCAGGCGCGTGACGAAGAAGAAGCGCGAGGCCGTGGCCACGGCCAGCACCAGGGCGACGGCGGCCAGGGTCAGGAAGGTGTGGTTCACCGCCCCTTCGCCGCCCTTGGCGAATCCCTTGTCGATGACGTCCTTGAACGCCCCGGTCAGGCCCAGGGTCGCGCCGGTCGAGAACAGCAGGAAGAAGCCGGCGGCCAGGGCGTCGCCCACGTGGCGGCGCACGAAGGGCAGCAGATGGGCGAGCGGCCGGATGTCCTTGCGGCGCGGGCGGCGGGCGGCCGCCTCCGACAGGCTCTGGGCCAGTTCGGTCCCCGCGCCGGGGCGGCCTTCGACCGAAATCTCGCCGCCGTTAACGTCGCTCATCAACAGGGTCCTTGCCAAAAACGCGCGGGTTCTTTATAGCCGCGCGTCTTCGAGGGCCACCCCGCACGGCGGCGCTCACTCACATTTCACGCCGCCCTCTAGTCGGTTGGACCGCCCGATGAAACAAGACATTCACCCCGACTACCACTTCATCACCGTCACCCTGACCGACGGTTCGAGCTACCAGACCCGCTCGACCTACGGCAAGGAAGGCGCGAACCTGGCGCTCGACATCGATCCGCGCACCCACCCGGCGTGGACCGGCGGCAACGCCCAGCTGATGGACCGCGGCGGCCGCGTCTCGCGCTTCAACGCCAAGTTCGCCGGTTTCACCGCGAAGAAGTAAGACCGCAGGGTCTCGCCGTAAGGGCGACGAAAAGCCGGCTCCGCGTTCGCGGGCCGGCTTTTTCTGTATCTGGGCCCCAGATCCTCCCCCTCTGGGGGAGGTGGCCCGAAGGGCCGGAGGGGGGCGTTTTCAGCTTCCGCAGCGCGGACCGTCCACTCCTCCGTAAAATCCCCGCGAAAGCGGTTTTTCCCATTCCCTCTCCCGCAAGGGGAGAAGGATCATCGCACAAGGTTCAGGAGGAAGGCCCGCCGCCCCTCACCCGCAAGGCCATGCCCGCCGCCACGCCCATCGCCAACCCCGCCAGATGACCCGGCTTCACCGTCCCGTGGCCGCTGACCACGATGTCGAGCAACAGGGCGAGCGCGATCGCCGCCCCGGCCGCGATCCGTCCCCAAAGCGACACGCCGCGCGTGACGACCGCCAGGCCGCAGATCGCCAGATAGGCCTGGGAGGCGCCGGAGATGAAGGCGTCCGGCTGGGTGAAGACGGCGATCCACTGGCCCAGGGTCCCGCCGGCCAGGGCGACCAGGGCGGGCGCGAGCCGGCCGAGGCGCGCCTCGACGGCCAGGCCCACGCCGCCGATCACCAGCACGTTCAGCAGCATGTGCGGCGGCTTGACGTGCAGCCACTGCGAGGCGACCAGCCGCCAGGCTTGGTCCCAGGTGAAGGCCGAGCCCTTGATGGCCCCGAAGGCCACGAGGTCGCGGGAATGCTGCTGCACCCAGACGGGCTGGTGCAGGGCGACGGCGACCAGGATCCACGCCAGCAGCAGGCTGGCGGTCCAGATCAGGCAAGGCGATCGTTTGGCCAAGGCTCCCCCCGAAGCCGCCCCCGGGCGCTTAGAACCTCAGCGCGGCGGAGCGAAGCGGATGACGTTTTCGCCCAGGAAGGGTTCTTCGGCCTGGCCCTCGGAGGGCGGCTCGAACAGGTGCTCCATGGCGTCGGCGGTGGCCGTGGGGCTTTCCGGGACGGGCGGGGCGACCGGGGCGGCCAGCAGGATGGGCATGCGCACCGAGACGCTGGTGCCAGCCCCCAGGCGGCTTTCGACATGCATCTCGCCGCCGTGCAGCTGCGCGAAGGCCCGCACCAGCGACAGGCCAAGGCCGGTGCCCCTGGCGCGCTGGTCGACGCCGCCGGCCTGCTCGTAGGGGCGGCCCAGGCGCTCGAGGTCCTCGGGGCTGATGCCGACGCCGGTGTCGGCGACGACGATCTCCAGCATGCCGTCGTGGCCGTCGGCCGTGACCGTCACCTGGCCGCCGCGCGGGGTGAACTTCAGGGCGTTGGAAACCAGGTTCAGCACGATCTGCTTGAGCGCCCGGCGGTCGGCGTCGACGTCGAGCTCCCCGGGCGGCAGCACGCCGCGCAGCTGCACGCCGACGCTGTCGGCCTGGACGCGCAGCAGGCGCATGGCGGCGTTGACGGCCTCGCGGGCGTCGAACTCGCCGCGCGACAGCTCGAAGCGCTCGGCCTCGATCTTCGACATGTCGAGCACGTCGTTGATCAGGTCCAGCAGGTGGCGGCCGCTCTCGTGGATCAGCTCGGCGTATTCGCCGTAGCGGTCGGTCAGGGGACCGAACATCCGGGCGCGCATGATGTCGGAGAAGCCCATGATGGCGTTCAGCGGCGTGCGCAGCTCGTGGGACATGTTGGCCAGGAAGCGGGCGCGGCCGGCGGCCAGCTGCTCGGCGTCGTTGCGGGCCTGGTCCAGCTGCAGCAGGTGGCGGGTCTCGGCGGTGACGTCGCGCATCACGCCCACCAGCACGCCCGGGCCGACGCGGCGCAGGGTCAGCGACAGGGTCTTTTCCGGGGCCTCGGCGGCCGGGAAGGTCAGGGTCGCCTCACGCTCGCGCAGGGCCTGGCCCAGGGCGAAGTCGACGCGGGCGCGCTCGCCCGGCACGGCGGCCTGCGACAGGCCGTCGATCATGATCCGGTCCAGCGCCGCGCCCTCGGGGGCGACGCCGCGCACCGTGCGCACGCGGCCTTGCAGGGTGACAACGAAGGCCAGGAACGGCAGGCCGTCCAGCAGGGTCGAGAGGGCGGTCAGCTCCGACAGGTTGCGCACGTCGCGCTCGCCGGCCCTGCGGTGGGTCAGCATCAGGCCGGCGGCCAGGCCCAGGCCCGTGGTGGCCACGGCCAGGAAGCCGAGGATGAAGGCGGTCGGACCCGTCGGAGCGGGCGGAGCCAGGCCCGACAGCTGGACCAGGGCCGCCATGGCCCCGCCGATCAGGGCCAGGGCCGCGCCCTCGGCCAGGCGGCGTGGAGCGGCTAGCGTGGAGGCGGCTGCGACGGGGGCCAGGCACCAGGCGCTCATCGCGCCCGAGACGCCGCCGGTCAGGGCCGCGGCCAGGGCGCCGCCGGCGGCCCAGCCGACCAGCAGCAACGACTGGACGCGCTCGTCCTCGCTGTCGCCCAGCAGCAGGGCGGCGATGGCGGGCAGGGCGCCGGCCAGCAGGGCGATCCACACCGGCCAGCCGGTGGAGGCGGGAACGAAGGCCACCGCCCCGCCGGCCAGCAGCGCGGCCGCCAGCCAGCCCAGACGCCAGGCGCGCGCCGTCTCCCGCCCCGAAAGGACGGGGCGGAGGGCGGCTTCATCCTGCCGCGTCTGCACCGGGTCGATGTCCAAGGGGGCGGGTCCGCCTCGAAGTGGTTGTTATTGGTGAATCCTAACCCCGGTTCGGCCCTTCTCCAAAGCACGCACAATTGTGGGGCGACCGGGCGAGTCCAGCTTCTTGTGGACGGAAACGGATTCGTAAGCGGGTTGGTTCAGGGTGGCACAGAATGCCTTTGCGGACAGAAGGTCCGGGAGTTTCACATGTCTCAGACGGCGTCCGCGGACGCTTCGACATCAGCCGAAGACCTCGCCGAAAGCGCGGGCGGTGCTGATTCGCGCCAGGCTCAGCGGCCTTCGGAAGGGCCCACCGCGACGTTTCGCCGCGCGGCGGCCCGCGCCCGTCGCAAGGCCGCCCTCGACGACCAGAAGCGTTCATTCCTGCGCATGGTCAGCCACGAACTGCGCACGCCCCTGAACGCCGTCATCGGCTTTTCCGAGATCCTGGCCAGCGAGCTCTACGGCCCGCTCGGCGCGCCGCAGTACAAGGAATACGCCAAGCTGGTGCACGAGAGCGGCCTGAAGCTGCTCAAGCTGGTCAACCAGATCGTCGAGATCGCGCGCCTGGAAGGCCATGTCACCGATCTCGACGTCGCCGCCGAGCCGCTGGACGAGGCGGTTGAGGATGTGATGGCCCAGCTGCGCGCCGAGTGCGAAGCCCGCGGCGTGGTGATGAGCGCGCCGGACCTGGTGGGCATGCCCGCCGTGCTGGCCGACCGCCGGGGCCTGCGCACCATCCTGTCGAACCTGCTGCAGAACGCCGTCGCCCACTCACCTTCGGGTGGGGTGGTGGCGATCGAGGCCGAACTGGTCGGCGGCGGCATGGTCGAGATCTCGATCCGCGACCAGGGCGAGGGGGTGGAGCAGGGCGACCTGCAACGCCTTCTGAAGCCCTTCGAGCAGGCGGGCACCTCCCTGACTCGCAGCGGCGAGGGCGCGGGCCTGGGCCTGCCGATCGTCGACCTGCTGACGCGAGCCATGAACGGCGCGCTGCGGCTGAAGTCGGCGCCGGGGCAGGGGCTGACGGCGATCGTGACCTTGCCGGGCGCCTGATCGCTTGCATCGGGGCCTCGCCCCGCCTAGATGCCGCGCCATGAGCACCGACCCCAACGCCGCCCTTGATGAACTGGCCGACGAGTTCGAACTGCTCGGCGACTGGGAAGAGCGCTATCGCTACGTGATCGAGCTGGGCAAGGACCTGGCGCCGCTCACGCCCGAGGAACACTCGGAAGACAACAAGGTGCGCGGCTGCGCCAGCCAGGTGTGGCTGGTCACTGAACCGCAGGGCGACGGCACGATCCGTTTCCGCGGCGACAGCGACGCCCACATCGTCAGCGGTCTGATCGCCATCGTGCTGCGGCTCTATTCGGGGGCTGCGGCCGGCGACATCGTCGCCTTCGACGCCTCGGCCGCCATGGCGCGCCTGGGGCTGTCGGAAGCTCTGTCGTCGCAGCGCTCCAACGGCCTCAAGTCGATGGTGGCCCGCATCCAGCGTGACGCGGCGGCGGTGGCGGGCGTCTGATAAGGGGACCTCGCTCTCCCATTTGCCGTCATTCCCGCCACAAGGGCGGGAATGACGGGAGAAAGAGAGAAGTCGTCCCTATTCTCTAGAAGAAGCCCGCCCTGTTTCCGATGAACACGATGGCCACGATGATCAGCAGAAGCTGGATCAGCCAGTTCACGGGCGAGGGGATCGGCGAGCGCTGGACGGCGTAGAGCGCCAGGCCAAGCAGCACGAGGGCGATGATGACGGTGATCAGGATGCTCATGGCGCGGTAAACCCGCGTTCGGCGCGCTTGGTTCCGGCCGTGCTTGAGCCCGGGGCGTCGATCTTCTATGGCCCGCCCATGACCTCGCCCTGGCGCATCGCCGCCCTCTACCGTTTCGCGACCTTCGACGATCCCGACGCCATCCGCGCCGATCTCGCCAAGCTGTGCTGCGGGCTGAAGATCAAGGGCACCCTGCTGCTGGCCCGCGAGGGGATCAACGGCACCATCGCCGGCACGCCCCAGGCCATCGACGCGGCCATCGCCCACATCCGCGCCCTGCCGGGCTGCGAGACGCTGGAGCTGAAGTTCGCCGACGCCGACGCGCCGCCGTTCCACCGCCTGAAGGTCAAGGTGAAGGCCGAGATCGTCACCCTGGGCGAGCCCGACCTCGATCCGGCCCACAATCACGGCGTCCATGTCGCTCCGGCCGACTGGAACGCCCTGATCGCGCAGCCCGACGTGATCGTGATCGACACCCGCAACGGCTACGAGGTCGATTGCGGAACCTTCGAGGGCGCGATCGATCCGGCCACGCCCAGCTTCGCCGATTTCCCCGCCTGGTTCGACGCCTACGGCCAGACCTGGGATCCCGCCAAGCCGGCCCCCAAGGTCGCCATGTTCTGCACCGGCGGCATCCGCTGCGAGAAGTCGACGGCCCTGCTGAAGGCCCGCGGCGTCGACGAGGTCTTCCATCTCAAGGGCGGGATCCTGAATTACCTGGAGACCGTGCCCCAGGACGAGAGCCTGTGGCGCGGCGAATGCTTCGTGTTCGACGAGCGGGTGGCCGTGGGTCATGGCCTGTCGGAAGGCTCGCACGTGCTGTGCCGGGGCTGCCGGATGCCGGTGTCGGAGGCGGGCCGGGCTTCGCCGCTGTACGTCGAGGGCGTTTCCTGCGCGCGCTGCCACGATGCGCGCAGCGACGACCAGAAGGCCCGTTACGCCGAGCGTCAGCGTCAGGCGGCGCGGGCGATCGAACTGGGCATCGACCATGTCGGCGCGGCCTTGCCGGTCAAGCCTTCGCGCGAAACCTGACGGATCGTCGGCGGCCTCACGGCGTTATTCCGACCGAGCCCTCTTTCTCGGACACGGAGATGACCCATGGTCGCCTATGACCCCACCCTGAATCCTGGCCAGACGAACGGCGCCGGCCCGGCCCGCGCTCGCCAGGGCCTGATCGACACCCTGTCGGACAAGGTCTCGACCTTCCTCGACCAGCATTCCAAGTCGCCTGAACCCCAGGCTCCCGTCGCCGACTACGCCGTCGGCGGGCCGGCGAAGAAGCCGCTGACCATCGCCGGCCGCGATATCCAACTGGGCGGCCGCACCATCCCGCTGGCCGTCGCCGTGCTGGGCGGGGCGGTGCTGGCGGGCCTGCTGATCAACAAGCGCACGCGCGGCGCGGCGATCACGGCGGCCGGCACGGCCTGGACCTTCCTGCAGTCGAAGAAACCGTAAGGCGCCGCTTCGAACCTTTCGCGAGGGGGCCGCGTTGCTGCGGTCCCTCCCTTCGAAACGCCACAGGAGTTCACCCATGGCCCATACGAACGAAGACCACATCAAGCTCGTCAACGGCCTGGTCGAGATCACCATCGACAGCGCCGACGGCTATGAGGCCGCCGCCCGCGACGCCGAGAGCCGCAGCTTCAAGTCGCTGTTCGAAGCCCGCGCCCAGGAACGTCGCGGCGTGGTCTCCGACCTGCAGAGCGAAGTGCGCCGCCTGGGCGGCACGCCCGACGACGACGGCAGCATCCTGGCCGCCGCCCACCGCGTGTTCCTGAACGTCCGCGACTCCCTGACCAAGGGCGACGAGTCCGTGGTCAAGACCGTCGAGGACGGCGAGGACCACATCAAGGCCAAGTACGAAAAGGCCCTGGAAGACCTCGACGTGGATCCGCAGACCCGCCGCGCCATCGAGGCCGCCTACGCCAAGGTCAAGGCCGGCCACGACCAGATGCGCGACATCAAGCACGCGCAGAGCCACTGACGACGCTGAGCCAGGGGGCGGTCGAGACCCGACCGCCCCCTGGCCTCACAGCATGCCGTAATGCGCCGCCAGGCGCTGCAGGGCCGCCCTCAGGGCGGCCTTGCCCGTTCTGGGCTTGAGGCCCAGGGCGACCTCCGTGGCCTGGAGCGAGGCGCCGTGCAGGCAGATCGGCGACAGGATCGCCCTCTGCTCGGGCGCCAGCGCCATCATCGCCCGGGCCATCCGGGCCTTGGCCCCGATCGCGCGCTCGGCGGGCTCCAGGCGCGGACCGCTGCCGCGCGGCGTCGGGTCCCAGTTCATGGTCAGTCGGCCCAGCAGGCCCGAAGCGTGGGCGTCGGCCTCCAGGCGCTGGCCCGCCGCGCGCTCGACGGCGCTGAGCAGGCCGCGGCTGAACAGCCAGTCCAGCGGAGCGGCGCCGAAATTGGCCCGATGCGCCGTGGCCTCGCCGTTCTCGACCACCACCTTCTGGCCCTCGACGACGCCGGGACGGCCGGGCGGCGTGGGTTGCGGCGCGCGACCCAGACGCCAGCCGCCCTCGGGGCGAGGGACCAACTGGTGGACCAGCTTTCGGAAGGCGGCCTCGTCGATGGTCAGCATCGGCTTGCGCCCACGGGCGAAGCGCACGGCGTAGGCGAGACCCCGGGCCTCGATCACCGAGCCGGCGCGGGCCAGCAGGCGGGCGGCGCGGTCGGCCAGGTGCTCGGCCTCCAGGTCGCGCTCGACAATGGCGGCGACGCTCATCGGTCGATCCCCGCGGCGTTGGCGAACACCATGCCGGTCAGATCCGGAATGGTCTCCGGCGCCTGGCGCACGCAGGCCTCCAGCGCGCTCATGCGGGCGTCGAACACCCGGTCCTCGCGCATGTCCTCGATACGGTGGCAGGCGTGGGCGCAGGTGGTGCGGTCGCGGCCGAAGGCGAAGGCCACCCGGGCCAGCGGCCAGTGGAAGATCACGTGGGCCAGATAGATGGCGATCTGCCGCGCGCGGGCGGCGGTCTTGGACGCGCGCTTGTCCGAGACGATGTCGGCGGGCGCGACGCCGGTGGCCAGGGCCACGGCGTGGGTGACGAAGGCCGCGGCGAGACGGTCGCGACGCGGATCGGGCGAAATCGCCCAGGCCTCCTCCAGGATTTGAGCGAGCATGGCGGTCCCTCAAGAGCGGCGCCCCCACGGCGCCCATGAGCATCAGCCTAGGCTGATATTCCTCCTGTAGGATAACTTTCCTATTTCGCGCGTCTAGTCGGAATTTAAACCACTGATTGTATTCGCTTGGATGGTCGCCGATCCCCGTCACGCGACGGGGATCGGCGTTCGATTCAAGGATTGGCGGGCGCGGCCGGGGCGGTCGCCGCCGGCGGGTTGGGCTTCAGCAGTTCGGCCTCGATGGCGACCGTGACCTCGTCGCCGACGCCCATGGTCGAGCCGGGCTTGGGCACGCCGTAGCTGACCCCGAAGTCCGAGCGCTTGAAGCTGCCGCTCAGCGAGAAGCCGATGCGGGCGTTGGGGTCCATCGGCGGGAAGCCGCCGTAGCCGCCGTTGAACTTGGCCTTCAGGGTCACCGGCTTGGTCACCCCGTGCAGGGTGAGGTTGCCGGTGACGTCGGCGGTGTCGGGGCCGGTGGTCTCGACCTTGGTCGAGCGGAAGGTGATGGCCGGGTACTTGGCCGCGTCCAGCCATTCGGCGCCGAGCAGTTCGTCGGTGAAGCCGGGCGGCGGGGCGGGAAGGGTCAGGGAGCTGGTCTTGATGCTGGCCTCGACGCTGGCGGCGGCGGGCGCCTTGGGATCGAGGTTCAGCTTGACGTCGAAGTCGGTGAAGCGGGCCGTGTACCAGGAGAAGCCCAGGTGGCTGAGCTTGAACGACAGGTCGGCGTGCGACTTGTCCAGCTTGTACTCGCCGGCCGGCAGGTCGGCGGGCGGCTTGGCCGGGGAGGGCGCGGCGGCGGAGGCTTCACCGGCCGGCGGCGGCGTCTGCGTCTTGGCGACCTTCGGGTCGGAGCAGGCCGCCAGGGCCAGCAGCAGGGCGCCGCCGATCACGAACTTCGAGGCGTAGGACATGAAACCTCCCTTTTCTGTTGGGCGGGGAGGTTCGGCCCGGGGCGACGATGCGGTCAACCCCGGGACGTTGTGACGCTTACGACTTCTTTTTGCGCTCGGCGATCCAGGCGTCGGTGCGGGCGTCCAGCACCGCCAGCGGCGTCGAGCCACCCAGCAGGACGAGGTCGTGGAAGGCCCGCTCGTCGAACTTCGGGCCCAGTTGGTCCTGCGCCCGCTTGCGCAGCTCCAGGATCTTCAGTTCGCCGATCTTGTAGGACAGAGCCTGGCCCGGCCAGGAGACGTAGCGCTTCAGCTCGACCTCGATATTGGTCGGCGACAGGGCGGTGTTGTCGGTGAAGCAGGCGCGGGCCTGGTCCAGGCTCCAGCCCTTGGCGTGGATGCCGGTGTCGGCCACCAGCCGGCAGGCGCGCCACATCTCGTAGGACAGGCGGCCGAACAGCTCGTAGGGGTCGCGATAGATGCCCATCTCCTCGCCCAGCCATTCCGAATAGAGCCCCCAGCCCTCGCCGAAGGCGCTGAAATAGAGGTTCTTGCGGAACTCGGGGCCGGTCTGCTCCTGGGCCAGCGAGGTCTGGACGTGGTGGCCCGGCGCGCCCTCGTGCAGCACCAGTGCCGGCAGTTCGTAGAGCGCCCGCTGGTCGAGCTCGGAGGTGTTGATCATCAGCCCGCCGGCGCGGCCCGCCTTGGGATCGCCGCCGAAATAGCGGCCGGTGGTGTAGCCCTTCTCGATGCTGGCCGGCACGGGGCGCACGCCGTAGGTCAGGCGCGGCAGGGTGCCGAAGTGGGCCGGCAGCTGGTCGTCGGCGCGCTTGGCGATTTCGCTGGCCTTCTCCAGCAGCTGCTGGCGGCTCGTCGCATAGAACTTCGGATCCTTGCGCAGATAGGCCAGGAAGGCCGGCAGGTCGCCGTCGAAGCCGGCCTGCTTCATCACCGTCTCCATCCGCGCGCGGATGCGGCGCACCTCGGCCTGGCCGATCTCGTGCACCTGGTCGGGGGTCATGTCGGTGGTCGTGTAGCGCTTGACCAGGAAGGCGTAGTAGCGCTTGCCGTCCGGCAGGTCGGAGGCCGCCAGGCTCTTGGCGGCGTGCGGCACGTATTCGGTCTGCAGGAAGGTCACGAAGCCGGCGCGGGCAGGGGCCACCTTGTCCTTCAGCACCGCCTCGCCCTCGGCGATCAGGGCGGCCTTGCGATCGGCCGGCACGCTGGCGGGCAGGGCGCGCAGCGGGGCCAGCAGCGGGTCCTCGGCGATGGGCGTGGCGGCGGTGCGCTGGGCGCGGTCCAGCACCGACTCGGCGGTCGAGCGGGCGTGGACGAAGCCGGTGGCGATCCCGCGACGGGCCTCGGCGATGTTGGCGGCGTACCACTCCGGGCTCTGGGCCAGCAGGGCGATCCACTTCTTCGCCTCGGCCTCGTCCTTCAGGCGCATGCCGTTGGCGCGATAGAGCAGGGAGACGTCGAAGCCGCCGTCGCTGCTGAACGGCATGCGGCTTTCGTCGAACGACAGGCCGGTGAGCTTGTCGTCCAGGCTCCAGGCCAGGATCTGGTGGGTCAGCTTCTCGTCTTCGCTCAGGCCGGCGGCGTCGACCGCGCCCAGCAGGGCCTTGGCCTTCTCGTAGCGGGCCTTGCGCTCGGCGTCGGCCTTGGGGCCAACGGGGGGGAACCGCCAGCGCGAGGCGTCGGTGGCGCTCTCGTCGTCGTCCACGGCCGAGACCGACTCATAGGCCTTCACGGCTTCGGTGAGGCGGGCCGAGGCGCTGACCTGGGCCGCCTGAGCCGATCCGGCCAGCAACACGGCCGACAGGGCCGCGCCGGCGGCGAGGCGGAGAAGATGATGGCGCATGAACGCTCCCCGAAGTGGACAGGGGCGAGGTTAGATCATGTCGCCGCGCGCGGCCAAACGGCCAAGCCGAAGCTTTCGGATCATTTCCTGGGATGGAAAAGGAGAGAGAAGAAAATGGAGCGGGCGAAGAGATTCGAACTCTCGACATCCACCTTGGCAAGGTGGCGCTCTACCACTGAGCTACGCCCGCA
>NZ_JBWKNV010000001.1:0-96283 GCF_059415745.1 Caulobacter sp. GW821-FHT10A10 | reverse complement strand
GGAATGGAGCGGGCGAAGAGATTCGAACTCTCGACATCCACCTTGGCAAGGTGGCGCTCTACCACTGAGCTACGCCCGCATCGAAGAGGCTGAAAACAGCGCCCCGCGACGAGGAGGCGGCTTATGGCAGAGCGATCCGGGCTTGGCAAGCACTGTTGGCCAACTTCATGGGGATGAATGTCGCACTTGCGGAACCGGCCGTTTGAGCGGCTCATTGGACCCTTGGATTTGAGGTCGGGGCCTGGGTTTGCGTCTCTTCGTGTTCGGATTGGGCTTCGTCGGCGCCGCTTTCGCCGAATCTCTGGCCGCGCAAGGCTGGTCGGTGACCGCGACGGGGCGCACGCCCGAGGCGCGGGCGGCGGTGGAGGCCCAAGGCTTCTCGGCGGTGGACCCCGATGACAAGATCGCGATGGTCGAGGCCATGCGTGGCGTCAACGCCGTGCTGGTCACCTCGCCGCCGACCGGCGAGGGCTGCCCGGCCCTGGAGGCGGTGATTCCCGCCCTGGCCGCCGCCGAGGCCTTTCCCGACTGGATCGGCTACCTCTCCACCACCGGCGTCTATGGCGACTTCGACGGCCGCTGGGTGTTCGAATCGAGCCCGCTGAAGGCCCAATCGGTCGAGGGCGCGCGCCGCGTGGGCGCCGAGCGCGACTGGCGGCAGGTCTGCCGAGGCATGGGGCTGACGGTCGTGACCTTCCGCCTGCCGGGCATCTACGGCCCCGGCCGCAGCGCCTTCGACCGCCTGAAGGCCGGCGAGGGCCGCCGCATCGTCAAGCCGGGCCAGGTGTTCAGCCGCATCCATCGCGACGACATCGTCAGCGGCCTGCTGGCCTCGCTGGAGCGCCCCCGCGCCGGGGCGGTCTACAATCTCTGCGACGACGAGCCGGCTCCGCCGCAGGACGTCATGGAGCACGCCGCCCTGCTGCTGGGCGTTCCGGTCCCGCCGGACCTGCCGTTCAACGCCCTGGGCCTGTCGCCCGCCACCCGCCGCTTCTACGCCGAGAACAAGCGCGTCTCGAACGCCCTGGCCAAGGCCGAACTCGGCTGGCGGCCGAAGTACCCGACCTACCGCGAAGGGCTGGCTGCGATCCTGGAAGGCTGATCCCTCTCCCCTTGCGGGAGAGGGTGGCCTCGCGGAGCGAGGTCGGGTGAGGGGTCTCTCAGACTTTTCCGGACAGGGCTTTCGACCCCTCATCCGTCGGCTTCGCCGCCACCTTCTCCCGCAAGGGGAGAAGGGCGATTTCGCCTACTCCTCCTCGTCCCCCAGGTCAGCCGCGGCCCAGGCCGCCGCCGGGGCCTGACCCGCCGAACGCGCGCGGGCGGCGCGGGCCAGGCGGCGGGCGACGGGGTCGTCGTCGACGGGCGTGGCCAGCACGCGGGCTTCGGCCACGGCGGCGACTAGGCGTTCCAGGTCCTGCGGGCGCGACAGGCGGTGGTCGCCGTCCTTGATCAGCGAGAAGACGACGTCCTGGCTGGTCAGGCCGTTGGCCAGTTCCAAGGCGTGGGTCCAGGGCACCGCGTCGTCCTGGCCGCCCTGCAGCACGCGCACCGGAACGTCGATCGGCACGGGGCCGGGCAGGATCGACCAGCGAGCGCCGTCCTCAAGCAGCTCGCGGGTGATGGCGTAGCCGTCGTCGTCGTATTCGGAGGGACGAACCCAGAAGCCGTCGCGCTCGATCGCGGCCTTCGCTTCGTCGGAGAGCTCGGGCCCCATCAGCTTTTCGGTGAAGTCGGGCGCGGGAGCGACCAGCACCAGGGCTTTCACCCGCTCGGGCCGGGCGATGGCGGCCAGGCAGGCCAGCCAGCCGCCCATCGACGAGCCCACCAGCACCAGCGGCCCATCGGTCAACTCATCGATCACCGCCAGGGCGTCGGCGCGCCAGCGGCTGATCGTGCCGTCCTTGAACGCGCCCGATGATTCGCCGTGGCCGAAATAGTCGAAGCGCAGGTAGCCGCCGCCCGTCGCCAGGGCCTGTTCGGCCAGGACCTTGGCCTTGGTCCCGGTCATGTCGGAGTGAAAACCGCCCAGCCAGACCACCGTGGGGCCTTCGCCGTCCACCTGGCGGTACGCGAGACGCTGATTTTCCTCGCGCGGGTGGAAATCGCGGACTTCGGTCATGGCGCGGCCTTGTTCGTTTCGCTAACTAGCTCTCCTAACCTCTTCAGAGCGCGGCGTGTCCATCCTTCCCGATGATTTCACCCTGCTGCAGGTGACTCCGGAACTGGAGACCGGCGGCGCCGAGCAGACCACGATCGACGTGGCCCATGGCGTGGTCGCCCTGGGCGGCAAGGCCTTGGTCGCCACGCGAGGCGGCCGCATGGCCGCGCGGCTGGAGGCCGACGGCGGTCGTCTGGCCCAGATGCCGGCCCAGTCGAAGAACCCGCTGGTGATGCTGGGCAACGCCGCCCGCCTGATCGACCTGATCCGCCGCGAGAAGGTGACCCTGGTCCACGCCCGCTCGCGCGCCCCGGCCTTCTCGGCCCTGTGGGCGGCGCAGGCGACCAAGGCGCCGTTCGTGGCCACCTATCACGGGGTCTACAACGCCAAGTCCAGCCTCAAGCGCTGGTACAACGCGGTTATGACCAAGGGCGACCTGGTGATCGCCAATTCCGAATACACCCGCGCCCATGTCATCGCCGAACACGGCATCGACCCGGACAAGGTGGTCGCCATTCCGCGCGGGGTGGACCTGTCGCGCTTCGAGCCTGGCTTCGTCTCGGCCGAGCGGGTCGAGGCCCTGCGCCAGGCCTGGGGCGTGGCCGCCGACGAGCGGCGCCTGAAGGTGCTGCTGGCCGGTCGCCTGACCCGCTGGAAGGGGCAGGGGCTGGCGATCCAGGCGCTGGCTCGGCTGAAGGCCCTGGGCGACTCCCGGATCCTGCTGCTGCTGGCCGGCGACGACCAGGGCCGCAAGGGCTATCGCGCCGAGCTTGAGCACATGATCGCCCAGGCCGGCCTGGAAGACAGCGTCAAGCTGGTGGGCCACTGCGACGACATGCCGGCCGCCTATCTGCTGGCCGACCTGGCCATCGCCCCGTCGCTGGAGCCGGAGGCCTTCGGCCGCACGGCGGTGGAGCCTCAGGTCATGGGCCGTCCGGTGATCGCCGCCGACCATGGCGCGACGCGCGAGACGGTGGTCCCCGGCGAGACCGGCTGGCTGGCCAAGCCCGGCGACGTCGAGGCCTGGGCCCAGGCCCTGAACGACGCCTGCGAGGCGGGCGCGGCCGGCCGCCAGGCCATGGGCCAGGCCGCCCGAACGCGTGCGCGACGGTTGTATTCTGTGGACGCCATGGTCGAGGCGACCCTTAAGGTCTATGCGCGCGTGATCGCGGCCCATAGGGCCGGTGCGAGAGTTTCGGAGTCGAAGGGTTGAGCAAGGAGATCAAGAAGGTCCTGGTCATCAAGCTGGGCGCGCTGGGCGATTTCGTCCTGGCCCTGGCGGCGATGAAGAAGATCCGCGAGGCCCACCCGCGCGCCAAGATCACCCTGCTGACCACCCCGCCTTTCGAGGCCCTGGCGCGCCTGTCGCCCTATTTCAACGCGGTCGAGGTCGATGGCCGTCCGTCCGACGCCGGCGACCTCTTCAAGATGCTGGGCCGCATCCGCAAGGCCAAGTACGACCGCGTCTACGACCTGCAGACCAACAGCCGCACCGGCTGGTACTTCCAGGCCCTGCGGCCGTTCCCGCCGCAATGGTCGGGCATCGCCAAGGGCGCTAGCCTGCCCCAGCGCGGCCGCGCCCGTTATCACATGCATACCCTGGAGCGGCACGCCGACCAGCTGCGCCAGGCCGGCGTCTGGCCCGACGCGCCGATCGAGCCGGGCAGCGCCCCGCCGCCGGACCTGTCGTGGATCCTGCGCAAGCACAAGGACGCCCGGCCGGTGGCCGGGGCCGTGGCGCCCAAGCCCTACGTCCTGCTGGTGCCCGGCGGTTCGGCCCACCGTCCCGAGAAGCGCTGGCCGGTCGAGAGCTACGCCCAGCTGGCGGCGCTGCTGAAGTCCAAGGGCCTCGACATCGTCATCATCGGCGGGCCGCAGGAAAGCGCCATGGCCCGCCAGATCCAGAAGGCGGCCGGCCAGGCCCGCGACCTGACCGGTCGCACCGATTTCGCCCAGTTGGCGGTGCTCGGCGCCAAGGCCGCCCTGGTGGTCGGCAACGACACCGGTCCCACTCACCTGCTGGCCGCAGCCGGTGCGCCGACCATCGCCCTGTTCTCCGACGCCTCGGATCCGGCCCTGTGCGGCCCGCGCGGCCACGTGGCCGTGATCCGCTCGCCCGACCTCAAGGCCCTGCCGGTCAGCACCGTGGCCAGCACGGCGATCTCGCTGCTGCCGCGGTAGGGAGGCGTCGTTGAACGTCTTCGAGCGCTGGGAGCCGGTTGACGACCTGCCGTCGACGCCCTGCGCCGGTTTCATCGTCACAGCCAGCTGCATGGCGCGCGGGCCGGTGATCGTGGCGGTCTATTCTGACGTTGTGGGCAATCCGCCGCGCGATCTGGAGATCACCTTCTCTTCGGCCTCCGCCGTGCTGGTGCATGCTGAGTTCGTTCATCCGTCGATCGAGAATCCGAACGACAATCTGCCGACGATCGGCGGCGACGACGGCTTTCAGCGCTACACTTGGCCTTTGCTGAAAGTGACGACGTCACGCTGGCTGGACGGCTGGGGCGGAGGGCAACTGGCGCCGTTCGCGCGCGAAGACTACATCCACTACCAACTCGTCAGCCTCGACCAGATCGTGGATGTCGCTTCGCTGGGCGAGGTGTCGGCGCGATGGATTCCGGCCGCCGTGTCCTAGACGGGATCGTGCGGGATGCTCCGCGCCATGAACACCCGGGCGGCTTCGTCCAGGCCGCGCGTTAGGTGCTCGGCGCGGATCCTCTCCAGGCCGGGCGTCAGCGCTGCGACCTCCACGAACCCCAGCCGGGCGTAGTAGGGGGCGTTCCAGGGCACGTCCCGGAAGGTCGACAGGGTCAGGTAGGCCATGCCCCTCACCACCGCCTGCTCGCCGACGGCGTCCAGCAGGGCCGCGCCGATCCTACGGCCGGCGAAGACGGGCAGGACGTCGAGCTGCTCCACATATAGCCCGCCCTCCAGCGGCCGGAACATGACGAAGCCGGCGATCTCGCCATCCGCTTCGGCGACCAGCAGGCCGCCCTCGGCCACGCGTCGCGCCAGCACCGCCGCCGGCGTCGGCTCGTCGTCGGCGATGGCGTCCATCAGGCCGACGAAGCGCTGCGCCGAGGCGCGCTCCAGCGCGCGGACCGTCTCGATCTCGACGGCGCGGGCGGGACGTAGCAGGATGGGAGTCGTGGGGGCGCGGGTCATCTGGAACCAAGCCGGAAGCTAGGCGGTTTACGGTTCCAAGTTATCGAGGAGTCCGTCATGCGCATCACCACCGGCAAGCCGTACGCCCACCGCACCCTGGCCGGCCGCGAAGCGTTCCAGCCGGACACCAGCGGAAACAGCGCCGGCGCGCAACTGGCCATAGGCCTGGCCCTGGCCGGCGGGGCGCTGCTGGCCGCGACGCTGATGGGCCGCCGCCACGAGCGGGTGATCGACGACGAGGAATACGCGGTCGGCTACGCCGAGATGCACGAGCCCGTCGCCCACCAGCCCAAGCCCTTGACCAGCCTGCTGCTGCCGCCGCTGTTCATCGCCATGACCCTGTCGGGCCTGCGCACCTGGAACGCGCCGTCCAGCCCCGCCCGCACCCGCGCGCTGACCCTTTGGAGCCTGACCCAGGGCTTCAACGCCCTGTGGCTGGCGTTCGGCACGAAACGGGGCGGTGGCCAGCTGGCCGTGGCCACCGCCTCGCTGGGCGCTTCGGCCGCCTACGCCGTCGAGGCCCGCAAGGTCGGCGGCGCTTCGTCGCCCGATCTCGGCTGGCTGGGCGTGGCCAACGCCCTGACCGCCCAGCTGTGGCGGCGCTCGCCGGTTCGTCCCACCTTGCACTGATCGCCCCGACGCGGCTTCCTCCTCGCCCTCGAGACGGGGAGGGGCATGCGGATTCGGTTCGGTCACCTGGCTGTCGCCTTAGCGCTTTTCGCGGTCGAGGTCGCCATCGCGCTGTGGTGGCGCGACCGTTTCGTGCGGCCCCATCTGGGCGACGTGCTGGCCGTGGCCATGGTCCACTTCGGCCTGCGCGGCGTCACGCCCCTGAACCCGACGAGCGCCGCGGCCTGCGCCTTCGGTCTGGGCGTGGCCATCGAGCTTGGCCAGGCCGTGCACCTCCTGGCCCTGATCGGACTGCAGCACAGCGCCCTGGCCCGCGTGGTGTTCGGCGGCGTCTTCGATCCGGCTGACCTCGCCTGCTACGGCCTGGGCGGCGTCCTGGCGCTGCTCACCGATCGCCTGGCGGCGGGACGATCCGTGCTCGGATCGAACCGGACGGCCTGATCGGCGGGCGCCGCAAGCGTCGCCATGCGCGAATGGAGAGCGTCCACAACCGCTCCACAGGAGTCGGAGAACGTCGGTATTGACTTCCGCTGCCCAGTCTTTACGCATTCGCCCCGGCTTATGAGATCGCATCTCAAAAGCGCACCGTCAGGGGACGACGGCGACGATAATCGCTGCGGGGGAACGGCCGGTTGGCTTTCGACGACGCGACCTATCATGAGGGCTTTTCGGCCCTGGCCCGCCGCATGTCGCGGCGCTCGGCCGGCCGCGGCCCGCGCGACGCTCGCCCGGCCTGGCGGCTGGTCGAGATCGGCGTCGCCGGCGGCCTGGCGGCGCTGCTCCTGGTGTTCTTCTGGCTCGACCTGCGGCCCGACATCGAGACCGCGCCGGGGCACCCCTTCTTCTGGCTGAAGATGGTCTTCACCGCCTCGCTGGGCGCGGCCGGCTTCGATGGCCTGGTGCGGCTCCTGCGCCGCGGACCGCCGGCGCCGACCGCCGTGCTGGTGGCCGCGGCGGCGGCCCTGGTGTTCCTGGTCGGCGGCGTGTCCGAGGTCCTGCGCCTGGATCCAGGCAGCCTGGCGCGCCTGTTCCGGCCCGCCTCGGTGACGGCCTGCTTCTTCAACATCGTCGTCATGGCCCTGCCGACCCTGCTGCTCAGCCTGACCGCGCTGCGGGCGACCGACTGCGAGCGTCCGGCCCTGGCCGGCTTCGCCGCGGGGATCTTCGCCGGCGGCGTGGCCGCCAGCCTCTACGGCCTGCACTGCCCGCACTCGACCTTCGTCTTCGTGGGCCTCTGGTACACCGGCGGCGTGCTGCTGTGCGGCGCGGCCGGCGCGGCGATCAACCGCCTGGCGGCATGACCGGAAGGGTTTAGCGGGTTCACCCCTGGGTTGGGCCGTGCGACAAGCTACTCAGCATAGCTTGCGGAGATCCCATGCCGTTTCCAATGTCGCCGCCACCTGCTGTAGCCTGCGATGCGGCCGCCGCTGAAGCCGTGGTTTCGCGTCTGGAAGACCAGGCTTTCGCCGCCATGAAGGCCGCGACTGAAAAGGTCGCGCTGGCCGCACGCTCGGGGGCGGTCGGTGCGGCGGGCGACGCCGAATGGGCAGAGTACAAGCGCCTGCGCGTGGAGGCCGATCGTTCGCGGGCCGACGCCATCGCTTGTCGGGTTCGTCCTGTCGTTGCTGCGGCGCCTCCTCCGGCGGCGTCTCCTCTGGCCGAAGCTCGATCCCCGACGACGTCGGTCGCCGCCGCATCGGCCTATGCCGACCCTGGCGCGCCGCGCTTCCGCGTGGAGGCGAGCGTTTTTGAAGCCGATCGTCAGCCCAGTTCGGCGAGCCGCGTGCGCATTGCCACCACGACGGGCTATGCATACAGCGCCACGCCCTTTCCGCCGACGCCGCTGACCTTCTCTGGCCCCGGGGTGTTTAGCACCTTCGACGGACCGCAGCAGAAGGTGCGAAGCTGGTCGTCGGGTTTCACACTGGCGGGGGAGTTCGCTCCGGCGGGACTTGGCGCGGACGGCTGGCGTTTCACCTCGCGGATCGGCAACCAGTTGGAGCGGACCAAGATCGAAGCGCCGCCTTTCACAGACGGTTATTTCATCAGCGGGCCAACCGAACTGGTGACGCTCTGCGGAGGCTGCGCGGCGACGTACCGCACGCCGATCACGCGCAGTTCGGTTTACTACCGCACGGGGTTCATCGTGTCGCCCCATAGCGACAACATCAAGCAGACTTCCAAGAAGCTGGATCTCGACTTCGGCGCGGTGCGCGACTTCAGCTTGACGGAGGCGTTTGGAGGTCTGCGGGCCAGCCTGGGAGGAGAACTGGGCGTCGGCTGGTGGATGATTGATGAGCGTGAGTTGGTGGTCGCCGACAACCACGGCAACTTGGACAGTTTCCGCTCGTCTGATGGCCCAGTCGGGCGTGCGGCGCTCACGGCGGCCCTTTCGGCGCCTGTCCCCAGAATCGAAGGTGTGACCTAGTCAGTCCGATCCCGGATCGGGTACGAAATCGCCGACCTGACCACAACGTCGCTGAGCTATAGCTACGGGACCGGCAAAGAAGCGACCGTCCATGATATGAGCGATGGGGTCATCGGCTCGCTTGGCGCGCGCCTCGACTACGTGAACGGCCCATTCGGCGGCTTCCTCGCCGTGGAACGCCGGCGCGACTTCTCGCTCAACAGCGTTCTAACGTCGCAGAGCGTTCTGGGACGTGTCTCGAAGCCTTTCACGGATGGTTCGGCGGTCTATGTCTGGCCCGTCTACAGCTCGCGCCTGATCGTCGGCGTCAACTACGGCTTCTGACCCAAGAAAAAGCCCTCCCGATGAAACCAGGAGGGCTTTGACGATCGCCAGGGGCGAGACGCCTTATTCGGCGGCGGCCTTGCCGGCCGGAGCGCCGAACTTGGCGTCCAGCTCGCCCGAGACGTAGCGCTTGGCCATGGCCGCGGTCGAGATCGCGCGGATCTTGCCTGCGTGGCCGGCCGAGCCGAACTCGGTGAAGCGCGCCTGGCAGACCTTGCGCATGGCTTCCTTGGCCGGCTTCAGATAGGCGCGCGGGTCGAACTCGTGCGGCTTCTCGATCAGCAGCTTGCGGATGGCGCCGGTGATGGCCATGCGGTTGTCGGTGTCGACGTTGATCTTGCGCACGCCGTGCTTGATGCCGCGCTGGATCTCTTCGACCGGCACGCCCCAGGTCTGGGGCATCTCGCCGCCATAGGCGTTGATGATGTCCTGCAGGTCCTGCGGAACGCTGGAGCTGCCATGCATCACCAGGTGGGTGTTGGGCAGACGGCGGTGGATCTCCTCGATCACGTTCATGGCCAGGACGTCGCCGTCCGGCTTGCGCGTGAACTTGTAGGCGCCGTGGCTGGTGCCCATGGCGATGGCCAGGGCGTCGACGCCGGTGGCCTGCACGAAGTCGACCGCCTGGTCCGGATCGGTCAGCAGTTCGTCGTGCGACAGCTTGCCTTCGAAGCCGTGGCCGTCCTCGGCCTCGCCCATGCCGGTTTCCAGCGAGCCCAGAACGCCCAGTTCGCCCTCGACCGAGACGCCGCAGCTGTGGGCCATCTGGACCACCTTGCGGGTGACGTCGACGTTGTACTCGTAGGTCGCCGGGGTCTTGGCGTCCTCCATCAGCGAGCCGTCCATCATCACCGAGGTGAAGCCGTACTGGATCGCCGTGGCGCAGGTCGCCGGGCCGTTGCCGTGGTCCTGGTGCATGCACACCGGGATGTGCGGGTAGATGTCGACGAGGGCGTCGATCATCTTGGCCAGCATGATGTCGTTGGCGTAGTTGCGCGCCCCGCGCGACGCCTGGATGATGACCGGGCTATCGACCGCGTCGGCGGCCTCCATGATGGCCAGGCCCTGTTCCATGTTGTTGATGTTGAAGGCGGGCAGGCCGTACTCATGCTCCGCCGCATGATCCAGCAACTGCCTAAGCGTGATCCTCGCCACGTGGTCTTTCTCCTGCAAGCTTGAAGTCGTTGGGTTGGTTCTTGTTTTTGGGGCGCGGCGCTTTTGCGCTCTTTGCCCAGGATTCCCGAAGCCGGTTCCTCGTCCGGTGATCCGAGAGCGGAAGCCCCGGACCCGAAAGGCTCGGGGCGGGGCGTTCCGACTTTGCTGAGGTCCGGCGCCGTTCGGCTGGGCGGAGAAGGTCCTCCCTTTAGGCCTCCAGGGCCGCGACGCCCGGAAGCGTCTTGCCCTCCATCCATTCCAGGAACGCGCCGCCCGCCGTCGAAACGAAGGTAAAGTCGGCCGACACGCCCGCGTGGTTGAGCGCCGCGACAGTATCACCGCCGCCTGCAACCGCCACGATCTTACCCGATTTAGCCAGTTCCGCCGCGTGTTTCGCCGCCGAAACGGTCGCTTCATCGAACGGTTGCACCTCGAAAACGCCCAACGGGCCGTTCCAGATCAAGGTGACGCTTTGATCCATGGCCGCCAGAAGCTTCTTGGCGCTCTCCGGACCGGCGTCGAGGATCAGGTCGTCGGCCTGCACTTCGTTCAGTTGGCGGACAGCGGTCTCGACGCCCGGGGCGACCTTCTTGGCCACCACCACGTCGACGGGCAGCAGCAGTTCGCAGCCGGCTTTCTCGGCCTTGGCGATGATCTCGCGGGCGGTGTCGGCCAGGTCCTTTTCGCAGAGCGAGCCGCCGACGTCGTGGCCCTGGGCGAAGAGGAAGGTGTTGGCCATGCCGCCGCCGATGGCCAGGCGGTCCAGCTTGGCGACCAGGTTGTTGAGCAGGTCGAGCTTGGTCGAGACCTTGGAACCGCCGACGATGCCGATCACCGGCTTCTTCGGGTTGCCCAGGGCGGCGTCCAGGGCTTCCAGCTCGCGCTGCATGGCCAGGCCCGGATAGGCCGGCAGCAGCTTGGCGAGGCCCTCGGTCGAGGCGTGGGCGCGGTGGGCGGCGCTGAAGGCGTCGTTGACATAGACGTCGCCGTTGGCGGCCAGGGCCTTGGCGAATTCGGGATCGTTCTTTTCCTCGCCGGCGTGGAAGCGGACGTTCTCCAGCAGGGCGACGCCGCCGTTCTCCAGGCCGTCGACCACCTTGGCGGCCTCGGGACCGATGGCGTCGCTGGCGAAGGCCACCGGCTGCTCCAGCAGCTTGCTCAGCGGCTCGGCGACGAAGCCCAGGCTCATTTCCGGCACGACCTTGCCCTTGGGGCGGTCGAAGTGGGCAAGCAGCACGACCTTGGCGCCTTGCTTGGACAGGAAGGCGATCGTCGGCAGCGCCGCGCGCAGGCGGGTGTCGTCGGTGATCCGGCCGCCGTCGACGGGCACGTTGAAGTCCACCCGGACCAGGGCGCGCTTGCCGGCGAGGTCGGCGGTGTCGAGGGTGCGGAAGGTCATGGCAGGGTTCCGTTCAGAGGGGGAGGCAAGCGGTCGCGGTGCGGAAAGCCGCGGCGCAGCCGAATGCGAACATGACGAGGGGGGCGATGGCGTGGAGGATGCTCATCCGCCGCCGCCGCGAGGCGTGGACATGCAGGCCCCAGGCGACCAGCCATCCGACGAACGCGACGCCCATCATGGGAGAAGCATCGGTCGGCGGACCAACGCCCAGCAGGCGCCAGGGCGGAAGTTCCGCAACCCCGGGAGCCTTGCGGCCGAACCAGTAGCAGGCCGAGAGGGCAGCGCCGAACGGTACGCCCAACGCCGCATAGCTCAGGATGACCGACACGACCCACGTCCAGAGACGCAAGCGCAGCGGCGTCCGAAGCGGCGGCTGGACGGAAGCGGTCGACATCGATCCCCATGGTTGTCGCGTCAGTGAAAACCCCCGCCCTTGGAAGGGCGGGGGTCGGGTCGGCTGCTTACAGGAACTTCGCCATTTCCAGAGCGGTGTCGCTCATGCGGGTCGCGAAGCCCCACTCGTTGTCGTACCAGCTGAGCACGCGGGCCAGCTTGCCCTCGATGACTTGCGTCTGAGGCAGGGCGGCCGTCGAGCTGGAGGCGATGTGGTTGAGGTCCGACGAGACCAGCGGGTCGGTGGTCACGGCCAGGACGCCCTTCATCGGACCGTCGGCGGCGGCTTGCAGCGCGGCGTTGATCTCGGCGATCGTGGTCTCGCGGCCGGTGACGACCTTCAGGTCGATGACCGAGACGTTCGGGGTCGGGACGCGGATCGACGAGCCGTCCAGCTTGCCCTTCAGTTCCGGCAGCACCAGGCCCAGGGCCTTGGCGGCGCCGGTCGAGGTCGGGATCATGCTCAGGGCCGCGGCGCGGGCGCGGTAGAGGTCCTTGTGCATGGTGTCCAGCGTCGGCTGGTCGCCGGTGTAGCTGTGGATCGTGGTCATGTAGCCACGCTCGATGCCGACCAGGTCGTGCAGGACCTTGGCCACCGGGGCCAGGGCGTTGGTGGTGCACGAGCCGTTCGAGACGACGATGTCTTCGGCGGTCAGGGTCTCGTGGTTGACCTTGTAGACGATGGTCTTGTCGGCGCCGTCGGCCGGGGCCGAGACCAGCACGCGCTTGGCGCCGGCCTTCAGGTGCAGGGCGGCCTTGTCGCGGGCGGTGAAGATACCGGTGCACTCGAAGGCGATGTCGACGCCGAGGTCGCCGTGCGGCAGTTCGTCGGGGTTGCGGATCGCGGTGACCTTGATCTTGCCCGTGCCGACGTCGATCCAGTCCTCGCCCGAGGTGACGACGCCCGGGAAGCGGCCGTGCACGCTGTCGTAGCGCAGCAGGTGGGCGTTGGTCTCGACCGGGCCCAGATCGTTGATCGCCACCACCTCGATGTCGCGGCGGCCGTGCTCGGCGATGGAGCGCAGCACGAGGCGGCCGATGCGGCCGAAGCCGTTGATGGCGACGCGAAGGGCCATGTGGTCTTTCTCCTCACGATCGGACCCGCTCGGAAGCGAGCGGCGTTCCTTGATTTTGCAGGCGGTTTCGCGGTCGCGAGAGCCGAAGTCAAGCCCAGGAACGCTCACAAGACATTAGCTATTGTTGTGACGCCGGTAACATCGCCCAATTGTGGTCACGCCCGCTGGCGAAGTCGGCGGCGATCTATATGTTGCGCCGCATGATGGGAACTTGCCGATGACCCCGGGCGAAGGAAGCGCCCTCGACCTGGCCGCGCGCCGGCTCGAACGCGCCGTCGCGAACCTGGAGCAGAAAATCGCCGCCGAGCGGGCCGAGCATGCGCGTCTTGCCGCCCAGCCGACCTCGGGCGATCTGTTCGAGGCGCCGCCGGCCCAGGCCGACGCCGCGGTGGTCGAGCAGGCCGCCCAGCTGGCCGCCGATCTGGAAGCCGCCCGCGTGCGCGAGCGCGCCCTGGAAGAGGCCGGCGAGCAGGCCAGCGAGGCCCTGGGCCGCGCCATCGCCGAGATCCGCGCCGCCCTGGGCGACGAAAGCCTGATCGGCGAGGGCGTCCACGACGACGAGGAGGGGGCTCCCGACGACCTCGAAGACGACCTGGAGCCGCCGTTCGACGAGGACGATCCGCCCTTCGACCCCGACCCGCCCGCGAAGGCCTGAGCCCATGGCGCAATTGACCATCCACGTGAACGGCCGGCCCTACACCGTCGGCTGCGAAGACGGCCAGGAGGCTCACCTCCTCGAGATCGCGCGCCTGTTCGACCGCCAGGTCCGCCAGGTCAGCCAGGAGGTTGGGCAGCTGGGCGAGACGCGCCTGTTCCTGATGGGCGCCCTGCTGCTGGCCGACGAGCTGTCGGACCTGAAGCTGCGCCTGGCCCACAACCAGTCGGAACTGGCCCGCCTGCAGAACGAACAGACCCGCGTCGAAATCCGCGCCATCAAGGCCATCGACGCCGCCGCCGAGCGCATCGAAAAGCTGGCGGCGGGGTAAATCGGCGCCCGCGTCAACGCGGCGCTGGCGCCGGAGCCTCCGACCCCCTATCTTATCCAGCGGCGGGTCGTGCTGCGGCTCTCGTCGAAGATTTCTATTCCCAGGGACCTTAATCTCTCTATCGGGACCTGTTCCCTCCCGTGGCCGTGGCTGCGGGAACACGGGGCCCACCTGTAACTAACAGGTTCGAGTGGATTGAAACGTCTTCACGGTTCTTCGCGGCGCCGCCACCCTTTACCTCTCCCGCCATTCCCGCGTTAGAAGTCGGCCATGACCATCGCCGACCCCGCCGCCGCCAAGGCCGCCCTGCGCGTCTTCGTGCGCAATCGCCGCAAACAGTTGGCTCTCGAGCATCCCGAGGCCGACTGGATGCTGGTCGACGCCGGGCGCGAGGCGCTGTCGGCGCGTTTCCCGCAGCCGCGGGGCAAGGTCGCCGCCGTCTATCACGGCCTGGGATCCGAGGTTTCCGCCCGCGCCCTGGCCGACTGGCTGGCCGAGCAGGGCTGGAGCCTGGCCTTGCCCAGCGTCGAGGGCGCCGATCCGCATGGCAAGGGCGGCTGCATGGTGTTTCGCGCCTGGACGCCCGGCGAGCCCCTGGCCCGCGACGCCATCGGCCTGGTCGCGCCCATCGCCGAAAATCCGGTGGTCCAGCCCGATCTCGTGGTCGCGCCGCTGCTGGGCTACGACCGCGAGGGCCGCCGCCTGGGGCAGGGGGGCGGCTACTACGACCGGGCCCTGGAGGCGCTGCGCCGACGCAAGGACGTCTTCGTTTTGGGCCTAGCCTACCACGGCCAGGAGACGCGCAATCTGCCCGACGAACGGCACGATCAACGATTGGACGCCATTCTGACCGAAAACGAGTATATCGAGGTCCGAAAGGACTGATCGATCATGCGTTTTGCTTTCTTCGGCGACGTCGTCGGCAAGTCGGGCCGCGACGGCCTGGCCGACCACCTGCCGGGCCTCCGTCGCCAACTGGGCCTCGAGTTCGTCATCATCAACGCCGAGAACGCCGCCGCCGGCTTCGGCATCACCGAGAACACCGCTCGTGAGCTGTTCGACGCCGGGGCCGACTGCCTGACCCTGGGCAATCACAGCTGGGACCAGCGTGAGGCCCTGACCTACATCGTGCGCGAACCGCGCCTGATCCGTCCGGCCAACTACCCGATCCTGTCGGACGCCCCTGGGCGTGGCAGCCATCTGTTCCAGACGGACAGCGGCAAGACGGTGTTCGTCGTCAACCTGCTGGGCCGGGTGCACATGGACGCCATGGACGACCCGTTCGCCGCCGCCGACCGCGAGCTCGACAAGGCTCCGCTGGGCCAGATCGCCGACGCCGTGATCGTCGACATGCACTGCGAGGCGACGTCCGAGAAGATGGCCATGGGCCATTATTGCGACAGCCGCGCCAGCCTGGTGGTGGGCACCCACACCCACGTGCCGACCGCCGACTGCCAGATCCTGCCCGGCGGCACGGCCTACCAGACCGACGCCGGCGCCTGCGCCGATTACGACAGCGTCATCGGCAACCAGAAGGAAGAGCCCCTGCGGCGCTTCACCACCAAGATCAGCGGCGGCCGCTACCAGCCCGCCAGCGGCCCGGCCACGGTCTGCGGCGTCTTCGTCGAGACCGACGACCGCACGGGCCTGGCGGTGCGGGTCGAGCCGATCCGCGTCGGCGGCCGGCTGAAGCAGTCGGTGCCGGCGGTCTAGCCGGCGCCTACTTCTTCTTCGCGACCGGCTTGGGGCATGACGTGTTGGTCATGCCGATCTTGCCCAGGTTGGCGCAGTAGTTCTTGGTGAAAGCGGCGCGGAAGACCGGGCCGCGCCGCTGCAGAGACGTCCGGGTCGTCTCCATGGTGCCCGGCGCCAGCTGGAGGACGCGCATGAACTGCGGGTGCTCCAGGGCGTAGGCGCCCAGTTGCTCGTTCTCCTCGGGCGTCATCGCGTCGGGCGTCAGCACCGCCTTCTGGCCCAGCGGGGTTTCGTAGAAGGTGCTGAGGTCGCCGATCTCGGCTGCCGACAGCTGGGTGGCGTAGAAGCCGGCTAAGTCGTCGAGGACACCTTGCGTGAGGCGGGTGCGGGGTGCTTCGACGGCGCTGGCGAAGGCGTCCATCACGGGGCGCTGCTTCTCGACCGGCAGGTCCTTGACCTGGCTGATGGTCTGCTCGCGCGTCTGGGCGATCAGCATGTCCAGCGTCCGGGTGACGCCCGCCTCGAGGTTCATGGCCCGCATCAGGCGGCGGCCCTGCGCGATCTGCTCGGGCGTGACGGCGACCGGTGTGGCGGGGCTGGCCGGCGCGGCCGCCGGCTGGGCGTGGACGCCGGATGGTCCGGCGAAGGCCGCGGCGACCAGAGACGCGGCGCCGAGGATACGCGTGAAGGTGTTCATTCTTCGCCCCAGATGAATGCAGGCTCGCCTTATCATTGCAGTGCTCGCCCTGTCCACGCGGCGGCTTCCTACAATCCACTCCCGCTTGCATCCGTCATGATCCGGGGCTCAAGCTCGATCCGAGGCCAGCCAGAGGAGTCCTCATGACCGACACCACCGTCTACACCGCCAAGGCCCACGCCGTGGGCGGCCGCCAGGGAACCGCCAAGACCGACGACGGCCATCTGGACGTGCAGCTGGGCTATCCCAAGTCGCTGGGCGGCAACGGCGAGGGCACCAATCCCGAGCAGCTGTTCGCGGCCGGCTACGCGGCCTGCTTCCTCGGCGCGCTGGGCCTCGTCGCCCGCGGCCAGAGCGTCGCGCTCGGCGAGCACAGCCTCGACAGCGAGGTTGATTTGATCAAGGACGACGTCAGCTTCCACATCGGCGTGCGCCTGACGCTGAACGCGCCCGAGGTCGATCGCGCGGTCGCCGAGGACCTGCTGCACAAGGCCCACCAGGTGTGCCCCTACTCCAAGGCCACCCGCGGCAACGTGGTGGTGGAACTGAAGGTGGCGTGAAGCCAAGAGGCGCGGAGCCGGCGGGCTCCGCGCCGTTTTCAGGCTACAGCATGCAGCGGCGATAGACGCCCGGCCGCACGCGGTAGGTGTCGGTGCGCGGGTTGTAGCTGCGATAGCGCTGCTGGCAGGCGCGCACGTGGCGGTACCAGCCGTTGTGCTTCTTCCAGTGCGAGGGCGGGGCTGGCGGGCGCACGCCCCAGTGGTTGTCCCAATGGCCGTAGTCGGGGCCGCCCGGACGATTGGGGCCGGGACCCTGGCCGGGACGATCCGGTCCCGGTCCGCCCGGACCGTGGCCGGGGCCTGGTCCCTGGCCGTGACCCGGTGGATGCGACTGGGGCGATTGGGCGATGGCGGCGGGCGCGGCCGCCAGCAGGGCCGCGCCGATGGCGGCGAGCATCAGTTTGCGCATGAAGCATACTCCGGCCGAGCCGGCGCCCGACGCGCCCCCGATCAAGGAACTCGGCGCAACCTCAACCGTCGAGCGCGGCCGTCAGTTCCATCCCCCGGGGTGACAAGACGCGGCTTGAGGCGGTAGAAGCGCCGCCAACCCATTACTGTCACACACTAGAGAAGAGCCTCCGAATGGCCGGCCACTCGAAATTCAAGAACATCATGCACCGCAAGGGCCGCGCCGACGCCGCGCGCTCCAAGCTGTTCTCCAAGCTGTCGCGTGAAATCACCGTGGCGGCCAAGACCGGCCTGCCCGACCCGGCCATGAACCCGCGCCTGCGCCTGGCCGTGAACAACGCCAAGGCCGAAAGCCTGCCCAAGGACGTCATCGAGCGCGCCATCAAGAAGTCGCAGATGGGCGACGCGGCCGACTACACCGAGATCCGCTACGAGGGCATGGGCCCGGGCGGCGTCGGCGTGATCGTCGAGGTGCTGACCGACAACAAGAACCGCGCCGCCAGCAACGTCCGCTCGCTGTTCTCCAAGCACGGCGGCAGCCTGGGCGCCACCGGCTCGGTGACCTTCAACTTCGACCGCCTGGGCCAGATCGAGTATCCGGCGTCCAAGGCCAGCGAAGACGACATGATGGAAGCCGCCATCGAGGCCGGCGCCCAGGACGTCGAGAGCGACATGGGCGAAGACGGCGGCCACACCGTCTACACCGCCTTCGAGGACCTCAACGAGGTCTCGGCCGCCCTGGAAGCCAAGTTCGGCGAAGCCTCCTCGACCAAGATCGTCTGGAAGCCCAAGCTGCTGAACGAGGTCACCGGCGACAGCGTCGCCACCCTGATGAAGCTGCTCGACGGCCTGGACGAGGACGACGACGTCCAGAACGTCTATTCCAGCGCCGACATCAGCGAGGAAGACCTGGCCAAGCTGGGCTGATCTTCTTCGATCGAACGACGAGACGGCCGTTCCAGGCGACTGGAGCGGCCGTTTCCGTGTCAGGCTCCCCTTTGCGCGCGGCGGCCGCTCTGCTATCCCGTCGCCTCATGAGTTTCGTTCGGAAGATCGCGCGAATTATCCGCCCGGCGTGACGCCGCCGGACGAGACCTCCAGCGCGCGCCGGGTTCCACCCGCCTTCTTCCGACATTCCAGAGCTGGATAGCCTTCCCATGGCCGACGACGCCGCGCCCGCCCGCGACTACCGCGAAACCGTTTTCCTTCCCGACACGCCGTTCCCGATGCGCGCGGGCCTGCCCAAGAAGGAGCCCGAGATCCTGGAGGGCTGGGCGGCCCTGTCCGACAAGGGTCTCTATGGCGCGGTGCGCGCCAGGCGCCAGGCCGACGGCGCGCCGCTGTTCGTGCTGCACGACGGTCCGCCCTACGCCAACGGCGCGATCCACATCGGCCACGCGCTGAACAAGATCCTCAAGGACTTCGTCGTCCGCTCGCGCTTCGCCCTCGGCTACGACGTCGACTACGTGCCGGGCTGGGACTGCCACGGCCTGCCGATCGAGTGGAAGATCGAGGAGCAGTTCCGCGCCAAGGGCCGCCGCAAGGACGAGGTCCCGGCCGAGGAGTTCCGCCGCGAGTGCCGCGCCTACGCCGCCGGTTGGATCGAGGCCCAGAAGGTCGAGTTCCAGCGCCTGGGCGTGCTGGGCGACTGGTGGAACCGCTACGCCACCATGGACTTCACCTCGGAAGCCAAGATCGTCGAGGAATTCCACCGCTTCGCCTCGAGCGGCCAGCTCTATCGCGGCTCCAAGCCGGTGATGTGGAGCCCGGTCGAGCGCACAGCCCTGGCCGAGGCCGAGATCGAGTATCACGACCACGTCTCGCCGACGATCTGGGTGAAGTTCCCGGTCGTCGAGGGCTCTGAAGCCGCGCAAGGCGCGAAGCTGGTGATCTGGACGACCACGCCCTGGACCATCCCGGCCAACCGCGCGGTCTCCTACAACCCCGACATCCCCTACGCCGTCTTCGAGGTGAAGGCGCTGGAGGAGGGGCTCGAGTTCGCTCCCTGGTCGCAGGTCGGCGATCGCCTGATCGTGGCTGAAAAGCTGGCCGAGGAGGTCTTCAAGGCCGCCAAGGTCGCCGCCTTCGAGAAGGTCGAGAGCGTCGACTGCGAAGGCATGGTCCTGGCCCACCCGCTGGCCGACCTCGACAGCCATTACGGCTTCGCCGTGCCGCTGCTGGCCGGCGACCACGTCACCGACGAGGCCGGTACGGGCTTCGTGCACACCGCGCCTGGCCACGGCGCCGACGACTACCAGGTCTGGCTGGCCCACGGTCATCGCGAGATCCCCGACACCGTCGATCCGGACGGCGCCTACTACCCGTCGGTGGCCCTGTTCGCCGGCCTCAAGGTGCTGGAGACCGAGGGCAAGAAGATCGGCAAGTTCGGTCCGGCCAACGGCGCGGTCATGGACAAGCTGATCGAGGCCGGCAACCTGCTGGCCCGCGGCCGCGTCGAGCACAGCTATCCGCACAGCTGGCGCTCCAAGGCTCCGGTGATCTTCCGCAACACCCCGCAGTGGTTCATCCGCATGGACCACGAGGTCGAGGCCCTGGGCGGCAAGACCCTGCGCGAGACGGCCGTCCAGGCCATCGCCGACACCGCCTTCCACCCCGACGCCGGCCGCAACCGCATCGGGGCCATGGTCGAGACCCGTCCCGACTGGCTGATCAGCCGCCAGCGCAACTGGGGCACGCCGCTGGCGATGTTCGTCGACAAGCACACCGGCCACCCGCTGGTCGACGCCGACGTCAACGCCCGCATCCTGGCGGCGGTGAAGGAAGGCGGGGCCGACGCCTGGTTCACCCGTCCCGACGCCGACTTCCTCGGCAATCACGACCCGGCCCAGTACGAGAAGGTCGGCGACATCCTCGACGTCTGGTTCGACAGCGGCTGCACCCACGCCTTCACGATCGAAGGCCGTGACGACAGTGCCTGGCCGGCCGACCTCTATCTGGAAGGCTCCGACCAGCACCGCGGCTGGTTCCAGTCCTCGCTCCTCGAAGGCTGCGGTTCGCGCGGCCGCGCGCCCTACAAGGCCGTCCTGACCCATGGCTTCACCATGGACGAGAACGGCGAGAAGATGAGCAAGTCCAAGGGCAACACGGTGGAGCCGCAGAGCATCACCAAGGAGTCCGGGGCCGAGATCCTGCGCCTGTGGGCCGCGATGGTCGACTATTCGGAAGACCAGCGGATCGGCAAGACGATCCTGGCCACCACCACCGACGCCTATCGCAAGCTGCGCAACACCATGCGCTACCTGCTGGGCGCCCTGGCCGGCTTCGACGAGGCCGAGCGGGTCACCGACTATGCTGAGTTCCCGCCGCTGGAGAAGTTCATCCTGCACCGTCTGTGGGAGCTGGATGGCCAGGTGAAGGCCGCCTACGAGAGCTATCGCTTCTCGGACGTGATCCGGCCGCTGGTCGAGTTCTGCCAGAGCGATCTGTCGGCGATCTTCTTCGACATCCGCAAGGACAGCCTCTACTGCGACGCCCCGAGCGCTCTGCGCCGCCGGGCCTATCGCACCGTGCTCGACTACGTCTTCGACCGCCTGACCATCTGGCTGGCCCCGCTGGCCAGCTTCACGATGGAAGAGGCCTGGGTCACCCGCTTCCCCGACGCCGGTCCCGTGGCCCTGCGCGTGATCCCGGAGACCCCGGCGGCGTGGGAAAACCAGACCGAGGCGGCCCGCTGGGCCAAGGTCGTGGCTGTTATCTCAGTCGTGACGGGTGCTCTCGAAATCGAGCGCCGTGAAAAGAACATCGGCTCTGCGCTAGAGGCGGCTCCGATTGTTCACATCGGGAAGGCGGAACTTCTGACTGCCTTCGATGGCATCGACGCTGCTGAGGTCTTCCGGACCAGCCAAGCCACGCTTGTCGATGAGACGAACCTGACCCTTGGTGACTGGGAGCAGAAGTTCAGCACTGGTTTGGTGATGGGGGACGTTCCTTTCGTCGCGGTGGATCCGGTGAAGGCCGAGGGGAACAAGTGCGCCCGTTCGTGGCGCATCCTGCCGGAAGTGGGAACCGACCCCCGCTATCCGGAGCTTAGCCTTCGCGACGCCGACGCCGTGGCCTTCTGGGATGCGGCGCGTCAATAATCTCCCTTCCCCCTCGATGGGGGAAGGGCCGGGGATGGGGGTGATACGGCGGTTCAGCTTCTGAGGCCGCGGTCACCCCCACCCAACCCTCCCCCATCGAGGGGGAGGGCTTATCGGGAGCGAACCTTGAAGATCACCCGCCTGGGCTGGACCGCCTACGCCGTCGCCGTCGCCACGGTGGTGCTCGACCAGATCTCCAAGCTCTGGGTGCTGGGCCTGCTGGGCCACGCCCAGGGCGCCAGCGCCTCGCTGCTGGGTCCGGTCCAGCTGACCATGGTCCATAACTACGGCATGAGCTTTGGCCTGCTGCGCGACCACGCCGAATGGGGTCGCTGGCTGCTGACCGTGTTCTCGACGGCGGTGGTGATCGGCCTGGGCTTCTGGGCCCGCAAGGTCCTGCGGCCGCTGACGGCCGTGGGCCTGGGCATGATCATCGGCGGGGCGATCGGCAACAACCTGATCGACCGGGTGATCTACGGCTATGTCGTCGACTTCATCGACGTCTCGCGACTCTATTTCCCGTGGGTGTTCAACATCGCCGACTCGGGCATCTCGGTGGGGGTCGCGCTCCTGTTGCTGGACAGTTTCATCGGTGAAGAAAAGAAGCTGTCGCACCAGACCGAATAGGGGCCAAACGGGGGCTCAGCGCCCAAGCAAGGCCACAAATCCGAAGGACATTGGCGCCCGCCCTCGGATGTCGTATCGAGGGCGTCCGATTTTTAGGCCCCGGGGGCGGCCGCTGGAGCATGGGTTTCATGAAGTTCAATCGGGTTGCGACCCTGAGCGTGCTGGCCGTGGCCGCCGCGACCGGTCTGGCGGGCTGCCAGTCGGCCTCGAAGGCCCTGGGCATGAGCAAGGTGGTCCCCGACGAGTTCCGCGTCGTGACCAAGGCTCCGCTCGTGGTTCCGCCGGACTACAGCCTCCGCCCGCCGGCCCCCGGCGAGCCGCGTCCGCAGGAACTGCAGCCGGAAAGCGCCGCCCGTCAGGCGCTGCTGGGCCAGAGCCTGGCCGCCAACCGCTCGGACGGTGAGAAGCTGCTGGTCGCCAAGGCCGGCGTCGACAAGGCCGACCCGCTGATCCGCTTCGTCGTCGATGACGAGAACGGCGACCTGGCCCACAAGGACGAGAGCTTCGCCAGCAAGGTGATGTTCTGGAAGAAGGACGACAAGACGGCCGGCGCCGTAACGGCCGCCGAGGCCGGCGCGACCGCTCCGGTTCCCGTCGACGCGGCCGCCGAGGAAGCCCGCCTGAAGGCCCTCACCGGTGGCGGCGCGATCGTCATCAGCCGCGAGAAGCAGGGCAAGATCAAGCTGCCGGGCCTCTAACCCGGAGCAGGTTCGCCTCGAGAGAATTGGACGGCCCGGAGGCTTTGCTTCCGGGCCGTTTTCGTTGGGCTTCAGCCGCGCGCGGTGCGTTCCAGGATGGCGCGCAGGGACTGGGCCTTCTGGGGCAGGTCGGACGACAGCCGCGAGGCCATCTCCCGCAGCCCTACGGCATAGGCTTCGCCGCCTTCGGCGATCTGCTGGGCGCGTTCGCCCAGGGCGATCAGGTCCCGCTCCAGGGCCTCGACTTCCTCGCGGGCCAGCAGGCGGGCTTCTTGTTGCAGACGCTGCAGACGCTGGGCCGTCGTCTCCGGCCCACGGGTAAGATTATAGACTTCGGCGCCGTCGGTTTCTTCCGGCACTACGGTCAGGTGCGGACCGCTGATCGTCATCTCGGCTCCTCGAACTCACGGAACCCCCATGCGATGACAATGAACCTACAAGCCTTGCTGTTCCTGTAAAAAATAGAGGCTTCGCGCGAAGCTCGGCGCTTGTGGCGTTGGGGCCACATCGCCTGTTTTGGGTATGGTTTTTGCTTAGAGGCGAGGCATTTTCTTTAGTGGAAACCGGCTGGCTCTACTTGGGCCGTGCCGGGTCCTGATCCGACGGAGCGGCGGCCGCGTCGCAGGGGCCGACATAGACGCTCTCGCTCTGCAGCTTCATGACCTTCTTCACGCCATAGGCCTGGACGGTCATTTCGAGATTGCTGGTGGTGCGGGTCTGGAAGTCGCCCTTGACCACGCCGGCCAGGCTGTAGGCGATCTTGTCCTTGGTGCAGGCCAGCTCGATCGTGAAGCCGTCGATGACCGGGGTGACCTCGGGCTTGCCGCAGGGCGTGTCCTGGGCCGCGGTCAGGGCCGGGTCCTGGCCTTCGCCCACGCACTGGGTGGTGGTGCGCTCGGCGCCGCCGGGCGTGTGGGCGGTGGTCTTCCAGAGACCGGGGCGCATCAGCCGGGGCGGACCGCCGGCTGCGGGAGCGGCTTCCGATTCCGCCGTGGGCGCCGATCCGCCGGCCGTCGGGGCTGCGGCCTTGTCGTCATTGCGCGAACAGCCGGCCGCCGCCGCGAGGGCGGCCAGCATCAGGGCGAGGCGGACGGTCGGCGCAGTCATGGGCGGGCCTTACTCGAACTGGCGGGCGCCGCTGAAGCGCCCCGCCAGAACAATACCCGGATCGCGCGACCAGTTTCCAGCGATCAGCCGACCGCGGGCGCGTAGGCGGCCGGGGCGGTCGCGACCGGAGCAGCCGGGGGAGGGGCAGGGGCCGGGGCCGGCTGCGGCGCCGGGCGGGTGAACTTGACGCTGCGGCCCTGGAAGTCGGCGCCGGTCTCCATGGCCAGCTGCTCGTGGGCGATGTCGCCTTCGACCTTGGCGGTGCCGTAGAGACGCACGGCGCGGGCGGCGACCGTGCCCTTGACCTTGCCGTGGATCTCGATGGCCTGGGCGGCGATCGAGCCTTCAACCTGGCCGTTGGGGCCCAGCACCAGCTTGCCGACCTTGATGTCGCCGATCACCAGGCAGTCGAGATGCAGTTCGCCGTCGCCCGAGACGTCGCCGCGGATGGTCAGGCCCTGGGCGATCAGCGAGGCGGGCTTGGGACGGGGCGAGGCGGCCGGCGCGGCGGCCTGCGGCTGCTGCGCGACGGGCGTGGTCGCCAGGGGCTCCAGGGCCAACGGGGCGGGAGCGTCTTTCTTCTTCTGGAACATCTGGCGGCGGCTTTCTCGAAATGGGTCGCTTGCCAGCCTACGCAGCAAGTGAGGCGCCAATCTGAAAGCTTCGTTTTAGCCGCCCGTCCTCACCAGGGCCGGCGGCCCGCCACCGTCTCGAAGAACAGCCGGAAATCGCCCATCAGGCTGAACAGCGGATAGGTGAAGGTGGCGGGGCGATTCTTCTCGAACACGAAGTGGCCCACCCAGGCGAAGCCGTAGCCGACGACCGGCGCGGCCGCGAAGAACCACGGATTGACCGTGAAGCCCATCACCAGGCTGATGATGACCAGACCCGTGCCCACCACGTGCAGGCGGCGACTGGTGCGGCTCTGATGTTCGGAGAGATAGAAGGGATAGAAGTCGGCGAAGCGCCTGTAGCGCTCTGCGCCGGCCGCAGGCTCGACGTGCTGGCCCATGGGGCGTGTCCTCCCGGTCGATGTAGCCCGACCTTGCGCCTAATGGAGGACGCATCCGGCGTCGGATGCAAGGGGTCTCGTCGGGGGCGGCTCAGGCCGCCCCCGAACGGGAGCCTCAGCCCAGCGGGCTGACGTAGGGGCTGACCAGGCCGAGCGGCACGGCCGTGGAGTTCTTGACGCCGCGGATGACGATGCGGCTTTCGATGTTCGACACCAGGCCCAGCGACAGGATCTTGTCGCGCAGGAACTCGTCGAAGGCGTGCATGTCGCGGGTGACGATGCGCATCTCGTAGTCCGCCGCGCCGGTCACGGTGGCGCACTGGACGACTTCCGCCCACTTGGCCACGGCGTGCTCGAAGGTCTCGAGGTTTTCCTTGGTCGGCAGCGACAGCTTGACCGTGCAGTAGACCTCGAAGCCGAGGCCCAGCTTTTCACGGTCGAGAATGGTCACGCGGCGCTGGATGACGCCCGCGTCTTCCAGTCGCTTGATGCGTCGCCAGCACGGGCTGGAAGACAGCCCGACTCGCTCGGCGATCTCGGCGACGGACAGTCCGGCGTCGTGTTGGATGAGATCCAGGATCTTGGCATCCACGGCGTCGAGTTGTTCGGACAAGAATTCCTCCCCCCAGAGGGTGTTTGACGCGTCGATCTTGCGCAAAACCGACACGAGTCGGGCACGCCTTGGGCAAACAATTTCCGCGCTTCTATAAGATATTGCGTGACGGGCGAAAAGACCCGGGAGGAAAAATTTTGCCATGCGGCACTCGGAAGTCACGCTCGACGACAAATATGTGCTCGAAGATGGTCGCGCCTTCATCACTGGCGTGCAGGCGCTGCTCCGTGTGCTGCTCGATCGAAAGCGCCTGGATCGACTCGCCGGACTGAACACCGCCGGCTTCATGTCGGGCTATCGCGGCTCGCCTCTGGGCGGTCTCGACCAGCAGGCCGCGCGCATCAACAAGCTGCTCACCGCCCACGACGTGGTCTTCAAGGAAGGCCTCAACGAGGACCTGGCCGCCACCGCCGTCTGGGGCAGCCAGCAGGCCAACCTGTTCCCCGGCGCGACCCACGACGGCGTCTATGGCCTCTGGTACGGCAAGGCGCCCGGCGTCGACCGCACCGGCGACGTCTTCAAGCACGCCAATTTCGCGGGGACCTTCCCGACCGGCGGCGTGCTGGCCGTGGCCGGCGACGACCACGCCTGCAAGAGCTCGACCCTGCCGTCGCAGTCCGAGTTCGCCTTCCAGGACTTCGAGATCCCCGTGCTGTCGCCGGCCGACGTGCAGGAGGTGCTCGACTACGGCCTGCTCGGCATCGCCATGTCGCGCTTCTCCGGCCTGTGGACCGGCCTGATCGCCCTGGCCGACACCATGGACAGCGGCGTCACCATCGACGTGTCGCTGGACCGCCACCACGCGGTGATCCCGGACTTCGCCATGCCGGCCGGCGGCCTGGGCATCCGGCTGAAGGACCAGCCGATGGAGAAGGAGCGCCGCCTCCGCCTCCACAAGATCCCCGCCGCCCTGGCCTTCGCCCGCGCCAACCAGATCGACCGCGTGGTGCTGGGCGCCTCGCACGTGCGGGTGGGCAAGGCCCGCCTGGGCATCGTCTGCCAGGGTCAAGCCTATAAGGACGTGCTGGAAGCCTTCGCGGCCATGGGCATGAGCCTGCAGGAAGCCGCCGACCTCGGCGTCTCGGTCTACAAGGTGGGCATGCCCTGGCCGCTGGAGCCTCTGGGCCTGCGCGCCTTCGCCGCCGGCCTCGAGACGCTCATGGTCATCGAGCACAAGCGCGCCCTGATCGAGCCCCAAGCGCGCGCAGCGCTGTATGATCTTCCCGCGCAAGCTCGGCCCCGCATCATCGGCAAGACCGACGAGAAGGGTCATCCGCTGCTGTCGGAGCTGGGCTCGCTGTCGGTGGCCGAAATCGCCCTGGCGATCTACGACCGCCTGCCGCCGGGGCCGCACATGGAGCGCGCCCGAGCCTATCTCGACCGCGTCTCGGCCGCCGGCGTCGCCGCCGTCAGCCTGGCCGCCGACCAGGCCCGCAAGCCGTTCTTCTGCTCGGGCTGCCCGCACAACACCTCGACCAAGCTGCCCGAGGGCAGCCGCGCCCTGGCCGGCATCGGCTGCCACTACATGGCCGGCTTCAACGACCCCTCGACCGACCTCAACACCCACATGGGCGGCGAGGGCCTGACCTGGGTCGGCGCGGCGCCCTTCACGACCGAGAAGCACGTCTTCCAGAACCTGGGCGACGGCACCTACAACCACTCGGGCTCGCTCGCCATCCGCGCCGCCGTCGCGGCTGGGGCGCACATCACCTACAAGCTGCTGTTCAACGACGCGGTGGCCATGACCGGCGGCCAGCGCGCCGAAAGCGGCTTCACCCCCGCCCAGATCACTCGCCAGCTGGCCAGCGAGGGCGTTTCCAAGACCGTCATCGTGGTCGACGACCTCAAGCGCTACGAGGCCGTGACCGACCTGGCGCCTGGCGTCGAAATCTTCCCGCGCTCGGAGTTGATGAGCGTGCAGCAGATGCTGCGCGACACGCCCGGAACCACGGTGCTGCTCTACGACCAGACCTGCGCCACCGAAAAGCGCCGCCGCCGCAAGCGCGGGACGATGGCCAAGGCGACCCAGAAGGTCTTCATCAACCCGCTGGTCTGCGAGGGCTGCGGCGACTGCTCGGTGAAGTCCAACTGCGTGTCGGTCGAGCCGCTCGACACCGCCTTCGGCCGCAAGCGCAAGATCAACCAGTCCAGCTGCAATCAGGACTATTCCTGCCTCGAGGGCTTCTGCCCGTCCTTCGTGACGCTGGAAGGCGCCGAGAAGGCCGGCGAGAAGGCCAAGCCCGCGCCGCTGTCGGCCGATTCCACGCCGCTGCCGGCGTTCGAGGAATTCCACGGCGTGCGGCGGATCATCTTCACCGGCGTCGGCGGCACCGGGGTGACGACCGTCGCCTCGATCCTGGCCATGGCCGCCCATATCGACGGCCGCGCCGGCAGCGTGGTCGACATGACGGGCCTGGCCCAGAAGGGCGGGGCGGTGTTCAGCCACGTCAAGATCGGCGAGCTGGAGGACACCATCGTCGGCGGCCGCGTGCCGGCGGCCAGCGCCGACGTGCTGATCGCCTGCGACCTGCTGGTGGCCGCCAGCCCCGAGGCCCTGTCGCTCTACGCCAAGGACCGCACCATGGCCTTCGGCAATAGCGACTTCGCCCCCACGGCCGACTTCGTCACCAGCCGCGACGTGCGCTTCGACGGCGGGGCCATGGCCCGGCGGGTCAAGGCCGCGACCAAGGCCTTCGACGCCTGCCCGGCCCAGCGCCTGGCCGAGAGCCGCTTCGGCGACGCCATCTACGCCAACATGATCATGGTCGGCTTCGCCTGGCAGCGCGGGGTGATCCCGGTCTCCAGCCGCGCCCTCTACCGGGCCATCAAGCTGAACGGGGTGGACGCCGACGCCAACCTACAGGCCTTCGAGCTGGGCCGCCAGATCGCCTTCGACCCGGCCGCGGCCGGCGACAAGCCGACCGACGTCCCTACGCCCCAGACCGAGCCGTTGGACGCCCTGATCGCCCGCCGCGTCGAGGACCTGGTCGCCTACCAGGACGCCCATTACGCGGCCCATTACGCGGAACGGATCGCCAAGGTGCGCCACGCCGAGGTCGCCATGGTCGGCGAAGGGGCGGACCTGCCGCTGACCCGCGCGGCGGCGACCAACCTCTACAAGCTGATGGCCTACAAGGACGAGTACGAGGTCGCCCGCCTCTACACAGACGGCCGCTTCGCCCAGGAGCTGGCGGGAACCTTCAAGGGCGGCAAGGCCAAGGTCTGGCTGTCGCCGCCGCTGATCGCGCCCAAGGGCAAGGACGGCAAGCCGCGCAAGATCGCCTTCGGCGGCTGGATGCTGGATCTGGCCTTCCCGATGATCGCCCGCATGAAGGGCCTTCGCGGCGGGGCTTTCGACATCTTCGGCAAGACCGAGGAGCGCCGGATGGAGCGCGGGCTGATCAGCGACTACGAGGTCACGCTCGACCGCCTGGTCGCCGGCCTGCGTCCCGAGCGCAAGGCCCTGGCCCTGAAGCTGGCCGAGGTTCCCTCCGAGATCCGCGGCTACGGCCACGTCAAGGAAGCGGCCGTCGAGAAGGCCAAGGCGACGGCGGCCAGGCTGTGGGGGCAGTGGGAGGGCTGAGGCCCTCCTATTCGCCCTTGTCGCGATAGACCGCGCCATAGATCCGGCTCAGCGTGCTCCAGTCGAACACGGCGAAGATCCGCTGGCCTTCGGTGGACGCGCCGCCTGCGGCGCGTTTGGGCGGCTTGAAAGCGGGGGCCAGCGCCAGCATCGCTTCGCGAGCGGCCGGCGTCAGGGCCGGACCGCTGGCCTCGCAGTCCACGAGCTGGTCGGCGCGCGCCGTGCATTCCAGGTTGGCCATGCCCTCGGCGGGACCCGCGGCCAGGATCCGCGCGGCGGCGACGTCCAGCGCGGGCCACTCTTCCCAGGCGATCGCTTGTAAATGGCATTGCTGGTCGGGGGCGTCGGCGGCGGGGCAGGGGATGGAGCCGTCCTTGGCTGGGATCAGGGCCGCGGCCGCGCGGCCCGGCTGGTAGCTGACCGGCGCCGGCTTGCCGCCGTCCGGACCGCCGACCAGCGTGATCGGGATGGTGATCATCGCCCCGCCCACCGGCTGGCCGTCGGTCGTGGTCGGCGCCATGCGGAACTTCGGGGCCAGCTTCAGGGCCATGTCGTCGAAATGGGCGCCCTCGGGCGAGGAGGCCGGCGCGCGGCAGGCCTCCATCTCGCCCTTGGCAGACACCCGGCAGCGCATCAGCGCCCAGCCGGAAAGGGCCTTGCGGCGGGCTTCCTCGGGGTAATAGCGATCGAGGTCCATCGGCCCCGGCTTGCTCTTCCAGACAATGCCGTCGGTCAGTTCGCGCACCGGCGGTGCGGGATCGGCGAGGGCGGGCCCGGCGATGGCGAGGCTCACGGCCAGGGCGAGAAGGCGTACGGTCATGGAAAATCCCCCGCACCGCTTATGGCGAAATTCCACGCGGCTCGCAACGCAGGGGCGAGCGCTCCGCGCGCGCCATGAGCCGTGGCGGGCCGGGAGGTTCGTGCTAGGCTTCCCGCCATGAACAGGCCGGTTCGACATCCAGACCAGGTGACGGTGACCTTGAGCGCCGAGGACGCGGCTGACCTGTTGGCGCGGGTCGAGCGGGGCGAGTTCGCTTCGTTGGACGAGGGCGTGGCCGCCGAACTGGCGGAGCTCAACTATCGCCGGGCGGTCGACATCGTCGGCGGCTCGGACAAGCTCGAGGCCTTGCTCGACGAACTGGAAATGGAAGCCGTCGATCCGGCCGAGCATGTCGATGGCCGTCAATTCCTGTCTGACATGCTGGAGGATCTGAAGGCGCGGGCCAAGGCCTCCGGCGAGTGAGCCTCCCCTATGTCCTGACTCCGCGCGCCCGGCGCGACTTGACGCGCATTCGTGACTATATCGCCGAGGACAGCCCTCGCGCCGGCGTCCGCTTCATAGAGAGCCTGATGGAGCGTTTTGAGCAGCTCGCCTTCGCTCCCTACATGGCCCAGGCGGTCGCCAGCCATCCTCGCTTTCGCCGACTGCCGCACGGCGCCTATGTGGTCTTCTACGAAGTGGCGGACGACGCGGTGATCATCCGTTCCATCGAACATTCAGCGACCCTAAAATGACCGAGTTCGATTTCGACGCCGTGGTGGTGGGCGCCGGCGCGGTGGGGCTGGCCTGCGGCTACGCCCTGAGCCAGCGCGGGCTGACCGTCGCCGTGCTGGAGGCCGAGGGCCATATCGGCCAGGGCGTGTCGTCGCGAAATTCCGAGGTGATCCACGGCGGGCTCTACTATCCGACCGGCTCGCTGAAGGCCCGTCTGTGCGTGCAGGGGCGGCGGCGGCTCTACGCCTTCCTCGACGCCCACAAGGTCGCCTACAAGAAGTGCGGCAAGCTGGTGGTCGCCACCAGCGACGACGAGATCGCCCGCCTCGACGCCATCTGGGACCAGGCCCTGGCCAACGACGTCGAGGGCATGGAGCGGCTGACGGGCGCCCAGGCCCAGGCGCTGGAGCCCGGCCTCAACGCCCACGCGGCCCTGCTGTCGCCGGAAAGCGGCGTCTTCGCCAGCCACGACTACATGCTGGCCCTGCAGGGCGAGATCGAGGCGGCCGGCGGGGCGGTGGTGCTGAGCACCCCGTTCGAGGGCGCGAGCCCGCTGGAGGGCGGCGGCTTCACCGTGCGGGCCGGTGGGGCCGAGCCGACGACCCTGACCACGCGCCTGCTGGTCACCGCGCCGGGGCTGTCGTCCCAGACCGTGTCGGCGAGCATCGAGGGCTTTCCGGCCGACCAGATCCCGGCCGCCCACTACGGCAAGGGCGTCTATTTCCGGCTGATGGGCAAGGCGCCGTTCCAGCGCCTCGTCTATCCGCCGCCGATCCATGGGGCGCTGGGCACCCACTATCGCAACGACATGGGCGGCCAGGCGGTGTTCGGGCCCGACCTGGAATATGTGCCGGCGCCCGACTATTCGGTCGATCCGAACCGGGCCGAGGCCTTCGCCGCCTATATCCGCAAGTTCTGGCCGAGCCTGCCCGACGGCGCCCTCAGCCCCGACTACGCCGGGGTGCGGCCCAAGCTTCACGGCCCGAACGAGTCCCAGCCCGACTTCCAGCTGCGCGGCGCCGATACGCACGGCCTGCCGGGCCTGATGGCCCTGTTCGGCATCGAGAGCCCGGGCCTGACCAGTTCGCTGGCGATTGGCGAGACGGTGGCCGAGTTGCTTTCTTGACGCGTGGCGGTCGCCGAAACCGCTCACACTTTCGGCTGCCACGCTCGCTTGTGTCGGCCGGCTGACACCAAACCCCGGTTCGTGCGTTAGCCGATAGGCTGTTTCACGGAGAGGGCGATGGTGGACGATTTCATCGAGCGGCTGACCTCGCGCCTGGTGCGGGGCGCGGGACTGGTCATGGCCGCGGCGATCGCGGCGGTGTCGGGGGCCATGGCGGTGTTCGCCTTCCTGGCCTCGATCGTCGGCACGGCCTGGGCCCACGCCATCGTCGCCGGCATCGCCGCGGCCGTGGTGGCGGTCTGGGCCCTGGCCCAGTCGAACCACCAGGCCAAGCATCGCAAGGCCCCGATCGAGGAGCGGGTGGCCGACATCATCCTGGCCCACCCCACCGCCTCGTTCCTGGCCGGCGTGGCGGCCGGCGCCCTGGTCAAGGGCAAGCCGTCCGAGGCCCGCAAGGCCTGGCGCGCCCGGCGCGAGGTCGACTAGCTACAGGTAGTCGGCCAGGGTGAAGCCGGTCTCGACTCTCTGACCCTTGCGCAGCAGGGCCAGCGAGACCGGCTTACCGGCGTCGCCGCGCAGGCGTGCCAGCGCGTCACCCAACGTCGTCACGCCTTCGAAGACGTCACCCGGTGAGACGCCCGCCTTGGCGGCCGGGCTGCCGGCGCCGACCTCGCGCACGGCCACCTTGCCCTCGGTCTCGTCGATCCAGAGGCCGGCGCGGCTGTAGTAGGGGGTCTGGGGTGAATTGGTGTTCCGCTTGACCCACAGGGACGCGCTGCGCGCGTCGATCGCCAGATTCAGCGACCGCAGGACTCGCAGGCCCAGCACGGCGTCTTCGCCGGCCGCGTCCGGTGGGCGGACCGTGATCAGCGGGGCGTCGTAGACCGCCTCGCCGATCCGCAGGCTCTTGGCCCGCACCAGCCGGGCCAGACTCTTGCCCTGGCCGGTTATCCCTTTCAGCTGCACGGGCGCATAGGGCGTCGCGTCGCTCCACAGGCCCAGCTCGCGGCCGCGCTTGTGGGGCAAGGTGAGCACCCAGGGCATGCCGGTGTCGACGATCGCCCGGACATCGGCGCCGTTCAGGGCGACGTCGGCGACGATGCGGGACGAGCCCAGGCCGCGCTGTTCGAAGCGCGACGTCAGGCGGGTGTAGCCGGGACGGTCCGGCGCGCCCTGGGGAAACACGCGCCACTGTCCGCGTTCGAGGTCCAGCTCGCTGTCGAAGCTGGTCAGCATGCCCGCGGCGATCAGGCCTTCGCCCCCCAGGGTGTCGCCGGCCAGTCCGAACATCGAGGCGTTCGGCTGGCGCACTGCGCCGCCCAGCACCAGTTCGTCGACCGCGAACAGCGGAAAGCTCTTGTTCTCGTTCAGCCGCACGTCGCGCAGCTTCTTCAGGCCCAGGCGCTCGGCGACGTCAAGGCGAACGCCGCTGACGATGGAGCCGGTATCGACGACGAACGGGAACGGCCCCTGGCCGTTCAGCTTCGCATCGATCAGCACCCGTTCGTCGTTCAGGCTGATCGCGGCCGTGATGGGGGCGTCGGCGAAGGCGCGCGCGGGCAGGGCCGCCAGCAAGGGAAAGGCGGCGAGAAGGCTGCGGCGGTCGAGCATGAGGATGTCCTGGGCGAAGCTTGCTCGAAGACAATCTCAGGACGAGATCCTGTGCAATCCTCCCGGCGTGACAATTCGCCGTGGATCAGCCCTTGGGCGTGATCCTGATCACCTTGCCGTCTTCCTCGTCGGTCACCGCCCAGACGGCGCCGTCGGGGCCGACCACGACGTCGCGGATGCGCTCGCCGAACTCGGTGGCGATGCGCTCCTCGCCCACCACCTTGTCGCCGTCCAGCGTCAGGCGGGCGATGTGGTGCTCCTTCAGCGAACCGACCAGCAGGCTGCCCTTCCAGGCCGGGAACAGGTCGGCCTCGTAGAAGGCCATGCCCGACGGCGCGATCACCGGATCCCAGTAGTAGATCGGCTGCTCCAGGCCTTCCTTGGCGGTGATCCCGTCGCCGATCGGCTTGCCGGAATATTCCTCGCCATAGGTGATGGTCGGCCAGCCGTAGTTCTTGCCGGCGCGGGGGATGTTCAGCTCGTCGCCGCCCTTGGCGCCGTGCTCGACGGTCCACAGCTCGCCGGTCTTGGGATTGATGGCGGCGGCCTGCAGGTTGCGGTGGCCGATCGACCAGATCTCGCGCTTGACGTCCGACTGGCCGGCGAACGGGTTGTCGGCCGGGATCGACCCGTCCGGCTTGATGCGGATCACCTTGCCCAGGGTCCCATCCAGACGCTGGGCCTGCATGCGGCCCTCGATGATCGAGCGCTCGCCGGTGGTGACGAACAGGTTTCCGTCGCGGGCGAAGACCAGCCGGCCGCCGAAGTGCAGGGCCGAGGCCAGGGTCGGGGTCTGTCGCCAGATCACCTGGACGCTCTCGACCTTGGGCGCCGCGCCCGGAACCAGCTTGCCGCGAGCCACGGTCGTGCCGTTGCCGCCGTCGCGCGGCTCGGCGTAGCTCCAGTAGATCAGGCCGTTCGTCGCGTAGTTCGGATCGACCGCCAGGCCCAGCAGGCCGCCCTGGCCGTTGGCGTCCACCGCCGGCAGGCCGGCGACGGCCGGCGACAGGGTTCCGTCCTTGGCCAGGATGCGCAGGCGGCCGGCGCGCTCGGTCACCAGGGCCGAGCCGTCGGGCAGGAAGGCGATGGCCCACGGATGCTCCAGGCCTTTGGCCACGACCTGCACCTGATAGGCGACGCCGGCGGCCTTGAGCGGCGCGCGGGTCTGGCCGGCGAAGGCCGGCTTCTGGTCGGGCGCGTTGGCCGGCCTCGTCTCGACCGGGCCGCCGTCGGCGGTCACGGCCGGGGCGGCGCTGTTCTGGGCCTCGCCGGGACCGCAGGCGGCCATGGCGAGAAGGGCGGAGGCGGCGAAGATCAGGGATGAGCGCATGAGGCGACCATAGACGGCTTTTCGCTTGGCGGGCGAGAGGGCAGGCGAGGGGCGGACCTGATTTTCGGCCGACGCATTGACAGCGTGGGCCTCGCGGGGAAGGTTCCGGCGCTTTCCTGCCTGTTGTTCGGAGATCGCCTTGACCGCCATCCTGCACGCCATGCTGGGCAAGGGTCTGGGCGGCCTGGAACAGGTGTTCCTTGACTATCAGCCGATCCTAGAGACCTGGGCGGCCCGTCGCGGCGGCCTGTGCGCGGGCGTCGTGCGGGCGGGAAGCAAGGTGGCGCAGGCCCAGGCCGGCCGCACCCCGCCGCTGCTGTCGATGCCCGCCTACACCGACTGGGATCCCCTGACCCTGGGCGCGGCCCGCCGCATCGTGAAGGCGGTGAAGCCCGCCATCATTCTCAGCCACGGCCAGCGGCCGGCGCGCCTGTTCGCCAAGGCCGCGCCGCCCTCGACCCGGCTGGCGATCTGCGTCCACAAGCCCGTCTTCGATATCGAGACCACCCGCACCGACTACATCTGCGTCGGCCGCCACCTGGCCGACCTGGCGATCGAGCGCGGCGTGCCGGCCGCCCACGTCCACTTCGTGCCCAACGCCGTGAAGATCCCGACCGCGCTGGCGACGCCCTTTGCGCAGGCCGGTCGCCCGCCGCGCATCGTCGCCGCCGGTCGCCTGCATCCCAAGAAGGGCTTCGACGTGCTGATCGCCGCCGCCGCAAGCTTGCGTGACCGGGGCCTGGCCTTCGAGGTCGAGATCGCCGGCGAGGGCGACGAGCGCGCCAAGCTGGAGGGGCTGATCGCCCAGCATGCTCTCTCCGACCGCGTGCGCCTGGTCGGCTGGCGCGACGCCTCGGCCTTCCTGGCTACGGGCGACGTCTTCGCCTTCCCGTCCTACCAGGAGGGTTTCCCCCTGGTGCTGCTGGAAGCCATGGCCGTGGGCCTGCCGGTCGCCGCCAGTTCCATTCCGGGGCCGGACGAGATGATCGTCGAGGGCGTCAGCGGCCGCCTGCTGCCGCCCGGCGACGCGGCCGCCCTGGCCGACGCCCTGGCCGCCCTGGTCGCCGACCCCGCCGGTTCGCTGGCGCTCGGCGAAAAGGCTCGTGAAGCCGTGCTGGCCGACTATGGTCCCGACAGCCTCGCGCGGCGCCTCAGCGCAGTTGTGGATGAGATCGCGAACCGGGCTTGAAGCCCGCCCCGGTTTGCGCTTATAAGCCCGCTCCGCTTCGGCGGCTGGGTAGCTCAGATGGTTAGAGCGGTGGATTCATAACCCACAGGTCGGCGGTTCGATCCCGCCCCCAGCCACCACCACGGTGTGTGGTATGGCGTTGAATTTAAAAGACATTTCGTATCCCTCTCGCTCCTCCATGTTTATGGAGAGACAGTCCGCTGCGACCGAGCTGTCGCGGCTGTTGAGGGCGTCCCCACCGACACCTAGTCGCTCAGGCTACGTAGCTCTGGCCGGAGTGCTCGCGAAGTTCGGCCTAAGTGGGCAGGCTATCGTGCTTCAGGCTGGTTGGCGGCTAGGGGTGAAATCCGTCCGGGATCGGACCATCCGTAAGGAATTCGGCGGGCCGACCGGGAGACCAGCGGCTGACTACGATCCTGATTTCAGCGTCGCCGCCCGCGGGGACCAGGTGTGCGTGAGAGGCGGTCATCGCAGCATGAAGCGCAGGCACCTCGGCGGAGACCGTCCCAGATCCTGAGCGGCCTCTTCGATCCTCGATGACGGCAAAGTGGTATTCAGCGGGCCAACTTTCATCGCCGACTTCAAGTACGCCACGGCCGGAAAACCTACGCGTCTTCATCAGTCCCTCCGGGAATCGTTCAGGGGCAAAAGAGGCTGGAGCGCAGGACGTTCTAGAGCTGTGTTTTGGCGCACAATCGGTGCGCCTACCCACTTGCGATAGCTCAGCCAAACTTCCGAAACAGGGGTAGCTGCTCCAGGAGATCGATGGTGATACTGGCGCCCTTCTCCAGGGCGACGTTCTCGATGTCGGCAGTGGTTGCCCCAATGAAGGAAGCCCCCTCCGCCTCGACCGTGATCGACACGGATCCGTCGGAGACCGCAGCGGCGAACCGGTTGGTGGCGAGGTCATGCTTTAGGCTCGTCAGCACTAGGGCGCGGGTCATGTGATCATCCTTCTGCCGGGTCGTCGCTATCTTCGTCATCGGGTGGGACGGGGGCCGCCTTTACCGACTTCTCCGCTTCAAGCATCTGTATGATCTTGAGGGCGAGTTCCTGGGGCATCTCCGCCGATACGTAGAGATAGGCTCGGCACCCGGGTAGGCTTTTGTATTTGAGGCGTTTTAGCCACTCGTCTTCGTGGTCTGCGCTCATTGGGCGTCCCCTATTTCCGGCGTCAGACCATGGTCCCGCTTAATGATGGCAAGCAGGTTGACCATCCTTTCGATGATGGCCTTGGTGCTTTCGATTTGGCCTTCGGTGACGTCGTGTTGGACCCCAAGCACGGTGCTGTAGATTCGGACCTGGCCCTTCTCCATCCACTCTAGGTGTTGGACATTGGCGGCCCTTTCGCGTTCGCACCAGTTGGCATGCTCCTGCATCGCCGCTTCGTTCATCAAGCCCTCCCGATTTGGTGCGACCATAGCGGCAGAAGTGTCGACCTCCTGCAACCTTTCGAAGGCGTGATGGCGATGGCCTGCGCGGTAAAATCGGCCAACCACTTCGATCTGGCCGAGCCTGATGCCTTTCCCTACGCATCTTCAGCCGATAGCCACCTACGACGCTGAGAACCCCGTCTAGGTTCAGGCCGCCATCGACGCTGCCCTGGCCTGTGGCCAGGAGATCCGTCACCACGGACCGTCGGATCGACAACGAGCGCGCCGGCGCCAGAACGAGCAAATCGACGAGTGGGGGCGGACTCTGCAGCGCGTCTGATGTCCATGCGGCCCAAGCAGCCGCCTAGGTTCCCGGAGGGCCTACCGTATCTGACGCGGTTTTGGTCGGGGCAGGAAGCATTTTCCTCGGCTCCGGCGGTCCGCCCAGCGCCTGACGCGCCGCGCGGGCGATCGCGGCGTCGAGCGAGGCCTGGCAAGGGATCGGCTGTTCGAGGATCTTGCGGCAGGCGCTCTGCCGTCCCTCCGCTATCGCCGTCCCGCCGGCCGCCTTGCGCATATAGGCCTTGGCGCAGCCCGACAGCGCCCAGTCCATCGGCGGTTCGAAGGGCCGCGGACCCGTCTGCTTGCACAGCAGGATCGGCTCGTAGTGCGCCAGCGGCGTCGAGGAATAGAGGATCGGGTTGATGTCCCGGGGATCGCCCGACGCTTCCAGCTTGAGCTCCCGCTGCAGGTGGCCGGCATGGGCCGAGCGGCTGCTGAACAGGGCCTTCAGCGGCGCGGTCAGTTCATTGAGGAAGCTGTTGGGCCTCGGTTCGGGCGCGGCCGCGGCGCTGGCCAGGGCCTCGTCAGTGCGTTCGCGATAGCCGATATAGACGAAGACGATCCGCAGCTTGTCGCCGCGCTTTTCGGCGATGGTCCGCAGGGCGGGCGCCAGTTCGCGCAGGACCTCGACCCCCGCTGCTTCGAAATAGCCGCCGTCGACGATGTGACCCGACCCGCACCCGCCCTTGCTTGTCAGCGTGCCGGCCGGGCTGATCCAGGGGAAGCGCGCGCCGTTGTGGATCGCGGTCGAGACCGGAACGTCGCGATCGACGACGTTGTAGAAGTCGTCGGCGTCGATCTCCCACGGATTGAAGCGCAGGCGGCTGGTGAGGATGCGGCGGCCGGTCTCCTGGCTCGCGCCGTTGATGACGACCAGCGGCCGCCAGGCGCCGTCGACCGGGCCGAACTGGCTGAAGCTTCGGCTCAGCAGGTCCGGATGATCGCAGCCCGGAACGGTCTTGCAGTGCTCGCGCCAGCCGGCCTCGAAGGCCAGTTCCAGGCCCTGGGCCCGGTCGGGCAGCAGCGCCACGGGCACGAGGCGTTGCAGCAGGTCGGGGAACAGCATCCCGCCGAAGGTGGGGCTGAGGAAGTCGCGGCCGGCGAAGTCGGTGACCGCGCCGCGCAGGTCCTTCGGCTGCAGGTTCGGGCGGTCCTGAAGCACCGCCGCATAGCCGATCGCGCCGACGCTGCCGCCGGAGACCGAGCTGATGGCGAAGAGGTTGCGGGCCAGCTTGCCCCCTGTCTTCTCGTGCAGCGAGGCCAGAACCTCGGCGGTCCAGTAGCCCGCCCGCGACGCGCCGCCTTCCGAGGCGACCAGCACCAGGGTGCGCGCGCCGTCGGGTCCGGCCGGCGCCTGCTTGGCCCAGGTCTCGTAGGCCTGCTCCAAGGTCAGCCGCTGGTCCTGCGCGATGGCGTGGTAGGGGGTGGTCGCCGCCCGCCAGCCGACCGGGTGGTTGTCGACCCACAGCCCGAAGATCGCCGCCGCGACCACCAGGAAGGCCAGGGTCGGCACGCGCGCGGCGTCGCCGGTCTGGATCAGTACGACCAGCACCGGGATGATGCAGCCCACCCCGAGGAAGGCCACGGCCGGCGCGCCCAGGGCCCAGCCGAAGGCGACGGGGAAGAAGATCGCCCACAGCATCGCGGTCAGGCTGATCAGGAAGCTGGCGATCACCCACAGGCGGCCGATGCGCAGCGGCTCGCGCGGCGGCTGCTGGGGCTTGAGCTTGGCGTTGGCCGACGTCCTGATCCGTTTGCGGGCGTCGTACTGGGCGATGATCGCCGCGAAGAAGCCCAGGCCGATCAGCACCAGGGCGGCGATCAGCCCGGTGTTGGGGGCTGGATTCTTGAACAGCGCCCCGATCACGAACAGGAACGGCGCTAGGCCCAGCAGCCTGGGCGTCCAGCGCAGCAGCCAGCTGGGGGTCCAGGTCTCGCGATCGCGCCCGTAGTTCGACAGGATGATCAGGCGCGGCCAGATCCAGGTCTGCACCGCCAGGAACAGCAAGGTCAGGGCGAAGAAGATCTGGCGCACCGCGGTGTCGCCGGAGAAGTCGCCCTCGGCCACGGTGCGCACGAGGTCCCGGCCCTGCTGGACGAAGACCAGCGCCGCGCCGGCCGCCAGGGTGAGGATGGCGGTCGAGCCGACGCCCTTGGTCTTGTCCAGCGTGTCGCGCAGCAGCGTCCACTTGCCCGGCAGGCCGTCGTACTGGCTGTGGTCGGGCAGGGGCTCTGGGCAGTCGCAGGGCTCGTAGTCGACCTCGACGGCGCCGCTGTTGTTCCAGTTGAATCCTTCGACGTCATTGGCGAAGAGCTCGACCGCGCCGGCCTGCTCGAAGGTCACCGTCGCGCCGCGGCCGATCGGATAGAGCCTGGGGTGGCCTTTTACTCGGGCGGTGAGCTCGAAGAACGGCCGGCCCTTCGATGCTGGGTAGATGTCCAGGATGTCGGCCAGGAAGAAACGATAGCCACCGGGCCCGGACGGCACGAACCAGTCCCACCACCGGCCGCGGGCCGAAAAACGCCAGCTTTCGCCGGCGGCGACTTCGCCGATCTCGACGCCGGTCCGCGCCGGGACCTTGACCGTCTTCGCTTCGCCCATAGCCGCATCCCCCCGGATGTGTCGGATTGGCTACTATAGGTAGAGCAAGCGATTATGGCAAACTATGGCTGTGTCGCCGGCGGGTGATCAGGACGTCGCCCCGTCCTCGGTGGCGTAGACCGTGGCCAGCCTGAACAGTTCGGCCCGGATGGCGTCAGGGAGATCGACGGCCGCCTGCATGAACGGACTGGCGTCGCGCAGGGCCGTGAAGCGCACGATCAGGTTCTCGCCGTCGGGACCCGTGTCGAGGCCGTCGAACAGGGCCGAGATCGGCACGTTCAGGGTCCTGGCCACCTCGACCAGCTTGGAAGCGCTGATCCGGTTCTCGCCGGTTTCGTACTTCTGCACCTGCTGGAAGGTCAGGCCGATCGCCTTGCCCAGCTCTTCCTGTGAAACACCGGCCGCGCGACGATGCGCACGGATCAACGCGCCGACATGGGTGTCGACTGGATGTGGAATGGGCGAGCCCGCCATGACGCCGCTTCCGTATACGAAAACCAACGTTTCGGGTTTGCCTTGTGACAATCAAAAAGACAAGCGCTTACAGCGCATTGGCGGGCGATTGTTCCGTACGGTCAAGTTAACGGTATAGCGGTCAGGCCGTGATCGCGATCAGCACGCCGTCGGGGACGCCGTCCCGCCGGACGGTCGCCAGCCCCAGCTCGACGGTCCGCTCGGCTCCGTTCTTGACCAGCAGGGTCACCGACAGGCGGGCCGGGGCGTCGCCTTGCAGGGCGTGCTCGACAGCCATGGTCAGGCCGCGACGCTCGGCCGGCCGGACGATGTCGCTGAGGCGGCAGTCGCGCAGCTCGGCTTCCGAAAACCCGGTCAGGGTAAGGAAGTCGGCGTCCATGCTGGCCAGCACGCCGCGGATGTTCAGCCGGGCGGTCGCCAGGCCGGGCAGCACGGCCAGGGCCGCCTCCAGGGCCGCTGCGCGGTCGAGGCGGCCGCGCAGGTCGCGCTCCTCGGTGCGGTTGACGAACAGGGCCGCCACGCCGCCGGGGTAGGGGAAGACGCGCACGCCGAAGCAGCGGCCGGCCTGGACGGTGGATTCCGACTCGAATTCCAGGGTCTCGCCGGTACGCAGCACGCGGCGGAACTGCTCGCCGATCAGGGCCTGGGACGGCGCGTTGAACACCTCGTTCCAGGCCACGCCGACCAGTTGGGCGGCGCTCGAGCCCTTCAGGTCCTCGAACACGGGATTGACGGCGGTGATGCGCAGGTCGGGATCGAGGGCGACGAAGGCCTCGTTCATGTGGCCCAGGATCGCCGATCGCGCGGTCTCGGCCGTTTGCAGTTCGGAATCGTTGTCGTGACCGCCCGGACCTTCGGTGAGGCCGGCCGCGGCGTAGTGCTCGGCCGAGATCATCACCACCCGCGGACGGCCGTGGTGCGTGACGATGACGGGCCCCGACAGGGCCACATCCTGCCATTGGCCGAAATTGCGGCTGATCTCTCCGGCGGTCACCCTTGCAGGTGCGATGTCGCGCGACTTCATGTCGCTCCTCCAGATTTGCGTGGAATCCGGACGCTACGCATTCACTGAAGCAAACTCTCGGAATGGTTGGTCAGTTGCGCGCTAAAGTTACCGGCGGCTGAGTACGGGGGCAACGCGGTCTGGGGGGTGGCAGAACGTCGCAGAGGATGCGGGTTCCATGTCCGCGAACTTCGCAAAATCCGGATTACCCGTACGAACGCGGAGACAGCCAAGGTCGATCTAATCTCGCTTCACAACCCAAAGGGTGTTCGCCCCAAACGGGTACGGGAGGCGTATGTGACGAAGACGCGTTCGATCCGGAAGTTCGCCGCCGACCGGCAAGGTACGGCCCTGGTGGAATTCGCGCTCGTGTGTCCGGTGCTGATCGCGATGGTGATCGGCATGGTCGGCTGGGGCTCCTATTTCTGGATGGCCCATTCGGTGCAGCAGGTGGCCAATGACGCCGCCCGGGCCGCCGTGGCCGGCCTCAACGCCACCGAAAGGAGCCAGCTGGCCCAGGCCTCGGCCGCCGAGGGCGTGACCGACTACGCCGGTCTCGACGCGACGCGGCTGACCACCAAGGTCACCGATCGTGGCGACCGCGCGGTGATCTCCGTCTCCTACGACGCCTCCAACAGCGTGGCCTTCGCCTTCGCCAAGATCGCTCCCATGCCGTCAAGCCTGATCACGCGTCAGGCGGTGGTCCGTCTGGGAGGGTATTGATGGTGCGTCGTTTCCTTTCCAATCGCGGCTTTCTTTCCAACGACAAGGGGGGCGTGGCGATCATCGCCGCCGCCGCCCTGACCGGCGGGGTCGGCCTGGCCGCCCTGGCCGTCGATCTGGGCTCGGTTTATCTGCAGTCTCGGCGCCTGCAGGGGGTGGCCGACCTGGCGGCCCTGGCCGCGGCGGCCGACCTCGACCGCGCCGATCGCGCCGCCAGCGCGACGGTCGAGGTCAATCCCGTCGGTGGAACCGTCGATGTCAAGGTCGCCAAGGGCCGTTACGACGCCCAGCAGGCGGCCGCCGCCCAGCGCTTCCAGAGCGGCGCGACCACGCCCGACGCCGCCCGCGTGACGGTGGAAGGCCAGGCCGACCTGTTCTTCGGCCAGGCCCTGCTGGGCCGGCCCTCGATCCCGATCCGTCGCCAGGCCACGGCCGCCCGCGCCGACCTCGCCAGCTTCTCGATCGGCACGCGCCTGGCCAGCGTCGACGGCGGCGTCGCCAACGCCCTGCTGACCGGCCTGACCGGCAGCTCGGTCAGCCTGTCGGTCATGGACTACCAGGCCCTCGCCAACGCCGACGTCGAGCTGTTCGGCTATCTCGACGCGCTCAACACCAAGCTCGGCGTCAAGGCGGCCAGCTACAACGACCTGCTCGCCACCGACGTGAAGACCAGCAAGGCCCTGTCGGTGCTGTCCGACGTGCTGTCGGCGGCCGGCGAGGTCCGCGCGTCCGCGGCCGCCAAGGTGCTGTCCTCGGCCACGAACGCCAACCAGAGCATCAAGCTCAGCGCGCTGATCGACGCCGGCCCCTACGCCCGCCAGGACCGCGTGGTCGGCGGGGCCGGGGCCGCGGTCGGCGTCGACGCCATGCAGCTGGCCGACGCCATGCTGATGCTGAGCAACGGCTCGCGCCAGGTGCAGCTGGATCTCGGAACCGCCGTGCCGGGTCTGGCGGATGTCGATGTCTGGCTGGCCATCGGCGAACCGATGAACAACGCCCCCTTCATGACCGTCACCCAGGACAAGTCGGTGGTCATCCGCACCGTCCAGACGCGGCTCTATGTCGAGGCCAAGCTCCTGGGCTCGGGCAGCCTGCTGGGCGGCGCGGCCCAGATCAAGGTGCCGCTGATGGTCGAGCTGGCCTCGGGCGAGGCCAAGCTGGCGGCCCTGGATTGCACGGCCCGCACCACCACCCTGGCGGTCAAGCCCAGCGTCGGCTCGCTGACCATCGGCCAGGTCGACACCAGCAAGCTGTCGAACTTCAAGCAGGCCCTGACCCCGACCAAGGCCCGCATCGTCCAGGCGCCGCTGTTCACGGTGGACGGCTCGTCCAAGGTCGATCTGGGCGGCGGCACGTTCCGCAACGTCGTATTCAGCAGCGCCGACGTGAAGGCCGGCACGGTCAAGACGGTGAAGACCAACGACCTGGTCGGCACGACCGTGGCCACGCTGATCACCGGCCTGACGTTGGACGTCAATCTGCTGGGCATCCAGCTGGGCCTGGGCAAGTCGGCGGTGCTGACGGCCCTGACCCCGGTGCTGGCCGCCGCGGCCGCGCCTCTCGATCAGGTGATCAACAGCCTGACCGGACTGGTCGGGGTGGGCCTGGGCGAGGCCGACGTCCGCACCAACGGCATGCGCTGCGGCGCCCCGGCCCTCGTGGCCTGATCTTTGTTCAACCCCAAGCAGGAAAGCGTGAGTTCAGTCATGTCCAGGCAGTCGGTTCCGTCGCAGCAGTGGCCAGGTCTCGGTGACGCGTCGGAGGATCTTCCGACCGGTCCGTTCGGCCGGCGCGGGGTGTCGGCGGCCGAGCTGGCCGGACCCTCGCTGCTGCATTCGGACTTCCAGCCGCCCAGCATCCGCGCCCGCCTCCACGTGCTGTGCGCGCTCTACGCCCACACCCCGTCGCCCGACCGGCGGCTGGCCCTGCTCGACAGCCTGGAGGAGCAGGTTCTCGAGTTGGCGCACCTGATGGCCGTCGACCTGCTCAGCAACGGCTGGCGGCCGGACGCGACGCGCGACGCCGCCTGACCGGTATGGTCAAGCTTTAGGTAAATATCGGAAAAACCTTCGGAACAGACGGCCGATTAACCGCGCCGTGCGTTCCTTGAGGCATGTCGATATTCGATTCACGTTCGGGGGCTGACCGGCGTACCGCGCCGCGCCTGTCCACGAACAGGTCCGGCAAGGTGCTGTGCGGCACCTTCGCCTGGGACTGCGTGATCAAGGACATGTCGGACGGCGGGGCCCGCGTGCAGATGCTGTCGGGCTCGACCCCGCCGGCGAGCGCCCAGCTGGTCGACCTGGTCGGCGGCTTCGCCCACGACGCCAAGGTGGCTTGGCGCAAGGACCGCGAGATCGGCCTGACTTTTCTCAAGAGCCATGACCTGCGCGGCCTGGCCCCCGCCGGGGCCCAGACGGCCAAGCGCATCTGGCTGGCGGCCCAGAGCCGCGCCAACGCCGGCTGACGTGCGGGCGCTGACATACTGACCAAGAAAAAGCCTCGCCTGGGGGGAGGCGAGGCTCTTCTAAGCGTACTCGGTGATCGCTGAGATCAGGCGTCGGCCCGGGCGGCTTCCTCGGCCATGGCGCGGACGAGGTCCAGCACTTGGCGACGGACGCGGCCGCGGTTGATCTTCGGGAACACCTCGGCCAGTTCCAGACCTTCCGGCGTGGTCAGGAATTCCTGAACGACGCGTTCGGCGTGGTGACCGACTTCGTCCTCTTCGGCGCCGTTCATCGGGTCGGCCAGGCCGTCGAAGAAGAAGGACACCGGCACCTGCAGGGTGCGGGCGATTTCATACAGTTTCGAAGCGCTGACGCGGTTGGCGCCACGCTCGTACTTCTGGACCTGCTGGAAGGTCAGGCCCAGGGAATCGGCCAGTTGCTCCTGGCTCACGCCCAACAGCTTGCGACGCATACGGACACGACCGCCGACGTGCAGATCGACCGGGTTGGGTCGCCGGCCTTCGGTTTCTTCACTCAACTTTTTCGCCTCCAACGGTTGTTTGTGTAAAATGACACGACCGGGGCGTTGGCGAAAGTCGAGCTAGACCAGGTGCGGCGCTACGTCGCTGAGGTGGAGCTTATGCTCCGCCTAAGCGTTAAGCTGAAACTCCGATTTCTGACCGCGATCGCTCCAGATCCGCCGAGCTTGGCCGCTTGCGTCGTGCAAACGGAAAAGCGCTTCTGCGGAAAGGGTTTCGTCACGCTCCGAACCCGGAAGAATCTGGGGCGTCATCGCCCGCAGCACCTGGCGCTGCACGGCGACCAGATCACCGAAGGCCCGCAGGTCAAGTTCGTCGACGTGATAGCCCACGGTCGATTCGATGGCGATAGATTCGCGAACCCGCTCGAGCAATTCTCGCGACAGGAGAATTTCCGATCCGGCGACCACGCCATACTCGTAGGGGCGGGGCAGGCCGACCAGCCGGGTGTCGATCGGCGAGTTCATGATTCCCGGATACAGCGCCATGTCGATCATGCCGACGAAGCGGGTCACGTTGTTGACCAGCGCCAGCTCCATGGCCGCCGCCCAGGCTTCGAACACGCGCGTGCCGCGGCCCGGACCCTTCTTGGCGCGATAGGCCTCGGTGGTGAAAAGGCGGCTGGCTTCCCAGACGTCCTGACCCTTCTTGGGGCTTTCGCCCGGGGCGATCAGGTGGCCGAACTTGTCGGCCAGCATGCAGCGGTCGTCAGTGGGCCGCAGGCGCAGGCCGACCTCGAGCTGCATGTCGTCGTCGAAGCCCAGCAGGTAGATGGCGCGGGCGTCGTCGTAGTCGTCGACTTCGCCGCCATCGAGCACGACCAGGTCGACCCAGCCGTTCTTCTCGACGCACTGCTTGCGACGTTCTTCATGCATGGCCCACAGCTGGGGGCCGTAGAGGTGGCGATTTTCGCAGGTGACGATGTGGATCATGGCGATGCTGTCCCCCGTTCTGGACAGCTCGCATTAGGCAGTATGATCCGCCCAATCACCGATAGGCCAAACGGCCTATGCGCACGCCGCCTCAGTCCGTGAGGCATTTCCGGTTTTTAAAGGGAATTGGTCTGTGCGCTGGCGCACACACGACCATAATTAGCGTTCCGCGCAGGCGCAAAACGACTATGTCGAAGACCTAACAGATCGCCGAACCATATTCAAGGTTGTGAAATTTCGCGTATCGACGTTACGCGTGTGGAGTCATTCGGCCTTCAGCAGGCCCAACTCGCCGGCCTTCATCACCGCTTCCTGCCGCTTGACCACGCCCAGGCGCTTCTTGGCCGCCTCGATGTGGTGGTGGACGGTGCGGGGAGAGAGTTCGAGGATCGCACCGATCTCCCAGTCGGTCTTGCCACGGCTGGCCCAATAGAGGCACTGGGCCTGGCGCTCGGAGATCACCCCGTAGTCGGGATTTTCGTCCTGCAGTTCCCAGTGCTTGAGCATGATGGTGCCGAACACCGTGGCCAGGCTCTCGACCACGGCGCGGGCGGCCGGGTCGGTGTCGGGCGCGGCGGTGGCCATGCGGATCAGCACCTCGTGGCCGGCCGGGCCGAACACCCGCACCACATAGCCGTCGTTCATGCCGAACTCGGAGGCCTCGCCCCACATGGCGTGGGCGCGCTGGTCGCCCAGTGGCTTGGCGTCGCTCCACGCAAAAGACTTGCTCGATTTCAGCAGCAGCTTCACGCACGGGTCGTGGACGACGTAGCGTTCGCCCCAGTAGCGGCTGTCCCAGGCCTCGAAATCCTGGCGGGAGAGGGCCGGGGGCTCCTTGCCGTAGCGCTCGGCGTTGACCAGGGTGGCGGCGAAGCGCTCGTAGCCGAAGGCCGCCAGGGCGCGGCCGAAATGTTCCTCGACCTCGGCCGGCGCGCCGTAATGCGGCGCCTTGCTCAGGAAATCCCAAGCCTGCTGTTCGGCCGAATTCAACACGACGCTCTCGCCTCCCGCTCGATCAGCAACTTAAGGCTACTTTTGCGCGTAGGCCAGTAGCGGCGTCGATCTGTCGCGGGCTCTACTCAAGCCACGTCTTGAAACAACTTTCGGTATTTTGTCTTTCGCGGAGGTTGTGCGCGCGGTTTCTTGACCGTGCGCGGGGATCAGGCCGCTTCCTGCTCGTCCTCGCCGGCCAGCAGGGCGCTCAGCACCACGGCCAGGCGCTCGGGCTTGATCGGCTTTTCGACCACGTCCTGCATGCCGGCGGCCAGATAGACGGCGACGTCCTCGGGGCCGGCGTTGGCGGTCAGGGCCACGATCGGGGCCGCGCCGGCCGGGCCGGACAGTTCGCGGATGGCGCGGGTGGCGGCCACCCCGTCCATGCGCGGCATCTTGATGTCCATCAGGATCAGGTCGAACCGGCCGGTGCGCGCGGCCTCGACCGCCTCGACGCCGTCAGTCACCTGCTCGGAGGTGCAGTCGAACATCTCGCACAGCGCCTCGGCGACCATGCGGTTGGTGGCGTTGTCGTCGACGATCAGGATGTGGGCGGGGCGGGCCGAGACGGTCACTTCCTCGCTGTCGTCCAGGATCACCTCGGCGACCGGAGCGGTCAGGGCGAAGCGCAGGGTCAGGCCGGCGCCGCGGTTGGGCTCGGCGCGCACCTGGCCGCCCATCTCGCGCAGCACGCGGTGGGCCAGGGCCATGCCGACGCCCAGGGCCATCTCGGCGCGGTCGTCCATGCGGCCTTCGCCGAGCGGGTCGAACACCCGGGCCAGGCGCTCTTCGGCGGTGACGGCGGCGGCGTTGTCGCGCACGTCGCCTTCCAGGCGCAGGCGATCACCGTCGAGACGGGCCCGCAGGCTGGCCTCGATCACGCCGCGACCATGCGCCAGGGCGCCGTCGATGAGGGCGTCGAACACCTGCAGCAGGCGCGAGGGGTCGATCAGGGCGGCGGCCTCGGGCTCGCCGTCATAGGAGAACAGCAGGGTCGAGCCGCCTTCGGCCGCGCGCGGCGCCCAGCGGGCCTCGACGGCGTCGGCCAGGTCGCGCAGGCGGGTCGGCTCGGGCGACAGGGCCAGGCCGCCGGTGGCGGCGCGGTGCAGGTCCATGGCCCGGCCGAGGATGTCGCTCATGTCGCGGCTGGTGTCGCTGATGGCGCGCACGCAGGCGGCGGCGTCGGGCGCCAGGCGCTGGTGCTCCAGCCGGTCGGTGAAGGCCTGGACGCCGTCCAGGTGCAGGCCGATGTCGTGCGCCATGCGCTCGACCAGGCCCATGGCCTCGCGCGCTTCGCGCTGCTTGCGGCGGTGCGAGGCCAGCAGCGAGGCCAGGCCGCCGACGCCGACATAGCCGCCATGCTCGTCGGTGGCGACGAAGGCGGTGCGGAAGACCGGGGTGGCGCTCTGGGCCAGGGCGTCGACGAAGACGCCGGGGTCCATCGACACGCGCACGCTGCGCGGCTCGGGATCCATGACCTCGGTGACGGGGCGGTCGTTGAGGTGCTCGGCGGCGACCAGCATCTGGCCGACGAAGACGTCGCGATAGATCAGGCCGATCGGCTCGCGACCTTGCGTGACCGCCAGGGCCGCCAGGCGCGGTTCGCTCGCGAAGATCTCCAGCACCGTCCGGCAGGACGTCTGAGGATCGACCGGTTCACGGCGATCGATGAGGCGGGCGAGCGTTTCCATGCGGCCGGGGGCTGGACGACGTTGAGTTCACAGCTTGGACGACTTGGCCTTGCAGAGTCGTTAAGTCACAGGCCTGAAAGCAGGAAGGGCGGCGGATTTGCACCCGCCGCCCTCGTTTTTTCAACGAACCTGGTTCAGTCGGATCACCAGGTCTTGGTGATGCTGATGCCGTACAGCCTGGGTTCCAGCGTGTAGACGTTGGTGAACAGGCCCGAGGTGTCGTCGGTGGTGTAGGCGTCGGTGATCGGCGTGTCGTTGAGCAGGTTCTTGACGTAGGCGTCGAACGACAGGCCCAGCTCCGGCTTCTCGATCTTGAGCGTCAGGTTGACGTTCTCCCACGACTTCAGCCGGTCGTACTCGGTGTTGTAGATGCGGGCGTACTGCTCGCTCTGGCGGTAGTAGTCGCCGCGCAGGGTGGCCGACCAGCCGGACGGCAGGTCCCAGGTGTACTGGGCGCCCAGCGACAGGGTCCAGTGCGGGGAGTTGGGCAGTTCGTTGCCCGACAGGTCGGCCGCGCGGCCGTCGATCGAGGCCCCGGTGGCGTAGTTGTAGAGCCCGGTGCCGTTGGCCACCGCGTTGGCGGTCAGGGCCACCGTGACCAGGCCGGTGGCCTGGGTGGCGCTGAAGCCGTTCGACATCAGCGCGCCGACCAGGGTGCTGGCCCCGGCCGAGGGGCCGCCGGCCGCCGCCAGTATGGTCTGCACGGCCGTGGCCTGGGCCGAGGTCAGGCCCGCGCCGCCGCTGGTCGTCGCCAGGGTCAGCAGGGTGTTGGTCAGGTTGCTGTAATAGCTGCTGGCGCCGGTGCCCGGACCCGCGCAGGCCAGCGGCAGGGTGCCGCCGAGGCCGGCGCCGAGCACGGTCGCGACGCCGGCGGTGGTCAGCACGCAGTTGCTGCCCAGGGCCGCGGTCGGCCGGGCGGCCTTGACCAGGGTCAGGGCCGCGTCGCCCTGGGTGCGGTTCATGGTGTCGATCGAGGTGACGCCGTCGCCGATCTCGGTGTGCAGATAGCCGACATTGGCGTTGAGGCGCAGGCCGTGGATCGGCTGCCACAGGGTTTCCAGCTCGACGCCCCAGACCTTGGCGTCGATGTTCTCGTTCACCGAGGTGCGGTTGACGATCTTCGAGATCTGGTAGCCCTGGTAGTCGTAGTAGAAGCCGGTGGCGTTCAACAGCAGGCTGCCGCCCAGCAGGGTGTTCTTGGCCCCGACCTCGAAGGCGTTGACGAATTCCGGCTGGTAGGTCGCCGCCACGCCGGCCAGGCCGATGGCCCCCGGCGGGTTGGCGCCGCCGCCCTTGTAGCCCTTGGAGTAGAAGGCGTAGAGCAGGCTCTCGTCGGTGAACGGCAGGTTGGCCTTGTAGTCGAAGCCCAGGCGCCCGGTCAGTTCCTTGAAGTCGGAATACTGCGCCGACGGCGTGCCCTGGGTCAGGCCGTAGCCCGTGGTCAGCAGCGGGGTCGGATAGTAGTCGGACTTCTTCTTGTCCTGGGTCTGGCGCAGGCCCAACGTGAACTTCAGGTCCTCGTTGGCCTGCCAGTAGACCTCGCCGAACAGCGCCGTGGCCCGCAGGTGATAGGGCGTGTGGTTGTCATAGTAGTTGTGGCCCTGGCCGGTCGGGGTGGCCGAGGTGTCGATGCCGATGCAGTTGGCCGTGGTCGACGGGTTGCAGGTCGGGTTGCCGGTGTTCTGGAAGTTCAGCGCCAGGGCCGAGATCGTCAGGCCGTTGCTGACCACCAGATAGTCGGTGATGCCCTGATAGTCGAAATAGATGCCGCCGACGTTGAAGTTGATCGGCCCGTCGAAGGCCGACTGCAGGCGGAACTCCTGGCTCAGCTGCTTGGCCGTCGACTTGGAGATGTCATAGGTCAGGAAGGTGTTGGACGTTCCGGTCTGCGGATCGCTGAAGTAGCCGCCCGGCGTCAGGGCCGTGCTGTTGAACGTGCCCGGCGAGATGTTCCGGAAGTAGTCCTGCTTCGAATAGATCTCGCCGTTGCTCAGCGAGGTCAGCGAGGTGAAGGTCAGGCTGTCGGTGATGTCGTAGGAAAAGTTGAACTGGTAGACGTCCGAGGTCGACTTGTAGATCGGGTCGAACAGCGTCTCGATCTCGCGCAGGTCCTTGCTGACCGTGTCGCCGGCGTTGAGGTCGCCGCTGGTGAAGCCCACCAGGTTGCCCAGAACGCCGTACAGCGTGCCCGAGGTGTTGACCGTGCCGTAGGCGGCGTCGCTGTAGAGGCTGGCCGAGGAACAGCCCTGCGTCAGGTATCGTCGCGACGTGCCGGTGGCCACGCCGCCGACCGTGGCCGGGCCCAGGTCCTTGGTGCAGAGCTGCTTGCCAATGCGGGCGCGGTTGTCGTCCTCGTTGAAGTGCTCCCACATCAGGTTGACGCGCAGGCGCTCGTTCGGATTGACCTGCAGGCTGACGCGGGTGGACCACAGGTCGCGATCGTCGACCTTGTGGTTGTTGTAGGTGTTGGTGACGAAGCCGTCGCGCTTGACCGAGGCGGCCGCGATCCGCAGCGCCATCTTCTCCTCGACGATCGGGATGTTGACCATGCCGCGCAGCTTGGTCGTGCCGTAGTTGCCGTACTCGGCGCGAGCCAGGGCCTCGAACTGGTCGGCCGGCTTGGCGGTGATGATGTTGACGACGCCGCCGGTGGCGTTGCGGCCGTACAGCGTGCCCTGCGGGCCGCGCAGCACTTCCACCCGCTCGACGTCGTAGAACTCGGCCTCGAACAGGTTGGAGGCCTGGAGCGGCGCGTTGTTGACGTGCACGCCGACGCCGTTGTCGGCCGAGACGCCGACGCCCTTGGAGCCGATGCCGCGGATCTGGAAGTTGAAGCTGTTGGTGAAGTTGCTCTTGCCGAAGCTGACGTTCGGAATGGCCTGCTGAAGGTTCGGGCCGCCGTCGATCTTCTGGACTTCCAGGCTGTCCTGGCTGAAGGCCGAGACCGCGATCGGCACGTCCTGGAGGGCTTCCTCCTTCTTCTGGGCGGTGACGACCAGCTCTTCGATCACGTTGTCCTGGGCCGGCTTGGCCGGGACAGGCGTCTGGGCGAAGGCGGGGGCGGCCACGGCGGCCAGCACGGCGGCGGAAGCGCTCATGGCCAAGAGGCCGCGCAAGCGCAGGGTCTGCGTCATTCGAAATCCCTCCCTGGACGCGATGACGCCTTGTTGGCGGCCCCTATCCGCGTCCCGTTGTTTCCTCGTCGCCGCACGTTTTCATTGTCGTATCTCCTTTGCGGAGATCGGCGGGCAGGTGTCCGGCAGACCTGCTTCGGCATTGCAGGATTGCATACTTGCGTTCTTTGGCTGTCAACTGCCGCGCCTGTAAGTAAACGGCGATAGGTTACGGCTTTTCACTTGACGCAACGTCATCTGTTGCGCCGAAAACTCGCTTATTGAAAATTTAGAAAAGACGGTCCGTCGGGTGACGCAAGGTCATCCGTGACGGTCTGCTGAAAACAGGGAGAAAATTTGCTCCCCCGCACGCTGTATCTTGTCGCATTCCCGTAAAAGGTACAGTCGGAAAACGCTGGTTCACGAAGCCTGGGCCGTGTCGCGCCGCGTCCCGCCGTTCCAGCGCGGGGCAAGGTCGTGTAGAGGAGCGGCATGTCCGCATCTTCCACCTCTTCCGCGCCCTCGGGCGCCGCCCTGGTGCTGTTCTCCGGCGGCCAGGACTCCAGCGTCTGCCTGGCCTGGGCGCTCGAGCGCTATGAGCGCGTCGAGACCCTGGGCTTCGACTACGGCCAGCGCCACTCGATCGAGATGGAGGCCCGCCAGTCCGTCCGTCACCAGGTCGCCGCCCGCTTCCCGCACTGGGCCGACCGTCTGGGCGAAGACCACGTGCTCGACATCAAGAGCTTCGGCGCCGTCGCCCAGTCCGCCCTGACCGCCGACCGCGCGATCGAGATGACCGAGCGCGGCCTGCCGTCGACCTTCGTGCCCGGCCGCAACCTGGTGTTCCTGATCTACGCCGCGGCCCTGGCCGACCGCCGGGGCATCGACGCCCTGGTCGGCGGCATGTGCGAGACCGACTTCTCGGGCTATCCCGACTGCCGCCGCGACACGCTGGACGCCATGCAGAGCGCCATGAACCTCGGCATGGACCGCGATTTCCGCGTCGAGACCCCGCTGATGTACCTGACCAAGGCCCAGACCTGGGCCCTGGCCAAGTCGCTGGGCGGCGAGGATCTGGTCGACCTGATCGTGGTCGAGAGCCACACCTGCTACCAGGGCGAACGGGGCGAGCTGCACCCCTGGGGTCACGGCTGCGGCGAATGCCCGGCCTGCGAGCTGCGCGAGAAGGGCTACGCCGAGTGGGACGCGGCCGGTCGTCTTCCGCTTCCTTCTCCCCTTGCGGGAGAAGGTGGCGGCGAAGCCGTCGGATGAGGGGTCTCTCAAACCGATGACGCCGCGCCCGATCGTTCCGCCCCACGCGGCGGATCTCGCCATCAACCCCTCACCCGACGGTCCTCCGGACCGCCACCCTCTCCCGCAAGGGGAGAGGGGAGGTTCTCGATGACCTACTCGGTGAAAGAAATCTTCCTCACCCTGCAGGGCGAAGGCGGCCAGGCGGGCAAGGCGGCGGTGTTCTGCCGTTTTTCGGGCTGCAACCTGTGGACCGGCCGCGAGCAGGACCGCCACAAGGCCGTCTGCACCTTCTGCGACACCGACTTCGTCGGCACGGACGGGGAGGGCGGCGGCAAGTTCGCCACCGCCGATGATCTGGCGAATGCGGTCGAGGCCGCCTGGACCGGCGGTCCGAACGATCGCCTCGTGGTCTGCACCGGCGGCGAGCCGCTGCTTCAGCTGGACGAGGCCGCCATCGCCGCCCTGCACGCCCGCGGCTTCCAGATCGCCTGCGAGAGCAACGGCACGGTGGTCGCGCCGGAAGGCATCGACTGGGTGTGCATCAGCCCCAAGGCCGACGCCCCGGTCGTCCAGACCCGCGGCCAGGAGCTGAAGCTCGTCTTCCCGCAGGAAAAGGCCATGCCGGAACGCTTCGAGAGCCTGGATTTCGAGCGCTTCTATCTCCAGCCGATGGACGGCCCGGACCGCGACGCAAACACGCAATTGGCCGTCGCCTATTGCCTTTCCCACCCTCAATGGCGTTTAAGCGTCCAGACACACAAGTATCTCGGCCTGCCCTGATGGATAAGGCGCTCGGTTTGGTGACAGGACCGTTGCGCTAGAGCCTCCCAGGCCTAGTCAAAAAAGAAGTCCATGTCCGAACCCGTCTTCGAGATCACGAAGGCCGCGCATTTCGATGCGGCCCACTATATTGAGCAAGGCTCCGACGATCATCGCTATCGCCGGCTGCACGGCCACTCGTTCCGCGTCGAGGCCAGCGTGCGCGGCACGATGCAGGCGGCCGGCTGGGTCGCCGACCTGGAAAGCCTGGACGTCGCCCTCAAGGCGGTCGCCACCGAGCTCGACCACGGCCTGCTCAACGACCGCCCCGGCCTGGAAAGCCCGACCCTGGAGCGGATCTGCCTCTATTTCGCCGAGCGCCTGAAGCCGCAGTTCCCCGGCCTGTCGCGCGTGGTGCTGTCGCGCCCGACCATCGGCGAGAGCTGCGCGCTGACGCTGTAGGACTTCTGAGGAACCTCCTCCTCTGGGGGGCGATCGCCTATGGATTTGGACTTGGGTTAGGTGTCAAAAGACCTGCCTTCCTGGGCCTTGTGCCCAGGATCCATGGTTCAGCTTTCGTTGAATTTGAGGCGCGCCCTCGGACTTTCGGCTCCGCAAGGCGACAAAATCAGAGCCATGCCGCCGGCATGGGTCCTGGGCACAAGGCCCAGGAAGGCGTCTTCTATTTGTTCCAGCTTCATACGCGGTAGCCTTCCCACAAGGGGAGGTTCCTTCGTCACGCGATCGCTGACCTCGATTATCCCCGACTTTGACGCCGCCGCCCTCTGGCGCGGCGGCGCGGAGTTCGTCACACAGCGCCCATGCGCATGATCGGCTACTTCCGGGTTCCGCCCGTACGCGGCGCGACCTTCGACGGTCCCCTGGCGGACAAGCTCGCCGCCGCCGGCTGCGAGGCGCTGCACCACGACGCCTGCTATGCCCTGGCGGTGCACAAGCCGGGGCTGGACGCGGCCATCGCCTCGGCGCGGCCCGGCGACCTGCTGGTCGTTCCCAGCCTGCACGCCTTCGCCGCCCATCTGGTCGACCTGCTGCAGGTGCTGGGCAAGATCCAGGCGGCCGGCCTCTACCTGATGACGCTGAGCGAGGGGATCGACACCCGCATGCCCGGCGCCTTCTTCACGGTTTGCGCCCAGCTGGCCCAGTTCAACGACCAGACCCGCATGGTCCGCACCGCCGAGGAGAAGATCGTCCGCCTGGGCCGTCCGCGGCCCGCGACGCCGGAGTCCGAAGCGGCCGAGGGCGATGCGTCGGAAGCGGTCGCAGAGGGGCCGCCCGAGGCCTGACGCCTCTTTCCAGAGAACGCCGGTCAGGCTACCCCTTGCGCCCATAAGCGCCTCGGGAGGCCTCGCCGTGCTCTACGCCATCCTCTGCTACAACGATCAGGACTTGGTCTCGAACTGGACCCCGGCCGAAGACGCGGCCGTGATGGAAAAGCTGTCGGTCGTTCACGACCGGCTCTATGCCGAGGGCAAGCTGGGGCCGGCCGGCCGCCTGGGCTTCACCGGCTCGGCCAAGACCCTGGTCAAGGGCCAGGAGCCGCCGATCGTCATGGACGGACCCTACGCCGAGACCAAGGAGGCCATGCTCGGCTTCTACATCGTCGACTGCGCCTCGATGGACGAGGCCCTCGACGTGGCCCGCGCCCTGGGCGAGGCCAATCCGACAGGCGCCTACGAGATCCGGCCGCTGTCGCTGTATCTGGAGGGCCTGGCCGTGGGGGATCAGATCCCCCAGGCGGCGGAGTAGAACCCCCTCAGGGGAGTATCCGCCGCTTAGATCCCCCTCTGGGGGAGGTGGCCCGGAGGGCCGGAGGGGGTCTTCAGCCGCGCTGGGCCTTCTTCCACTCGCGGAATTCGCGCTTTTCGCGGTCCTTCTTGCTTTCGCCGGGGATCACCGCCTTCCCGGCGCCGACCACCACCTTGCCGGTCGTGCCGACCACGGCCCCGGCCGTGCCGACGGCCGCGCCCGCGACGGCGCCGGCCAGGCATCCCTGGGCGCCGACCGCGATGGCCAGCAGGGCGGGAACGAGAAGCAGGCGGGAAACGCGCATGGGGGGATAAACTCGCGGAACAAGGGTCCGCCGGTTCTAGCCGAATAAAGGTTTACGATCTCCGCGTCGCAAGGTCGCTGTCGTCTGGCCGACTTTTCAAGTCTTCGAGTCTGTAGGCCGACAGTTCTCGTGGCAAAATTACGTCGGCGCAGCTTGATTAAGATTTGTAAACGAAAAAATCAGGAACGAGTCCCAAGTTCGGCTGTTGGTTGGTCGAGTGATAGAGACTTGAACCGATGCCCCGCCGAGAAGACATGATCAAAGAGGAGGCCCAGGCGCTGTGGCGAGAGCTGCGCGGCGAGCCCGTCCCCGACCTCAGCGGCGAAGAACTGCTTGCCAGATTGTGTCGAGATCTTGACGTCGCCGACTACGACCGCGTCCAGTCCCCCTTCCTGCGCCCGTCGATGATTATGCGGCCGGAGGAGTGGCCGGAACGGCGGGAAGGGTGAAGTCCGGGTTCTTCTGATGGGAGAGAGTTCCCGCCAGCCTCCTCTCCCGTAAAATCCCCGCGAAAGCGGGGACCGAGGCTTTTTATCGCCCACTCCGCCTCCCTCGCCCCTGTGGCGAGGGCCCATGCCGGCTACCGCTCAAACCTCGGCCGTCCTCGACAGGTCTGAGCAGTTGAACGATGGATCCTGGGCACAAGGCCCAGGAAGGCGGTGTTGGGTTGGGCTGACGGGAATTGGCGAGTGTCTATCCCCGACGATCGCGCCAAAGACCCCAACCAATCCAGTCCCTTACAACTTTCTCAGCGCTCTGGATCAGACGCGCTCAAACCCGCTGCATAATCAGAGCTGTCCCGTCGCGGGGAGAGGGCGCAAGGATCCGGCCCGAAGCGTGCGACGGCGATGCGATTGAGCGGGGCCGCCGGAGCTGCGTGAGCAGGGCCGGGCCAGGCTTAAATGAGGATGGGGGACGTAAACCCATCCATCGGGAGCTTGCCTAAATAGGCTCCCGCCCGTCCGAGGGTCCGCTCCGGCGCCTTCTGTCTGCACGCGATGGCTAGCGAAGCTTACAGCCCGGTTCCGGGGAAGGCGGATGCCGAAGGGGGTGAAGGGCGGAAGAGGCCCGCGCGCCCCGGCCTAAGGTCAAGAACGATCGCGCGGGGCGTCTAAGCTTCGTCGAAACGGTATTACACAATCAACTCCGGGCGAGGCCCGGACGCCCCGCGCCCTCTCCACACCCTCAGCGGTTCACCGCGTGAGATCGCCCACCCGTACCCTCTCCCCTTGCGGGAGAGGGTGGCCTGCGAAGCAGGTCGGGTGAGGGGTCTCTCAGAACTCAAAGCTGCGTGCGGCGGTCAGACTGGGCGAAGCGTCTCCCATTTGAGAGACCCCTCATCCGACGGCTTCGCCGCCACCTTCTTCCGCAAGGGGAGAAGGATATTAAACCCGCTCGCCGCCGCCGCCCGGCAGGAATGCGCCGCCGCCGGTCTGGCCGCGATGGCGCAGGAAGGCGTCGGCCAGGACGCAGGCGGTCATGGCTTCCACCACCGGCACGCCGCGGATGCCCACGCATGGATCGTGGCGGCCCTTGGTGCGCAGGTCGATCTCCTCGCCGGCCTCGTTGAGGGTCTGGCGGGGGATCAGGATCGAGGAGGTCGGCTTGAAGGCCACGCGGGCTGTCACCGGCTGACCGGTGGAAAGGCCGCCCAGCACGCCGCCGGCGTGGTTGGACAGGAATTCCGGCTGGCCGTTGGGGCCAAGGCGCATCATGTCGGCGTTGTCCTCACCGGTCAGGGCGGCGCTGTCGAAGCCTTCGCCGATCTCGACGCCCTTGGCGGCGTTGATCGACATCAGGGCCGCGGCCAGTTCGGCGTCGAGCTTGCCGTACAGGGGCGCGCCCCAGCCGGCCGGCACGCCGACGGCTTCGACCTCGACCACGGCCCCGGTCGAGGAGCCGGCCTTGCGGATCTTCTCCAGGTGCTCTTCCCACACCGGGATGATCGCGGCGTCCGGCGACCAGTAGGGGTTCTCTTGCGTCTGCGCCCAGTCCCAGTTGGCCCGGTCGATCTTGTGCGGGCCGATCTGCACGAGGGCCGCGCGCACCGTGACGCCCGGGATCACCAGCCGGGCGACCGCGCCGGCCGCGACCCGCGCGGCGGTCTCGCGCGCCGAGCTGCGGCCGCCGCCACGATAGTCGCGAACGCCGTACTTGGCGAAATAGGGATAGTCGGCGTGACCGGGACGGAAGGCCTGGGCGATCTCGCCATAGTCCTTGGACCGCTGGTCGGTGTTCTCGATCATCAGGCTGATCGGCGTGCCCGTCGTGCGCTGGCTGCCGGTGCGCTCGTCCTCGAACACGCCCGACAGGATCTTCACCGCGTCCGGCTCCTGGCGCTGGGTGACGAACTTGCCGTTGCCCGGCCGGCGCTTGTCGAGGAAGCCCTGGATCATCTCGGCGGTCAGCAGGATGCCCGGCGGCACGCCGTCGACGACGCAGCCGAGGGCGGGCCCGTGGCTCTCGCCCCAGGTGGTGACGCGGAACAGGTGACCGAAGGTGTTGTGCGACATGGCGAGGCTTCTAGCCCAAAGGGCGTTTGGGGGCGAGACTTTGCGGGCGGGAAGCGGGCAGGGCGGCGGCGCGCAAGAATTTGCCGCCGCCGCTTTGGCCTAGACCCAGTCCGGAACCAGGTCCCGGGCCAGCATCTCGTCATAGGTCGGGCGCTTGCGGATCACGGCGTAGCGGTCGCCGTCGACCAGCACCTCGGGCACGAGGGGGCGGGTATTGTACTCGCTGGCCATGGCCGAGCCGTAGGCCCCCGCCGACATGAAGGCCACCAGGTCGCCTGGGCCGAACGGCGGCAGGGCGCGGTCGCGGGTGAAGGTGTCGCCGGTCTCGCAGACCGGGCCGACCACGTCATAAACGGTCTCGCCGTCACGGGGCAGCACGGGGCGGATGTCGTGGAAGGCGTCGTACATGGCCGGACGCACCAGGTCGTTCATGGCCGCGTCGATGACCAGGAACTTGCGGCCTTCCGGACGCTCGTGGACGTGGATGACTTCCGACACCATCACGCCCGCGTTGGCGGCGATGACGCGGCCCGGCTCGAAGGCCAGCTTCACCGGCAGGCCCTTGGTGACTTCCGCCACCATGGCCGCGAAGGCGGCCGGGGGCGGTGGTTCGGGATGGTTGAAATAGGGCACGCCCAGGCCGCCGCCGAGATCCAGGCGCTCGACCGACAGGCCCTCGCCCAGCAGCTGCTCGACCAGGCCCCGCATCTTGGTGAAGGCCGCGCGCATGGGCTCCAGGTCGGTGATCTGGCTGCCGATGTGGCAGGCCACCCCGATCGGCTCCAGCGCGGCGTTGTTGCTGGCGTTGGCGTAGAGGCGGGCGGCCTCGGCGAACGAGACGCCGAACTTGTTCTCCGACTTGCCGGTGGCGATCTTGGCGTGGCCGCCGGCCGCGACGTCCGGATTGACCCGGAAGGCGATCTTGGCCCGCACGCCCAGCTCGGCGGCGACGCTGGCGATCAGCTCCATCTCCGGCTCGGACTCGACGTTGATCTCGGCGACGCCGGCTTTCAGGGCGAAGGCGATCTCCTCGCGCTTCTTGCCGACGCCCGAGAACACGATGCGCTCGCCGGGGATGCCGGCGGCCAGGGCGCGGCGGACCTCGCCCTCGGAGACCGTGTCGGCGCCGGCGCCCAGGTCGCCCAGCACCTTCAGCACGGCCACGTTCGAATTGGCCTTTACCGCATAGGCCACCAGCGGATCGACGACCCCGGCCTCGACCAGGGCGCCGCGGAACACGGTGAAGTGCCGCTCCAGGGTGGCGCGGGAATAGACGTAGACGGGCGTGCCGACCTCGGCCGCGATCCTGGCCAGGGGGACGCCTTCGCAGGCCAGGCCCTCGGGGCCGTATTCGAAGTGGTTCACAGAAATGCTTTCGGGGAGATCAGTTCGGCGTCGAGGACGGGAAACCCGCGGCGGATGGGCCGCCGAACGGGTTGGACGGCGTCCCGCGCAGCGGGGCGGCCTGGATGGTGCGGTTGCTCGACGCCGGGTCGATGTTCTCTTGCGTGCCGTTCGGGCGGGCCGGCTGGTTGGCCTGGGCCGAGGCTTCGCGGCGCTTGGAGGCTTCGGCGGCCTTCTTCTCCGGACCCCACAGCGGCGCGGGGCGCTCCAGCTCGGCCTGCTTGCCACAGGCGGAGAGGGCGGCGCCGGTCAGGCCCAGGGCGGCGATGGCGAGCAGCGTGGCGGGACGGATCATGCCAGGGTTTCCTTCCAACGCGCGATCTGGGCGCGGACCTGGGCGGGGGCGGTCCCGCCATAGCTCATGCGGCTGGCCGCCGAGGCGGCCGGGGTGAGGACGGCGTAGACCCCGTCGGTGATCCGCGGCTCGATGGCCTGGAATTCGGCCAGCGACAGGTCCGACAGATCGACGCCCTTGGTCTCGGCGGTTTTCACGGCCGAGCCTGTCACGTGGTGGGCGTCACGGAAAGGCATGTTCAGTTCGCGCACCAGCCAGTCGGCCAGATCGGTGGCGGTCGAGAAGCCGGCGCCGGCCGCGGCGGCCATCTTTTCGGTGTTCGGCGTCAGGTCGGCGATCATGCCGGCCATGGCCAGCAGGGACAGCTCCAGGGCGTCGAAGGCCTCGAAGGTCGGGACCTTGTCTTCCTGCATGTCCTTCGAATAGGCCAGCGGCAGGCCCTTCATGACCACGGTCAGGGTGGTCAGGCTGCCCAGGATCCGGCCGACCTTGGCGCGGATCAGCTCGGCCGCGTCTGGGTTCTTCTTCTGCGGCATGATCGAGCTGCCGGTCGTGAAGGCGTCGGTCAGCTTGATGAAGCCGAACATCGGCGTCGTCCACAGCACGATCTCCTCGGCCAGGCGCGACAGGTGCGTGGCGGTGATCGAGGCGGCCGACAGGGCTTCCAGCGCGAAATCGCGCGAGGAGACGCTGTCCAGCGAGTTGGCGGTCGGACGGTCGAAGCCCAGGGTCGCGGCCGTCTGGTGGCGGTCGATCGGGAAGGGCGAGCCGGCCAGGGCCGCCGCGCCCAGCGGGCACTCGTTCATCCGGGCGCGGGCGTCGCGGAAGCGGCCGGCGTCGCGGCCGAACATCTCGACATAGGCCATCAGGTGGTGGCCGAAGGTCACCGGCTGGGCCGGTTGCAGGTGGGTGAAGCCCGGCATCAGGGCGTCGGCATAGGTCTCGGCCTGGGCCAGCAGGGCCTTCTGGAGGGCGACCAGCTGGCCGGCCGAGCGGTCGGCGGCGTCGCGCACCCACAGGCGGAAATCGACGGCCACCTGGTCGTTGCGCGAGCGGGCGGTGTGCAGCCGGCCCGCCGTCGGGCCGATCAGCTCGCGCAGCCGCGCCTCGATGTTCATGTGGATGTCTTCGTACTCGTCGCGGAACGGGAAGGTTCCGGTGGCCAGCTCGTCCTCGATCTTGGCCAGGCCCTCGAGGATTTCCTCGCCGTCGCTGCTTGCAATGACGCCCTGGCTGATCAACATCCGCGCGTGGGCGCGGCTGCCCGCCAGGTCCTGCGCCCAGAGGCGCTTGTCGAAGCCGATGGAGACGTTGATCGCCTGCATCAGTTCCGCCGGCTTGGCCGAGAACCGTCCGCCCCACATGGCTTGGCCCTGGCCGTTGGCGGCGGGCGTTTTGGAGGCGGTGTCGGTCATATGAGCGAAGTCCAGTCGAACGGTGCGGTGACCAAGCCGAAGCCCGGCCCCCTGAAATGGGCCATCGGCGCCGTCATGCTCGTCGGCGTCGTCGGCGTCCTATACGTCATCGCCCAGGCTTCGTTCAAACCCGCAGAAGCCGCCGACCTCACGGAATTCAAGAAGGCGTCCCTAGCAAAGCTGGATGTGCCCAAGGCGCCGCGCGGCGCGCCGGCCACCGTCTTCACCGACATGGCCGGAAAACCGCACACCCTGGCCGACTTCAAGGGCCAGGTGGTGGTGATGAATCTCTGGGCCACCTGGTGCGCGCCCTGCAAGAAGGAGATGCCCACCCTGGCCAAGCTGGCGGGCGCCTATGCCACGCAGCCGCTCAAGGTGCTGCCGGTCAGCATGGACCGCGATGGCGACCTCAACCTGATCCAGGCCGAGATGGCCAAGAACCCGCCGCTCGTCTCGTTCCGCGACAAGTCCTACAAGCTGTCGTTCGACCTCCAGCCGCGCGCGATCGGCTATCCGACCACGGTGATCTACGACAAGCAGGGCCGCGAGCGGGCCCGCATCGCCGGCGAGGCCGACTGGTCCAGCCCCGAGGCCCGCGGCCTGGTCGAAGCCCTGTTGAAAGAGAAATGAGCCCCGAGCATCTCGAACCGATCGCCGACGGCGCCTGGCCGGCCCGCGAGCGGCAGCGGCTTGGCGGCTGGCGGCTGAACGCGACCGACGGCTTCTCGCTGCGGATCAACGCCTGTTGGCCGCTGGCCGAACCGGACCGCGATCCCGAGGCCGCCATCGACGCGGTCGAGGCCTTCTACGGCGCGCGTGGCCTGCCGGTGCGGTTCAAGCTGACCGAGGGTTTGACGACGCCGGCGGACCTGGCCGAACGTCTGGCCCGCCGTGGCTACGCGGCCCACGGCGAGACCCTGGTGATGACCGGCGCCGTCGCCGGCCTCGCCGACCCGGACGTGACCCTGTCGACCGCGCCCGATCCAGCCTTCGAGGCGGTGCTGGTCGCCTCGGCCAAGGGCAACCTGGCCGACGCCCGCGAACGGCTCGAAGCCCTGGCCCGCATCCCGGCCCCGGCCCGGTTCGCCCGGCTGGCCGTCGAGGGGCGCGCCGCCTTGGGCGCCTGCGCGGTCGATGGCCAGGCCGTGGGGATCTTCGGCATGCGCACCGATCCCGACTTCCGCCGCCAGGGCCTCGCCCGCCGGGTGCTCGACGCCCTGCTGGCCGAGGCCGAGGGATTGGGCGCGCGCACCGCCTATCTGCAGGTCGAGGCCGCCAACGCCCCGGCCATCGCGCTCTATGCGGCGCGCGGTTTTTCGACGGCCTACCGTTATCGGTACTGGAGCAGGCCCGCTCACGATTGACGAGAGCGCCGGTTTGAGGTGCTCATCCGCTCCGGGGAAGCGGCGCAGTGGCCGCGTGCGTATTGGGGGAACGGCCGTGGATCACGGAAACCAGAAACTGATCAGCTATGGCGTCACGGCCCTCGTGGTCGCCATCGTCTTCGCTCTGCGCTTCCGCGCCATGAACAAGGAGCGGCGGCTGAAGCTGGAGTTCATGTGGATCCTGCCGGCGATCATGGTCGCCGCGACGGTCTTCCTGTTCGTGCAGTTCACGCCGCATGGAAGCGACTGGCTGTGGCTGGGCCTGATCTTCGTCGTGGGCGCGACGGTCGGCTGGTGGCGCGGCCGCCTGATCCCGATCGCCATCGATCCCGACACCCACGAGCTCAACACCAAGCCTTCGCCGGCGGCGATCCTGTTCCTGCTGGGCCTGTTCGTCGTGCGCTTCGCCCTGAAGGCCTTCCTCGAATCCGAAGCCCAGGCCTGGCACATCAACGCCGTGCTGCTGACCGACGGCTTCGTGGTGCTGGGCGTGGGCCTGTTCGCCGTCTCGCGCCTGGAGATGGCGCTGCGGGCCATCGGCCTGCTGCGCGAGGCCCGCGCGGCCAAGGCGGCGCAGGTGGCGGCCTAGGTTTCCATCACCTGCATGGAGAGGCCGCGTATCCCCGCGAAGGCGGGGATCCAAGCTGACTCCCAGGATGGGGCGCGGCCGTGGATCATCCGCCGACTCGGCTTGGGTCCCCGCCTTCGCGGGGATGCTCGGAGATGAGGGCGAAGGTCTCGGTAATCGTTCGTCGGGTCGGCAGCGACCTACGTAAACTCGTCCCGCCATGCCCCTGATTGGCAGGTTGCGCCGAGCTCCGGTTTTCAATTTGAACGCCGTTCTCTAACTAGTTTACAAAACAAACTAGTTGATACAGTGTGCGGCTCGCCACCGAGACGGGTGGGGGAGGAAGCCATGCACGCGCCGCTCAAGACCCTGGAGAGACCGACCGTCGGCGACGGTCGCAACGCCCCGATCGGCGCTTTGCGCGCCTTCGTCACCCTGCTGGTGATCGCCCACCACACGGCGATGACCTATCACCCCTACGCGCCGGCCCCGAAGGCGTTCGACGCCCCGCCGATCCTGTGGACGGCCTTTCCGGTCGTCGATCCGCAGAAGGTCGGGGCGTTCGGGATCCTGACCCTGGTCAACGACATGTTCTTCATGTCGCTGATGTTCTTCATCTCGGGCCTGTTCGTCGCGCAAGGCCTGCGGGCCAAGGGCGCGGGCGGCTTCCTGAAGGGGCGGGCGCTGCGCCTCGGCGTTCCGTTCGTGATCGGCGCCGGCCTGCTGGCGCCGCTGGCCTACTATCCCGCATGGCTGCAATCGGGCGGCGCGCCGTCGCTGGACGCCTTCGCTCAGGCCTGGACGCACTTGCCGTTCTGGCCCAGTGGCCCAGCCTGGTTCCTGTGGGTGCTGCTGGCCTTCGGCGCGGTGGTGACGGGGCTGCACGCCCTGGCCCCCGGCGCGATCGACGCCCTCGGGCGTCTGGCCAAGGGGGCGGAGGCCAGGCCCGGCCGGTTCTTCCTCGGCCTCGTCGCCGTCAGCCTGACGGCCTATCTGCCGCTGTCGATGACCACGCCGTTCGGCCACTGGACCATGGTCGGGCCGTTCTCGATGCAGACCGCCCGCATCGGTCACTATCTCGTCTATTTCCTGGCGGGCGTCGCCGTCGGCGCGGCCGGCGTCGGCCAGGGGCTGACCGATCCGGACGGCAAGCTCGCTAAGCGCTGGTGGGTCTGGCAACTGGCCCCGATCGCGCCGATCGTCGGCGGGGTGGCGACCCTGATCGTGGCCTTCTCGCCCAACCCGCCGCCCCGGCCGTTCCTGGACCTGTTCGGCGGCCTGATGTTCGCCCTGGCCTGCGCGGCCCTGTCGTTCGCCGCCCTGGCGACCTTCCTGCGCTTCGCCCGCAAGACCGGTCCGATCGGCGCCAGCCTGCAGGCCAACGCCTACGGCATGTACCTGCTGCACTACGTCTTCACCTCGTGGCTGGCCTGGCTGCTGCTGCCGCAAGCCTGGGGCGGCCTGGCCAAGGGCGCGGCGGTGTTCGTCGGGGCGAGCGCGCTCAGCTGGCTGCTGACCATGGCCCTGCGCCGCATGCCGCTGTTGGGGCGAATCCTGTGACCCGGCATGATGCGATCGAGGGGAGCCCGCGCATGAGCGACAATCTGAAGACGGTGCAGGACGATCTCGCCTTCCTGCGCGGCCTCGCCGAGGGCGGCGCCGAGCGGGGCGGGATCGGCGTGGCCGGCGGCGCGCTCTACGGCTCGGCTGGCCTGCTCTACGGCGTCCAGACCCTGGTCTATTTCGCTCAGGAGAAGCGCCTGCTGCAGCTTGGGGGGCTGGGAAACCTGATCCTGGCCTGGCTGCCGACCGTGATCTTCGTGGTGCTGATGACGATCGTGATCGTGGTCGAGCGCCGCAAGCCCAAGGCCGGCGTGGCCAGCCGGGCCATCAACGCCGCCTTCACCGGCGCGGGCCTGGCCAATCTGGCGCTGATCATCGTCTTCGCCGTGGCCGCCGCCCGCCATCACGACTTCCGCTACTGGCTGTTCCATCCGGCGGTGGTGTTCGTGATCCAAGGGGCGGTCTGGTACGCCGTCTTCGCCCTGCGCAAGCGGGCCTGGACGCTGGCGGTCTCGCTGGGCTGGCTGGTCTGCGGCGTGGCGATGGGCGTGCTGATCGACCGCGCCGACCTCTACCTGCTGTTCGCGAGCATCGGCCTGTTCGGTTTCATGATGATCCCCGGCTTCTTCATGATGCGCCAAGCTCAGCGCGCGGCGGTCTGAGGCGGGCGTGGCGGAACGGTTCGACATCAGCGGGCTCGACGACGTCATCCATGGCCGGGTGCGGCTGGGTATCGTCGCCTACCTGGCCAGCGCCGAGGTCGCCGACTTCACCGAGCTGAAAAACCTGCTGGAGGTCACCCAGGGCAACCTCTCCATCCACCTGCGCAAGCTGGAGGAGGCCGATTATGTCTCGATCGACAAGAGCTTCGTCGGCCGCAAGCCCCTGACCCGCGTGCGGCTGACCAACACCGGCCGCGCCGCCTTCGCCCGCTATTTGAAGGCCATGGGCCAGCTGGTGGAGCAGGCGGGGGGCGGCGGCTAGACGCCCATTTCCGCCCGCAGCGCCTGCGGGCTCACCCCGGCGGCGCGCAATTCGCGCAGGGTCTGGGCCTTGTCGCGTTTGGCGTAGCGCTTGCCGTCCGGTCCGACCAGCAGGCCGTGGTGGCGGTAGGTCGGGACGGGCAGGTCCAGCAGGGCCTGCAGCAGGCGCTGTATGTGGGCGGCCTCGAACAGGTCGTGGCCGCGGATGACGTGGGTGATCCCCTGCAGGGCGTCGTCCAGGACCACGGCCAGGTGGTAGGCGACGCCGACGTCCTTGCGGGCCAGCACGATGTCGCCGGCGGTTTCGGGGCGGGCCTTGATCAGGCCCGTCTCGCCGTCGGGACCCGCGCCCTGCTCGACGAAGCTGAGGGCCTTGAAGCCGCCCAGCGCTGCCTGCGCCGCGTCCAGCGACAGCCGCCAAGCGAAGGCCTCGCCGCGCGCCAGGCGTTCGGCTTCCTCGGCTTCGGCCAGGGGCGCGCCGCGATAGGGGACGGCCGGCTCGTGCGGCGCGCGGCCGATATCGAGCTCCTTGCGGGTCTTGAAGCAGCGATAGACGAGACCGCGCTCGCGCAGGGCGTCGATGGCGGCGTGGTAGTCGGCCAAGTGCTCGGACTGGCGGCGAACGGGCTGCTTCCATTCGAGGCCCAGCCAGGCCAGGTCCTCCAGGATCGCCGCCTCGTATTCGGGCCGGCTACGGGGGGCGTCGATGTCCTCGATGCGCAGGACGAAGCGACCGCCGGCTTCCTGAGCGGCCTGAAAGGCCGTCAGCGCCGAGAAGGCGTGGCCGCGATGCAGGAAGCCGGTCGGGGAGGGAGCGAAGCGGGTAGTGAAGGGGCGCATCAAGCTCCTCCCCCGTGCAACGGGGGAGGTGGCGCGCTGCGGACACGCAGCGTGACGGAGGGGGCGACCGCCGGCACGGAGCCCAGTCTCGCCCCCTCCACCACTTCGTGGTCCCCCTCCCCCGTTGCACGGGGGAGGAGAGAGGTCATCGGCCTCATCCGCGATCGAACTTGGCGAACATGCCCAGGTGGTCGAACACCGCCTTCAGGAAGGCTTCCTCGCCGCCGAGCATGGTCTTCAGGCCGGCGAACTGCTTGAAGCCGCTCATTTCGGCGAGGCCATGACCGGCGCACCAGGCGGCGATGGTCGCCAGCTCCAGGTCGATTTCCGAGACGCCGGGGCCGGCCTGGTGGGCGATGGTGTTGCGCACCTGGCAGTAGGCCCCTTCCTCCTTCATCTGGTCGGGCAGGGCGTCCTTGTCGCGCGAGCAGTCGTACATCACCCGGTAGAGGGCGGGGTTGTCGCGGGCGAAGGTGACGTAGGCCACGCCGAGATTGGTCATCCGCTGGCGGTCGCTCTCGCTGTCGTGGCGAGCCTTCATCAGCGCCTCGTCCAGCGCCACCCAACCCTCGTGGGCGACGGCGTCGAGCAGCTGGCCCTTGTCCTTGAAGTGGTGGTAGGGCGCGGCCGGGCTGACCCCGGCCTCGCGGGCCACCGCGCGCAGCGACAGGGCCGCCGGGCCGTCGGTCTCTAGGATCCGCCGGGCGGCCTCGACGAGGGCGCGGCTGAGATCGCCGTGGTGATAGGGGCGGGCGGCTTCGGGCGAGGCGAGAGTCATCGGGCGGCACTCTATCCCTTACGTAGCGAAAATTCATCCAAACATTGTCAAGATATCTTGACGTCGCTCAGATCCGTGTTATCTAAGCATCGTTCAGATGGATCGGCCGATCAAGAGACCGCCGCTGGACCACGCTGGCCGAGGGGGTCGGCGCGAACCAAACTTCAAGGATGTGTGTCATGACCAACCGTAGCTTCGAAGCCTTTGAAGGCGTCTTCGACCGTGTCGCCATCGGTTACTTCCTGGTGGCCGCTGTCGCCGTCGCCGGCGCCGTGCTGGCGATCGCGCTCTAAGGCTCCAAGAGAGCTCCAAAAGGACGAAATGTCCGTCGCGGCCGCCACGGCCTGATCCGGGGGCGGCCGCCGGGGTGCGTCGCCCCGACTTGAAACCGGCGCCATGCTCGGCCATAGCCGAGCCGGCGGAACGACCCGCGACACCTCGGGTTTCCGTCTGATGACTGTCTTTTCCCATTCCTCGCGAGACGCCCGATGAGCGTGGCCTTCACCAAGGAAGGCGACGCCGAGGCCTTCGCCGCCGACCTTCCCGACCGTCCGATCTCGACCCAGCCCAATCTCGTCACGGCCGAAGGCCTGGCGATGATCGAGGCCGAGTTCGCCGCCGCTCGGGCCGCCTATGCGGCGGCCCAGGCCGCCGGCGGCGTCGCGGAGGATCGCACGGCCATGGCCCGCGCCACCCGCGACCTGCGCTACTGGTCGGCCCGCCGTGGCACCGCCCAGCCGGTCGAGCGCGACGAGAGCCGCACCAGCGTGCAGTTCGGCGACACGGTGACCTTCGACCGCGAGGACGGCCGCACCCAGGCCTTCCGCATCGTCGGCGAGGACGAGGCCGACCCGGCCAAGGGCTCGGTCTCCTACGTCTCGCCCCTGGCCCGGGCGCTGATGGGCAAGGGCGTCGGGGATACGGCGACGGTGGCCGGCGGCGAGGTCGAGATCGTCGCCATCGGCTGAGCGCCGCTCGCGACCGCAAGTTTCGGATTGCCAGCGATCCCCGGCGAGGGCTTCCTCGCCGGCGTGATTTCCGCCTCTGCTCCCACCCCCGACCTGATCGCCGCCGCTCGCGCCCACCTGGCCGCTACCGACCCGCTGTTTGGCCGGCTGGAGGCCGTCACGCCCGTCTTCGAATGGCGCCTGAGGCCGGGCGGCTTTCCCGGCCTGGCCCGCATGATCGTCGAGCAGCAGATCTCGGTGGCCGCCGCCGCGGCCATCTGGGCGCGGGTGCAGGCGGGCCTGCCCGAACTGACGCCGCACGCCGTGATGGCGCTGGACGATCCGGCGCTGCAAGGCCTTGGCCTGTCGCGGCCCAAGGTGCGCTATCTGCGCGAGATCGCCGGGGCGCACCTTTCCGGCGCCTGCGACTTCGACGCCCTCAAGGCCATGCCCGACGCGCAGGCGGTGGCGGCCCTGGTGGCCATCAAGGGGATCGGCCGCTGGACGGCCGAGACCTTCCTGATGTTCTGCGAGGGCCGCATCGACGTCTTCCCTGGCGGCGACGTCGCCTTGCAGGAGGCCATGCGCTGGGCCGACGGGCTGGAGGTTCGCCCCAACGAAAAGGCCGCCTATGTCCGCGCCGAGGCCTGGAAGCCTTATCGCGGCGTGGCGGCGCATCTTCTTTGGGCCTGTTATGGCGGCGTTCGGCGCGGCGAGATCAACCTGACGGCTTAGGGGCCGAACTTTCGCAAGCTTCGTCTTGGTTCTGTCGCTGATTGGGATCATCCTTTCTGTGCGTCCGGGAATGAATGGCGATTCCCTGATTTGCGTAGGAAGGAGGCCCGTCTTCAGTCCGACCGCGTACCAGCCCCATAGGGACCTCGTCGGTTCCATGAGCGGGAGGCCCTGATGCAGGTGCTGACCCGTCCCCCGTCCGGCATGCCGGCGCTCGTGCTCAACGCCGACTATCGGCCGCTGAGCTATTATCCGCTGTCCCTCTGGCCATGGCAGGAGGTGATCAAGGCGGTGTTCCTCGACCGCGTCGACGTGGTCTCGACCTACGATCACGTGGTCCATTCGCCGTCCTTCGAGATGAAGCTGCCCAGCGTGGTGTCGCTGAAGCAGTACGTGCCGCAGGAGCGGCCGCCGGCCTTCACCCGCTTCAACCTGTTCCTGCGCGACAGCTTCAGCTGCCAGTACTGCGGCTCGCCCGAGGAGCTGACCTTCGACCACGTGATCCCCCGCTCGCGCGGCGGCCGCACCACCTGGGAGAACATCGTCACCGCCTGCGCGCCCTGCAATCTGGCCAAGGGCGGGCGCACCCCGCGCGAAGCGGGCATGCACCCGTTCCACACGGCGCGCCGGCCCTCGATGCACGAACTCCAGGACCGCGGCCGCAAGTTCCCGCCGGGACACCTGCACGCCAGCTGGCTCGACTATCTCTACTGGGACATCGAGCTGGAGTCGTAACCGCGTCCCTTCTCCCCTTGCGGGAGAAGGTGGCGCCGATAGGCGTCGGATGAGGGGGCTCTCAAATATGGGACGCCTCCGTCTTGCCTTACCGCCGCACGCGGCTTTGAGATCTGAGAGACCCCTCACCCGACCCTGCTCCGCAGGGCCACCCTCTCCCGCAAGGGGAGAGGGAACGGGTGGGCGTCCCCGCGCTTTCGCTGCGAGTTGATGAAGGAGAGCGGAGCGCCGGGCCACGCCCGGAGTGCTTTGTGTTGTTACCGTTTCGACGAAGCCTAGGCGCTCCGCGCGGTCGTTTGGCTGCCGGCTTCCCGGGCGGCGGCGCTCTTAACGCCTTACCAGGACCATCCTCGGAGTTTCCTCTTCGGGCGGCGACGAGGAGAGGGGCGCTCTGTAATCCTCGTCCAAGCCGACGGCGGGCGGGCCTGGCCAGCGCCAGGTCCCCGGACGCGACGGATCTTCCCAATCCGCCCCAATCCCGCTCGATCGCATCCCGCCGCCGCATGGTCGCTGGCCGCGCGCCCCTTCGGTGCGGCGAGACGGGGTTATTATGCAGCGGGTTTGAGCGCGTCTGATCCAGAGCGGTGAGAAAGTTGCAAGGGGTTGGATTGGTTGGGGTTTGATCCGCAGTCGATGGGGATTCAGCTTCGTCTGTGCCCGTCAGCTCTCCTTCTCCCTTCCCCCTTGATGGGGGAAGGGCCGGGGTTGGGGGTGGTTGCGGCGGTCAGGCTCGATGAGGCCGTGCGGGCGGACATGCCGTGTCACCCCCATCCCAACCCTTCCCCCCTCAAGGGGGAAGGGCTCAAAAGCCTGGGTCCCCGCTTTCGCGGGGATTTTACGGAGGAGGGAAGCAGCGTGCGCCCTGGATCGCGCCTTAATCCCAGACCCTAATCCCGGAAATAGCCGCGACGACGGCTGCGGCCGCGTCCGCGGCGGCGCAGGCGGGGCTCGATGCTGGGCCAGATGAGCAGAGCCAGCAGGGCCACGATGACCAAGGTTGGAAACAGCGGTGACATGAGCCCAGAACGCGCGTGACTTGGATCGGCTGCCACCGTTTCGCGATTTTGCGATGCAAACAAGAGTAAATTTCCGCGCGGCGGCAAGTTGTTCGGAAAGCGGGCGCTTGTCACGATAACGCCTTGTTTCTAAGGCTGCCGGCAAAGTTTGCCGAAAACCTTGGTCTCGCCAAACTGCACCCTTGAACGCGCTGCGTTGCAGCATGGCTTGCCGCGGTCGCCGGTCTTTATGCGGCGCTTATGCGCGGCTCACATCTCCCGAATGGAGCCCTTACGCGGCTCCGTGGTCCCTTCCGCGCCAACTGGAAGGAGGCCGAACGTGGCTGACATCATTTTCCTGGCGCTGGGCGGAGGGCTGTTTGCGGCCTTCGGCCTCTTCGCCATCGCATTGAGGCGCGCATGACCTTGTTCGTGAACGCGCTTTGGGGAGCCGGGGCGATCGTCGTCGCGGCCTACATGGTCACGGCGCTGATGCGGCCGGACCGCTTCTGACGCTCTTCGGATAACTCACATGAACTGGCAAGGCTGGGCGGAAATCGCCCTGACGCTTGGCCTGGCGGTCGGCATCGGCTGGCCGCTGGGCGTCTACATGTCGCGCGTCTGGAACGGCGAGCGCACCTGGCTCGATCCCGTGCTGGCGCCGGTCGAGCGTCTCTTCTACGCGGCGGGCGGGATCGACCCGCGCAAGGGCCAGACCTGGATCGGCTATGCCGGCGCCCTGCTGGCCTTCAACGCCGTCGGCTTCTTTCTCGTCTATGGCGTGCTGCGCCTGCAGGGCGTGCTGCCGCTGAACCCGCAGGGCTTCGCCGGCCTCTCGCCGCACCTGGCGTTCAACACCGCCGTCAGCTTCGTGACCAACACCAACTGGCAGAGCTATGGCGGCGAGACCACCATGTCGACGCTGAGCCAGATGCTGGTGCTGACGGTGCAGAACTTCGTCTCGGCCGCCACCGGCGCGGCGATCGCCGCGGCCCTGGCGCGCGGCTTCCTGGCCAGCAAGGGCGAGGACGTCGGCAACTTCTGGAGCGACGTCATCCGCACGACGCTGTGGGTGCTGCTGCCGCTGTGCGTGGTCGTGGCGATCGTGCTCGTGGCCCTGGGCGTGCCCCAGACCCTGGCCGCCGGCGTCACCGCCCATACGCTGGAGGGCGGCGAGCAGAAGATCTCGCTGTTCGCCACCGCCAGCCAGCTGGCCGTCAAGCAGCTGGGCATCAACGGCGGCGGCATCTTCAACGCCAACTCCGCCCACCCGTTCGAGAACCCCACCCCGCTGACCAACCTGATCACGGCCGTGTCGATCAACGTGCTGGGCTGGGCCGCCTTCTTCGCCTTCGGCCGCAGCGTGCTGGCCAAGAAGGACGTCCGCGCCCTGGTCGTGGCGGCCATGGTGCTGCTGAGCGCCGGCGCGGCCGCGATCTATGTGACAGAGACCCAGGCCCCTCCGGCCCAGGTCGCCGCCCACGTCGACACCAGCGTGAACATGGAAGGCAAGGAGGTCCGCTTCGGCGCGCCCTCGACCGCCGTGTGGGCGGCCATGACCACGGGGGCCTCCAACGGCTCGGTCAACGGCATGCATTCCAGCCTGATGCCGCTTGGCGGGGGCGTGACCATGTTCCTGATGCAGCTGGGCGAGATCCTGCCCGGGGGCATCGGCTCGGGCGTGGCCATCATGGTCGTCATGGCCCTGCTGGCGGTGTTCGTCGCCGGGCTGATGGTGGGTCGCACGCCGGAATATCTGGGCAAGAAGATCGAGGCCCGCGAGATCCAGTTCTCGATGCTGGCGGTGCTGGTGATCCCGCTGTTCATGCTGGGCTTCGCCGCCTTCGCCGCGATCCTGCCGGAAGCCTTGAAAGGCCTGATGCACGCCGGGCCGCACGGCCTGTCGGAGATCCTCTACGCCTACGTCTCCGGCACGGCCAACAACGGCTCGGCCTTCGCGGGCCTGACCGCCAACGCCCCCTGGTGGAACGTCACCCTGGGCCTGGCGATGATGTTCGGGCGCTTTGCTCCCATCGTCGCGGTGCTGGCCATCGCCGGGGCGCTCGCGGCCAAGCCCAAGCTCGCCCCCACGGCCGGCGCCATGCCGACCGACGGCGGCCTCTTTGTCGGCCTCTTGATCGGGGTGATCCTGATCCTCGGCGGCCTGCAGTTCTTCCCCGCTCTGGCGCTGGGGCCGATCGTCGAGCACTTCCAGGCGCTCGCCTTCGTCGCCGCCAGCCGCTGATCGAAAGCGATACTCCCATGACCACCTATGAAACCGCTGCGGGCGAGGGCGGTCGGCGCAAGCCGGCCAGCCTGGCCGGCGGCCTCTCCGCCCCGATCCTGGCCCGCGCGGCCAAGGACGCCTTCCTCAAGCTCGACCCGCGCAAGCTGACCGGCAATCCGGTGATCTTCGCGACCTGGATCGTGGCCCTCCTGTCGAGCGTCTCGGCCGTGGCGGCGATCGTCGCCCAGCAGGCGGCGGGCTTCGCCGTGCAGGTCTCGCTGTGGCTCTGGGCCACCGTCCTCTTCGCCAACCTGGCCGAGAGCGTGGCCGAGGGCCGGGGCAAGGCCGCCGCCGACAGCCTGCGCGCCGCCCGGGTCACCACCAAGGCCAAGCTGATCATCGACGACCAGGCCGGCACGGTGATCCCGACCCCCGCCCACAAGCTGGTTCCCGGCGAGCTGGTGCTGGTCGAGGCCGGCGACGTGGTCCCCACCGACGGCGAGATCGTCGAGGGCATGGCCAGCGTCAACGAGGCCGCCATCACCGGCGAGAGCGCCCCCGTCATCCGCGAAAGCGGCGGCGACCGCTCGGCCGTCACCGGCGGCACCACGGTCGTCTCCGACTGGATCAAGGTGCGGGTCACGGCCGCGCCCGGCTCGACCTTCCTCGATCGCATGATCGCCATGGTCGAGGGCGCCGACCGCCGCAAGACGCCCAACGAGATCGCCCTGGCCGTGCTGCTGGCGGGCCTGACCCTGATCTTCCTGATCGCGGTGGTGACGCTGCTGGGCCTGGGCAAGTTCTCGGGCGTGGCGCTGGACCCGCTGGTGCTGGGCGCGCTGTTCATCACCCTCATCCCGACGACCATCGGCGGGCTTCTCTCGGCCGTCGGCATCGCCGGCATGGACCGCCTGCTGAAGGTCAATGTGCTGGCCACCTCGGGCCGCGCGGTGGAAGCCGCCGGCGACGTCGACACCCTGCTGCTCGACAAGACCGGCACCATCACCTTCGGCAACCGCATGGCCACCGAGGTGATCGCCGCCCCCGGCGTGCGTCCCGACGCGGCCCTGCGCGCCGCCGTCATGGCCTCGCTGGCCGACGAGACGCCGGAAGGCCGCTCGATCGTCGAACTGGGCCGCCAGCAGGGCCTTTCGCTTGAAGCCCCGGCTGGCGCGACCTCGATCGCCTTTAGCGCCGCGACCCGCCAGTCGGGCCTGGATTTCGCCGGCCAGTCCTGGCGCAAGGGCGCGGTCGACGCGGTCTATCGCAGCCTGGCCATCGATCCCAAGCGCATCCCGGCCGAGGTGGCCGCCGCCGTCGACCGCATCGCCCGCTCGGGCGGCACGCCGCTGGCGGTCAGCGAGGACGGCGCCCTGGTCGGCGTCATCCACCTGAAGGACGTGGTGAAGCCCGGCGTGAAGGCCCGCTTCGCGGACCTTCGCCGCATGGGTCTGCGCACGGTGATGATCACCGGCGACAACCCGGTGACGGCCGCGGCCATCGCCTCGGAGGCCGGCGTCGACGACTTCCTGGCCGAAGCCACCCCCGAGGACAAGCTGCGGCTGATCCGGGCCGAGCAGGCCAAGGGGCGGCTGGTGGCCATGTGCGGCGACGGCGCCAACGACGCCCCCGCCCTGGCCCAGGCCGACGTCGGCGTGGCGATGCAGACCGGCGCCCAGGCCGCCCGCGAGGCCGGCAACATGGTCGATCTCGACAGCGACCCCACGAAAGTCATCGAGATCGTCGAGGTCGGAAAGCAGATGCTGATCACCCGCGGGGCGCTGACAACCTTCTCGATCGCCAACGACGTGGCCAAGTACTTCGCCATCATCCCGGCGATGTTCGTGGTCGCCCTGCCGGCGCTGGGCGGGCTGAACATCATGAAGCTGCACAGCCCGCAGAGCGCGATCCTGTCGGCGGTGATCTTCAACGCCCTGGTGATCGTGGCCCTGATCCCGCTGGCCCTGAAGGGCGTGAAGTACCGCGCAATAGGCGCCGGCAAGCTGCTGTCGCGCAACCTCCTGATCTACGGCCTGGGCGGCCTGGTCGCCCCGTTCGTCGGCATCAAGCTGATCGACATGATCGTCTCGGCCCTCGGCCTGGCCTGATGAACCGCCCGATCGTTCCGGACCTGGTTTTCGGCCTCGGGGCGATCGGGCTCGTCTTCCTGGCGGCCAAGGCCGCCGAACTCCTCGCGTCGTGAAAGGCGCTCTTTCAATGTCCAAGTTTTCTTCGCTGCTGATGGCCTCGGGCCTGGTCTTCGCCATGGCCGGCGCCGCTCGCGCCGCCGAGGCGCCCAGCGTGACCTTCAACCTCGGCGCGGCGTCCGACTACGTGTTCCGGGGCGTCAGCCAGACCGATGAAGATCCGCAGGTCTTCGGCGGCGCCGACCTGACCGCCGGCAAGGTCTACGCCGGCGTCTGGGCCTCGAACGTCGACTTCGGCGACAAGACCGACGCCGAGGTGGACCTCTATGCCGGCTACAAGCCCAACCTCGGTCCCGCGACCCTGGATCTGGGCGTCATCTACTACGGCTATGTCGGCGCGCCGGGCGGGGCCGACTACGGCAACGCCGAGCTCAAGGTGGCCGCCAGCGTCCCGGCTGGCAAGGGCGGGGTAGGGGCCGCGGTGTTCTACAGCCCCGACGGCTTCGGGACCGCCGAAGAGGCGACCTATTACGAGGTCAACGGCAGCTATCCGCTGGCCAAGGCCATCAGCGTCTCGGCCGCCCTGGGGCGCCAGACCTATGCCGGCCCCGGCGACTACACGACCTGGAATCTGGGCGGGACCTGGAATTTCACCGACAAGCTGGCGCTGGACTTGCGCTATCACGACACGTCCGAGCATGACTTCGGCAAGCTGTACGACAGCCGCGCCGTCGCCACGCTCAAGGCCGTGTTCTAGAGGAGGCCCACATGCTGAAGCATCTTCGTCCGGCCCTCGTCTCGATGGGCCTGTTCACCGTCCTTCTGGGCCTGGCCTATCCGCTGGCGATCACCGGCGTGGCCCAGGCCGCGTTCCCGGCCCAGGCCAACGGCTCGCTGGTTCATGACCGCCATGGCCAGGTGGTCGGCTCCGAGCTGATCGGCCAGGTGTTCGCCAAGGCCGAGTACCTGCACGGCCGCCCCTCGGCCGCCGGCAACGGCTACGACGCGTCGGCTTCCAGCGGCTCCAACATGGGTCCGCTGAACGACAAGCTGATCGAGCGCGAGAAGACCGACGCCGCCGCCCTGCGGGACGAGTTTCACGGCGCGGTCATTCCCGCCGACGCGGTCACGACCTCGGGCTCTGGCCTGGATCCGGACGTCTCGCCGGCCTATGCCCGCCTGCAGGTCCCGCGCATCGCCGCCGCCCGCAACGCCCCGCGCGGCGAGGTGCTGGCCATGATCGAGGCGGCCGTGAAGCCGCCGCTGCTGGGCTTCATCGGCCAGCCGCGGGTCAATGTGCTGGACGTCAACCGCGCCCTGGACGCGCGCTTCCCGATGGTCGGCTAGGCCTTGGCGGGCGACCCCTCTTCATACCCCGAAAGGGGCCGCCCCGACCCCGAGGCGCTTCTGGCGGCCGCCAACAAGGCCCGCCGGGGGCGCCTCAAGGTGTTCCTGGGCATGGCGCCGGGCGTGGGCAAGACCTACGAGATGCTGCGCGCCGCCCGCCGTCGCAAGGCCGAAGGCCAGGATGTGCTGGTCGGCGTGGTCGAGACCCACGGCCGCCGCGAGACCGAGAGCCTGCTGCGGGGGCTCGACGTGCTGCCCCGCCGTCCGGTCGAGAACCGGGGCCGCAGCTATCTGGAGTTCGACCTCGACGCGGCGCTGGAGCGACGGCCCAAGCTGCTGCTGGTCGACGAATACGCCCACTCCAACGCCCCCGGCTCGCGCCATCCCAAGCGCTGGCAGGACGTGGAAGAGATCCTGGCGGCCGGCATCGACGTCTGGACCACGCTGAACGTCCAGCACCTGGAAAGCCTGGTCGACGTGGTGCTGCGCATCACCGGCGCCCGCCAGCGCGAGACGGTGCCCGACAGCGCGCTGGCCCGCGCCGACGACATCGAGCTGATCGACATCACCCCCGACGAGCTGCGCGAGCGGATGGCGGCGGGCAAGGTCTATGTGCCCGAGACGGCGCGCCTGGCCTCGGAGAACTTCTTCAAGGTCGAGAACCTCACGGCCCTGCGCGAACTGGCCCTGCGCCGTGCGGCCCAGACGGTGGACGACCAGCTGGTCGCGGCCATGCGCGAGAAGGGCGTCGAGGGGCCGTGGGCGGCGGGCGAGCGGATTCTCGTCCTGGCCGGCGGCGACGCCATGGCCTCCATGCTGGTTCGGGCCGGCCGGCGGCTGTCGGACATGATGATGGACGCGCCCTGGACCCTGGCCCATGTGGAACGTCCCGACCGTCCGCCGCCGCCCGAGACCGCCGCCGCCCGCACCCGCGAGGCCCTGAAACTGGCCGAGCAGCTGGGCGGCTCGACCGTGGTGCTGACCGGGGCCGACGTGGTCGCCACCGTCATGGCCTGGGCGCGGCGCAACAACGTCACCCAGATCGTGATCGGAAAATCCCGCGATTCCCGCTGGAAGGAACTCACGGGCCGTTCGCTGGCTGCCGCCCTGCTGCGCGAGGCGCGGGGCGAGGCGATCCACGTGGTCACCGGCGCGGGCGGGGAGGGCGGCGCCGAGCCGCGGGTTCCCGGACCGCGTCGCTTCGACTGGCCCGCCTACCTGACCGGCGGCGGCTTCGTGGTCGCCGCCAGCCTGGTCGCCTGGGCGCTGGATACGGCCTTCGACCGGGTGGAGTTGGGGATGATCTACCTGGCCGCCGTGCTGGCGGCCGGGGTGATGCATGGCCTGCGCCCGGCCCTGGCGGCGGCGACGGCGGCCTTCCTCGTCTACAACTATTTCTTCCTGGCCCCGCGCTACAGCCTGGCCATCGGCTCGCCGACCGACGTGCTGACCCTGATCGTGTTCTGGGCCGTGGCCCTTGCCACCGGCGGACTGGCGGGGCGCGTGCGCGACCAGGCCATCGGCTCGCAGAAGCGGGCGGCGGGGGTGACCAGCCTGCTGGCCGCCAGCCGCACGCTTTCGGCCGCCTCTGGCAAGGCCGCGGTCGCCAAGGCCCTGGCCGAGCAGGCCGCCGCCGCCTCGGGCGCGCGGGCCGTGGTCTTCCTGCCGGAGGGCGAGGAACTGGCTCCCGCCGCCGGCGCGCCCGACATGATCGACCTGGGAACCGCCCCCATGGCCGCCGCCCGCTGGGCCTGGGAGAAGGGCGAACCGGCCGGCGCGGGCACCGGCACCCTGCCTCAGGCCGCCTGGACCTTCTGGCCGCTGGAGGGCCTGGGCGCTCGCGCCGGCGTGGCCGGGATCGAGGCCGGGACCGTGGTTTCCGGCTCAGACGAGGAACGCCTGCTGCTGGCCCTGCTCGACCAGGGCGCGGTGGCCTTGCAGCGCGCCGAGTTGGCCGCGGGCGCGGTCGAGGCCGAGGCCCTGCGCCGCTCCGACCGCTTCCGTAACGCCCTCTTGAACTCCATCAGCCACGACCTGCGCACGCCGCTGACCACGGTGCTGGGGGCGGCCACCACCCTGATCGACTATGGCGACAAGCTCGCGCCCCCGGCCCGCGCCGACCTGGCGCTGGGGATCAAGGAAGAGGCCGAGCGGCTCAACGGCTACGTCGCCAACCTGCTGGACATGACCCGCATCGAGGGCGGGGGCCTGAAGCTGCGCACCGACTGGATCGACGCGCGCGACGTACTGGCCGCCGCCGCCGACCGGGTGGCCCGCCGGCTGGACGGCCGGGTGCTGGTGCGAGACTTCCCCGAGACCCTGAGCCTGGTTCAGGCCGACCCGAACCTGCTGGAGCAGGTGGCGGTCAACATCCTGGAGAACGCCATCGCCTATAGCCCTCCCGGCGCGGGCATCGAGGTCGCCGCCTACGAGGACCGCGCCCACGTGGTCATCAGCATCGAGGACGAGGGGCGGGGCATTCCGCCGGCGGATCTGGAGCGGGTGTTCGAGAAGTTCCGTCGCCTGCAGGATCCCAGCGACCGCTCGCCGGGCGCCAGCCAGGGCGTGGGGCTTGGCCTGGCCATCGCCAAGGGCTTCGTCGAGGCCATGGGCGGGCGCATCGCCGCCGCCAGCCCGATCCACGACGGCAAGGGCACGCGGATGCTGATCAGCCTGCCCAAGGGCGTCGCCACGCCCCACCATCTGCTATGAGCAGGTCATGAGCGCGCTTCGCCCCCGCATCCTGGTCATCGACGACGAGCCGCAGATCCACCGGTTCCTCGCCCCCGCGCTCGACGCCGCCGGCTACGACCCGCTGCGCGCCGACGGCGGCCAGGAGGGGCTGCGCGGCATCGCCTTGTGGTCGCCCGACGCCGTGGTGCTGGACCTTGGTCTGCCCGACATGGACGGCAAGGAGGTGCTGGAGAAGGCCCGCGCCTTCTATGACGGCCCGATCCTGATCCTGTCGGCCCGCGACCGCGAGATCGAGAAGATCGACGCGCTGGACAAGGGCGCCAACGACTATGTGGAAAAGCCGTTCGGGGTGGGTGAACTGCTGGCCCGACTGAGGGTGGCCCTGCGCCAGCGGGCGGCGACCCAGGCGCCGGCCGGGCCGATCCGCGCCGGGGCCGTCGAGCTGGATCTCGAAAAGCGCTTGGTCACCCGCGACGGGGCGGTGGTGAAGGTCTCGCCGCGCGAATACGAGGTGCTGGCCCGCCTGGCCCTGGGGCGCGGCAAGGTGCTGACCCACAAGGAGCTGCTGACCTCGGTCTGGGGCCCCGCCCACATGCACGACACCCAGTACCTGCGTGTCTTCGTCGGCCAGCTACGCCAGAAGCTGGAGGCCGACCCCGCCCATCCGAAGATCCTGCTGACCGAGCCGGGCGTGGGGTACCGGTTCATCGGGGATTGAGGAGGCGTTCGGCGCCTCGCCCCCCCCTCTTACCGCGCATCCCCGCGAAGGCGGGGATCCAAGCCGAGCCTGCAAGTGATCCACGGCCGAGCCGCCTCCTGAAAGTCAGCTTGGGTCCCCGCCTTCGCGGGGAGAGGCGGATTTGGGGCGGCGCGAGCAGATGGTGACGATCGGCTCGTCTACCGCCGCGTGCGGCTGAGCCGAGCCGCGTCGCGCACGCGTGTCAGCAGGGTGACGATGTCGATCGGCTTGGCCACGTGGCCGTCCATGCCGGCCGCCAGGCAGGCGTCGATCTCGGCCTTCACCGCATTGGCCGTCAGGGCCAGGATCGGCGTGGCGCAGGCCGGGAAGGGCAGGGCGCGGATCGCCCGCGTCGCGGCCAGGCCGTCCATGCCCGGCATCCGCACGTCCATCAGCACCACGTCATAGGCCCGCGCGCGCACGGCCTCGACACCCGCCGCCCCGCCGTCGGCGCAGTCCACCGCGTGATCGGCCGAGCGCAGCACGGCCTCGGCCAGGGCGCGGTTCATCTCGGCGTCGTCGACGACAAGGATACGCAGAGGCTCGTCCTTGGCGGCCATGGCGGGCGGATCGTCATCGGCCGGGCGGTCGGCGGGGCGGGCGGGGATCTCGAACCAGAAGGTCGAGCCCTGGCTGACCTTGCTGTCGACGCCGATCGTTCCGCCCATCAGCTCGACCAGCCGCTTGCAGATCGCCAGGCCCAGGCCCGTGCCGCCATAGCGGCGATGGATGGTGGAATCGACCTGGCCGAACGGCTGGAACAGGCGCTCCAGCGCTTCGGGGGCGATGCCCGGACCGGTGTCGGCGACGGTGAAGCGCAGGCGTTCGACCCCAGTGGGCGCGACCGATAGGGTGACGCAGCCCTCGGCGGTGAACTTAACGGCGTTGGTCACCAGGTTCAGCAGCACCTGGCGCAGGCGGGTCGGGTCGCCGGCGATCGCGTCCGACGTTTGCGGCGCGATCTCGATGGTCAGCGCCAGCCCCTTGGCCTCGGCGTCGGGGCGGGCCATGGCCGCGCAGCTATCGACCAGTCGCGCGGGAGCCACGACGCCGTCTTCCAGCATCAGCTTGCCGGCCTCGACGCGGGAAAGGTCCAGAATGTCGTCGACGATGGCCAGCAGGGCCTTGGCCGCGTCGCGCACGAAGCCCCGATAGCGCCCGCGCTCGTCGCCGGACAGGGCGTCGCGGGCCAGCAGCTCCGAGAACCCGACCAGGCCGTTCAGCGGCGTGCGCAACTCGTGGCTCATCGCGGCCAGGAACTCCGACTTGGCGCGGTTGGCCGTCTCGGCCTCGTGCTTGGCGTCGGCCAGGTCGAGGGTCAGCTGGGCCAGCCGCTGGTTGCGTCGCTCCACCCGCTCGAGCGCCGCCGTCCGCTCCTGCAGCAGCCGGCGCAGGTCGCTGACTCCCACCCGCGTGGCGATGGCCGCGCCGAGCGTCTGGCTCATGTGGCGCAGCAGCTCGATCTCCTCAATGTCGAATGCGGCCGCCTCGCCGGCCATGGCCTTGAGCACGCCCACCGCCTGCTCGCCGTCGAACAGGGGCGCGCAGACCATCGAGCTCAACCCCACCCGGCGGCAGGCGTCGCGGTCGACGCGCGGATCGGTCTCGCTGTCCTCGCACACCAGGATGGCGGCTTGGTCGACGCACAGACCCGACAGGCTGCCGGCGCGTGGCAGGCGCAGGCCCAGGTGCTGGGCATAGCCCTCGCTGACCGCGCGATAGACCATCTGGTCGCCGTCGACGAGCTCGACCACGGCGCCGCGCCCGGGCAGCAGGCGATGCACGCTGTCGACCACGATCTGCATGAAGTCGTCGACGCCGACGTCGCTGCTGGCCAGCAGCGACTGGATCTCGGCCAGGGCGCGCAGGCCCTCCATCCGCCGGTTGAGGATTTCGAGACGGGCGGCGCCGGGGATGGCGGGGAGCGACGTCGACAGATGACGCATCGCGGGCATCCAGCTTCGCCATGAGACTGGAACCAGCGCCGTTCCCGCACAAGCACCCTCCGGCTGAGCCGTCGCGGCGAAAGCGCTGGCGACGGATGCGCGCTAGCGTCGGAAGCGGGCCACCCGCATGGCGCTGTCGACCGCCAGGTTGAAGCTGGTCCCCCGGCGGCCATCGACGGTGGTGACCACCTCGCCGGCGTTGGTCAGGGCGCGGACGTCCACCAGGGTGAGCGCCTCGGCGGCGTCCAGCTGCACGGCCTCGCTGGTGGTCTCGATCAGGGTGCGGGTGGTCGGGTTGTAGTCGGCCACGCCCCGCCAGATCGGCACCAGGTAGTCGCCGTCGGAGCGCTGGAACACGGCGGCGTAGACGCTGGTTCCGCCCGAGACCGAGATGTCGACGTTGCTGGCGTAGCCGCCGTCGCCCGTGTCGGCGAACATGGCGATCAGGTTCTTCACGGCGAAGTACGAGGCCTTGGGCGTGGCGGTGGCGTCGACCAGGCCGAAGTGGGATTCCGGATCGGCGTCGCCGCGCTCCCGCGAGTCGGCGAATTCGTAGAGGTACGAGCGTGTCATCCCGCGCATGAACTGGATCATCAGCCGGCGCGGCAGGTAGCGGGCGATGATCTCCGGCGGGGTGGGCGGGTGCGACTTGGTCGTCGTCATGGCGCTGTGATAGCCGGTCTCGGTCGAGATCACCGGCTTCTGCGGCGTGTTCACCCGGGCTGCCGCCATGTAGCGGTCGACGCCGCCCGCGCTGACCGTCTCGGGATGGTTGCCGCCCGGATAGGAGTGGACGTTGCCGTAGTCGACGTAGCTGCTGATGTCGCCGACCACGCCGCCGGCGTTGCCGGTGTAGCTGGGGGCGACGACGCCGACACTGCCGAGCTTGGCCGAGCTTCGGACGGCGTTGTACAGGTACATCTGCATCTGCACGCTCGCCTCTTGCCAGTTGGCGTAGCCGGAGAGGTTGGGCTCGTTCACGCCCTCGAAATACTCGATCCCGCCGTCCATGTTGTCATAGGTCTTCTCGATATAGAGGAAGTCGTCGGTGGTCGGTTCCGGGTTGATGCGGGCGGCGATGCAGCAGAAGCGCACGCCCTGCGCCACCAGCGCCCGGCACTTCTGAAAGTAGGGATAGTTGTAGGGGTAGTCGGTCTTGACGAACACCTCTTCGCGAATGTGCCTGATGCCGGCGTCGACGATCAGCGGCAGCAGCTTGTCGAACTTGGTGGTGTAGACAGTGCTTCCCCACGAGAAGTGGGTGCAGACGCCGACGCTGTCGGCCAGGTCGGCGGCGCGGTAGACGGGCAGGCTGTCGCGGGCGGAAGCGAGCCCCGGCGCGGCGACGGCGGCGAGGGCGGCGCCCTGGGCCAGGAACAGGCGTCTGTTCTGCACGGCGGTTTCTCCTCCGGCTTCGATCGGGCTAAGCGGGGACCACCCATGGGCGGCGCATGCGTACGGTCGCCTTGCCGGCGCCGAGGCAGCGCGCGGTCATGCGCAAGGTGACGCTGGCGAGGGTCTTGGTATCGGAAACCATGTCGGGCAGGCTTTCCATGGTCAGCTTCAGCGCGCCCGTCGAGGGGATCACCCGCTTGCCGCCGGACGAGCGGGCCTGGAAGGCTTGGGCGAAGGTTCCGTCGGTGTAGTTGTAGTCGAGCTGGCAGCCGACATCGGCGAGGTTCACGTGGCCGGCGTCTACGTCGATCTGGCAGCCGACCAGGAACCGTGCGCTCTTGGGGAACAGGGCGATGGGCAGGGCCTGGTTGACGCGAATTCCGCCCAGCGCCGTTGCGGCGTTGGCCGTGGTGACGGCGGCGACGATCTCCTTGAGCCCGTCCGCGCGGGTGTTGAGCGAGAACACCGCCCCGCAATTGGCGTTGTCCACGCCGCCCGAGAACTTGTAGGGCAGCACGCCGCTGTTGCCGGCGCCGGGTGAGCCGCCGGTTGTGGTGGCGAAGTCGCTGTTGATGGCCAGGTTGCCGACGGGGGCGGGGTCGGCCTCGGCCGGCAGGTAGGCCGCCGCCACGCCGGCGAAGAACGCGCCGCCGGCGATCGCGCCGGGAACGTCGAGGTGGGTGCCGTCATAGGTGTAGCCGGAGCGGAAGGTGATCGGGCTGGTGCTCGACAGCAGGGTCGAGACCCAATCGACCAGGATCACCTGGCCGCCGCTGGCGGCGGCGATGGCGCGCAACTGGTCGTTCAGTCCGCCCGCGCCGTGGAAGCTGGCCGCCTGGCTGGTGCTCATCGACTGGTTGCCGGGGTCGGTGAACAGGAACACCCGCAGGCCCGCGGCCTGCGCCTGGGAGATCATGAAGCTGATGTTGGCGACGGTCTGGGCCACCGGAATGCCGGCGGCGACGTCGTTCACCCCCAGCAGGATGGAGAGGAAGGCCGCGCCCGAGCTCAGAGCCGACGGCAGCCAGTCCAGCGCCTGGGTCGAGGTGAAGCCCGAGGTCGCGAACACGCCCGACAGCGGAAAACGCTGGCGGTGCAGCATGTTCGCCCAGTTGTAGTGGCACTGCGACGCGCCCTGGATCCGGTTCAGGTCGAAGGTGATGATCGCCGTCCGGCTGTCGCCGATGGGGGCGATCCTGACCCGCGTGGCCTGGCCGGCGGCCTGCTGCCATCCGCCCGCGAAACTGCCGCGCACCGAAGCGGCGCCGATCAGTGTCGCCATCCCGCCGATAAAAAAACGACGTTCCATGAATTGCGCTCCCCTGAATCGTGTAGTGGTTAAGCTGATAGCTCCAATGGTGAAGCTTATCCTAGGTCATGGGTTCCATATTACCGCTTGTGCGTGCTCATTTTGTAGGGAAACGATAATATAAACTTGAAGAAGAAGGGTTCCATTATTTCGAATTGTGCTGCACTTTGATGTGATGGGGCGGGCGATGATCGGTGCGGCGCCTCGTTCATGCCTAAATTTTGCTCGATGGGTGTAGCGATTCCGGCAGATCCGCGTGGGGCCGAAAAACGCGAACGCCAGGGCTGTTCTCCAAGGGCTAGATCAACTATGGGCGTTATGTGCTTTGAATGCGCCTTTGGGATGTATTTCTCCGGAGCGTGCGGTTTTTGGGGGCGATGAGCATGCGGCATGAGGCGGCGGCCGCGCTCGAGGCGACGCGTCCGATCGCGCCGCCTCCGGGCGCGAGGCTCAGCTATCTCGACGGACTGCGTGGACTCGCGATCTGCGGCGTCGTGCTGATCCATGTGGGCCAGGCGACGCCGGGCCTGCCGGTCCTGCTCGAGCGTTTCGCCGGTTTCGGCCTGCGCGGCGTCCAGCTGTTCTTCATCGTCAGCGCTTTCACGATGTTCAGCGCCTACGCCGGCCGCGCCTTCGTCGCCAGGGACTTCTATATCAGGCGCTTCTTCCGGATCGCGCCGATGTTCTATCTGGCGGTGGTGCTCTATCTGGCGCTGCGCGGGATCACCTCGCCGGGCTACGAGATCGACGCGGCCGTGATCAAGAACGTGCTGCTCACCGTGTTCTTCGTGCACGGCCTGTCGCCCAGCGCGATCAACGACATCGTCCCCGGCGGCTGGAGCATCGCCTGCGAGGCGCTGTTCTACTTCATCTTCCCGTTCCTGCTGGCGACGATGACCACGCTCAGGCGCGCGCTCGTCGTGGCGGCGGCCGGGGTGGCGCTGTCGATCGTCTCGCGCCTGGCCTTGCCGGTCCTGCTGGCCGGCCGGGTCGAGCCCGAGGCGCTGTCGCACTTCATCCACTTCGGCTTCCTGACCAACCTGCCGGCCTTCCTGTTCGGCATCGTGGTCCATCATCTGGGAAGCGGGGCTCTGGCCGGACGGCTGGCGCCGCACGCCAACGCCGGGCTGCTGGCGGTGCTGGCGTTGCTGTGCGCTGTCGGCGCCCTCGGCCTCGGGCCGCTGCGCAACCCGCTGGTGGTCAGCGCCATGCTGGCCCTGCTGCTGCTGCTTTCGTCGCAGGCGTCCTGGCCGGTCATCGACAACCGTGTCCTGCGCTACATCGGCAAGATCAGCTTCAGCGTCTATCTGCTGCATTTCCTGGTCCTGCACCTGCTGGACGGGATGGTCGGCGACCTGGGCGGCCGGCCGGCGGCGGCCTTCGTCGTGCTCTATGTCGTGGTCCTGTCGGTCTCCGCGGTCCTGGCCAGCGTGACCTATCGCGTCGTCGAGGCCCCGATGATCGACTTCGCCAAGACCCTTTCGCGCAAGCGCGCGGTCGCGCCGGCCTCGGCGGTCTCGACGCGCCCCGACTGACGCGGGCGCCGCCGCCGTCCGCCTCTTCCGGCGGCGCCGCGTGAAAATTGCATGATCTCCGTGTTGCGCTGCGGCGCCTCGCTTCCCCTGGAGCGAGGAGGCTGCTACACGCACCGGGAAGAGTTGCCGCGGCGTCCAGGCGACGATCACGAGACGGCGTCGCTACGGATATCGTAACAAGCATGGTCTTCATGTCCGCAAGGCAGAATTCGCTCGCGTCGAACCGGGCGGCTGGTCGTGTTACGCAGTCGCGCGTGACAAACGTCAGCTTTCTGCTCATCGCGTTTTCTGTGTTTATTTTTCCGTTCAACGGCGAGTTCTCGTTCTCGCCGCTCGGAGAGCTTGGCCATGAAGCCTATGCGATCTTCGCGGTGTTCGCCACGCCGCTGATTGCGTTCAGCTTCTTCCGCGACGGCCGGCTGTCGATCGACAAGACGCTGACATTCTTTCTCGGCCTGTTCGCGCTCGTCATTTTTCTGTCGATGGTCGTGAACTTCAACGAGATCTCGGTCGCCAACTTCCGCAACCGGGGCGGCGGCGAGAAGATGATGACCAGCACCATGGTGCTGGTGTTCGGCCTCTACTACGCGCACCTGATCCGCAACGCGGCGATCTACGACTTCGACAAGTACGTGATGCGCCCGCTGATGATCGTTCTGGTCGTGGCGGCCGTCGTCGGCTGCATCGAGTTCATGGCGTGGCACATCGGCCCGGTGACCACGGCCTACACCGCCTTTTCCAGCAAGTTCCTGCACGCCGCGGTCGGGCGGGGGCACTTCATCCCGGGGCGGATCCACAGCATCACCTACGAGCCGTCCAACTTCGGCGCGTTCCAGATCTTTATCCTGCCGTTCGCCTATTCGTATCTGCGCTCGCCGATCCGTTCGAGCTTCAAGCCGCTGATCTTCGTGTGCACGGCGCTGCTGGTGGTGTTCGGTTTCATCTCCGGCCGGACCGCCCTGGTCGGGGTGATGATCATCACGGCCGCCTATTTCCTGATCGACCAGATCCTGCGCATGCGAGGCTTCAGCTTCCGCATGGCCTGGCGGGTGGTGATGGTCCTGTTCATCGCCGCCAACCTGCTGCCGCTGCTCTATATCGCGCTCAACAGCGACCAGATCGCTGAGACCATGGTGCAGTCGGGCCAGGTCTCGAACGTCACGCGCTTCGGCACGGTGGCCATCCAGATCAAGCTGTTCCTGCAGCATCCGCTGCTGGGCGTGGGCATGGGGCAGTACGGCTTCTACGTGGCCTCGACCATTCCCAGTTGGGCGCTGAGCTGGGAGTTCGTCCGCTGGATGACCGATCCCAACTCGTCGTTCTTCCCGTCGTTCTCGCTGCACTCGCGCCTGGCCGCCGAACTCGGCGGGATCGGCGTTCTGGCCTGGACGGCGATGGGCTGCGTCATGGTGCAGATCACCGGCCGCGCGGCCAACCGCTACCGCGAAGCGACCGGACGATTGCCGCTGATCGCCGTGGCGATCGTCGCGACCTTGTTCGGAACCGTACTGGCCGGCTGGTCGGTGGCGACGATGAAGATGTTCTGTTTCTGGGGGCCGCTGGGGCTGGCGGCCGCCTACGCTGTCGCCGCGCCGGCCATGGAGGGCCTGCGCGCACGCGCCGTCCCGACATCCCGCCCCGCCCGTTTCCGGGCCCCGACCTCCAACGCCTCCTCCCCAGCCGCCAGCGGAGACGCCTCGTGACCAGCAGCGCCCTGACCGCGGACGACGCCGTCCTGCCCTCCGCCGCGACCCGGGAAACCGCGGCGCCAGCCTCCGCCCAGCACGCCTCCCTGGCCTATCGCGCCGACATCGACGGCCTGCGCGCCGTGGCGGTCATGTCGGTGCTGCTGTTCCATGCGGGCTTCGGCACCCTGGCCGGCGGCTATGTCGGCGTCGACGTGTTCTTCGTCATCTCCGGCTTCCTGATCACCTCGATCCTGCGCAAGGAGATCGTCGGGCAATCGTTCTCGATCTCGACCTTCTACGTGCGCCGCATCCGCCGGATCATTCCGGCCCTGCTGGCGACCATGACGGTGACGACGGCGGCGGCCTTCATGCTTCTGCTGCCGTCCGAGCTCGACGATTTCGGACGTTCGGGCCTGGCCGCCCTGGCCAGCGTGTCGAACATCTTCTTCTGGGCGACCTCGGACTACTTCGCCGCCCACGCCGCCACCCAGCCCCTGCTGCACACCTGGTCGCTGGCCGTCGAGGAGCAGTACTACCTGCTGCTGCCGCCGGTGCTGTTCCTGCTGCGCCGCCGCTCGCTGCGGACCTGGCTGGCCGTCATCGCGGGCATCTCGATCCTCTCGTTCGTCGCCGCCGTGATCACCGTGGCGAAGGACACCAGCACCGCCTTCTACCTGCCGTACTCGCGCGCCTGGGAGCTGATGCTGGGCTCGGCGCTGGCCATCCTGCCGCTCGGCTGGCGGCCGCCAGCCTGGCTGCGCCAGGTGATCGGCGTCGTCGCCGTGGCCTGCATCGTCGGGCCGTTGTTCCTCTACGGCCGTTCCACGCCGTTCCCGGGCGTCGCGGCCCTGCCGCCCTGCCTGGGCGCGGCGGCCCTGATCTGGCTGGGCGGCTGCGGCGGCTCGCTGGTCAATCGCGGCCTGTCGCTGCCGCCGGCGGTGTTCATCGGCAAGATCTCCTATTCGCTCTATCTGGTGCACTGGCCGCTGATCGTCTTCCAGCAGAGCAACGCCGTGCTGCTGGCCAACGGCTCGCTGCTCCTGGTGAAGGTTGTCCTCGTCCTGGCCAGCCTGGCGCTGGGCGTGGCCTCGTGGTGGATCGTCGAGCGTCCGTTCCGTCGCCAGGACCTGTTCACCACCCGTCGGCTGCTGATCGTCGTCGGCGTCTGGTCGGCCGTGCTGCTGGCCGTGTTCGGCGGCCTGGTCGCCAGCAAGGGCTGGCCCGAGCGCTATCCGCCGCAGGCGCGCGAGATGGCCAGCTGGCTGTCCTACGAGGCCGACCCGGCCTATCGCGGCGGCAAGTGCTTCATCGCCTCCGGCCACCATCTCGAGGACTATGATCGCAAGGTCTGCCTGACCCCGCCGGCGGGCAAGCCCTACGACGTGCTGATCGGCGACAGCCACGCCGCGCACCTCTGGAGCGGCCTGGCCGCGACCCAGTCGAGCGACGCCGTCCTGCAGGCCACCGCGACGGGCTGCAAGCCGGTCCTCAAGCGCGCCGCCAACGCCAAGCCCGCCTGCGACGCGATCATGGGCATGGTCTATGACGACTTCCTCAAGCACAACACGCCGCGCCGGGTGATCATCGCGGCCCGCTGGCGGGCCGAGGACATGCCGGGCCTGGTCGAGACGCTGAGGGCCCTGCGCACCCGCGGTCTCAGCGTCGTCCTGGTCGGGCCGATCGTGGAGTACGACGCGCCGCTGCCGCGCCTGATCGCTCGCGCCCTTACCGAGGGCAAACCGCACCTGCCGGCCGAGCACCGCGTGCCGGAAGCCGGTCAGCTGGACAAGGAAATGCGGGTGATGGCCCGGCGCGAGGGCGTGACCTACGTCTCGACCTACCAGGCTCTGTGCTCGGGCGATCGTTGCGTGCAGACGCTGCCGGACGGCTCGCCGGTGCAGTTCGACTACGGCCACCTGACCCAGTCGGGTTCGACGTTCATGGCCCGTCGCCTCGAAGAACAGGGCCTGTTCCGGTAGGCCGCGAAACGACCGGGGAGCGCCGCGTCGGCGACGCTCCCCAGCTCTTTCCGTCAGGCCGCCTCGTCGAGCACGGCCTTGGCGGCGACTTCCCAAACGTACATGTCGCTGCGGGCCTTGGCGCCGGCGGCCAGGCGTTCGCGCAGGCCCGGTTCCTCGATCAGGGCAGTGATCGCGCGCGCCACGTCGTCGAGATCGCCGTCCTTGGTCAGCAGGCCGGTGACCTGGTCGATGGCGACCTCGGGGATGGCGTCGACGCGGGAGGCGATCGCCGGGGCGCCGGCCGCGGCGGCTTCGGCGATGACCAGGCCGAAGCCCTCGGCCTTGCGCGGGATGTAGGTGGCCGTGTGCATCAGGGCGTGGGCCCGGTGGTACAGGGCGCGGATGTCCTCGCGCGTGACCACGCCCAGCAGGCGCACGTCGGCCGCGCCGGCGGCGATCGCCGCCTCCAGTTCAGCGGTGTAGTCGGCCTCGACCGGCTTGCCGACGATCAGGTAGGTGACGCGCTCGCGCAGGTGCGGCGGCAGGCGCTCAAGAGCGGCGATCGTGATGTTCTGGCCCTTGCGGCGCTCCAGCCGGCCGGCCGAGACCAGCACGATGCGGTCTTCGCCGATGGCCAGGCGCTCAAGGACGTCGCTGCCGACGTCGGGCTCACGCCAGAAGGCGTCGACGCCCAGAGGCACGGGATCCACTTTGCCCGGATCGACATAGGGGTGGTTGCTCAGCAGTTCGCTCTTGGTGAACTCGCTGTTGGCCACGACCTTGCGGAAGTTGCGCAGAGGGCGATAGACGCCGGCCGCGCCCAGGCTCGTCAGGATCTTGCTCTTGATGTCGGTGCCGTGCACGCCGGCCACCATCTTGGCGCGGCGGTTCAGCCAGCCGATCGCCATGATCATCCGGTAGTCGCAGGCGAAGATGACGTCGTAGTCCTCGGCCGCCAGCAGGGCGCGGGTCTTGCGGGCGATCAGCGGCAGCTGCTTGTGCGAATAGGGCGGCAGGGCGATGTGGCGGGTTTCGACGCCTTCGGAGGCATCGGGCGCCTCGGGGCCCACGCCGATGATGGTCGGCCGATGGCCAAGCGCGGCCAGCGCCTTGGCGATGCCGCCGACATAGGTGGCGATGCCGCCAGGATAGGGCGGATATTCCGTGGACAGCAGCGCCACTCGTCTAGTCATTTCATCGCCCTTTTCGAAGCGCATCGACTGCTCCTCTTAAGTATTGCGCTCCGTGTATGACGCCGGCCTTGCATCCGAAAGGCCTACATGTGAAAGCCAGCGCGAATTGTATCGATGAGGGTGCGCATGTCCGTCTCCGACCCGCGAGGGGATACGGAAGAAGCAGTTTTCGCCGATAAGCCCAAGCTTCAGGGTATGCGTCGGCTAGGCGCCCAGAGTATCGGCCTGATGTTGGCCAGTATTACGCCCGCGGCCCTGCAATGGTTGATGATGGCGCTGGTCGCGCGCTCGGAAGGGCCGCACCGGCTGGGCGAATTCGCCTTCCTGCAGGGCATCGCCGTGCCCGCCGGCTACATGGCCTGGATGTCCCTGCGCCAGCAGGTCGTCTCCAAGCGCGTCGATGGCGTCGAGGACGCCGATTTCACCTTCCTGCGCACGGTTCTGCCGGCGGTGATCTATCTGGTGCTGATGGCCGGCCTGGCCCTCTCGGGGCGCGGTCCCGAGGCGCTGTGGCTGGCCTTCGGGGTGTTCGCCCTGCGCTTCGCCGAGGGCTATTTCGACCTGTCCTACGGCTTCCTGCAGCGGGACTCCCAGGTTCGCCTGATCGTCGAGGTCAGCATCAGCCGCCTAGTGATGTCGACGCTCGTCTTCCCGCTGGCCTACTGGCTGACCCACAATCTGGGGCTGGCGCTGCTGATCCTGGCCGGGGTCTGGGGCGCCGCGGCGCTGATCGCCGAGCGCCGCATGGCCAATCCCGTCACGCTCCGACAGGTCTGGGACCGCACGCCGGAGACGGTGAAGCGGCGGATGAGCCTGGCGCTGGTCTCCGCGCCCATGGCCCTGTCGTCGGTGCTGATGTCGCTGAACTCCAACGCCCCCCGCTACGCGCTGGAGCGGATCGGCAACGAGGCGCTGGGCGTGTTCGCCGCCACCTTCCACTTCGTCGCCGTCGGCGGCGTGGCCTTCGCCACCGTCGGCCAGCTTCTGCTGCCCCGGCTGGCCTCGGCGGTGCGCGCTCACGACCGGCGCGGCTTCATCCGGCAGACCGGCATCGGCCTGGCGCTGGCTGTGGGGGTCTCGATCGTCGCCGTCGTCGCCGTGCGGCTGGTCGGCGTGCAGGTGCTGCGCATCGTCTATGGTCCCGAGTTCGCGGGACAATTGGGGCCGCTGACCATGGCGGCCATCTCGGCCGGCCCGTTCTACTGCGTGTCGATCCTGGCCTCGGCCGCCTTCGCCGCCGGTCTGTCGAGCCGCATGGCCGTCTGCTACGGGATCGGACTGGTCGCGACCCTCGCGGCTGGCTTCTTCAGCGCCAGTCTCGGCCTCTACAGTGCATATGTCGCGATCACTATCGGTTCTCTGGTGCAAGTGGCGGCCTTCGCCATTGCCATCAGTCTGGACTGGCGAAACAAATCGCGATTGAAGAAAAGCTCGGGCGTGTTGAAGACGATCTGAGGCACAAAGCCCGGGTATAAAACCCGTTTCATCGCTAATTGTCGTCACATCTAGTGGCTAGGGTGCCGCCATGTCCGGTTATGGCTTGGCTTTTCGCGGCCGGATGTGGCCTGCAACGCTTGTGTGAAGACGTCCAGGACGGAAAATGACTAAGTTCGAGCGAGTTTTTGTCGTCCTGGATGGGGATTTCACGCGAACCGACGGCGCGCCATCGTCAAATCGCACCCATTACGAGAACTTTTCGAAACGCTACACTACGGTGTTCAACGACGTTTCCTTGCTGTGCCGCGTGCATGACATCGAGGAAGCGGGCGCGCTGGCGGTCGAAGGTCCCGGGGTCAAGGTGATCGCGCTGCCGCCCGTCCACGGACCGGCGGACCTGCTGCGCTTCGGGCCCAGCATCCTCAAGACCTTCTTCTCGATCCCCCGGAAGTCGCCGGTGATCCTGCGCGTGCCGGGCATCTTCCCGGCCATCGCCTGGATGGTGCTGACCCTGCGCGGCATGCCCTTCGCGGTCGAGGCCATGGCCGACGCCGACGCCCAGTTCGCGCCCGGCGCCTACAAGAAACGCTTCCGCGCCTTCTACCGGGTGATCTGGACGGCGATCATGAAGGCCCAGTGCCGCATGGCCGCCGTCTCGTCCTACGTCACCGCCCGCTCGCTGCAGGCCGACTATCCGCCGAACCCCAAGCGGCCGACCTTCAACTACACCACGCTGGACCTGTCGCCCGACCACCTGGCGGCCGCGCCGCGCTCGGCCGAGAGCCTGGGCAAGGAGCGGCTGACCCTGGTCAACGTGGCCATGATGCAGAAGCACTTGAAGGGCCAGGACCTGATCATCGAGGCCGTGGCCATCCTCAAGTCGCGCGGCGTGCTGGTCGACCTCTGGCTGGTCGGCGACGGCGACACGCGCGCCGAGTTCGAGGCCCAGGCCGCGGCGCTCGGCGTCGCCGACCAGGTGCGGTTCCTCGGCAAGAAGAAGGCCGGCGCCGAGGTCTACGCCATTCTCGACCAGACCGATCTGTTCGTCCTTCCGTCGCGCCAGGAAGGCCTGCCGCGCGTGGTCATCGAGGCCCAGGCCCGCGGCCTGCCGTGCGTCTGCAGCCAGCTGCCCGGCAACACCGAGCTGGTGGGCCCCGAATTCCTCGTGCCCCAGGACGACGCCAAGGGCTGGGCCCACGTCGTCGGCCGGCTGGCGGCCGACCGCGACGAGCTGGTCCGCGCCAGCGCCGTCAATCTGGAGAACGCGCGCGGCTACACCACGACGGCCGTCTATCCCGTGCGCGAAGCCTTCTACACGCGCGTCGCCGAGAGCGCCCAATCATGAAGATCCTGCACTTCGCTCAGATGTTGCCCGGCGGGACGGCCAGCTATCTCGAAGAGATCGCCCCCGTTCAGATCGAGGCCTACGGCGTCGAGAACGTGCGCTTCCTGCTGCCGGAATCCTCGCTCGACCATGTGCCGTCGATCCCGCGCGAATGCATCGTCGGCTTCGACTGCGAGCAGCGCACGGTCGCTGATCTGGTCCGACTTGGCCTGAAGCTGGCCAGCACCGCCGGCGACCTGAAGCCTGACATCGTCCACCTGCACAGCAGCTTCGCCGGCATCGCACGGCCGGTGCTGGCGCTGGCCCGGCCGCGTCCCAAGGTGATCTACTGCCCGCACGGCTGGGCCTTCACCCGCGACGGCAAGGCGCTGAGCTCCAAGGTCTACGCTGTACTGGAGCGGGTCCTGAGCGGCTTCAGCGACGCCATCGTCAACATCTCCGACTACGAGCAGAAGGCCGCGATCGCCGCCGGCGTGCCGGCCGAGAGGATGATGGTCATCCACAATGGCGTGGGCCGCACGCCCGAGGTCGGACTTCCGGTCGCGCTGGGCGAGGGGCGTCTCAACCTGCTCTTCGTCGGCCGGCACGACCCGCAGAAGGGCCTGGACATCCTTCTCGACGCCGTCGAGCGGCTGCAGCGTGACGACATCCACCTGCACGTCGTTGGCGGCGCCGTGGTGTCCTCGGGTATTTCGGCCGTGAACCGCCAGCGCGTGACCTTCCACGGCTGGGCCGACCGCAAGCGCGTGGCCGCCTTCATGCAGGCCGCCGACGTTCTGGTCATGCCCTCGCGCTGGGAGGGCTTCGGCCTCGTGGCCATCGAGGCGATGCGCGCGGGCCTGCCGGTGATCGTCAGCGACCGCGGCGCCCTGCCCGAGGTGGTCAATAACGGCGAGGCCGGGCTGGTGGTCTCGCTGGACCAGCCCGACGCCCTCAAGGACGTGCTGGAGGATCTGACGCCTTCCCGCCTCGATGCGCTGCGGGAGGCTGGCCTGAACCGGTTCGAGGCCTGCTACACCAGCGGTCGCCTGAACGCCTCGCTGGACGATCTCTATCGCCGTCTGCTGGGGCCGGCCCGCCCCACCTTCTCGGGCGTCGAGCTGGCCAACCAGGCCGCGTCCTGACACGAAAAAAGGGGCGGTCGCTTCGCGGCGGCCGCCCCTTCGATCATTCGCGCGGTCGCGCCGCGATCAGGCGCGCGGGTAGAATTCCGCGTACCACTTGGCGAAGCGCTGCAGACCCTCGGCCAGCTTGACCTTGGGCTTGTAGCCGCACAGCGCCTGCAGCTTGTCGATGTTGGCGTAGGTGGCCGTGACGTCCCCCGGCTGCATGGGGCGCATGATCTTGTTGGCCTCGACGCCGATCGCCGCTTCCAGGGCCGAGATCATGTCCATCAGGCCAACGGGGTCGTTGTCGCCGATGTTGTAAACCTCGTGCCCGCCGCGCGGGGGCGGGTTGTCGAGCACGCCGATGATCCCATCGACGATGTCGTCGATATAGGTGAAGTCGCGGGCCATCTTGCCCTCGCCGTACACCTCGATCGACTCGCCCTTCAGGATCTTCTGGGTGAAGCTGAAATAGGCCATGTCGGGGCGACCCCACGGGCCGTAGACCGTGAAGAAGCGCAGGCCCGCCTGCGGGAAGCCGTAGAGCTTGGCGTAGCTCTGGCTGAGCAGTTCGCACGAACGCTTGGTCGCCGCGTAGAGCGAGACCGGGGCCTCGGCCGGATCGGTCTCCCTGAAGCCCTCTCCGGCCAGGGGACGATCGCCATAGACGCTGCTCGACGAGGCGTAGACCAGGGCCTCGACGCCGCCGTGGCGGCAGGCCTCCAGCACGGCCAAGTGGCCGGCCAGGTTCGAGCGCTCATAGGCGAAGGGGTTCTCGATCGAGTAACGCACGCCGGCCTGGGCGGCCAGGTGCACGATCCGCTTCACGCCCGACGACTTGACCAGTTCGAGCAGGGCCTCGTGGTCGGCGATGTCCATCCGCACCATCGAGAAGCCTTGTCGCCCGTCGAGACGGGCGGCGCGGGCGTCCTTCAGGGCGGGGTCGTAATAGGCGTTGAACACATCGACGCCGATCACGGTCTCTCCACGATCGAGCAGGCGCTCGGCGACGTGCATGCCCACGAAGCCGGCGGCGCCGGTAACCAGAACAGGGCCTCCGCTCATGCGACGGTCTCGGCTTCCGGCTGGACGACGCTTCCCCGGCCGATGGAGGCGTAGGTGAAGCCGGCCCGCACCATCTCGGCGGGCTTGTAGACGTTGCGCAGGTCGACGA